>NZ_JBIURL010000001.1:0-917133 GCF_044740805.1 Streptomyces sp. NPDC088261
CTCCGGGCGCTTCCCTTCGGTATTTCGTGTTCCCGACTCTATCAGATGCTTTCGTATCCGATTTCCCCGGCCGGCGGGGCTCGCCTTCCAGGTTTTCGCTTTCGCGTTTCCCTTTCCAGCGATTCCGACTCTACCAGAACCTTTCGGGCCTGATTCCCAGTCAGAGGGGGCTTGCCTTCCCGGCCCTTCGGCCGTTCCGACGAGTGAGACTTTAGCGGAATCACTGGTCCCGACGCTAATCGGGGCCGCGTCCCTTCGAACGCGGATTCCTCATTTCGCAAAGGCGCACGCAAAACAAGGCGACCTGTTGTCGCTTGCTTGTCGTGTTGTCCTGCGGAATGACTGCCCGGGGACCGGACCTAGCCGGTGCTCACGTCGGACAGCTCGCAGCACATTACGGAGGTGTGTACCGCGTGTCAAATCGAGGGCCGGCGGCTAGTCTTGGGGCCGTGACAACGCATGCGTGCATCCTTCAGTGGTGGACCGCCTGACGGCGGCCGCCCCACGCATGTGCTCAACGGCCGCCGCTTTCGGCGGCCGTTCGCGTTTCTCCCCCCGGGAGGCGGCCGCACGGGCGGCGGCTCCGATCAGGAGGGTGATACGAGATGACGCGGATCTTCAGCGGGATCAAGCCCACGGGACATCTGACGCTGGGCAACTACCTCGGAGCCGTGCGGCGGTGGGTCGAGGTCGACCAGCACCGGGCGGACGCGGTGTTCAGCGTGGTGGATCTCCACGCGCTCACCGTCGAGCACGATCCGGCTCGCGTGCGCAGACTCACCCGGCAGGCCGCCACGCTGTTGCTGGCGGCCGGACTGGACCCCGCCCTGTGCACCGTATTCGTACAGAGCCATGTGGACGAGCACACCCGGCTGTCGTACCTGCTGGAGTGCACGGCGACGGACGGCGAGCTGCGGCGCATGATCCAGTACAAGGAGAAGAGCGCCGAGGCGCGGACGTCCGGGGAGAGCGTGCGGTTCTCCCTGCTGTCGTATCCGGTGCTGATGGCGGCGGACATCCTGGCCTACCGGACCGACGAGGTGCCGGTGGGTGAGGACCAGACGCAGCATGTGGAGCTGACGCGGGATCTGGCCGTGCGGTTCAACCAGCGGTACGGACACACGTTCGCGATTCCGAAGGCCACGCGTCCGCCGGTGGCCGCGCGGGTCATGAACCTCCAGGACCCGACGTCGAAGATGGGCAAGTCCCACGACTCCGGCGCCGGGATCGTCTATCTGCTCGACGAGCCCGACGTGGTGCGGAAGAAGGTCATGCGGGCCATGACCGACAGCGGCTCCGAGGTCGGGTACGACCGGGAGGCAAGTCCGGGTGTGGCGAATCTGCTGGAGATCCTCGCCGCGTGCACGGACGGGAACCCGGTCGACCTGGCCGGTGGATACGCGTCGTACGGCGCGCTGAAGAAGGACACCGCGGACGCCGTGGTCGAGGTGCTCCGGCCGTTGCGCGAGCGGCACGCGGTGCTGGCGGCGGATCCCGGTCAGGTGGACGCGGTGTTGAAGGAGGGGGCGGAGCGGGCGAGAGGGATGGCGCGGCCGGTGGTCGACGCGGCCTATCGGGCGGCCGGTCTGCTGCCCGCGGGTTGAGGGGGCGGACGGAGGGGAGGGGGCGGGCCTGGCCGTGTGGGGTGGGGGGACCCGCAGCCCAGCGCCCGCCGCCCGCCGTCAGCCGTCAGCCGTTGCCGGAGGCGAGTTCGCGGCTGCGGTCGCGGGCCGCTTCGAGGGCAGCGATGAGGGCCGCGCGTACGCCGTGGTTCTCCAGCTCGCGGATGGCGCTGATGGTGGTGCCGGCCGGGGAGGTCACGGCTTCGCGGAGCTTCACCGGGTGTTCGCCGCTGTCGCGGAGCATCACGGCGGCGCCGATGGCGGCCTGGACGATGAGGTCGTGGGCCTGGGCGCGGGGCAGGCCGAGGAGGATCCCGGCGTCGGTCATCGCCTCGACGAGGAAGTAGAAGTAGGCGGGGCCCGAGCCGGAGAGGGCGGTGGCCGCGTCCTGCTGGGACTCGGGGACGCGGAGCGTCTTGCCGACTCCGCCGAAGATCTCCTCGGTGTGGGTGAGGTGCTCGGCGAGGGCGTGGCCGCCGGCGGAGATGACGGACATGCCCTCGTCCACGAGGACGGGCGTGTTGGGCATGACGCGGACGACGGGGGTGCCGGTGGCGAGGCGTTCCTCGATGAACGCGGTGGTGATGCCCGCGGCCGCGCTGATGACGAGGCGATCGGGGGTGAGGTGGGGGCCCAGCTCGTCCAGGAGCTTGCCCATGTCCTGGGGTTTGACGGCGAGGATGAGGGTGTCGGCGCGCTTGGCGGCGTCGGCGTTGGTGACGGGTTCGACGCCGTAGCGGTCATGGAGTTCCGTGGCCCGTTCGGGGCGGCGGGTGGTGACCAGGAGGTGCGCGGGGCGCCAGCCGGCCCGGATCATGCCGCTGAGCAGAGCCTCGCCGATTTTTCCGGTGCCGAGGACTGCGACTGTCTTGCTCATTACGGGGTCACCTCGCCGGTGGGTGGGTGGGGCGGTCGTACGTGACCATCCTCGCACCGGGGGCGGCGGGGAGCGGGCGGTGTCCGAGGGGCGGGCGCCGGGTCGCGGGTGGGCCTGGGGCCAGGCACGTACGAGGGTCGGGCCGCACGGCGGTCAGGGTGCGGCCGTCAGGCCGTACGGCGGCGGAGGGTCGCCGCGCCGAGGGCGAGGACCAGGACGGCGCAGCCCGCGACGACCAGGGTGTCGCGGACGAAGTCGCCGGTCATGTCGGTGTGGCGGAGGACCTGGTTCATGCCGTCGACGGCGTACGACATGGGCAGGACGTCGGAGATCGCCTCCAGGACGGGCTGCATGGCGGGGCGCGGGGTGAACAGTCCGCACAGCAGCAGCTGGGGGAAGATCACCGCCGGCATGAACTGGACGGCCTGGAACTCGGACGCGGCGAAGGCGGAGACGAAGAGGCCGAGCGCGGTGCCGAGCAGGGCGTCGAGGAGCGCGACCAGCAGCAGGAGCCAGGGGGAGCCGGTGACGTCGAGGCCGAGGGCCCAGACGGCGAGGCCGGTGGCGAGGGTGGACTGGATGAGGGCGAGCAGGCCGAAGGCGAGGGCGTACCCCGCGATCAGGTCGCCCTTGCCCAGGGGCATGGCGAGGAGGCGTTCGAGGGTGCCTGAGGTGCGTTCGCGCAGGGTGGCGATCGAGGTCACCAGGAACATGGTGATGAGCGGGAAGATGCCGAGCAGCGAGGCGCCGATGGAGTCGAAGGTGCGCGGGCTGCCGTCGAAGACGTACCGGAGCAGGAAGAGCATCACGCACGGGACGAGGATCATCAGCGCGATCGAGCGCGGGTCGTGGCGGAGTTGGCGCAGGACGCGGGCGGCGGTGGCGAGGGTCCTGGCGGTGGAGAGGAGGCCGCCGGGGCGGGAGCCCGGGGCGGGGGCGCTCGGGGTGCCCGCGCTGTCTCCGGTGGCGCCGGTGAGGGGGGTCGTGGTGCTCATCGGGCGCTCTCCTGGAGTGCGTTGGCCTCGTCGACCAGGTGGAGGAAGGCTTGTTCGACGTTCTCGGAGTCCGTACGGCGGCGCAGGGCGTCGGGGGTGTCGTCGGCGAGGATCTCGCCGTCGCGCATGAGGAGCAGGCGGTGGCAGCGTTCGGCTTCGTCCATGACGTGGGAGGAGACGAGGATCGTGGCGGCGCGACGGGCGGCGATCCGGTGGAAGAGCTCCCAGAGGTCGCGGCGCAGGACGGGGTCGAGGCCGACGGTCGGTTCGTCGAGGACGAGCAGTTCGGGTGAGCCGAGCAGGGCGACGGCGAGGGAGACGCGGTTGAGCTGGCCGCCGGAGAGGCGGCCGGCGAGCGCGTCGGCGTGGGAGCCGAGGTCGACGTCGGCGAGGGCGCGGGCCACGGATTCCTCGCGGGCGTCGCGGCGGGCGCGTCCCGGGTCGAGGACGGCGGCGAAGTAGTCGAGGTTCTGGCGGACCGTGAGGTCCGTGTAGACGGACGGCGCCTGGGTCACGTAGCCGACGCGTGAGCGCAGGGTGGCGTGTCCTGCCGGGTGGCCGAGGACGTCGAGTGTGCCGGTGACCTGGGCCTGGGTGCCGACGACGGAGCGCATCAGGGTGGACTTGCCGCAGCCGGAGGGGCCGAGGAGGCCGGTGATCCGGCCGGGCGGCACGGCGAAGTCGAGACCGCGCAGGACGGTCCTGTCGCCGCGCCGGACGGTGAGGCCGCGGGCCAGGACGGCGACTCCCAAAGAATTCATCATGTGATGAATAATGCGAGCACCGGCTGCCGCCGTCAAGGGGGTTGGCGGCGGCGGGGCCTTCGGGTGGCCGCCTTCCCGGGGCCGGGTGGGGGAGCCCGGGTAATTCGTTGGCGGGGCGCGGCGACCGCTGCTAGGTTTCCGGTGGCCGTGCGAGAGAACGAGGAGGTGGTACCCGTGAACGCTGTATCGACATGGGTGCTCCTCTCCGGGGTCATGGTCGGGCGATAGGTCGTCCGGGAGCGCCGTACACGCGCACTCCCGAAAGGCACGACCATGCGATTCACTTCCGAACAGCGCCTCGACAGCGGCGTTCTGGAACGCGAGTTCATCCTCGGCGAGATCCCCGGCACCCTGTGGACGCCCGCGTCCGCCGCACCTGCCCCGCTGGTCCTGATGGCCCACAACAACGGCCTGCCCAAGGCGGAACCCCGTCTGGTGGCCCGGGCCCGGTACACCGCGGCCCTCGGCTACACGGTCGCCACCATCGACGCCGCCGGGTGCGGGGACCGTCCCCGTTCCGCCGCCGACGAACAGACCCGCACCGAACTCCGCCGGGCGATGCGGGCCGGCGAACCGGTCGACGAGATCTTCGAGTCCTTCATCGGCCCGCTGGTCGACCGCGCGGTCCCGGACTGGCGGACCACCCTGGACGCGCTCCTCGCGCTGCCGGGGATCGACGGCCCGGTCGGGTACTCCGGGGGATGGACCGCCCTCGGCATCCGCATGGCGGTGACCGAGCCGCGCATCGCGGCCGCGGGCTTCTTCGCCGGGGGGTACGTGCCCCGCGCCCTGCGCGAGGAGGCCCGGCGGATCACCATTCCGCTGCTGTTCCTGGTGCAGTGGGACGACGAGGGGAATCCCCGGCAGCGGGCCCTGGATCTGTTCGACGCCTTCGGCAGCGAGGAGAAGACGCTGCACGCCAATCTGGGCGGGCACACCGGCACCCCGGCGTTCGAGCTGGAGGACGGCTGCCGGTTCCTGGACCGGCACCTGAAGTAGCGGTGGGCGGGCCCCCGGAGAGGAGACATCCGGTCCGGGGGCCCGTCGCCGGACGCCCGCCGGACGTTACGGGCGCGCAGGCACCGCCATACGGCCCTGAGTTGCGGTCGCCGCGAAGAGGGCGGGCGGGGCCGGCCGGCGGGCGAACCGGCTCCCCCGCCTGGTCAAAACGCCTTCGCCCCAGGTCTTTTCGTCGGCACGGACGCGATCTCCAGGAGGACATAGGGGACTTTCGGTGATCTTCTTCCCCATGTGAGCCGGCCCGGTCCCGGGCCGGCCGGGCCTTTGGAGTCCGTATGACGATCCACCGCATCGCTCTCGCGTCCCTGACCACCGTCGTTCTCGCGGTCGGCGGCACCGCGTTCACCGTGGCGCCCGCCGGCGCCGCCCCGGCTGCCGCGCAGCGCGTGGCCGTCCCCGACCCCGCCGCCTGCGCCGCCGCCACGACCACCACGGAGGCCGCCGTGACCAAGGCCCGTACCGCCGCGGTCGCGGCGGCGGCGGACGCGGCCGGCGCCGCAGCAGCGCTCAAGACCCTCACCGCGGCCCTGGCCGCCGTCCCGCCGGACGCGGCCGCCGTCACCGCCGCCGCCACGACCGCCACCGCCACGGCGGCCGCGGCGGTCACCTCCGCCGAGGCGGCGGTCGCCGCCAACGCCGGCGCGGTCACCGCCGCGCTGGCCGCGGTCACCACCTGCAAGGTCTAGGAGGAGGAGCGGTGCTGCGCCGTGACCCCGCGCAGCCACCGGACAGAGCCCGGGACGAATCCCGCACCGCGTCGTCCTCCTTCCCGGTTTTCGCGGCTACTGGGAAGACGACGCGGGAGGCCGGAACGTGAGGGTCAACTCGACCACGTACGACTCCTCCACCGTCCCGTCGGGGAAAAGCCTCAGCAGTTCGTCGCGCTCCCGGTCGAGGAAGGCGGTCGTGGCCTCGTCCCCCAGCACGCGGAAGACGGAGTGGCTGCCCAGGTTGTCCAGGTGGGTGCGGAGAGGGACGCGGCGGGACCACGGCACCCGCCGCCGCACGGTCTCGGGCCCCGTCGGCAGGTGCCGGTCGCGCTCTCCCGTGCCGTGGGCCCCGTGGGCCTGGCCGCCCGTCTCCTCCCGCAGCCGGGCGTCCTGCTCGGCGATCCAGGGCACGGCGCGGTCCGAGACGTTCCACCACAGGGCCAGCGCGCCACCGGGCCGCAGCACCCGCATCGCCTCGGGCAGGGAGCGGGCCGGGTCGGTCCAGTGCCAGGCCTGGGCGTACGTGATGAGGTCGGCGGAGGCGTCGGCGAGGGGCAGCGCGTCGCCGAAGCCGCGTACGAGCGGGACGTCCGGGACGGAGAGCCGCAGCCGGGCCGCCATCCCGGGGCCGGGTTCGACGGCCACGACGCGCGCGCCGCGCTCCCGCAGCAGCCGGGTGGCGATTCCGGTGCCCGCGCCGACGTCCACGACCCGCGCACCCCGCAGCGGGCGGCCGGTCGCGGCCTCGATGGCGTCGAAGAGGGCGGGCGGATAGCCGGGGCGGGCGGTGTCGTACTGCTCGGCGACGGCGTCGAAGGAAAGAGCGCGCTCGTTCATACGGCACATCCTGGCTTGAGCCGCGTTTCCCGGGCCACGTTTTACGGGCCGCGTTTCCCGAGCAGCCTTCGCCGGGCTCGCGTTCCCGAGCAGCCTTCCAGCCGCGTCCTAGCGGCGTTTGGGCCGGCGCCCCTTCGCGGTGCTCCGGGCCGCCGGGTTGCCGGTACGGGCCGACCTCCGGCGTTCGTACTCCGTGACCGCCGTCTCGTACTCGCGGCGCCGCAGGCCCTCCCCCGGCGCCTCGGTGAGCGAGCGCACGAAGTACGCGAGCAGCGAGCCGACAAAGCCGATCATCTTGAGACTGCGCAGGGACGCGTCCCGGTCCGGGTCGGCCGGGCGGCGGGAGAAGCCCGCCCACGTCTGGCGGAACGCGAGCACACCGCACACCGCGAACATCACCACCAGCAGCACGTCCACGAAGCCGCCGACGCCCGCGATCGCCAGCCCCTCGTACGCGAAGTTCAGCACGAAGCACGCGACCACGACGGCGGTCAGCGAGCCGGTGGCCGCGCCGGCGCGGCGCAGGCCGTAGCCGCCGTCGTGGCCGACCCAGGTCGTGCCGAAGAAGGGCAGCGCCTCGGGCTCGGGACCGCCGGCGGGACCGGTGGCGGGACCGCCGGCGGGACCGGTGGCCGAGGCGGCTGTAGCAGCTGTGGCCGCCGGAGCCGTGGCCCCCGCAGCGGTCTTCGCCTCGGTGGGGCGCTCGGGTCGTTCGGTGTGCTCGCTCACGGGATCGAGTATCCCTGGTCCCCTGGCCGGATCCCGCCGTACGCACGGTGACGGTCGTGTCACCGTGCGCACGGCGCGGCGGCGTCAGGAGCAGTGCGGCGCCACGTACCCGTCGGACCCCGTGTGGACGTACGAGTCCGAGACGAACTGGCCGTTCGCGATGCAGTCCCAGAGGTTGGTGGTCCCGTACGGCCCCGAGATCCACTCCCCCGGCTTCTGGCAGTTGATCGGCACACTCGCGCCGTACGCCAGCACCCGCACGATCTGGTAGTTCGTCCCCGGCCCGCTGCGGACGTTCACCCGGTAGCCCGGCGCGACCGGGTACCGCGTGGCCGTCGCCGCCATCGTCTCCACGGCCGGTTCGGGAATCGTGGCCTCGGCCGGTTCCACCAGCGCCACGGCCGGCTCGGCGGTCCCCCCGCCCGTCTCTTCCCCGGCCACCGGAGTGTTCTCCGCCTCTTCGATCGACATTCGTCCTCCCCCATTGAAGGTGCGCACCCTGCGCCGCGCAGGCTAGCAACCCGTGGCTGGATCGCACGCATCATCGACTAGGCTCCGTGCGTCGCGCTTGCGCACAACACACGGGGGTGGGCGATGCCACCACTGCGCAACACCGGGCAGGCCCCGGAAGCGGAGCGTCCGGAATACGCCGGTCGCTACCTGCTCGAATCCGACCTGGGTTCGGGTGGAATGGGTGCGGTCCATCTGGCCACATCCGCTTCGGGGTTGCGCCTGGCCGTCAAGATCATTCACTCCCATCACGCCTCGGATCCCGAGTTCAGAGCCCGTTTCCGGCAGGAGATCACGGCCGCCCGCCGGGTCAGCGGCGCGTTCACCGCGCCCGTCGTGGACGCCGACCCGGAAGCCGAACGGCCGTGGATGGCCACGCTGTTCATCGACGGCCCCACCCTGTCCGAGCGGGTGAAGCGGAGCGGGCCGCTGAGTACGGACGAGCTGATCCAGCTCGGCGCGGGCCTGGCGGAGGGGTTGCGGGACATCCACCGGGCCGGGGTGGTGCACCGCGACCTCAAGCCCAGCAACGTGCTGCTCGCGGCGGACGGTCCCAAGGTCATCGACTTCGGCATCTCGCGTCCCACGGACAGTGATCTGCACACGGAGACGGGCCGGTTGATCGGCACGCCGCCGTTCATGGCGCCGGAGCAGTTCCAGCGACCGCGTGAAGTCGGCCCGGCGGCCGACGTGTTCGCGATGGGCGCGGTGCTCGTCCACGCGGCGACCGGCAAGGGGCCCTTCGACTCGGACAGTCCGTACATCGTGGCCTACCAGGTCGTGCACGACGAGCCGGACCTGTCGGGCGTGCCCGAGCGCGTCCAGCCGCTGGTCGCCCGCTGCCTGGCGAAGGAGCCGGCCGACCGGCCGACGCCCGACGAGCTGATGGCCGCGCTGCGTACGGACCAGAAGGGGACGGCGACCGCGCTCGTACCGCCGAGCCGACGGCCCAGGACCGACGGCGGCGACCCGACCCCCACCACCCATCCCAAGGCCGGCCGGTCCCGCGGTGGCCGGGCGTGGACCGTGCTGTCCCTCAACCGCCGCCGCCCACGCGCCCGTTGGGCCGCGGTCGCCGCCGTCCTGGCCGTCACGGCCGGGGCGGGTCTGGTGGGGATGCACGCGGCGGACGACGGGCACGGCCCGGCGCCCGCGAAGACCCGCCCCGGCCAAGCGGGCGCCGCGCCAAGGGAGTTCCGCCCCTGGGACCTCCAACTGCGCGGCGGTACGGGCGAGAACCGCATACCCGCCTGCGCGGCGGACGGTACGGGCGTCTACTGCGCGGCTCCGGGCATCAAGGCGGCCCGGCTCGACCCGGTGAACGGCCACCTCGACTGGTCGAAGAAGAGCACCGATACCACGCCGGACAGCGTGGGCGGCGCGGCCCCCGTCCTGTCGGGCGGCCTCCTGCACGTGATCACCGGGAACGGCGGCCGCCTGGAGGCGCTCGACCCCGCTTCGGGCGCGAAGCGCTGGGACGCCGACCTCTCCTCGTACCCCGTCGTCCGCCACGCCGGTGACACGGTCCTGCTGGTGGCCGGCGACGGCATGGTCCGCGCCCTCGACGGCGCGACGGGCAAGGAACGCTGGACGGAGCCGCGCGGCGGTCCGGGCTCGCTCTGGGTGGCGGCGGACGGCGGGGGCTCCGGGCCGAACGGCGGACTGTTCGCCGTGACGGCGTCCTCCGACGGTACGTCCACACAGGTCAGCGCGGTCGATCCCGCCACCGGCGCCCTGCGCTGGGAGAAACGGATCACCGGCACGCTGACGCCGGTGTCCGCGTCGGACGGCGCGCTGTTCCTGCTCGCCGGCAATCTCGACAGCATGACGGTCGGAGTCGTACGGCTGGACACCGCGACCCGGGACGTACGGCGCGTCCCGCTCTCCTCCCCGCTCGACCAGGCGCAGGCCACCGTCGCCGGGGACACCGTCTACCTCATCGGCTACTCGGGGTCGTTGACGGCCGTCCGCACCAAGGGGAACGGGGCCGCCGAGCGCTGGCGGCTGGAGACCTCCGTCGCGTGGACGTCGGCCCCGGTGGTCCTGAACGGGCGGCTCTACCTGAGCGCCGGGGACGGGCGGCTGCTCGCGGTGGACGCGCGGCGCGGCGTGCTGGAGGGCGAGACGAAGCCCCGTATGGACGACGGGCGGCACACGTTCACCGCGACGCTGGCCGCGCCGGTCGCCGTACCGGGCCGGGTGTACGCCAGCGCGCCCGACGGTTCCGTCTTCGCCGTCGACAGCCGCGACCCCTCGCGCTGGTGACGCGCGGCACCTGACGGCGCCGAGGCGCCCGCCGACACGACGGCTGTCGGCCCCGCCCCCCGGAACCTCGGGGGCGGGGCCCACAGCCGTACCGAAAGACCGGTCAGCCCAGCCGCGAGACGTCCCGCACCGCGCCCTTGTCCGCGCTCGTCGCCATCGCCGCGTACGCCCGCAGCGCCGCCGAGACCTTGCGCTCGCGGCCCGTCGGCGCGTACACCCCGCCGAGAGCCGCCCGCCGCGTCTCCAACTCCTCGTCCGAAACGAGCAGTTCGATCGAGCGGTTCGGGATGTCGATCCGGATCCGGTCGCCGTCGTGGACCAGCGCGATCGTGCCGCCCGAGGCCGCCTCCGGCGACGCGTGCCCGATCGACAGCCCCGACGTACCGCCGGAGAAGCGGCCGTCGGTGACGAGCGCGCACGCCTTGCCGAGGCCGCGGCCCTTCAAGTACGAGGTGGGGTAGAGCATTTCCTGCATCCCGGGGCCGCCGCGCGGACCCTCGTACCGGATGACGATCACATCGCCCTCCGCGATCTCCTTGCGGAGGATCTTCTCCACGGCCTCGTCCTGCGACTCGCAGACGACGGCCGGACCCTCGAAGGTCCAGATCGACTCGTCCACGCCGGCCGTCTTCACCACACAGCCGTCGACGGCGAGGTTGCCCTTGAGGACCGCGAGTCCGCCGTCCTTGCTGTACGCGTGGGCCACGTCGCGGATGCAGCCGCCCGCCGCGTCCGTGTCGAGGGTGTCCCAGCGCTCGGACTGCGAGAAGGCCTCGGCGGAGCGGACGCAGCCGGGCGCCGCGTGCCACAGCTCGACGGCCTCCTCGGACGGCGAGCCGCCGCGCACGTCCCACGTCTCCAGCCACGGCTTGATGCCGGGCGAGTGGACGGTGTGCACGTCCTCGTGGAGCAGTCCGCCGCGGTACAGCTCACCGAGGATGGCGGGGATGCCGCCGGCGCGGTGGACGTCCTCCATGTAGTACGTGCCCCCGGGGGCGACGTTCGGCGCGACCTTGGCCAGGCACGGGACGCGGCGCGAGACGGCGTCGATGTCGGCGAGGTCGTAGTCCAGCTCGGCCTCCTGCGCGGCGGCGAGCAGGTGCAGGATCGTGTTCGTCGAGCCGCCCATGGCGATGTCGAGGGCCATGGCGTTGTCGAAGGCGGCGCGGGTGGCGATGGCGCGGGGCAGGACCGACGCGTCGTCCTGCTCGTAGTAGCGCTTGGTGATCTCGACGACCGTACGGCCCGCGTTCTCGTACAGCGCCTTGCGGGCGGTGTGGGTGGCGAGCACCGAGCCGTTGCCGGGCAGGGACAGGCCCATGGCCTCGGTCAGGCAGTTCATCGAGTTGGCGGTGAACATGCCGGAACAGGAGCCGCAGGTCGGGCAGGCGTTCTCCTCGATACGGAGGATGTCCTCGTCCGAGACCGACTCGTTGACGGCGTCCGAGATCGCGTTGATCAGGTCGAGCTTGCGGACCGTACCGTCGACCAGGGTCGCCCGGCCGGCCTCCATCGGGCCGCCGGAGACGAAGACGGTCGGGATGTTGAGGCGCAGGGCGGCGTTCAGCATGCCCGGGGTGATCTTGTCGCAGTTGGAGATGCAGATCAGCGCGTCGGCGCAGTGCGCCTCGACCATGTACTCGACGGAGTCGGCGATCAGGTCGCGGGAGGGCAGGCTGTAGAGCATGCCGCCGTGGCCCATCGCGATGCCGTCGTCCACCGCGATCGTGTTGAACTCGCGCGGCACGGCGCCCGCGGCCTTGATCGCCTCGGAGACGATCCGGCCGACCGGGGCGAGGTGGGTGTGCCCGGGGACGAATTCGGTGAAGGAGTTGGCCACGGCGATGATCGGCTTGCCGATGTCCGCGCTCGCCACCCCGGACGCCCGCATCAGGGCACGTGCGCCCGCCATGTTCCGGCCGTGGGTGACCGTGCGGGACCTCAGCTCGGGCATCGTCGCTCGCTCCTTCGGTGAATCCTCGGATCCGGGGTCGAAAATGACTGTCTACGAGCGTACGCCCCGGCTCCAGGATCTGGACAGGTTGTCCGCAATACGGAACGACTGCCCACTTTCCGGTCACGCGGCCTTTCCGGTCACGCCTTCGCTCAGGCCCCCGCGTCCGCGTCCGTCAGGTACCGCTGGAGCGTCGGCGCCACCATCGCCACGATCTCCTCAGGAGGCACCGACGCGAGCGGCTCGGCCTGGATCACATAGCGCAGGAACATGATCCCGACCATCTGCGACGCGGCCAGCTCCGCGCGGAACGTCGGGTTCGGTACGTCCAGCTCCTCCGCGATCCGCTCCAGGATCCGTTGCAGCACGAACGTACGCAGGATCTTCGCCGCCGCGTCGTGCGTGAGGGCGGACCGGATGATCGCGAGGAGAGGCGCCCGGCTCACCGGGTTCTCCCACACGCCCAGGAAGAACCGGGCCAGCCGCTCGCCGAGCCCTTCCGTACCGCCGGCCAGCAGCTTCGACACCACCAGGGCGGGCTCGAAGGAGACCTCGACGGCGGCGCCGAAGACCTCGTCCTTCGTACCGAAGTAGTGGTGTACGAGGGCCGGGTCGACGCCCGCTGCCTTCGCGATGCCCCGGACGGACGTCTTGTCGTAACCGCTCTCGGCGAATTCCGTACGGGCGGCCTCCAGGATCATCTCCCGGGTGCCGGGGCCGGTCGCGGACCGGTCGCGCGCGGGGCGTCCGCGGCGGCGCGGAGCCGTATCGGTCATGAAGGACGCGCCCCCGCCGAGGAGGAGGACGGGGTCACCGGAGGGGCCACGGGCCCGGCCGATGCCGATGCCGACGCCAGATGCAGCCGCGTGAAGGCCAGCGCTTCCGCCAGATCGGACTCGCGCTCCGCCGACGACATCGCGCGCCGGGTGTTGACCTCGATCACCACATGCCCGTCGAAGGCGCCGCGCGCGAGGTTCTCCAGCAGCTCGGCGCAGGGCTGCGAGCCGCGCCCCGGCACCAGGTGCTCGTCCTTCGCCGAGCCGTTGCCGTCCGCGAGGTGGACGTGCCCCAGCCGGTCGCCCATCCGCCCGGCCATCTCCAGGGCGTCGTTGCGGGCGGTCGCGGTGTGCGAGAGGTCGATGGTGAAGTGCCGGTAGTCGTCCTTGGTGACGTCCCAGTCGGGGGCGTACGCGAGCATCTCGCGGTCCCGGTAGCGCCACGGGTACATGTTCTCGACCGCGAACCGTACGTCCGTCTCGTCCGCCATCCGCCAGATGCCCGCGACGAAGTCACGCGCGTACTGGCGCTGCCAGCGGAACGGCGGATGGACCACCACCGTCGTCGCGCCGAGCTTCTCGGCCGCCGCCCTGGCCCGCCGGAGCTTCACCCACGGGTCGGTCGACCAGACCCGCTGCGTGATGAGCAGGCAGGGGGCGTGCACCGCGAGTATCGGGACCCCGTGGTGGTCGGAGAGGCGGCGCAGCGCCTCGATGTCCTGGCTGACGGGATCGGTCCAGACCATGACCTCGACGCCGTCGTAGCCCAGGCGCGCGGCGATCTCGAAAGCCGTCGCCGTGGACTCGGGATAGACCGAGGCCGTCGACAGGGCGACCTTCGCATCCGGGATGCGCACCACTGGTTCTGCCACGGAGACAGCGTACGGGCCGTCACCGGGTGGTCGGGAGATGATCCAGCCGGTTCAGGATGACGCCCTCGCGCAGCGCCCAGGGGCAGATCTCCAGCACCTCGACCCCCAGGAGATCCATCGCGCCCTCCGCGACGAGGGCTCCCGCCAGCAGTTGCGCGGATCTGCCCTCGGAGACGCCGGGCAGGGCGGCGCGCCGGAGCGTGGTCATCCCGGCGAGCTTCGGAACCCACTCCTCCAGTGACGAACGACTCAGTTCGCGCTGTACGTAGAGCCCCTCGGCGGAGCGCGCCGCGCCGGCGATCCTGGCGAGCTGGCGGAAGGTCTTGGAGGTCGCGACGACGTGGTCGGGCTTGCCGAACCGCGCGAATTCCCCGACGGTACGGGCGATCTCGGCGCGTACGTGGCGGCGCAGCGCCCGTACCGCCTGGGGGTCGGGCGGATCGCCGGGCAGCCAGCCGGCGGTGAGGCGGCCCGCGCCCAGCGGCAGCGAGACCGTGGCGTCCGGCTCCTCGTCCAGGCCGAACGCGATCTCCAGCGAGCCGCCTCCGATGTCCAGGACCAGCAGTTTCCCGGCGGACCAGCCGAACCAGCGGCGGGCGGCGAGGAAGGTCAGCCGGGCCTCCTGGCGGCCGGTGAGGACTTCAAGATCCACCCCGGTCTCGGCCTTGACACGCCCGAGGACCAGATCGGCGTTGCTGGCCTCCCGCACGGCGGAGGTCGCGAACGCCAGCACGTCCTCGCAGCCCTTGTCCTCGGCGGCCTGGAGCGCTCCGGCGATCGTCGTCACGAGGCGGTCGAGGCCGACCGGCCCGATCGCGCCGTCGGCGTCGAGCAGTTCGGCGAGCCGCAGCTCGGCCTTGTGCGAATGCGCGGGCAGCGGGCGGGCGCCGCGGTGGGCGTCGACCGCCAGCAGATGGACGGTGTTCGAACCGACGTCGAGGACTCCGAGTCTCATGGACCGAACGCTACTGCCGACGCGGCATACGCTGGACCCGTGCCAAAGACGAAAAAGGCGAAGCCGGACAAAGCCGCGGTCAAGGTCCGGGACACCGTTCCCCAGGACGCCGTTTCCGCTGAGAGCGCGCGGACGCACCCCGATACGAAGTACCAGCAACTGGAGGCGCACAAGGACCTGGCGGGCGCGCGGGGTGTCCCCGACGAGAAGGGCATCGACTTCGCCCGCGCGTGGGTGGAGTTCCCGGATCCGGCGGACGAGGACCAGGTCTTCCGCTGCGACCTGACGTGGCTGACCTCGCGGTGGTCGTGCATCTTCGGCAGCGGCTGCCAGGGCATCCAGGCGGGCCGCGCGGACGACGGGTGCTGCACGCTGGGCGCGCACTTCTCCGACAAGGATGACGAGAAGCGGGTCGCGGGGCATGTGGCGCGGCTGACGCCGGAGCAGTGGCAGTTCCACGAGGAGGGCACGGCGGGCGGCGGCTGGACCCAGACCGACGAGGACGGCGAACGCCAGACGCGCCGCTGGAACGGCTCGTGCATCTTCCAGAACCGCCCCGGTTTCGCGGGCGGCGCGGGCTGCTCGCTGCACATCCTGGCGCTGTCCGAGGGCCGGGAGCCCCTGGAGACGAAGCCGGACGTGTGCTGGCAGCTGCCGGTGCGGCGGACGTACGACTGGATCGAGCGGCCCGACGACACGAAGGTGCTCCAGGTGTCGATCGGGGAGTACGACCGGCGGGGGTGGGGGTCGGGGGGGCACGATCTGCACTGGTGGTGTACGTCGGCGACGTCTGCGCATGGGGCGGGGGAGCCGGTGTTCCGGACGTATGCGCCTGAGCTGACGGAGCTGATGGGGGTGGCGGGGTACGAGGCGCTGGTCGCGCTGTGCGAGGTTCGTCTGGCGAGTGCGTTGCCGTTGCTGGCGCCGCATCCGGCGGACCCGGGGGCGTAGGCGTCTGCGACGGTGTCCGTCGCGCTTCCTTTGTCCTCGCGCCGGACGGGCGTGTGCGCCCGGGTGGTGGGCGCGGCTTACTGATGTCCTCAATCGCCGGACGGGCTGGGTGTGTCGTGGTGACGGGGGGCGGGGCCTCCGGAGGCACGTATGTCCGGACTGCATGTTTTACGGCGCGTGCACGAACTCGTTTCGTTAACGGTAGCCATGCGCCACAAAACACGCTTTACGTCCGGACACACGCACCTCCTCCGACCCCACCCCCCTCACGCCGGGGGTGAACTGAACGACCCCGCCCGCCCCGGGGTCCCCGCGGACCGTTGCGCGGGCGCGGCTTACTGATGTCCTCAAACGCCGGACGGGCTGGATGGTGCCCCCGCGCGGTGCGCCGGTGCGGGTCAGGGTCGTCCTCAAGCGCCGGACGGGCTTGGAGGCGTCCGGGAGGGCTGGGGGTGCGTCGGGGCGGGGCGGATTGTGGTCTCCGCGCCGGTGATGGGTGCGGGTTACCGATGTCCTCAAGCGCCGGACGGGCTTGAAATGCCCCGGTGCCGGCTGCGGCTGCCTCCCGCCCCGCCCCGGAGCGGGCCGGGTAGTGACGCGGGCCTGGAAGGGGGACGGGCAGGGGTCGTGTCCGGAACGTAAAGCGTGTTTTGTGTCGCATGGCGAACGTCAACCAATACGACCGGTCGCACGCGACGTAAAACATGCAGTGCAGGACACGACCCCTGACCGGCCCCCGGCAACCGGCCCGCACCCAGGCCACCGGGCCGCAGCGGCACCATCAAGCCCGTCCGGCGATTGAGGACATCAGTAAGCCGCGCCCACCACATGGGCGCAGACGCCCGTCCGGCGCGAGGACAAGAAGGAAGCCGCGCCCATCCGTGGGCGCAACGCCGTCAGGTTGGCGGGGGTGTGGGCGGCGCGTCCGTCGCGGACGGGGACGGGGATGGTGGCGTTGGCGTGGGGGGCTCGGGATCCGTGGGGGCCGAAGGGGTCGGATCGGGCGGGCCGGTCGGGGAGGGGGCCGAGGGGCCCGGACCAGGGCCGGGGTCCGTCGGGTGGCTCGGCCCGGCCGAGGGTGGGGGCGAGGACGGGGACGGCGGCGCCGTACCGCCGTAACCGTCCAGCCTCACCACCGCCCCCGACGGATGCAGCAGAATCCGAGCCGTCCAAGCCCCCCGCGGCTCGTACCGCCGGTCCACCCACACCCGCACCGTCACCACACCCCCAGGCAAAAGCCGCCCCGAGCTCGCGCTCAACCGCACCCACCGCGCACTCGTACCCGCCGACCACGTCACCGCCGCGCCCCCGTACGCCCGGAGCGTGAGCGTGGTCGTGCCGCCCGACGACCGCGCCTCGACCGAGAGACGGCCGGGAGCCGGCTGCCCGGGCCGGGCCGGACGCGGGGGCGGGCCGGCGCTGACCACCTCGACGGACACGTCAGGCGTACCGTCACCCCCCGGGCCCCCCGGCCCACCCGCCAGGAAGCCGTTCCCGGCCCGGACCTCCGCGCTGCCCGCGTTCTCGTAACGCTCGTACCCCCGCGCCTCGTCGCCCGCCCGGCCACCGGGCCTGTCCCGCGCGCTGATCGAGGGCCCGGCCTGCACCTCGCCCGTCTGCGGCCCGCCCCGGTACGCCGCCCAGAGCGCGAGCACGGGCGCGGCGACGACCGTCGCCACGACGGTCGTGGTCACGGCGCGGGCGCGCAGCCGGTCGCGGCGGGCCGCGCGGTCCTTGGGGTCCATCGGGAAGCCGTTGCGCCCGAAGCGCGGAGACGTCGCGCGGCCGCGCGGCGCGCGGATCATCGCCGTGTACGCGGCGGCCCTCGGCGCCTCGATCAGGGGGAGGACGGCCGGTGAGGTACGGGTACGGGCCGAGGGCGTCGTACGGGAACCGGGCCACGGCGCCGACGCCTCCGCGCGTTCGGCGACCCGGCGGCAGCACGGGCAGTCGTCCACGTGCCGGACCAGTTCGCGCCGGAGCGTGGCGGAGAGCAGGGCCTGGGGGTCGCCGGTGAGCCGGGCCACGGAGGGGCAGCTGCCGGTCTCGACGACCGCGAGGGCGGCGCGGGTGCGCTCCACCTCGCAGGCGGCGGAGGCAAGCAGTTCACGCGCCGCCGTCGGCTCCATCGACAGGACGGCGGCGACCTCGTGCGGGCCGAGTTGGTGCCGTACGGCCAGCTCCAGGATCTCGCGCTGCTCGGGCGTCGTCCCGGCGGCCTCGGGCCAGGCCAGCTGGGCGAGTTCGTACCGACGACGCTCCTCGGTCGCGGCGACGGAAACGGGGTCGGGGGCGAGGGCGGGACGGTTGGCGGAGGAGGTAGTGGTGGCGGAGGTGGAAGGGGCCGGGCCGCCGCCGGGGCCGTCAGCAAGGTCGGCGCCACCGCGCCCCGTCGCACCCCGCGCGTCCGCCCCGGCCGCCACACGCGGGCCGCCCCGGTGGGACCCGCCGTCGCTCCGGTGCCGGTGGCCGGGCGACCCGGCGGCGACCGGCCGGGCCGACCCGCCCCCCAGGGGCGCGTGCGCCCCCCCGCGCTGGTCGGTGAGTTTGCGCAGACACGCCCAGCGGGCCAGCGCGTACAGCCACGCCTTGCGCTCCCCCGCGTCGGACGGCGAGCGGCCGAACTGGCGCTCCGAGAGGGCCAGGACGTCGCCCAGCGCCTCCGTCGCCGCGTCGTGGTCCCAGAGGACGGAGAGGCAGTAGGTGAACAGGCCGTCCAGATAGGGCTCGTACCGTACGGGGGGCCGCCGCTCCAGGGGGCGGGGGGCGCGACGGGGCGCGCGGTGTGCGCCGGTGGTGTGCGGGGAGGTTTCCGGACTGCTGCTGGTCACCCGGTGACGTTAGACAGAGCTGCCCGCGCCCATCTCACTCCTTGAGCCCATTTAATCCTAACGAGTGACGGTATCCCTCAAAAGGGGACAGCTTTCCCTCATTCCGGCGGGCGGAAGGCAAGGACGGTGTTGTGCCCGCCGAATCCCGCCGACGTGCTGAGCGCCAGCCGGACCGGGTGTTTGTACGCCTCGCCGGTGACGAGGTCCAGCTCGCCCGTCCCGCTGTCGGGACGCCGGAAGTTGGCGGTGGGCGGGGCCAGTTGGTGGGAGACCGTCAGCGCGGTGAGCGCGGCCTCGATGGAGCCCGCCGCGCCCATGGGATGCCCGGTGACCCCTTTCGTGGAGGTGACCGTCGGCGGGCGCGCGCCGAAGAGCCGGCGCAACACGCCCGCCTCCCGCGCGTCGTTGAGCGGGGTGCTCGTGCCGTGGGCGTTGATGTGGTCCACCTCCGCCGGACCGGCGCCCGCCGAGGCCAGGGCCCGTACCAGCGCCTCGCGCAGTCCGCGCCCCTCGGGGTGCGGGGCCACCGGGTCGTGCGCGTCGGTGGTGGAGCCGTGCCCCGCGAAGAGCGCGTGCACCGGCGCACGCCGGGCGGCGGCGTCCGCCGTACGTTCCAGTACCAGCACCCCCGCGCCCTCCGCGAGGACAAATCCGTCCCGGTCCGCGTCGAACGGCCGCGACGCGGCGGCCGGATTCCCCGCCCGCCCGGACAACGCGCCCATCTGCGCGAACGCCGTCACGCACAGCGGCGTGACCATGGCGTCGGTGCCGCCCGCGACGGCGAGGTCGCAGGCTCCCTCCCGCAGGAGCATCGCGGCGACGATCAGCGCGGTGGCCCCCGACGCGCAGGCGGTGGCGGTGTGCAGGACGGGGCCCCGCGCGTCGAGGGCGAGGGCGGTCTGCCCGGCGGCCATGTTCGGCAGGAACGCCGGGAGGGTGAGCGGCGAGACCGAACGCGGGCCGGTGCGGAGCAGCCTGGTGTGCTGGCTCTCGTACGTCGTGACTCCGCCCGCCGCCGACCCCATGACCACCGCGACCCGGGCGCCGTCCCAGGACGCGGGGTCGAGCCCGGCGTCCGCGACCGCCTCCCGGGCCGCCGTGACGCCGAACTGCGTGCAGCGGTCGAGCCGCCACGCCTGCCGTACGCCGACGTGGATCCGGGGGTCGAAGCCCGGGACGCGGCAGGAGAACGGAACGGGGAGGCCCGCCAGTTCGGGGTCCGTGGCGGCGGTCGGCACCCCGGCGCAGACGCGGTCCCAGGTCGCCCGCGTGCCGATGCCCGCGGGGGTGACGAGGCCGATGCCGGTGACGGCGAGCGGTTCCGTACGGTCGGCCCCCGCGCGACCGCTCACCGCGCGGTTCCGGTGTCGGCGGCGTCAACAGGACTGCCGTCCTCGGGCAGTTGGTCCGCGACCAGGCGCGCGAGGTGGTCGATCGACAGCTCGGCGTCCGCGTCGGCGTCGTCCAGTTCGACACCCCAGCGCTCCTGCACCGTGACGAGCAGCTCCACCACCGCCAGGGAGTCCAACTCCAGCTCGGCGAGGGTCGATCCGGGCTTGACGGCGTCGGGGTCGACGTCGAACTTGTCGACGAGCAGGGTCACGAGGTACTGGCTGACAGTTTCCATGACGGATGACTCCGGTCTGTGTCGGAAAGCGAAAGGGGGTGGGGTGTCGGGTCGGAGGACAGAGGACGGACGGACGGCCAGGTGAGCGCGATCGCTCCCCACGTCAACCCGCCCCCGAAGGTGGTGAGCAGCGCCCGCGCGCCGGGCCTGACGAGCCGCCGGGCCGCCGTGTCGGCGAGGGCCAGCGGGATGGAGGCGGCGGCGGTGTTGCCGACGTCCGCGATGTTGCCGAAGCGGTGGTGGGCGGGGATGCCGAGCCGTTCGGCCACCGAGTCGAGGATGCGCTGGTTGGCCTGGTGGCCGATGAACGCCTCGACGCTCGGGGCGGGCCAGCCGGCCCGGTCGAGCGCGGTCCGCGCGGAGCGCGTCATGTGCGTCACGGCCTGGGCGTACACCTGCCGTCCCCGCATCCGGAAGTACCGCGCGTCACGGTCCAGTTGGGCCGTCTCCGGGAGCCGCGAGCCGCCCCCGGCGACGGCGATCAGGTCGCTGCCCGAGCCGTCCGCGCCGAGGTCGGCGGCGACGAGGGCGCCGGGCTCGCCCCGGTCCCCGGCCCGCAGCAGGAACGCCCCGGCGCCGTCGCCGAAGATCGGGGCGGTGTCGCGGTCCCGGGGGTCGACGATGGCCGAGTACTTCTCGGCGCCGATGACCAGCGGATGGCGGCACGTGCCGTGGGCGATCAGGGCGTTCGCCGTGGTCAGGGCGTACAGGAAGCCCGAGCACACAGCCGCGAGGTCGAAGGCCGGCACGGGGCCGAGGCCCAGCCGGTGGGCGACGTCGGGGGCGGTGGCGGGGCACGGCCGGTCCGGGGTGGTGGTCGCGATCAGCACCAGGTCGGGCCGGATGCCGGGCGCGGACCGCATGGCCGCCTCCCCGGCGGCGAGGGCCAGGTCGCCGGTGCTGACGCCGGGGGCGGCGTGGCGGCGGCGGGCGATGCCGGTGCGGGAGCGGATCCACGCGTCGGTGGTCGCCAACTCCCCCCGGGCCACGATCTCTTCGTTGGAGAGCGAGCGCGGCGGGAGGCAGGAGCCGATGCCGCAGACGACGGCGGTGGAGGCGGAGTCGGGAGACACGTTCACGGCGTGGGTTCCGGGACCGGCAGCGGGTCGGCGGCCTGCGAAGGCAGAGGCGAGGGCGAAGGCGCCGGAGCCGCGAACGGGGACGGCGGCTTGGGGGTCCCCGCCAGACCCCCGTCCGGTACGGACATCCCCCCGTCCAGCACCAGCGCGTGCCCGGTCAGGTACGCGGACGCCGGCGACGCCAGGTAGAGCGTGGCCGCCGCGACGTCCGCCACCTCGGCCCAACGCCCCAGCGGCACATGCCCCATGAGCCAGTCCGAGAGCGGCCCGCTGCCGTAGGCGAACGCCGTCATGTCCGTACGGGTCCAGCCGGGGCAGAGCGCGTTGACCCGGACCCCCTGGTGCGCCCAGCCCGTCGCCAGACTCCGTACCAGCGAGATCTGCGCCGCCTTCGAGGCCGCGTACGCCTCCATGCGCGGCGCCCCGACCACCCCGGCCACGGACGACATCAGCACCAGACTGGCCCGGGAGGACTCCACGAGGTAGGGGTACGCGGCCCGGCACACGGCGGCGGTGGCGCCGAGGTTGACGTGCAGCACGCTGTCCCAATCCCGCTGGAAGGACTCCTGGAGGGGCAGGACGACCGGCGAACCGTCGGCCTCCATGGGCAGGACGCCCGCGTTGTGGACGACGATGTCGAGGCCGCCGAACGCCCGCGCCGCCCGGTCCACGACGTGGACGGCCTGGGCGGTGTCGGCGAGGTCGCCGGGCACGAGCACGGCCGTGCGCCCCTGCTCCTGGACGAGGGTGGCGGTCTCCTTGAGCGCGTCGGCGGTACGGGCGGAGAGGGCGACGTCGGCGCCCGCCTCCGCGAGGGCCTGGGCGACGGCCCGGCCGATGCCCCGGGAGGCGCCGGTGACCAGGGCGCGGGCGCCGTCGACGCGGAAGGTGGACAGGACGGTGCTGCCGACGCGGGTGGTGCTCGTACCGCTCGCGCCGGTGCTGCTCGCGCCGGTTCCGCTCGCGCTGGTGGTCACTGATGGCTCCTTCGACGGTCCGTGGGAGAGGGAGAGGAGGGGAGAGGGGGCGCGGGAGGTGGAGGGGGCGCGGCGGGGATCCCGGCGCCGGGGGCGCCGGTCCAGTCCAGGAGGGCGCTGCCCCAGGTGAGGCCCGCCCCGAAGACGGTGATCAGGACCCGGCCGCCGTCCGGTACGAGCCCGCGCGCGGCGGCGGTCGCCAGGGCGTACGGGGCGGAGGCGGCGCCGATGTTGCCCACCTGGTCCCCGACGATGACCAGGCGCCCGGGCGGGATGCCCATCTCGGCGCCGAGCCGTTGCAGCAGCACGGGATTGGGCTGGTGGACGACGAACGTGTCGATGTCGTCCAGGACGAGGTCGTTGCGCTTGAGCGTGTCCTCGACCAGGCGCGGGAAGACGTCCACGATGAAGTCGCGGACGGCCCGGCCGTCCATGTGGATGAAGTGGGCGCCGCTGTCGAGCGTCGCGGCGGTGGCCGGCCTGCGGCTGCCGCCGGCGGGGATGAGGACGTGGTGGGCGCCGCGTCCGTCGGAGCCGAGGCGGAACTCCCGGAAGCCGCGGCCCTGTTCGACCGGTCCCAGGATGGCCGCGGCGGCGCCGTCGGCGAAGAGGACCGCCGTACCCCGGTCGGTGAGATCGAGGAACTTGGAGTACGTCTCGACGCCGACGACCGCCGCGTACCGCGCCCGGGGGTCGCCGCGCAGCCAGTCGTGGGCGACCTTGGCGGCGAACAGCCAGCCGGAGCAGGCGGCGCTGACGTCGAGGGCGACCGCGTGACGGGCGCCGGTGAGGGCCTGGACCCGGCAGGCCGTGGAGGGGCCCAGCTCGTCGGGGGTGGAGGTGGCGGAGACGAGGAGGCCGATCTCGTCGGTCCCGATGCCGGCCGCGTCGGCGGCGGCGCGCACGGCGGCCGCCGCGAGGTCGGAGGCCGCCTCGTCGGGGGCGGCGACGTGGCGGGTGCGGACGCCGGTGCGCTCGGCGATCCACCGCGGGGTGACCCCGGCGGACCGGGCCACCTCCTCGTTGTCGCGCTGCCGGGCGGGGAGGTGGGCGCCCATGCCGAGGACGCCGATGGAGGGATCCGTACGCGCGCTCATGTGGCCCCGCCCGGTCGGGTGTTGGTGTGGTGGCTCGGATGCGGACCGATCCCGTACGGGTCGGTCCCATACATGCCGGTTCCGTACGAGCCGGTCCCGTACGGGTCTCCCCCGCACGGGACCGACCCGCTCGCCCCCGCGTCCAGCGCCTCGACGAGTGCCGCCGCGTACTCGTCGGCGGCCAGCGGCGCGGGGGCGAGTCCCTCGGGCAGGGCCAGGCCCCGCTCCAACAGCGGGAGGTACGGGGTGAGTTCGTCGCACCGGTCGTCCATGAGCGCGGGCAGCGCGGCGACGGCCGGGCCGTCCAGGACCCCCGTGGACTGGAGGACGCCGGACAGGCGGTGCGCCTGGAGCAGTCCGTACAGCGCGGCCAGCGGCGGCAGCGCCTGCTTCACCCCGGGCTCCTCGGCGCCGTTCACGGCGGCGGTCAGGTTCTCGGCCGCGAGCCGGTGCGCGTACACCTCGCCCAGCTGTTGTGCCTGCCAGAGCAGGGGGTTCCACAACTCCAGCCCTTCCAGGCCCTGTTCGGTACGGGCCCGCAGCGCGCCGCGCAGGTCGGCGGTGAGCCGGCGTTGCAGGGCGCGGGTGACGGCGGGCCACCACGCGGGGCCGGCCGGGGAGAGGGCGTGGTGCGGAGTGCCGGGCTCGGGCTCGGGCGGTACGTCGTCGGTGGCGAGGGCGCGGCCGGTGTCGAGCGTGATCAGCGTGCTGTCGCCGCCCGCGCTGTCGAAGGCGTGGGCGAAGCCCTGCCAGGACTGGAGCCGGTTGACGTCCAGGAACCCGGCGAGTCCGCTGCGGTGCTGGCAGGAGGCGGCGAGCCGGGCGGTCTCCCGTACGGTGAACGCCTTGTACGCGGCCAGCGGCCGGTCGACGGCCGACCAGGGCGCGAAGGTCATCTTCGCGCCGGCGCGCACCTGGCCGGGGACCGCCCCCGTCGCCCGGCCGGGGGCCGCTCCTGTCCCCCGGCCCGGGACCGCCCCCGTCCCCTCGGGAGGCCGGTGGGCCGCGCTCCACGTGTCGCGGGCCGTGCCCGCCGTACAGCTCAACGCGAAGGCCTCCGCCACGGCACCGAGCACGGCGTGCTGCTGGGTGCGGTACGTGAGCACCGGCGCGCCGGGCGCGAGCCTGCCGTGGGAGCGCCGGTGGGCGGAGTGGCGCAGGGTCGTCACGGCGGCGCCGCGCGCCATCGCCGCCATCGCGGTCGGCAGGGTCGCCCAGAGCGCCTGCCCGACGGACAGGGTCCGCCGGAGCCGGGCGTCGGGGGTGCCGAGCGGGTCGTGCGGGACGCCGTCCGCGTCGAGATCGGCGCTGTCCCGCAGCCAGTTGTCGTACGGGACCCTGACCTGGTCGAAGCGGACCACGGCGTACGCGAGGGGCAGCGCGTGCGCGGAGAGCGGGTCCGAGATGTGGACGCCGGGCACGGTCACGCCGTCGTCGTCGCTCAGCTCGACGGCGAACGAGAACACCCCCGCCTCCCGCCCCCCGGAGAGGACCCGCGCGCAGACGACGGCCGTCTGCGGGAGGCCGAGCACGGCGACGGCGGAGAACTTCGCGGCGCGGGCGTCGGGGGTGTGCAGGACGAACTCCCGGCGCTCGGGGTCGAAGGTCGCGGTGGTGCGGATCGCGAGGTGGCTGCTGGCGTCGCCGATCTCGGTGACCATGAACACGCCCCGGGCGCGCGCCCCTTCGAGCCGCGCCAGGGCGGGGGCGGGCCGGTCGCCGCCGGAGAGCGTGAGGACGGAACCGGCGCACAGGATGTAGTGCGAGAGCACCGCCATGTAGAGGCTGGGGTCGGCGGCGGCCACACAGGCGCTGACCTCGGCCAGCAACTCGGTGTCGGAGAAGACCTCCTGGACGCCGGGCAGGGACTCGGCGAGGCGGCGCAGCCGCAGGTGGACGGCGTGTTCGTCGGGGAGTCCGGCCTCGGCGGGGAGCGGGGCGGGCCCGCCGGCGAGCGCGGCCACGATCCGCTCGCGCACGTCGGGCGGGCAGGAGGTGCCGGTGATCCGGGCGAGTTCGGCGAGCGCCGCTTCGGAGACGGTGAAGGGGGCGGCACCGGCCTCGGTGCCGGGGGCGGTTGCCGAGGTGGGCGCGGTGACGGGCGGGTTCATCCGACGGCTCCGGGGTGGGGTACGGGTACGGGGTGCGGCGACCAGTCGAAGCCGGGGTCGGCCAGGGGCGCGCGGGCCAGGGCGCCGGGCACGATGTGCCGGGCGTTGCGGGTCAGCGCGCCGCCCGTTCCCGCCTCCAGCAGCAGGGCGGGGCCGGGGGCCGCGCGGCGCAGGGTCTCGGGCAGCCGGGCGGGGCGGGTCAGGCAGTGCGCCAGCGCGGCCGGGAGGTCGGTGCCGGGGCCGTGGACGCCCTGGGCGACGGCCGAGTGGACGGGCAGCAGGGGCGGCCGGGCGGGCAGGGTCGCGACGAAGGCGGCGAAGGCGGTCGCCGTCCGGCTGAGCGACGGGTGGTGGGAGAGGAACGGCAGGCGCAGCCGGGTGGCCGGGAGCCCGCGCTCGTGGGCGAGTTTCTCCACGCGTGCGAGGGCGGGCAGCGGGCCGGCGAGCACGGTCTCGTGGGAGTCGTTGACACAGGCCACGACCACCCGTTCCGAGGAGGGTCCGAGGGCGACACCGGCCGTCCGCACGAGGGCGTGGGCGGATTCCTCGCCCGCGCCGAGCAGCGTCAGTCCTCCGGGGCAGTCGTGCAGCAACTGCCCCAGCCGCAGGGCGATGTGGGCGCCGTCGCGCACGGTGTAGCAGCCGGCGGCGACCAGGGCGGGGATCTCGCCGAAGCTGACGGCCAGCAGCCGTTCGGGGACCCGGCCGGCCGCGCACAGCGCCCGGTGCACGGACAGCGAGGCCCCGTACAGCGCCAACTGGGCGGTCCCCGGCGGCCCTTCGGCCAGGTCGCGTCCGCCGGGCGGGTCGTCGGAGACCAGGCGCGGGCCCAGCGGGGCGAGTCCGTGCTCGACGGCGACCCGGTCGACCTCCTCGAACACCCCGGCGACCGCGTCGCGCAGGGGCGGATGGGCCCGGAGTCCTTTCACCAGAGGGGTGAGAGCGAAATCGCCCTGGCCGGGAAAGAGATGCAGAGTGGCACGCGGAACAGTGCCGGAAGATGAGGCGGGCATTGCCCAGGGCCTCCTGTCGGAAGGAAAGCGAAACATGCGTTCGGCGCCCCCGGTGAACGGGCGGGCCGATCGGCGATCTTCCTCCAGAGTGAAGTACGTGCCCTGCCCCCAAGAATTTTCCGGGGGCCTGACCTGTTAAATGTTCGCCGCTGTCAAAGGAGTGCGGGAACGGGTCGCTCCTCTGGCGTCCCACCCATGATCGGCCGGTGATACGACAGTGATCCGCCAGTGATCCACAGTCGATTCAAGAGGCGCGTGGGACAGATCAGCACTCGGTCCCCTCGCAGACCACAGGGGTCAGGAGAAGCGAATCGGACACCGGAGTGCGGCTGTCCGAAAACCCGGTTGTGGATATCGGACACCGGGCTGTTCCCTGTCGAACGTGTCAAATGTGAGGGCTGCGGAGGACATCGAGGCGCACGCACCCGGCACATTCCCCAATACGGCCGCCGTTCGCATCGGTTACAGGCCGGTAAATTCATATCGTGGTCACGTGCGCGTTTCCTTGAGTGTCGAAGAGTGTCGAAAAGCGCCCGAAGGATGAGTCCGAAAGGTTTCCCATGACGTCACGGCGTCCGCCGAACGGATTGTTCAGGGATCTCCTGGCCGAAACAGGCTGGACCGGTGAGGAATTGGCGCGTGCCGTCAATCGCCTCGGTGCCGAGTCCGGCCTGACCCTCCGCTACCAGCGGGCGTCGGTCTCCCAGTGGGCGGCCGGGGTCCGCCCCAGACCTCCGGCCCCCGAACTGCTCGCGGAGGCGTTCTCCCGCCGGCTCGGCCGGCGGATCACGGTGGCCGACGTGCTGCCGGAAGCGACCGCGCCCGGAGCGGATCCGGTGGCCACGGAGACCGGAGCACCGGTCGAACAACCGACCCCCGCACGGCAGTTGGTGGATCTGGGCCGTCGGGTCGCCCAGCGCGACCGGGCGGCGGCGGCGCTGGTGTACGAACACGATCCGCGCCCCTCCCCCGACACCTGGCACCCGGCCGCGCCGCCCGCGCTCCACACCGCGCACCCCTCGCCCCAAGCCACCCAGCAGGCCGCCCCGCAGCGCCTGACTCCCGCCGCCACCGCCGCTGTCGCCGCCATGATCGACGTCTTCTCGACGGCCGACCGTACGCACGGCGGAGGCTTCGGCAGGGCCGCGCTGGCCGCGTATCTGAGCCAGAGTGTGGCGCCCCTGCTCCGCGCCCCCGGCCCCTCCCCGCTGCGGCGCCAACTCCTGCGCTCCGGAGCCACGTTGAGCTATCTGTGTGCCTTCATGCACTTCGACGACGAACTGCACGGACCGGCCCAGCGCTACTACCGCACCAGCCTGGAGCTGGCCGAGGCGGCCGGTGATCCCACGGCCCAGGCCCTCGCCCTGCGCGCGCTGAGCGTCCAGGCCCACACCCTCAAACACCACCGGCGCGCCCTGGACCTGGCCGAGGAGGCGCATCGCCGGGTGACGGCCCGTACCCCCGCACAGGTCCGCGCGGGCATACTCGGGCAGCTGGCCGTGGCCGAGGCCGCGACCGGCCGGGGACCCGCCTCGACCCGCCGACTGGACGAAGCGGCAAGGGAGTTGGAGAACGCCGACCGGAACGACCCGGCCGTCGGCGCCTATCACAGCGCGTCCCTCGCCCATCAGCACGCGACGGTCGCCGCCCACCTCGGCGACGGGGCCCGGGCCGTCTCCGCCCTCCAGGCCTCCCTCGACCGCCGCCCCGACACCGAACCGCGCTCGCGGGTCATCACCTGCGCCGCCCTGGCCGAACTGCACTTCGCCCGCGGCCATCTGGAGGCCGCCTGCGCGACCTGGCACAGCTTCCTCGACGGATATCCGGCGGTGTCCTCCGCCCGCGCCGACACGGCGCTCACCACGATGAGGTCGCTGACCCGGGTGCACCGCCGCCAGCCCACCGCCCAGGCCCTCATCCAGCGGGCGGCATCACTGCAACGACGTTGACGACGTTAAAAGCCTCACCGCAACGCCGCCGAGCGCCCGCCCTGCTGGGGCAGGTGCCCGGACCCCCGGCCCACGACCCGGCGGTGGGCCTCCTGGCGCACCACGCTGTACGGCCCCAGACCCGACAGCGCCTCGGTGACCTCGGCCAGCAGACCAGCGGGCGCCTCAGGACCGGCGACCACCCCGACGGTGGCGCGACCCGCGAGCCACGCGCGCCGGATGTCCCGTACGTCCGCGACAGGGCGGACGGCGGCCGGCCCCGGCAGACCCGCCAGGAGGACCGGGTCAGGACGGTCGAGCAGCAGGACCACGTCACTCGCCGCCGACAGGGCCCGCAAGGTGTCCCTGCGGTCGGCGGACCGGTAGCACCACTGGTCCGGATGCTGCCCGCGCAGCCGGGGAAAGGTTTCGCGCAGCGCCGTGACAGCCGGCACGACGTCGTCGACCGGGGTGCAGGGCCGTACCACGAAGGACACGCGCTCCGGGTCGGCGACCGCCCGCAGCCGGGCCAGCTGGCGCTCCACCTCGCGGGTGCTGTCGAACGCGACGAGCCGCCCAGAGCCGTCACGCGCACGCCCGGGGCCGACCAGGTCCGCCTCCCCCGGCCAGTCCGCCTCCCCCCACCCGTCCGCCTCCCCCGACCCGATCCGGACCACCGTGTCGCCCCGCCGCAGGAATTCCGCCACCGTCTCCCGGGTCCGCACCACCACCGCGCAGGACACCGCCTCCCCCGTACCGGAAGCAGCGGCCTCCGTACCGGAAGAAGCGGCCTCCCTACCGGTACAGGTGGCCGCCGTCTCGGCGATCAGCAGCCGGCGCGTACGGAAGAGCGCCGCCCACTCCCGTACGGACCGCTCGGCGGCGCCGAGGACGTCCGCGCCCAGGTCCGCCGGACCAGCCACGGCCACCCCGGCCACCGTCCCGTCGACGTCCACGTACGTAGCGGTGTACGCCACCGCGCGATCAGCCCCCGGACGCCCGGCCCCCAGCCTCAGCGGCGCCGGACACACGGAGTGCCCGAGCCGCCCCAGGTCCGCCGCCACGAGCGGCGCGGCCGGACACCGCACCGGCCCCCGCTCCGGGTGCACGGCGGAGGTGGCCACCGTCAGACGGCCCGGGCGGACGGCCTCCGCGGCCCACCGCTCGTACAACAGCGTCCTGTTCACCCTCACGACCCTCCGGCCCGGAACGGGCCGCTCGTCCTTGCTCTCCCGCCCGGATTTGCTCCGGCTTTCACCTGAATTTTCCCCGGACCGGCCACCCGAGGGCGGCATTTCGGAGCTCATCCGGCAGAAGTCACCGGATCGGGGCGGGAGACCGTGCCGGACGGATTGTCAGTGGTGCCCTATACGGTGAGCGTCATGGCAACCGCCCGTACGAAATCCGCCAAGGACAGGCCGTCCTACCGCTGTACCGAGTGCGGCTGGACGACCGTCAAATGGCTCGGACGCTGCCCCGAATGCCAGGCGTGGGGGACGGTCGAGGAGTACGGGGCGCCGGCGGTACGGACCACCGCGGCCGGCCGCGTGTCGACCGCCGCGCTCCCCATCGGCCAGGTCGACGGGCGTACGGCCACGGCGCGCTCGACCGGGGTGGACGAGTTCGACCGGGTCCTCGGCGGCGGGCTCGTGCCCGGGGCCGTCGTGCTGATCGCGGGCGAGCCCGGCGTCGGCAAGTCGACGCTCCTGCTGGACGTGGCGGCCAAGGCGGCCAGCGCCGAGCACCGCACGCTCTATGTGACGGGCGAGGAGTCCGCGAGCCAGGTGCGGCTGCGCGCGGACCGCATCAAGGCCATCGACGACCACCTCTACCTCGCCGCCGAGACGGACCTCTCCGCCGTCCTCGGCCATCTCGACGCGGTCAAGCCCTCCCTGCTGATCGTGGACTCCGTCCAGACCGTGGCGTCTCCGGAGATCGACGGGGCGCCGGGCGGGATGGCGCAGGTCCGCGAGGTGGCGGGCGCGCTCATCCGCGCGTCCAAGGAGCGCGGCATGGCCACGATGCTGGTGGGCCACGTCACCAAGGACGGCGCGATCGCCGGGCCCCGGCTGCTGGAACACCTCGTGGACGTGGTGCTGTCCTTCGAGGGCGACCGGCACGCCAGGCTGCGGCTCGTGCGCGGGGTCAAGAACCGCTACGGCACGACCGACGAGGTCGGCTGCTTCGAGCTGCACGACGAAGGGATCACCGGCCTCGCCGACCCGTCGGGGCTCTTCCTGACCCGCCGGGCCGAGGCCGTCCCCGGCACGTGCCTGACGGTCACCCTCGAAGGCCGCCGCCCGCTGGTCGCCGAGGTGCAGGCCCTGACCGTCGACTCGCAGATCCCGTCCCCCCGGCGCACCACGTCGGGTCTGGAGACGTCCCGGGTGTCGATGATGCTGGCCGTGCTGGAGCAGCGCGGCCGGATCACCGCCCTCGGCAAGCGGGACATCTACTGCGCCACGGTCGGCGGCGTGAAGCTCACGGAGCCCGCCGCGGACCTGGCGATCGCCCTCGCCCTGGCCTCCGCCGCCAGCGACACCCCCCTGCCGAAGAACCTGGTCGCGATCGGCGAGGTGGGCCTCGCGGGCGAGGTCAGACGGGTCACCGGAGTGCAGCGCCGGCTGGCCGAGGCGTACCGTCTGGGCTTCACCGAAGCCCTCGTGCCGAGCGACCCCGGACGGATTCCCGCCGGTATGAAGGTCACGGAAGTGGCCGACATGGGGGATGCTCTGAGGGTGCTGCCGCGCCGAGGTCGTGCGGACGCCCCACGGGACAACAACGCTCGCCGGTAGACTTTGCCCTGGTCTCGCCCATCCGTACGAGCCGGAGGAGTGCAGTGGCAGCCAACGACCGGGCATCAGCACCCGGAAAGTCCGGCGCGGGCTCCGGCAACGAGGCGCTCATGCGCGCCTCCCTGAGCGCCGTCGCGCCCGGGATGCCGCTGCGTGACGGCCTGGAGCGGATCCTGCGCGGCAACACCGGCGGTCTGATCGTCCTCGGCATGGACAAGACCGTCGAGTCGATGTGCACGGGCGGTTTCGTGCTGGACGTGGAGTTCACCGCGACCCGGCTGCGCGAGCTGTGCAAGCTCGACGGCGCGCTCATCCTCGACAAGGACATCACCAAGATCCTGCGGGCCGGCGTGCAGCTGGTCCCGGAGTCCTCCATCCCCACCGAGGAGACCGGCACCCGGCACAGGACCGCCGACCGCGTCTCGAAGCAGTGCGGGTTCCCGGTGGTCTCGGTGTCGCAGTCGATGCGGCTGATCGCGCTGTACGTGGACGGGGAGCGCCGGGTCCTGGAGGAGTCGGCGGCGATCCTGTCGCGGGCGAACCAGGCACTGGCGACCCTGGAGCGCTACAAGCTCCGCCTGGACGAGGTGGCGGGCACGCTCTCCGCGCTGGAGATCGAGGACCTGGTCACGGTCCGGGACGTGACGGCGGTCGCGCAGCGCCTGGAGATGGTCCGGAGGATCGCCACGGAGATCGCGGAGTACGTGGTCGAGCTGGGCACCGACGGCCGCCTTCTCTCGCTCCAGCTGGACGAGTTGATCGCGGGCGTCGAGCCGGAGCGTGAGCTGGTGGTACGGGACTACGTACCGGAGCCGACGGCGAAGCGGTCCCGTACGGTGGACGAGGCGCTCGCCGAGCTGGGCTCGCCCAGCCACGCCGAGCTGCTGGAACTGGCCGTGGTGGCGCGGGCGTTGGGGTACAGCGGTTCGCCCGAGACGCTGGACTCGGCGGTCTCGCCGCGGGGTTACCGGCTGCTGGCGAAGGTGCCGAGGCTGCCGGGCACGATCATCGAGCGGCTCGTGGAGCACTTCGGCGGTCTCCAGAAGCTGCTCGCGGCGAGCGTGGACGACCTCCAGACGGTGGACGGCGTCGGCGAGGCGCGTGCGCGCAGCGTCCGCGAGGGCCTGTCACGGCTGGCGGAGTCTTCGATCCTGGAGCGGTACGTGTGAGGCTTTCCCTCGATTCCCGGGCAGCGGCCGAATCCAGCCCGTCCGGCGTTTGAGGACACCCCGGCCGAAGGCCGGGCCGCACACCCGACACCGCACCGCCCCCGGGTCAGTCCTTCTCCAGCCGGATGGACTTCTGCCCCTGCTGCACCGACGCGCCCGTCGTCGTGATCTCCACCAGATACGTCCCCGGAGCCACCGCGCCGGCAGGCGCCTTCGCGCACTTCGGGGCGCTCTTCTTCCGGTCCCATTCCACGGTCCGGGTGATCGTCGCGCCCGCCGGGATCTCGAACAGCGCCCGGCCCGTCTTCGGGCAGTCCTTGGAGGACCAGAGCTGCTCGTCCTCGGCGTCGGTGACGGTCAGCACCACGGCCTTCGGCCCGAAGTCCGCCTTGCAGGTGGTGGGGGACGTGTTGGTGGCGATGAGCCGGAACGCGGGCTTCTCGCCGGGCTCGTACGCGTTCTTGCTGACGTCGAGGCGCAGGATCAGCGAGCCCCGGACGCAGTTGGGGAGGGTGGAGCCGGCCGGCACCTGCCGCCCCGAGTTGACGCCCCCGGCGCCTCCGGCACTCCCGCCGCCCCCGGTGCCGCCCGTGCCCGCCGTGGCCGTACCGCCGCCGCCCGTACCGCCGTTCGCGGCACCGCCCGTACCACCGGAACCGGCACCGCCGGAACCCGCGCCGCCCGTACCGGCGCCACCCGCACCGGCACCGCCCGCGCCACCAGCACCCGCGGTGTCGCCGTTCTTGCCGCCGTCCCCCGCGCCGGCGTCCGTACCGCCGTCGCCGCCGCTCCCGCCGGTGCCGCCCGACTCGTCGCGCCCGCCCGGCTGTTCGCTGATGGCGGGCCCGGATCCCGAGGGTCCCGGGGTGATGGACGTGGCGGGGTTGGCTCCGTCCGACCGGTCGTCGTTCTTCTTGCCGCCGTCCCCACCGGAGGTGACGATCCACACGACCAGCAACGCGAGCAGCGCGATCAGCGTCGCCGCTACTGCCCTCCGTCGCCAGTAGATGGGAGAGGGGAGCGGCCCGACCGGATTACGCAAAGATCCCACGTCGCAAACTGTACGAGAGATCTCCGCCAACTCCCGCCCCCATGCCGTCCGTCTTCGCAAGTTTTACGGATCATCAGCCTGCGAGCGTCCTGACGGAGGCCGGTCAGGTGCCGAAGCCACCCCGCCGCACGTCGAAGGCACCCCGCCGCACACGCGTCCGATGCGCCGTCCGCGCGTCGGAACATGCCAGGATCGGAGATGCCATGACTGCTACCTCTCCGACTCCCGAGACCTCCGCGACGCCGCCGGCCCCGGCCCCGGTGTCCGCCACCGCCCTCCACGCCCCTGTCATCGCGTGGTTCGACACCCACGCTCGCGATCTGCCCTGGCGCCGCCCGGAAGCGGGGGCCTGGGGGGTGATGGTCAGCGAGTTCATGCTCCAGCAGACCCCGGTGAGCCGGGTGCTCCCGGTCTACGAGGCGTGGCTCGCGCGCTGGCCGCGCCCCGCCGACCTGGCGAAGGAGCCGCCCGGCGAGGCGGTCCGGGCGTGGGGGCGGCTCGGCTACCCCCGCCGCGCGCTGCGCCTGCACGGGGCCGCGCAGGCGATAACAGAGCGGTACGGCGGGGATGTGCCCAGCGAGCACGCCCAGTTGATCTCGCTGCCCGGGATCGGCGAGTACACGGCGGCGGCCGTCGCGTCGTTCGCGTACGGACAGCGCCACGCCGTTCTCGACACGAACGTGCGCCGGGTCTTCGCGCGGGCGGTCACCGGCGTGCAGTTCCCGCCGAACGCGACCACCGCCGCCGAGCGCAAGCTGGCCCGCTCCCTGCTGCCCCCGGACGAGCCGACCGCCGCCCGGTGGGCCGCCGCGTCCATGGAGCTGGGCGCGCTGGTGTGCACGGCGAAGGGCGAGGAGTGCGTACGGTGCCCGATCGCGGACCGGTGCGCGTGGCGGCTGGCGGGCAAGCCGGCGCACGACGGGCCCGCCCGGCGCGGGCAGACGTACGCGGGCACGGACCGCCAGGTGCGCGGCAAGCTGCTGGCCGTCCTGCGCGAGGCGCTCACGCCCGTACCGCAGGAGGTGCTGGACGCGGTGTGGGAGGAGCCGGTGCAGCGGGCGCGGGCGCTGGACGGGCTGGTGGCGGACGGCCTGGTGGAGCCGATGGAGAACGGGGTGTACCGCCTGCCCCTGAGCTGACGCCCGGGCGGTCCGCGGAGTGCGGAACTCCACGGACCGTCTCGCCTTCCGTTACACAACCGATGGACAGCCGTGCGTTTGCCGACGGCTGCCCCGCACAGCCCCGTGACAACCGCTCCGTAATTTCGGTGGCGCAAGGAAGTACGCGGGAACGGTCACGGGGTCGGAGGCGGTTGGCATGGCGCAGGGCGAAGTGCTGGGAGAGGTGCTCGGGTTCGAGGAGTACGTACGGACCCGGCAGGAGGCCCTGCTGCGCAGCGCCCGCCGGCTCGTGCCCGACCCGGTGGACGCCCAGGACCTGCTCCAGACCGCCCTGGCCCGTACGTACGGCCGCTGGGACGGCATCGCCGACAAGTCCCTCGCCGACGCCTACCTGCGCCGCGTCATGATCAACACCCGTACGGAGTGGTGGCGCGCGCGCCGCCTCGAAGAGGTCCCCACCGAGGAGCTGCCCGACGCGAGCGTCGAGGACGGCACCGAGCAGCGCGCCGACCGGGCCCTGCTGATGGACATCCTCTCCGTCCTGGCTCCGAAGCAGCGCAGTGTGGTGGTGCTGCGACACTGGGAGCAGATGAGTACGGAAGAGACGGCCGCGGCGCTGGGAATGTCGGCCGGTACGGTCAAGAGCACGCTCCACCGGGCGCTGGCCCGGCTCCGCGAGGAGCTGGAGAGCCGGTCCGCCGCCGAGGCGGAAGCGCGTGTGCTGGAACGGGCGGAGCACGGCGGCGGCCTCATCGGCCGCCAGGATCGGGGGCGGGAGCGGTGCGTGGCCTGAGGGGCCCGGTCCGGCCGGCGACGGCGGGACGACGCGCGGCGCGTACGGGGGCCATGGCTGGTGCGGCCGCGCTGTGCCTGCTGGCCGCCGGGTGTTCGACCGGCGGTACGGGTACGAGGGACGAGGGCGCGGCCGTCACCGCGCCCGTGGAGCGGGGGGTTCCCACGCCGGGGGCGTCCGCGGTCCCGCCGGTGAAGACGGTGGACGCGGCCTCGCTGCTGCGCGACGACCCCAGGGTCAGCAGGCGGATCAAGGCCGACCTCAAACCGTGCTCCGAGGGCGCCTACCCGGTGGACACCTCGTACGGAAATCTGACCGGCGGGCCCGTCCCCGACGTGGTCGTGAACGTGATGACCTGCGGGGACGCGGTGGGCATCGGCACGTACGTGTACCGCGAGAAGGACGAGACGTACGAGAACGTCTTCGCCGTCGAGGAACCGGCCGTCTATGCCACCATCGACCGGGGGGAGCTGGTCCTCACCCAGCAGGTGTACGCGAAGGGTGATCCGGTCGCGTATCCCTCCGGGGAGGACGTGGTCACGTACAGCTGGAGCGACACCAAGTTCACCGAGCGCTACCGCGTGCGCAACAACTACAGCAGCGCGGTCGGCGACGGGGCGGTGGAGGCGCCGGACGTGGTGGACCCGACGGTGCCGCGTCAGAACTGACCCCTCCGTCCCTCACCGACCGAGAGCAGAGAGAGCCGCCCGATGGCAGAGACCCATGTGCTGTTCGTCGAGGACGACGACGTCATCCGCGAAGCCACGCAGCTCGCGCTGGAGCGGGACGGCTTCGTGGTGACCGCGATGCCCGACGGGCTCGCCGGTCTTGAGGCGTTCCGCGCCGACCGCCCCGACATCGCGCTGCTCGACGTGATGGTCCCGGGCCTGGACGGCGTCAGCCTGTGCCGCCGTATCCGCGACGAGTCGACCGTGCCCGTGATCATGCTGTCGGCGCGCGCCGACGCGATCGACGTGGTGCTGGGCCTGGAGGCCGGCGCGGACGACTACGTCACCAAGCCGTTCGACGGGGCGGTGCTGGTGGCGCGGATCAGGGCCGTACTGCGCCGCTTCGGGCACGCGGGCCGGGCGGCCGGGGCCCCGGCGGGGCGGGAGGGGCCGGACGAGCGGGGGGTGCTGACCTTCGGCGAGCTGGAGATCGACACGGAGGGCATGGAGGTACGCAGGGGCGGGGTGCCGGTCGCGCTGACGCCGACGGAGATGCGGCTGCTGCTGGAGTTCTCGACGGCGCCGGGCACGGTCCTGTCCCGCGACCGGCTGCTGGAGCGGGTCTGGGACTACGGCTGGGGCGGGGACACCCGGGTGGTGGACGTGCACGTCCAGCGGCTGCGTACCAAGATCGGGCAGGACCGGATCGACACGGTTCGCGGCTTCGGCTACAAGCTCAAGGCGTGACGCATGAGGCTCCGCCCATGAGGCGCCTGGCGCTGCGGACCGGGGTCCGCTGGAAGATCAGCATCGCGATCGCGGCGGTCGGCGCGCTGGTCGCGGTGGCGCTGAGCCTGGTGGTGCACAACGCGGCCCAGGTCTCGATGCTCGACAACGCGCGCGAGGTGCAGCTGGAGCGGCTGCTGTTCGCGCAGCGGATGTACGACACGACCAAGGAGCCCAAGTTCGGCACGAAGGTCAACGACCCGGCGCTGCCGCACGATCTGCGGGAGAAGATGGCGCAGGGGCGGCGGGCGACGTACGTGCAGGACGTCAGCGAGGGGGTGCCGGACGTCTGGGCGGCCGTCCCGCTGGGGAACGGCACGGTGCTCTCCCTGCACAACAAGTTCGCCGACCGCAGTACGACGATCATGAAGGACCTGGACCGGGCGCTGATCATCGGCTCGGTGTCGGTGGTCTTCGGCGGCTGCGCGCTGGGGGTGCTGATCGGCGGCCAGCTGTCCCGCAGGCTGCGCAGGGCGGCCGCCGCGGCGGGCCGGGTCGCGCAGGGCAACACGGAGGTACGGGTCGGGGAGGCGGTCGGCGGGGTCGTACGCGACGAGACCGACGAACTGGCGCGCGCGGTGGACGCGCTGACCGACGCGCTGAACGAACGGATCGAGGCGGAGCGCCGGGTGACGGCGGACATCGCCCACGAACTGCGCACCCCGGTGACGGGCCTGCTGACGGCGGCGGAACTGCTGCCGCCAGGCCGCCCGACGGAGCTGGTGAGAGACAGGGCCCAGGCGCTGCGCACCCTGGTGGAGGACGTCCTGGAGGTGGCGAGGCTCGACAGCGCCTCGGAGCGGGCGGAACTCCAGGAGATCGAGCTGGGCGAGTTCGTGAAACGGCGGGTCACCGCCCTGGACCGGACGATCACCGTGCACGTGACGAACGACTCCTGGGTGAACACCGATCCCCGCCGCCTGGAACGCATCCTGGGCAATCTGCTGGCCAACGCGGCGAAGCACGGCGGGACGCCGGTGGAGGTGACGGTCGAGGGCCGGGTGGTACGGGTACGGGACCACGGCCCCGGCTTCCCCGACGCGCTCCTGCGCGAGGGCCCGAGCCGCTTCCGCACGGGCGCGACCGACCGCGCGGGCCACGGCCACGGCCTGGGCCTGACCATCGCGGCGGGCCAGGCCCGCGTCCTGGGCGCCCGCCTGACCTTCCGCAACGCGTCCCAGGACCCCACCCCCACCCCGGAAACACCCCCCGGAGCGATAGCGGTCCTCTGGCTCCCCGAACACGCCCCCACCACCACAGGCAGCTTCCCGATCCTCCACCTCCCGGACCCGAGGTGACGCGGCGGACGCCGCGTCGGGCCTTGCCTTGTACAAGCCTCCGTCACAACCTGGGCAGCGGCAGGTCCGGCATCCGCGGATGCCGGAGGCACTGGCCGTCCTCGTCGGCGCGCAACGTAAACGTCTCCGGTTCCGGTCGTCCGGCCGCGTCGTAAGCGTCCAGGACGTGCTCGACACGCTCCCACAAGCGCACCCGTCCACCCTCACGCACCTGCCAAACTCCTTCGTGAGGCGTCAAAGTGGCCGCTGAGCCCGTGACAACGTCAGCCAGGTGCACCACTCCGCCGACGGTGGTCATCTGCGCGTCCGGCACCGCGCACTGGGCGAGGAATCGCAGGCGAAATGCCTCCTCGGTGGCTTCGGTGATCCGCTCGGGGCCGTGCCGAGCCACTCGAAATTCGTCCGGTAGGCCAGCAGCCCAATGTGCGGGGTTGCCGAATGCGGGCGCCGTGTGGGTACGCGCGGACATGAACGAAACAGTGCCACTCAACAACCGACCCTCGGCGATACCGTCGCCAGCAGTGGTCAGCAGGACACGGGCGTACCCGTGGAGCCAGCCCGAGAGGGTGACCAGGATCTTCCCACCCTCGCGCGCTTGGGCCAGCAGTGCGCGTGGCACCGCCCGAAAGGAGCAGGCAGCCACGATCCGGTCGAAGTGGGCTTCGGGCCAGTACCCGTACAGACCGTCCGCCACCGCCAGCGTCGGTGTGTAGCCGCATTCGTGCAGCGCGCCAGCCGCCGTCTCCAGCCGACGGCCGTCCACCTCGACCGACGTGACGCGGCCCGAACCCAGACGCTCGCAAGCGAGCGCTGTCGAATAGCCGGTTCCTGTGCCGATCTCCAATACGGTATGACCCTCTTGAAGGTCGGCGTCCGACCACATCCGCAGCACAAGCGAGGGCAGTGTGGAGGACGAGGTCGGAGCCCCACCGTGCCTCGTCGCTGGTTGTCTCCAGTCGGGTTCATCGCTGTCGAACTGTGTGATGAGCGTGCTGTCGGAGTACGCGGCGGCCAACCACCGGTCGTAGTCGAGCCCGGCCGTGACCGGCTCCCACACTGTCAGGCCCTGGCCATCAGGTTCGTCAGTAGGCAGGTAGAAGCCGGGCACGAACCGATGCCTGGGCACCTCTGCCACAGCCTGTTTCCACGCCGGATCAGTGAGGACGCCGTCCTTGGCGAGCGCCCTTGTCATGGCCTCGCGCAGTCGCGCGGAGTCGGTCTCAAGATCGGCGGGCATCATCGCACCGCCTCCTTCCCGCTCAGGATGTCGGCGAACGCCTCGGTGATGGCCCGGGCGTCCGGGAGCCAGCCCCACTGCCCGTTCGGATTGCACTCGATCGCAGTCCAGTGTTCCGGGACATCTCCTGCGCCGGTCAGCGCGAAATCGAAGCAGCCGAAGACCAGGCCGAAGGAGTCAAGGTAGCCGTACAGGGCCTCCTTGACGGGGGGAGGGACGGCGATAGGGGCATGGATGAGCTCGTCCCAGTTCCCGCGGCGCCAGTCCAGCGCCCCGTCCGGGGCAGCTACCTGCTGGGCAAAGACACGACGCCCCACCACGGTGACCCTGACGTCGCCGGTCTTTGCGATCTCGGCCTGGAACAAGTGCGCGGTCACCGTGATCGAGTCATCAAAGGTGTCAGGATCGACGCGCTGGGCCCAAATCGCGCCGGAGTGGCCGTTCTCGTCCCGGGGTAGGCCGCGGAACGTCTTGTAGATCACACGGCTGTGTTCTGCGGCGAACTCGCGGGCCACCTCGGCGTCATTGGTGACCAGAGTCGGCGGGATCGTCAGCCCGAGCTGGGTGAAGCGTTGCAGTTGAGCCGGCTTGAAATCGGCCCGGGTGACCGCAGCCGGGTGGTTGACGTACGTCGCGGCGTACAGATGGCTGATGACGCCGCCGAGTCCGTGCCGGGCCTCGGCGGCGGCGAAGTCTCGCTGCTGCGGCGGGAGATGCGCGTACCGGGCGGCGTAGGAGGTGGGGCGGCGGTAGTAGACCGCGCCCACCTCCGCCAATTCCACCTCTCTGCTGGTCGAACGCAGCCGCCCTGTCCACACAGGGCTGTCGGGCCGGATACGGAACCCGAAGGTCAGGTCGGATCCGATGTCGGCGGGGTCGACGCGTGCGACAGGCACCTCGCGCTCGTTCAGCGCGGCAATGACCATGTCCGCTGTGAAGTCTTCCAGCGCGGTGACGACCAGGACGGTGGAGGGCATTGATCAGTCCGACGCGTAGTCGGTGGTGTTGTCGTCCTGGGTCTGCGACTGCGGATCCTGCCCGTCACCACCTCCGGACATGGACGCGGTGCCAGTCGTCTTTGACGTGCCGTGCTTGCCCATCTCCACCACCTGGCCGGCGCTGTCGGTGTAGCGGGCGACCTGGGTGACCGGGTCAAGCGCCACCGTCTGATACAACGGTGGGCCGGCCGGGAGCCGACCGGTGACTAATCCCATCGCCCATGGAGCTTTGGGTCCTGTCGTCGTCATGGGTTGTCCTTTCTTCGTCGCCGAGCAGTCAGCCATGCGGCTGCCGTGGGTACAGAATCGATGTCGGTCAGGTGATCTGACCAGTACCGTGGAGGTCGCGAACCGTGGCGAAATTGCCACGCATGGTAATCGCAGGTGGGGAAGGTGAGACGTGATGACGGACAGACCCGGGAATCCGCACCTGGCGCTGTGGATCGCGACAGCAGGCCCGTCTCACGGTGAGATCACCCGCAGGATCGCGACGGCCGCCAAAGTCCGAGGTCACCGGCAGATCGCGCCGGATGCGACACGCGTTCGGCGCTGGATCGACGGTGAGAAACCCCGCCCGCCGGTCCCCACTCTCCTCACCGCAGTTCTGTCCGAAGCAGTCGGCCAGCCACTCACTCCCAGTGATCTCGGCCTGACGCCCGCAGGTCCGGTACTGGATGACATCCAATTGCCGCTGCTGACCGAAGCAGCCGCTCGCACCCTGTCCGGATGGGCGCGGATGGACCTGTTCATGAACCGTCGCGACACCTTCAAACTCACCATTGGCGCCCCGCTGATCCTCGCCGCCGAACGGATGCTCGGCGGCACCGCCCGAACGATGAACGGCACCCGGCGAGGCTTCGACGCCGACGCCGCAACCGCCCTGGAAGAGGTAACCGCCTTCTTCACCGCGGCCGATGCCTCCAAGGGCGGTGGTTTGTACCGCCCGGCTGTCGTCGCCCAACTCGCAGAGGTGGCCCGCCGCATTGAGGACGGTGTGCCTCCGAGTCTCCGTACGCGGGTATTCATGGCTGCCGCCGACCTGGCGGCACTCGCCGGGTGGGTCAGTCACGACTGCGGCAGGTACGCGACCGCACAGCGGTATTGGAGCTACGGCGTGTACGCGGCGGGCGAGGCCGGGCAGCCACAGCGGGGCGTGGAGATCGTCACGCGCATGTCCCACCAGATGATTTACCTCGGCCATCCACAAGATGCCCTCGCTCTTCTCGGCGTGGCCGCCGCGAAGGCGGACATGCCCGCGACCCGAGCGCTGGTCGCGTCCCAGACCGGCCGGGTGCACGCGGCCCTCGGTGACGAATATCTGGCGGACACGCACCTCGGCAACGCCGACGAGCTCCTGGCCGACGGCCTCGGCGACCACGTTCCTGAATGGGTCACGTACTTCGACGCAGCCGAGCACGAAGGCGCCCGCGCGGTCTCCGCACGCGACCTCGCCGGACTCCGCCGTGGCGGCAAGGCCGCGAGCATCCACTTCGAGGCGGCACTCAAGCTCCGCAGGCCTGGGTTCGACCGGGTACGTCTGATGGACGGTGTCGGGCTCGCCGCCGCGCTGCTCGACGAAGGCGAGGTGGAGCGGGGTGCGGCCGCGGCCCAACTGGCTCTCGACTCCGCCGCGCACGTCGACTCCACTCTCGTGACTTCAAGGCTCAACACTCTGCTCGACGCCGCACGTCCATACCGGACAACCGCGGTGGACGACGTGCGTACGAGAGCGAAGGATCTCGTTGCCGCCCGCTCGACCACGATCGCGGCCTGAGATCATCGAGTACATGGCCAAGCACCGCCGACCCGGCCCGCCGAACCAGCCCTCGCGCGCCGTCCCGCGCCCGGATGCCGACGATCCACTCGCCGCGTACAACAAGCGGCGCCTCCCGCCGATGGACCAGTACCGCCGCCACCGGACCACGCACGGTCGTGCTGCCCACCTACGCCCCGACGAGCCGCGTGTCCTGGAGGAATGGGACGGCTTCACCTACCAGGTGGTCGGCACAGCGCGCGACCTCGCCGCGGCACAGGCATGGGCTGACGGGCCGCTTGCCGAGCAGTGACCTTCACGACGATCCGGCGCGACCGCCACCCACCGAATAAGCCTTCGCCGACCGCGCTTGTTGCGACCGCTCATCGGGAAGCTCGTACAGGCCGCTCAGAACCCGGCGCAGCAGTTCTGTGTCGTGCGGGCAATCGTCCATACCAGTCAGGACGTCGGGACCTAGGCCCGTCCCGCTCAGGCGCTCACAGGACACGCGCCTCTACCAGCCCTTCGGCTGGAAGCAGATTCCCTTGCCCTCGCTACCGAGCACAACCCGGTAGCCGGGTGCCAGCAGTTCGAGGATCTCCAGGCCTCGTCCACTGACGCTGCCCTCCGTGGCCACCCGGCGTTCCGGCAGGCGGTGGGAGCCGTCCCAGATCTCGAGCCGTAGGGACGGGTAGAAAATGCGCACCTGGAACGAAAGACCCTCGGCGTGCCGAACCGCGTTGGTCGCGACCTCGCTGACCAGTAATTCGCACAGGTGGACGTCGGCACCGTCCACCGTGGAACACACCGCGCCGGCCCAACGGCGCGCGATACTCACGGACTCCGGGCGGCTCTCGAAGGATCTCTCGGCCAACAGCCCCTCGTCCGAGGGACCTTGTACGTGCCGATCTGCGTGCATGGCAGCCTCCAGCGTGCGACCGCGCCGGGCAGCCGCGTAGGCGATGACGCACCGACACAGAACCCACCCGGTGCGTGACATGTGAGTCTGTTGCAATCGCACCCACATTTGCAACTGCTGTCGCGGAAATACGCTCGGAAGTGCCATCGGCAGGCGCGCCGCGCTACGCTGCGCGACAGTTCTGACGAGCCGCAAGGGAAGGCTGCCGGGTGTCGGTCAACACATCAGCGATGGTCGCTCGCCAACGCTTCGGCGACGCGATCCAGCAACTCCGCCTGAAGGCGCGCGCAGCCGACGGTCAGAAGATCAAGCAGATCGACGCTGCCAAGGCCCTGCGTCGCAAGACCGTCGACCGCGTCTCCCGCATCGAGCGGGGAGCGGCTTGGCCCACCGAGGCCGAGTTGACCGCACTGCTCAGCCTCTACGAAGCCGACTTGGCGACGCGGGTCCAGTTGGAGACGATGCTGCGCGAGGGAACCGCGATCGAAGGAGCATGGTGGACCTCCTTCTCGGACGAGTTCCACGAGAGCTTGATGGAGTTCATCGCATACGAAGACGCGGCCTCAAAGATCATTTCCTGCGCAGGCAGTCTCGTGCCCGGCCTCTTCCAAACGTCCGACTACGGTCGCACCATCACCACTGCGCTGACGAGATCCGCCCTGTCTCCACATGCGATGGAGCGGTCCGTGGAGCTTCGCCGCAATCGTCGTGGCATCTTCGACAGGAACCGTCCGCCAGAGGTCGAAGTCATCATCGGTGAAGGGGCACTACGGCACGAAGTGGGAGGCAGGAAGATCATGACTCGCCAGCTCGACTCGTTGATCGAAGACGGAACGGAGCGTCATGTCACGTTCCGCGTCGTTCCGTTCACCGCTCCCGCCAGCTTCAGCTACGTGTTGAGCCTTTTCGAGTTCGGGGGAGCCAACGAGAGGCCGTTGGGGGCCGTCGATGCCATGGCCGGCATGAGCTTCCGAAAGGACCCGCGGGAGATGCGAGAGCTTCGAGGGTTCGTGGATGCCCTGCGGGAGATCTCACTCTCACCGTCCGACTCCTTGGAAAAGATGAGAACTCTCAGGAAAGAGATGTCGCGTGACTAGGGATGAACTCTCCACAGCAGCCGAACTCAGGAAGCTCATAGCTCAGGATCTGACAGCAGTGAAGTGGACCAAGTCCGCTCTGTCCGCCGGTGGAACCGGCGACTGCCTGGAAGTCGCCCGGGTCGACGGCGGATGGATCCTGCGGTCCACCGTCCTGCCCGAGTGCGTGATCCCGCTGACGAACAGCGAGTACGAGGCGTACGTCGGCGGTGTGCGGGCCGGGCAGCCCGGGCTCGTGCCGTAAGGCGCGACAGGACGTCCCCCGGTGCGCGTGCGCCGGGGGACGTCCTTGGTGTGTGCCGCTTGTGTGCCGCGTCGGTGTCAGGCCGACTGGGGGACCCTGCCGTCCGCCGGGGACGGGTCTTCCGCCGGCTTCGGGCCCGCGCCCCGCAGCGGGACCTCCTTGACGAAGAACGCCGCCACGAAGCCGATCACCGCGATCGCCGCGCCCAGCGTGAAGGCGCCGTGGATGCCGGTCGACACCGCGTGCTGGTACGCCTCGCGCGCCGCGTCCGGCAGCTTCGCCAGGCTGGCCGCGTCCAGTTGCGCGGACGCGAGGCCGCCGCCGGTGCTGCCGCCCCTCGCCGCCATCTCGTCCTGTACGCGGGAGTTGAAGAGCGCGCCCATGATGGCGACGCCGAACGAGCTGCCCAGCGTACGGAAGAGGGTCGTCGAGGAGGACGCGACGCCCATGTCCCTGGCCTCGACGCTGTTCTGCGCGACCAGCATCGTGATCTGCATCAGGAAGCCCATGCCCGCGCCGAGCACGGCCATGTAGAGGCCGGACGTCAGCCGCGAGGTCTCGGTGTCCATCTGCGCGAGCAGGAACAGCCCGACCGTCATCAGGGCGCCGCCCAGGATGGGGAAGATCCGGTACTTGCCGGTGTTGGTGGTGACCCGGCCCGCGATCAGCGAGACGACCATCATCGACAGCAGCATCGGCAGGAGCAGCAGCCCCGAGTTGGTGGCGGAGGCGCCCTGCACGGCCTGCTGGTACAGCGGCAGGAAGAGCACCGCGCCGAACATCACGAAGCCGGTGAGGAAGCCGATCACCGACATGAGAGTGAAGTTGCGGCTGCGGAAGATGTGCAGCGGCAGCAGCGGCTCGGCGGTCCGCTTCTGGACGACGACGAAACCGATGAGCGCGACCACGCCGAGCGCGATCAGCTCCATGATGATCGCGGAGCTCCAGTCGTACTCCGTACCGCCCCACGTCGTGACCAGCACGATCGAGGTGATGCCGACGGTCAGCAGCCCGGCGCCGAGGAAGTCGATCCTGACCTTCGAGCGGTCCTTCTTCGGCAGGTGCAGGACGGCCGTGACCATCGCCAGCGCCACCGCGCCCAGCGGCAGGTTGATGTAGAAGCTCCAGCGCCAGCCGAGGTGGTCGGTGATGGCGCCGCCGACCAGCGGTCCGCCGATCATGGCGAGGGCCATCACGCCGGCCATCATGCCCTGGTACTTGCCCCGCTCGCGGGGCGGGATCAGGTCGCCGATGATCGCCATCACGCCGACCATCAGACCGCCGGCGCCCAGGCCCTGTATCGCCCGGAAGCCGATCAGCTGGCTCATGTCCTGGGCCATCCCGCTCAGCGCGGAACCGATCAGGAAGATCACGATGGAGGTGAGGAAGACGCCCTTGCGGCCGTACAGATCGCCGAGCTTGCCCCAGATCGGGGTCGAGGCGGCGGTGGCGAGGGTGTACGCGGTGACCACCCACGACAGGTGTTCGAGACCGCCCAGCTCACCGACGATCGTCGGCATGGCCGTACCGACGATCATGTTGTCCAGCATCGCCAGCAGCATCGCGATCATGAGCGCGAGCAGCACGATCCGTACGCTGCGCGGCTGAGGCTCCGGCTTGCCGGGCGTCAACGTCCCGGCTGACGGGTTCCCGGGTGCCGCGGCCTGTTCGGCCTTCCCCGTCTGACGGCTCGTCTGACTCATCGTCCCCTACTCCCCTGACTTACTTGCCGCCCGGCAAGCTAGCATTACACTCAGAAGGTAGACGGCTAACTTGCCGGGCGTCAAGTAAGTTTTTTCCCAAGGAGAGCACCGTGGGCAGCACTCAGCACCCCCGACGGGGCAACACCCGTCAGCGCATCCAGGATGTCGCCCTGGAGCTCTTCGCCGAACAGGGATACGAGAAGACCTCGCTGCGGGAGATCGCCGAGCACCTGGACGTCACCAAGGCCGCGCTCTACTACCACTTCAAGACCAAGGAAGACATCCTGATCAGCGTCTTCCAGGACGTGACGCAGCCGATCGACACCCTGATCGAGTGGGGCAAGTCACAGCCCGCCACGCTGGAGACGAAGCGGGAGATCCTGCGCCGCTACAGCGCCGCCCTGCGCGGCGCGTCCCCCCTCTTCCGCTTCATGCAGGAGAACCAGGCGACGATCCGGGACCTGAGCATCGGCGAGACCTTCAAGGTCCGGATGATCGCCCTGATGGAGCTGCTGCTGGACCCGGACGCGACCATGGCCAACCGGGTGCGCTGCACCAGCGCGCTCTTCACCATGCACGCGGGACAGTTCGCCCTCAAGGACATCGAGGGGGACGCCGAGGAGAAGCGCCTGGCCATCCTGGAGGTCTCCACCGACCTCATCACCCAGGCGCACCACGTCGACCTCTGAGAGGGCCGCGCCGAAGGCGACCCTCACTCGGACCGTGACGACACTCAGACCGTGACACCCGCGTGGCGCAGGAAGGTGAGCGGGTTGACCGCCGAGCCGTAGTTCGGGGTCGTACGGATCTCGAAGTGCAGGTGGGGGCCGCTGGAGTTGCCGGTGTTGCCGGAGTACGCGATCCGCTGGTCGGCCTTCACGTGCTGGCCGGCCCACACCTTGATCTTGGACAGGTGCGCGTACTGCGAGTACGTCCCGTCGCCGTGCCGGATCACGATCGCGTTGCCGTACGCGGATCCGTCACCGGCGCCGTTCGGGCCCGCCTTGACCACCGTGCCGCTGTGGGCGGCCTTGACGGTGGTGCCGGTCGGTACGGCGAAGTCCTGGCCGGAGTGCTTGTGGGACCACATGCTGCCGCCCCGGCCGAACTTCGCGCTCAGCTGGTAGTGGTCCACCGGGTCCGTCCAGCCGTGCGCCTTCTTGATCCTTTCGGCCTTCGCCTTGGCCCTGGCCTGGTCCGCCTTCACCTGCGCGGCCTTCTTCCTCGCGTCGGACTCGGCCTTCTTCGCCGCCGCCTCCGCCCGCTCGGCCCGGACCTGCTTGGCGTGCGCCGCGGCCGAGGCCTGGGCGTCGGCCTGCTTCGCCACCGCACCGGACGCCACGGAGGCCGTCAGGGCGGTCGCCGTACGGCTCACTCCGACGTCGGCGCCGTCGCCACCGGTCGCGGCGACCGCGGCCCCCGCCCCGCACGCCATGGACACCCCGAGGCCGGCGGCCACCAGGCCGGTCCGGGTACGCAGGGAGGAGGGAAGGCGGGAGAGACGGAACTGGTCGCGCTGGAACATGCGGGGAAAACCTCCGGGCATGAGGAGACCCGACACGGATGCCGGGCGGTCCCCACCTTGATAACCCAGCCGCCCATCTCCACCCAAACCGCCCATCTACGACAGCGTGTCGTAGGAGTCGGAACGGCATAAAGCCCCTTGACGCGGCCCCCGCCCCACCCGGCCCCGGCGCCCCGGGCCCGCCCCGCCCCGCGTCCGGCACTACGTCCGCTAGTAGTCCCGGAACCCCCTGTGCGGCTTGTCACGGCCTCCGGACCGAAGCCCTGTCCGTTTCAGGACCAAGGGCCCGGCCCCCACGGGCCGACCAGAACCCGGCCCCCCACGGGCCCCCGGAACCCGACGCCCACGGGCACGGGCACGGGCACGGGCACACCAAAAGGGGCTGCCCCGCACCGTGGAAAACGGTCCGGGGCAGCCCCTTCGTGCGTACGCGCCTTCGCGAGGACTACACGTCCTTCGTCAGGTTCGGGCCGCCGCCCGCCGCCTGCTCGATCGGCGGGGCGTCCGGCAGCGCCGACTTCTCCTCGCCGCGGAAGGTGAACTTCTTCGCCTCACCCTCGCCCTCGGTGTCCACGACCACGATGTGACCCGAGCGCAGCTCGCCGAAGAGGATCTTCTCCGACAGCATGTCCTCGATCTCACGCTGGATGGTCCGGCGCAGCGGCCGGGCGCCCAGCACGGGGTCGTAGCCCTTCTTGGCGAGGAGCGACTTGGCGGCCGGGCTGAGCTCCAGGCCCATGTCCCGGTCCTTGAGTCGCTCGTCCACCTTGTCGACCATGAGGTCGACGATCTGGATGATGTCTTCCTCGGTGAGCTGGTGGAAGACCACCGTGTCGTCGACACGGTTGAGGAACTCGGGCCGGAAGTGCTGCTTGAGCTCTTCGTTGACCTTCGTCTTCATCCGGTCGTACGTGCTCTTGGTGTCACCCTGCGCCGCGAAGCCCAGGTTGAACCCCTTGGAGATGTCCCGGGTCCCGAGGTTGGTCGTCATGATGATGACCGTGTTCTTGAAGTCCACGACCCGGCCCTGGGAGTCGGTCAGGCGACCGTCCTCCAGGATCTGGAGAAGGGAATTGAAGATATCGGGGTGGGCCTTCTCGACCTCGTCGAAGAGGACGACGGAGAACGGCTTCCTGCGCACCTTCTCGGTGAGCTGGCCGCCCTCTTCGTAACCCACGTAACCGGGGGGCGAACCGAAGAGACGCGAGACCGTGTGCTTCTCGCTGAACTCCGACATGTCGAGCGCGATCAGCGCGTCCTCGTCGCCGAAGAGGAATTCGGCGAGCGTCTTGGACAGCTCGGTCTTACCGACACCGGACGGACCGGCGAAGATGAACGAGCCACCGGGGCGCTTCGGGTCCTTCAGACCCGCTCGCGTACGGCGGATCGCCTGGGAGAGCGCCTTGATGGCGTCCTTCTGGCCGATGACGCGCTTGTGGAGCTCGTCCTCCATGCGCAGCAGCCGCGAGGACTCCTCCTCGGTGAGCTTGAAGACCGGGATGCCGGTGGCCGTCGCCAGGACCTCGGCGATCAGCTCCTCGTCCACCTCGGCGACGACGTCCATGTCGCCGGCTTTCCACTCCTTCTCCCGCTTGGTCTTCGCCGCCAGCAGCTGCTTCTCCTTGTCACGGAGAGACGCCGCCTTCTCGAAGTCCTGGGAGTCGATCGCCGACTCCTTGTCGCGGCGGACGCCCGCGATCTTCTCGTCGAACTCGCGGAGGTCCGGCGGGGCCGTCATCCGGCGGATGCGCATCCGGGAACCGGCCTCGTCGATCAGGTCGATCGCCTTGTCCGGCAGGAAGCGGTCCGAGATGTAACGGTCGGCGAGCGTCGCGGCGGCGACCAGCGCGGAGTCCGTGATGGACACGCGGTGGTGCGCCTCGTAACGGTCGCGCAGCCCCTTGAGGATCTCGATCGTGTGCGGCAGCGACGGCTCCGCGACCTGGATGGGCTGGAAACGGCGCTCCAGGGCCGCGTCCTTCTCCAGGTGCTTGCGGTACTCGTCCAGCGTGGTCGCACCGATGGTCTGGAGCTCACCGCGGGCCAGCATCGGCTTCAGGATCGAAGCCGCGTCGATCGCGCCCTCGGCGGCGCCCGCACCCACCAGGGTGTGGAGCTCGTCGATGAACAGGATGATGTCGCCGCGGGTGCGGATCTCCTTCAGGACCTTCTTGAGCCGCTCCTCGAAGTCACCGCGGTAGCGGGAACCGGCGACGAGCGCGCCCAGGTCGAGGGTGTAGAGGTGCTTGTCCTTGAGGGTCTCGGGCACCTCGCCCTTGACGATGGCCTGCGCCAGTCCCTCGACGACCGCCGTCTTGCCGACGCCGGGCTCGCCGATGAGCACGGGGTTGTTCTTCGTACGGCGGGACAGCACCTGCATGACCCGCTCGATCTCCTTCTCGCGCCCGATGACCGGGTCGAGCTTGGACTCACGAGCGGCCTGGGTGAGGTTCCGGCCGAACTGGTCGAGGACCAGGGACGTGGAGGGCGTGCCCTCGGCAGGACCGCCGGCGGTGGCGGCCTCCTTGCCCTGGTAGCCGGAGAGCAGCTGGATGACCTGCTGCCGCACCCGGTTGAGGTCGGCGCCCAGCTTCACGAGGACCTGGGCGGCGACGCCCTCGCCCTCGCGGATCAGGCCGAGCAGGATGTGCTCCGTGCCGATGTAGTTGTGGCCCAGCTGAAGGGCCTCGCGGAGCGACAGCTCCAGGACCTTCTTGGCACGGGGAGTGAAGGGGATGTGGCCGGACGGGGCCTGCTGCCCCTGCCCGATGATCTCCTCCACCTGCTGGCGGACCGCCTCGAGCGAAATCCCGAGGCTCTCCAGGGCCTTAGCGGCGACACCCTCACCCTCGTGGATAAGGCCCAGGAGGATGTGCTCGGTGCCGATGTAGTTGTGGTTGAGCATCCGGGCTTCTTCCTGAGCCAGGACGACAACCCGCCGCGCGCGGTCGGTGAACCTCTCGAACATCGTTAATCGCTCCTCAGAGCGGTCAGGCAGTAAAGGGGTCGGTCCCCTCCCTGTCCTTCCGCAGCTTAGTCCCGCAAGCGGGGACCGCTCATTCCAACTGCCGGGTCCCGCGTCCTCGGCCGTGAGCCCCGGACGCCGTCAACAGCTCCAACCTGATGGTGCGAGACGATGTTCCCGCAGGCCAGGCAGATACCCTCATCGGCAGTACGCCGATGGCGAACGTGAGACGCCCGAAACCGCGTGTCGCCCCTCCCCACTAGGAATGTCTTACCCGCAAAGACTGACAGTCCATGCGGCGCACGCCGATTCCCTCCGCTACGGGCGAACAACCTTGCGCTCCGCAATGCGCCCGTACGCCCGCAAGTCGGACACCCAGCGCGAGCCGCCGCACACTTTCCGTAACTCCCGGTCGCTCCGGGGAGTTCCCCGGGCATGACGGCCACCGTTCCGCTCCCCCGCCGCGCACCGCTCCAGGGCGGTCGCGCCCGCCGGGCCTCCGCGTGGGCACGGTGGTACGGCGACGGGCCCGGCGGCCTCGGCTGGCCCACGGACGGGGGATCCCCGCTCGCCCTGCTGACGGGCACGCGCTTCGACGTACTGGAATTGCCCGCGGGCGCCGGTGCGGCCCTGCTGCGGCGGATCGGCCCGACCGGGCCTGTGGCACTCGGTGACGGGCGGATGCGGCTGCTGGTGGCCGCGGGGAGCGCGGACGAGCTGCCGGGGCTGCTCGACTGGCTGGAATGGGGCGCGATCGGCTCCCTGACGCTCGGCCTGACCGCGCTCGGCGCCGGAGACCGGACGCCGGCGCCCGTACCGCCGTGGTGGCCGGCGGAGGGCGTCGCGCAGGGGGCCGCCGTATGGCTGCGGCCCCCCGAGCCCGGACGCGAGGTGGAGGCGACACTGCCGGCGCTCGCCCCGTTCGGACGCGCACCGGGCAACGGGGGCAGTGGGGATGCCCCCGATCTCGTACGCCTCGTGGACGCGGCGGCGACCGAGTGCCACCGGGCCCGGCTGCTGCACAGAATTACGCTCCGTACGAATGCTCAGCCGTTGGCGTTCTCGTAAGCCTCGCGGATCTCGGCGGGAACGCGGCCGCGATCGTTGACGCTGTAGCCGTTCTCCTTGGCCCACTTGCGGATTTCCGCGGTGTCCTTGTTACCGCCCGCCGCGACACGGCCCTTGCCACGGCTGCCCGCGGCACGGCCGCCGGTGCGCCGGCCACCCTTGGTGTACGGATCGAGGAGACCCCTCAGCTTGTCCGCATTGGCGGTAGTGAGGTCGATCTCGTAGGTCTTGCCGTCGAGAGCGAACGTCACTGTCTCGTCTGCCTCGCCACCGTCGAGGTCATCGACAAGAAGGACCTGAACCTTCTGTGCCACCGGATTTCCTTTCATCGAAAAATGCAGTACGCGGAAAGGAAACCGCTTTTCTCAGGAAAACACAAACCCTCGGCAGAGGTTCAGTGGCACGAGAAGACGGGAAACGTGCGCGATTCGGACATAGGGCTCCGGCACATCGGACGCTCACAGGTGCAGAAGCATCCGGCTGTTGCCCAAGGTGTTCGGCTTCACCCGTTCGAGACCCAGGAACTCCGCAACACCCTCGTCATAGGAACGCAGCAGCTCCCTGTACACATCTCGGTCGACCGGCGTCCCGCCGATCTCCGCGAAGCCGCGCTTCGCGAAGAACTCGACTTCGAAGGTGAGGCAGAATACGCGCCGCACTCCCAGCCGGCGGGCCGTCTCCAGGAGCGCGTCCAGCAACAGATGGCCCGCTCCCAGGCCCCTGACCGCAGGATCCACGGCCAGGGTGCGCACTTCGGCGAGGTCTTCCCACATGACGTGCAAGGCGCCGCAGCCGATGACGCGCGCGTCCTCGGCGCGTTCCGCGACCCAGAACTCCTGGATGTCCTCGTAAAGCGTCACCGGCGCTTTGTCGAGGAGGATGCCTTGGCGTACGTAAGGGTCGACGAGTCGGCGGACCGCCGGCACATCCCCGGTCCTGGCCCGCCGGACCGTGAGGGCATTTGCGGATGCATTGGGAAGCGGAACGGCTGTGGACATGCCCGGACGCTATCGCCCCGCCTCCGCGGTCCCCTCGGCGCCCTCGGCCCGCCGTTCCCCGGGGCGGTCTTCCGCCGGGGCGCCTTCCCCCGCGCCCTCTTCCCCCGTGCCCTCTTCCCGCGGCCCGTCTTCCGCGTCGTCGCCTTCCGGGCGGTCGGCGCGGGCCATACGCACGGCGTCTTCGAGAGATCGGCGCTGCTCGGGCGACATCATGCCGAAGAACGCGACAAGGGCGGCGGCCGGGTTGTCACTCTTCGACCATGCCTCGTTCATCAAGGCGGCGGCGTACGCGGCGCGGGTGGAGACCGCCGTATATCGATAGGCGCGGCCGTCGACTTCCCTCCGTACCCAGCCCTTCTGATGGAGATTGTCCATTACGGTCATGACGGTGGTGTAGGCGATGGACCGTTCCTGCTGAAGGTCTTCGAGCACTTCCCGGACGGTGACCGGGCGGTTCCATTGCCAGACGCGTGTCATGACGGCGTCCTCAAGGTCTCCCAATTGGCGGGGCACAGCGCCACCATAGTAGGAGATGTCGGAATGGCCGGTTATTGACGTAACAAAAAGGACGTACGACTGGGAATCAGTCGTACGTCCAGGTCACGGGCGACGGGGTCCAGGGCCGAAGCCGGCGCGACGGCCGCCCGCCCGCCGGTGCCTCAGGCGCCGTGGGTGTCCGGGGTACGGCCCTGCTGGGCGGCCTCGGCACGGGCGAGCGCCGCGTCGACGGCCGCGTCCTCCTTGGCCTTGTTCGAACCGCCCTGGCTCTTGACGATCGTCCGGACCAGCGCGATGAAGAAACCAGCCATCACCACAGGGGGCACGAGCGCGGATACGTAGTCCATGCCGACCAGACTAGCTACCCGGCCGCCCGTTCCTCCGGTGGGGGCTTCGGGCGGCGGCGCGGCGGGAAGACCTCGGACGGCTTGGGCATGGGGCGGGCGGGCTCGCCGGGCTTGCGCGGATCGCGGGGGTCGCGCGACGGCTTCGGCCGGTCCGGCTGCTCGGGCCGCGGCTGCCGGGGCTGTTTCGGTTCGTCCGCGGCGCGGCCGCCGGGGAGCGAGAAGAGCCGCGCACGGGGTACGGACGGCTCCTGGCAGCGGTCCAGCAGGGCGGCGGCGAGGGTGTTACCGCGCAGGGCGCGCAGCGCGGCGAGGTCGTCGGGTCCCGGCCGGTAGTCGGCGGCGAGGGCGTCCTGGAGCAGCTCCAGGTAGCCCCCGACGGAGCCGGGCAGGGCGGCGCGGTACCGGGCGAGGTCCGCGAGCAGGAACGCCCGCATGCGGTCGGCCTCCCCCTCCGCCTCGTCCACGGACTCGGCGAGCCGCAGGCAGGCCCGGACGTCCTCGTCGGGAAGCGGGGCGGGACGAAGGGCGACGGCGAGGGCGCGTCGGAGCACACGCAGCTCGTCAGCGCCGAACGCCATGCCGCCACGGGATCCGTATGGCGTGGGCATGCGGCGACCCTACGCGCTGGGGGGACAAAATCCGCTTAATGGTCCTTCCCGGGCGCGGCCCCGGGGTGCCCTGCCCGGGTTCGCACGGCGCCGCGCGGCCCCCGGCGGTGGCGGGCCGCGGACGGCGTCACATGCGCGAGACGTTGCGTTCGTACACCAGCCGCAGGCCGATCAGCGTCAGCCACGGTTCGTGCTCGTCGATCACCGACGCCTCCCCCAGCACCATCGGCGCCAGCCCGCCCGTCGCGATCACCGTCACCTCGTCCGGGTCGTCGGCCAGCTCCCGCTTCATCCGGGTCACCACCCCGTCGACCTGGCCCGCGAAGCCGTACACGATGCCGGACTGCATCGCCTCCACCGTGTTCTTGCCGATCACGCTCCGGGGCCGGGCCAGCTCGATCTTGCGGAGCTGCGCGCCCTTCACCCCGAGCGCCTCGACGGAGATCTCGATACCGGGGGCGATCACCCCGCCCGCGTACTCCCCGCGCGCGCTGACGGCGTCGAACGTCGTCGCCGTACCGAAGTCGACCACGATCGCCGGACCGCCGTAGAGGTCGACGGCCGCGACCGCGTTGATGATGCGGTCCGCGCCGACCTCCTTGGGGTTGTCCATGAGGATCGGCACGCCCGTCTTGATGCCCGGCTCGACCAGGACCGAGGGAACGTCCCCGTAGTAGCGGCGGGTCACCTCGCGCAGCTCGTGCAGGACGGACGGGACCGTCGAACAGATCGCGATCCCCTCGACCCCTTCGCCCAGTTCGTCGCCGAGCAGCGGGTGCATCCCCATCAAGCCCTGGAGCAGGACGGCGAGTTCGTCGGCGGTGCGGCGGGCGTCCGTGGACACGCGCCAGTGCTCGACGATGTCGTCGCCGTCGAACAGGCCGAGGACCGTATGGGTGTTGCCTACGTCGATGGTGAGCAGCATCAGGCGCCCGCCCCGCCGGGTCCGTCGTGCGCCCCGGCGTCCGTGACGAAGTCGCCGGGGGCCTCCGCGTCGAAGGGCTCGGCCTCGCGCAGGTCCAGGCCGATGTCCAGGATCGGCGAGGAGTGCGTGAGCGCCCCCACCGCGAGGAAGTCGACCCCCGTCTCCGCGTACGCGCGCGCGGTGGCGAGCGTGAGCCGCCCGGAGGACTCCAGGATCGCCCGTCCCGCCACGATGCCGACCGCCTCCGCCGTCTCGGCCGGGGTGAAGTTGTCCAGCAGGATCAGGTCGGCGCCCGCGTCCAGCACCTCACGGACCTGGTGCAGGGTGTCGACCTCCACCTCGACGGCCAGGCCGGGGAACCGGTCCCGTACGGCCTTGAAGGCCTCCGCGACGCCCCCCGCCGCGACCACGTGGTTGTCCTTCACGAGCGCCGCGTCCGACAGCGACATCCGGTGGTTGACGCCGCCGCCGCACCGGACCGCGTACTTCTCCAGGGCCCGCAGCCCCGGCGTGGTCTTGCGGGTGTCCCGTACCTTCGCCGGTGTCCCGTCCAGGACGTCCGCCCACGCGCGCGTGGCCGTCGCGATGCCGGACAGGCGGCACAGGAGGTTGAGCGCGCTGCGCTCGGCGGTGAGCAGGTCGCGGGTACGGGCGGTGACGCTGAGCAGCTTCTGCCCGGCCTCCACGCGGTCGCCGTCCGCGACGTGCCGTTCGACCGCGAACTCGTCGGTGGCCACGACGGACAGGACGGCCTCGGCGACGTGCACGCCGGCGACCGTGCCGCTCTCGCGGGCCGTGAAGTCACCGGTGGCGACGGCGTCCTCGGGGACGGTCGCGACGGTCGTCACGTCCACCCCGTGGTCGAGGTCCTCCTCCACGGCGACGTGCGCGATGTCCTCGACCTGGACGGGGTCGAGACCGGACTCGGCGAGGAGCTGGGCGAGCACGGGGTCGAGCCCGCACTCCAGGTCGTCGGGGCCGAAGCCGTCCGCGCCGCCGGAGCAGCCGCAGCCGTCGCCGCAGCCACCCCCGGCGGACGCCGCGGCCGGGGCGCCGATCTGGATCAGGGGTACGTCCACGGGCTCGGGGCGCGGACTGTCTTCGGGCGTGCTCACGGTTACGGCTCCCTGGGGACGTCGGGTTCTGCATGTACGTATACGGGGTCGACGGGCGGGAACGCAGCCGTTCCGGTACGCCGGACCGTCAAACTACGGTCGGGTGCCAAACGGACGACAAGATGCCGGCGCCAGTCGGCGTCGTCGCGCTCGGGCCGGTCCTCGCGCCAGTGGCAGCCGCGGGTCTCCTCGCGCTCCAGCGCGGCGGCGACGAGGACGCGGGCGACGCAGAGGAGGTTGGACGTCTCCCAGGAGTCCACCCCCGGGACGGCGGCCTTGGCCTCGCCCTCCCCCGGCTGCTCGTCGGCGCGCAGGGCGTCCCGGTGGACGGCTTCGAGGGCGTCGGCGGCGGTGCCGAGGCTGTGGGCCGAGCGGAGGACTCCGGCGCCCTCGGACATGATCCGCTGGATCCGGATGCGGGCCTCGGGGGCGATGAGGGGGAGTTGGCGGGAGGCGGGCGGGGAGAGGTCGGAGGGGCGGAGGGGGGCGTCGGGGATGGCGTCTTCAGTAGAAGCGCCGTCTTCGGAGGCGCCGTCTTCCGCAGGAACGACACCCGCTTTAGGAGAGCGGTGCTCTGTCCTCGTGCTCCGCACCCGCTCCGCCACGTCCGCCGCGATCCTCTCCGCGAACACCAGCCCCTCCAGGAGCGAGTTCGACGCCAGCCGGTTCGCGCCGTGGACGCCCGTGCAGGCCACCTCGCCGCACGCGTACAGCCCCGGCACCGTCGTCCGCCCGCGCAGGTCCGTGCGGACGCCGCCCGAGGCGTGGTGGGCCGCCGGGGCCACCGGGATCGGTTCCGTCACCGGGTCGATGCCGTGGGAGCGGCAGGCCGCCAGGATCGTGGGGAAGCGGGTCTCCCACATCTCCGCGCCGAAGTGCCTGGCGTCCAGGTACATGTGGTCGGCGTCCTGCTCCAGCATGCGCCGCATGATCGCCTTGGCGACGATGTCGCGGGGCGCCAGCTCGGCCAGTTCGTGCTGGTCGCGCATGAAGCGGACCCCGTCGGCGTCCACGAGGTGGGCGCCCTCGCCCCGTACCGCCTCGGACACCAGCGGCTGCTGGCCCTCCGAGCCCGCGCCCAGGAACAGCACCGTCGGGTGGAATTGCACGAACTCCAGGTCCGAGACCTCGGCGCCCGCCCGCAGCGCCAGTGCCACGCCGTCGCCGGTGGAGACGGCGGGGTTGGTGGTCGCCGCGAAGACCTGGCCCATGCCGCCGGTGGCGAGGACGACCGCGGGCGCGTGGACCGCCCCGACGCCGTCGTGCTGGCCCTCGCCCATCACGTGGAGGGTGACGCCGGACGTACGGCCGTGCTCGTCGGTCAGCAGATCGAGGACGAGCGCGTTCTCGACGGTCGTGAGCGCGGCGGCGCGGACCGCCTCGACGAGCGCCCGGGAGATCTCCAGACCGGTCGCGTCGCCGCCCGCGTGGACGATACGGCGCCGGTGGTGGCCGCCCTCGCGGGTGAGCTGGAGTTCGCCGCCCGCGCCGGTGTCGAAGTGGGCGCCGGTCCCGATCAGCCGGCGTACCGCGTCCGGGCCCTCCGTGACGAGCGCGCGGACGGCTTCCTCGTCGCACAGGCCCGCGCCCGCGACCAGCGTGTCGTCCAGGTGCTGCTCGGGGGTGTCGCCCTCGCCGAGCGCCGCGGCGACGCCGCCCTGGGCCCAGCGGGTGGAGCCGTCGTCCAGGCGGGCCTTGGTGACGACGACCGTACGCAGTCCGGCGGCGGTGCAGCGCAGGGCCGTGGTGAGCCCGGCGACGCCGGAACCGACCACCACGACGTCGGCGTCCAGGGCCCAGCCGGGGGCGGGGGCGGCCAGCCGTATCCCGGTGGCGACGGCGCTTCCGTGGAGGGCGGAGGAGTCGGAGGAGGCGGAGGCTTCGGGGGCTCCGGCGGGTATCTCCTGGGAAGGCGCGGACGGAGAAGGCGCGGCTGGGGAAGGCACGGATCCCGACGGTCCGGGGAGCGTCCCCCGGGAGGACTCTGCGGTCACTGGGGAGCTCCGAAGGTCAGGGGGATGTTGTCGATGAGCCGCGTGCCGCCGACCCGCGCCGCGACGGCCAGGATCGCCTCGCCGGTGTGGTCGTCGGGGACTTCCGTGAAGTCGGCGGGGTCGACCAGGGCGAGATAGTCCAGCGTCAGGGGCGGCACGGCCCTGACGGCCGGCATGAGGACCGCGCGGGCCGCCGCCCGTACGGCGTCCGCCCCGCAGGGGCGCGCCGCCGCCCCGCCGCGCGCCACCGCGTGCGCGTCGGCCGCGAGCCGGGGCTCGCCGAGGGCGGAGAGCCCGGCGGCGCGCGCGTCCGGCGCGGGCGCCGACTCCGCGCGGGCGCGCAGCGCGTGCTGGGCGCCGAGGCGGTCGCGGGCCGCGAACAGCGCGCGGGAGAGAGCGAGGGCGGTACGGCGTTCCGCGCCGGACAGGAAGCGGTTACGGCTGGACAGGGCCAGGCCGTCGTCCTCGCGGACCGTCGGTACGCCGGCGATCTCGACGGGGAAGTTCAGATCGCGGGCCATGCGGCGGATCAGGGCGAGCTGCTGGGCGTCCTTCTGGCCGAAGAACGCGATGTCGGGGCGGGTGAGGTGGAGCAGCTTGGCGACGACGGTGAGCATGCCGTCGAAGTGGCCGGGCCGTGAGGCGCCTTCGAGCAGTTCGCCCATGGTGCCCGCCGTGATCCTGACCTGGGGCGCGCCGCCCGGGTACACCTCGTCCACGGACGGGGCGAAGACGGCGTCGGCGCCCGCGTGTTCGGCGGTCTTGAGGTCGGCGTCGAGGGTGCGGGGGTAGCGGTCCAGGTCCTCGCCCGCGCCGAACTGGAGCGGGTTGACGAAGACGGTGACCACGACGAACCCGGTGGGGCCGACGCGCGCGCGGGCCGCCCGTATCAGCGTGGCGTGCCCTTCGTGGAGCGCGCCCATGGTCATGACCACCGCGACCCCGCCCCGCCCGCCGGGGTGGGTGGCGTGCCACGTGTCCAGCAGGCGGTCCAGGTCCGCGCGGGAGGGGACGGGGGCGAGGCTCATCGGGCGCCCCCGCCGGTGCCTCCGCGGGTGTCCCCGGGGCTGTCGCCGTCCGCGAGGACGTCCAGGAGGTCTTCCGCCAGCTCCGGCTTGAGCATGCCGTGGGCGAGCGCGCGGTCCGCGGTCGTACGGGCCATCGCCAGGTAACCCGCGACGGCGGCCGGCGCGTGCTCGCGCAACACCTCCACGTGCGCGGCGACCGTGCCCGCGTCCCCGCGCGCGACCGGCCCGGTCAGGGCCGCGTCCCCGGAGCGCAGCGCGTTGTCGAGGGCCGCGCCGAGGAGGGGGCCCAGCATCCGGTCCGGGGACTCGACCCCGGCCCTGTGCAGCAGCTCCATGGACTGGGCGACCAGCGTGACCAGGTGGTTCGCGCCCAGCGCCAGCGCCGCGTGGTAGAGCGGACGGGACTCCTCCGCGATCCACTCGGCCTCGCCGCCCATCTCGATGACCAGCGCCTCCGCCGCCAGCCGCAGCTCCTCGGGCGCCGTCACGCCGAACGAGCAGCCGGCCAGCCGTTGCACGTCCACGGACGTGCCGGTGAACGTCATCGCCGGGTGCAGGGCCAGCGGCAGGGCGCCCGCGCGCAGGGCCGGGTCGAGCACCTGGGTGCCGTACCGCCCCGAGGTGTGGACGAGCAGCTGCCCCGGTCGTACGGCCCCGGTCTCGGCGAGCCCCTGGACCAGGCCGGGCAGCGCGTCGTCCGGGACGGTCAGCAGGACCAGTTCGGCGCGCGCGAGGACTTCGGCCGGGGTGACCACGGGGACGTCGGGGAGCAGGGTGGCGGCGCGCCGCACGGAGGCGTTCGAGACGCCGGAGACGGCGACGGGGCGGTGCCCCGCGAGACCGAGGGCGGCGGCGAGGGCCGGGCCCACCCGGCCTGCCCCGACCACGCCCACCGTGAGGCGGGCGGGGCGGTCCCGCGGGTCGAGCGGTTCCTGTGCTGCTGGGTTCACGCGTCGGAGCCTTCCGTTCCAGTCCGCGGCGGGTACCGGACGATTTCTGGCCATGCTACGCCAGCGCCGGGACCGCCTCCCGGTTGTCCACAGGCCCCGTCCGGAGTTGTCCACAGGGCTGTGCGCGCCGGACGGCGGCTGGGTGATGATCGGTGCATGAGTGACACGAGCGAACAGGCCGAAGAGGTACGGGACGGCTCCCCCGGAAAGGCGGGGGACGGCCTCCCCGGCGGCGGGGGCGGCTCCTCCGACGACGAGCGGGACCGCCGCCGGGCCGCTTGGCGCGCCTCCGGGCGGACGCTGTGGCGCGGCTCGGTGAACGAGCCGGTGGGCGAGCGGCTGGCCGCGCTCGCGGCGGACGCGGCGTCCGTGTACGACGTGGACGGCTGGGCGGACGTGTACGGGGACGGGGTGGTAGCCGAGCTGGAGCGCCGGGTGGCCGCGCTGCTCGGATTCCCCGCCGCCGTCTTCTTCCCGACCGGCACGATGGCGCAACAGGTGGCGCTGCGCTGCTGGGCGGGGCGCACGGGCAATCCGGTGGTGGCGCTGCATCCGCTGGCGCACCCGGAGGTCCACGAGGGCGGCGCGCTGTCGGCCGTCAGCGGGCTGCGGACGGTCCGGGCGACGGGCGAGCCCCGGCTGCCGACGGCCGGGGAGATACAGGAGCTGGCGGAGCCGTTCGGCACGCTGATGCTGGAGCTGCCGCTGCGGGACGCGGGGTTCGTCCTGCCCACGTGGGACGAGCTGGTCGCGGTGGTGGACGCGGCACGCGCGCGGGACGCGGTGGTGCACTTCGACGGCGCGCGCCTGTGGGAGTGCGCGTCCCACTTCGGCCGCCCGCTGGCGGAGATCGCCGGGCTCGCGGACAGCGTGTACCTGTCGTTCTACAAGTCCCTCGACGCCCTGTCGGGCGCCGTGCTCGTGGGTCCCGAGACGCTCGTGGAGGAGGCGCGCGTGTGGCGCCACCGCTACGGGGGCCAGCTGTTCCAGCAGTATCCGGCGGCCCTGTCGGCGCTGCTCGGCCTGGAGCGGGAGCTGCCGCGCCTGCCGTCGTACGTGGCGCACGCCCGCGTGGTCGCGGCGGCGCTCGCCGAGGGTCTCGCGGAGTCCGCGGTGCCGTGGTTCCGCGTCCATCCGGAGCCGCCGCACACGCACCAGTTCCAGGTGTGGCTGCCGTACGACCGGGAGGTGCTGAACGAGGCCGGGGTGCGGCAGGCGGAGGAGACGAAGGTGACGCTGTTCCGGCTCTGGCGCGAGGCGGTCGCGGGACCGCCCGGGGTCTCGGTCACGGAGGTCACGGTGGCGGAGGCGGGCCTGGAGTGGAGCGCGGAGGACGTGAAGGCGGCGGTGGCGGACTTCGTGAGGCGGGTGACCGGGTGAGCGGGCGGGAAAAGAGGGAGTGACCGGGGTGGTCCGCCAGGGGACCCGGCGGGGGTCAGGCTCCGCCGCCGCCCGCCCGTACCAGCCCCGACTCGTACGCGAGCACGACGACCTGCACCCGGTCGCGCAGACCGAGCTTGGTGAGGATGCGGCCGACGTGGGTCTTCACGGTCGCCTCCGACAGCACCAGCCGCCCGGCGATCTCGCCGTTCGACAGCCCCTGCGCGACCAGCAGCATCACCTCGCGCTCCCGCTCGGTCAGCCGGTCCATCTGCTTGTTGCGCGGCTTGTCGCCGCTGGGCAGCATCGGGGCGAACCGGTCGAGCAGCCGCCGGGTCGTGGAGGGCGCGACCACGGCGTCGCCGCTGTGCACCGAGCGGATCGCGCTCAGCAGCTCGCTCGGCGGCACGTCCTTGAGCATGAAGCCGCTGGCCCCGGCCTTGAGCCCGGAGAACGCGTACTCGTCCAGGTCGAAGGTGGTCAGGATGAGCACCTTCGGCGGGTTGGGCTCCGCGCAGATCCGGCGCGTCGCCTCCACCCCGTCGAGGCGGGGCATGCGGACGTCCATCAGCACGACGTCCACGGCGGTGGCCCGCAGGTTCTCGATCGCCTCGGCGCCGTCCCCCGCCTCCGCGACGACCTCCATGTCGGGCTGCGCGGCCAGCACCATACGGAAGCCGGTGCGCAGGAGCATCTGGTCGTCGACGAGCATGACGCGGATCGACATCGGGGGTTCCCTTTTCATGGTGTCGGGCTTCATGGGGTCGGGGCTCGGGCGTGCGGGGTTCATGCGCGGGGCACGTCAGTGTGCCGGTTTCAGCGGGAGCAGCGCGCTGATCCGGAAGCCGCCGCCCGGGCGAGGCCCGGCGTCCAGCGTGCCGCCGACCATCCCGACCCGCTCCCGCATCCCGATGAGGCCGTGGCCGTGGCCGTCCGCGCCGCCGTCCACGTACAGCTCGTGGGCGGCGCCCCGGCCGTCGTCCTCGACGAGCAGGCCCAGTCCGTCGTCGAAGTAGACCAGCCGCACGCTCGCCCCCACGTCGGGTCCGCCGTGCTTGCGGCTGTTGGTGAGGGCTTCCTGCACGATCCGGTACGCGGTCAGCTCGACCCCGCTGGGCAGCGGACGCGCGGTGCCCTCGATCTTGAAGTCCACGGTGAGGCCGGCCCGGCGCACCTGCTCGACCAGGTCCTCGATCTGATCGACGTCGGGCTGGGGCACGTACTCCCCGCCCTCCCGCGTGTCCCCGGTCCGCAGGACACCGAGCAGCCTGCGCATCTCGGCGAGGGCCTGGCGGCCGGTGCTCGAAATGGTCTCCAGGGCCTGTTTGGCCTGGTCGGGGGCGGCGTCCAGGACATACGCGGCGCCGTCGGCCTGCACGACCATCACGGACACGTTGTGCGCCACGACGTCGTGCAGCTCCCGGGCGATCCTGGCCCGCTCGGCGGCGACCGCCACCTTGGCCTGCGCCTCGCGCTCCTTCTCCAGCCGGGTGGCGCGCTCCTCCAGCTGGTCGAAGTAGGCGCGGCGGGTCCGGAGGGAGTCGCCCAGCACCCAGGCGAGGACGAACGGCACGGTCATCACGACACCCGCAAAGACCCGGCCGAAGGTGCTCGCCTCGTCCACCGGCCAGCGCACCTGCGAGAGCGGAGCCGCGAACAGCCCGCCGACCAGGGCGAGCCGGGAGGCCCAGCGCGGACCGCCCTCGGCGGCCACGGTGTAGATGATGACCAGCATCGCGAAGTCGCCGGGATTGACGGAGACGTCCAGCGCGAGCTGGAGCACGCCCAGCGCGACGACGAGCAGCAGCATCCTGGCCGGGGCCCGGCGGCGCAGCGCGACCACCAGGCTGAGCAGTACGACGATGCCGATGGCCCGGAGCCGTGGCCCGACCCCGTTCACCGCGGTGACCGCCCACAGCAAAGACACCCCGAGGAGCATGACAGCCAAGAAGGTGTCGACGCCCGTGGGGTGTCTGCGGAGGAAGTCGTAGAAGCGCTGCACGTTATCCAGCGTAGGGAGGCGGAGAAGGCGGAGGGGTCAACCGGAGGGTCGATCCGGTCGGCGGAAGCGTACTCCCCAAGGTGGAGACTTGACGCCGTGACGGATGACGACGGGAAGGACCGGGGGGCGCGCGTCCGCCCGGACGAGCCCCCGGCCGGCCGCTCGGACGGCCCGCGGGCCGAGGGGTGGCGGGCGGCGGCGGAGCGCGCGCTGTACGGACCGGGGGGCTTCTACCTGCGACCGGAGGGCCCGGCCGGGCATTTCCGCACGTCGGTGCATGCCTCCCCGCTCTTCGCGGCCGCCGTCGCCCGGCTGCTGGCCGCCACCGCCCGGGCGCTCGGGACGGACGAGGTGGCGTTCGTCGACGTGGGCGCGGGGCGTGGTGAGTTGCTGACCGGTGTGCTCGCGGCGGTCCCGGACGCCCTGATCGTGCATCCGTACGCCGTGGAGCGCGCCCCCCGGCCGGCGGGGCTCGACCCGCGCGTGGAGTGGTGCGCGGAGCCCCCGGCCGGGGTCCGCGGGCTGCTGTTCGCGAACGAATGGCTGGACAACGTCCCGGTGGACGTCGCCGAGACGGATCCGGACGGGGTGGTGCGGTACGTGCTCGTGCGCCCCGACGGTACGGAGGAGCGGGGCGCGCCGGTCGGGGGCGCGGACGCGCGGTGGCTGGCGCGCTGGTGGCCGCCGGCCGGGCCCGGCACCCGCGCGGAGATCGGCCGCCCCCGCGACGAGGCCTGGGCGGCGGCCGTCGCCACGCTGGAGCGCGGGCTCGCGGTCGCGGTCGACTACGCGCATGTACGGGACGCCAGGCCGCCCTTCGGGACGCTGACCGGTTTCCGGGAGGGCCGGGAGACGGCACCCGTACCGGACGGGAGCTGTGACCTGACCGCCCATGTGGCGCTGGACGCCTGCGCGTTGCCGGGCGCGGAGCTGACCGACCAGCGCACGGCGCTGGGCCGCCTGGGGGTGAGCGGGGCGCGCCCGCCGCTGTCCCTGGCGGCCGCGGAGCCCGCCGCGTACGTACGAGCGCTGGCGGCGGCCGGGGAGGCGGCGGAGCTGACGGCGCGGGGCGGGCTCGGCGACTTCGGCTGGCTGGCCCAGCCGGTGGGCGTCGAGGGCGGCCTCACCGGCGGCGCCCTCCCCGCCGCCGGGGCTCCCGGCTCTGACGACACGGGCCTCTGACACGACCTCGGGAAGTCCGGCTCCCGGCCTCTGAGAGACTGTCGTCCATGACGGAGACCACGCGGACGACGGTCGGCATCGGCGGCGCGGCGGAGAGCACCGACATGGTGCTCAACATCGGCCCCCAGCACCCTTCGACGCACGGTGTGCTCCGGCTCCGCCTGGTGCTCGACGGCGAGGTGATCCGCGAGGCGGAGCCCGTCATCGGATACATGCACCGGGGCGCGGAGAAGCTTTTCGAGGCGCGCGACTACCGGCAGATCGTGATGCTCGCCAACCGCCACGACTGGCTCTCGGCGTTCTCCAACGAACTGGGCGTCGTGATGGCCGTCGAGCGGATGCTCGGCATGGAGGTCCCCGAGCGCGCGGTGTGGACCAGGACGCTGCTGGCCGAGCTGAACCGGGTGCTCAACCACCTGATGTTCCTCGGCTCGTACCCCCTGGAACTGGGCGGGATCACCCCGGTGTTCCACGCCTTCCGTGAGCGGGAGGTCATACAGGCCGTGATGGAGGAGGTCTCCGGCGGCCGGATGCACTACATGTTCAACCGGGTCGGCGGCCTCAAAGAAGACCTCCCGGCCGGCTGGCAGGGCCGCGCGCGCCACGCGATCGCCGAGGTCCGCTCCCGGATGGACGTGTACGACGGGCTGGTCCTCGGCAACGAGATCTTCCGGGGCCGTACGCGCGGGATCGGCGTGCTGTCGCGCGAGGTGGTGCACGCGTACGGCGTGTCCGGGCCGATCGCCCGCGCCTCGGGCGTCGACTTCGACCTGCGCAGGGACGAGCCGTACCTGGCGTACGGCGAACTCCAGGACACGCTCACCGTCGTGACCCGCGAGGCCGGGGACTGCCTGGCGCGGTTCGAGTGCCTGCTGGAGCAGACGCACAACGCGCTGGACCTGGCGGACGCCTGCCTGGACCGGCTCGGGGAGCTGCCTCCCGGGCCGATCAACCAGCGGCTGCCCAAGGTGCTGAAGGCGCCGGAGGGGCAGACGTACGCCTGGACCGAGAACCCGCTCGGCATCAACGGCTACTACCTGGTGTCGAAGGGCGAGAAGACTCCCTACCGCTTGAAGCTGCGCTCGGCGTCGTTCAACAACATCCAGGCGCTGACCGAGCTGCTGCCCGGGACGCAGGTCGCGGACATGGTGGCGATCCTGGGGTCGCTGTTCTTCGTCGTGGGCGACATCGACAAGTAGGGCCGCGGGTACGGGTACGGCACGGGCGCCCTCACCCGGTGGCGCGGCGCGCGCCCCCCACCTCCAGGCGCTCGGCGGCGTCCTTCCCGGCGGCTTCCTTCTCGGTGTCGCCGTCCGCGCCGTCGCCGTCGTCGGGGCGGTCCGGCTCGTTCAGGTCGATGACCGCGCCGACCGCCGGGTCCTCGGAGCGCCGCCGCTCGGCGAGCGCCTCCTCGCCCACGACGTCCGCGAGATCCTCGCGCTCGACGGGGGTGTCCCCGGACAGCGGGGCAGGCGCGGGGTCGTCCTGGTCCGCCGGTTCCACCGGGCCGCCCGCGCTCCTGCCGCCGCCGCGCGGGGACGGCTGCGGGCCACCCGCGTCCTCGCCCTTGGGGTGGGCGCCGGCCTGCGTACCGAAGAAGTCGAAGCCGCTGCCCGGCCGCCGCGCGGGGCGGCGCTGCGCGGAGTACGGCACGATCGCGGACGCGCCCGGCACCCGCTTGGCGAGCGCCGCGGGCGGGCGGGTGTGCTGCTCCGCCGTACCGCGGCCGCTGCCCGCGCCGCCGAACACGGACGCGTCCACGCCCTCGGCGTCGTCGGCCGCGTCGGCGGTGGTGCCGGCGTCTGCGGTGGTGTCCTCCGCCGGGGCGTCGTCACGCGCCCCGCCGTCGGCCTGCGCGCCGCCGGTGCCCGCGGGCTCCTTCGCCGGCCCCCCGGCGTCCGCGACGGCTTCGTCCGCCGCGGAGTCCTTCGCGCCGTCCTTCGTGCTGTCGGCCCCGGACCCGCCGTCCGCCGCCGGGAGCGCCCGCCGGTCCTCGGCGGCCTTGATCAGGTGGTCGAGCGCCTGCGCCGCCCGCAGATAGACCGACGCGGTGGGCGAACCGCCCGCCGCCGGGAGCGCCTTGGGCTCGACGGCCGCCTCCAGGGCGAGCTGTCGCCGGCCCTCCAGCGCGGTGGCGCGCTCGGTCTCCGCGGTGGCGTACCGCCGCAGCAGCGCCGCGTGTTCACCCCGCAGGCCCGCCAACTCGATCCGCTTCGTACGGAGTTTGGCATCGAGCTTGACGCGCAGTTCGCGCGATTCCTCGACGTCCGCCTCCAGCTCGGCTATCCGCTCCTCGGTCTTCCACTGGTCGCTCTCCCGCGCACGCGTCAGATCCGCGACCCGGCGGCCTGCGCTCTCGTCCCAACTGCGCATGAACACCGCGCCGGTGAGCGCCGCCACGGCCGTGACGGCGACCAGACCGCGCAGCGCCGCCGGATCCGCGAGGAGCCAGGCTCCCGCCGCGCAGAGGACCGCGGCTCCGGCGACCGCCAACGGCGGAAGAAGCTTGTGGAGAGGTGGGGAATGGCGGTGGCGTCCACGTGGCATGGCCTGAAATTTACCGTGCGTGGAGACCGGATGGGGTGCGCGTCGGACAATCTTTCCCGGCCCGTTGCCGATCCGCCGCCGATTCGGCTTTCCCGCCCCGCCATTCACCGCCCGGCGCTACTTCGTAAGAAGGCCCTTCGACTCCAGGTACTCCTTCGCCACGTCCTCCGGCTTGGCCCTCTCGGCGTCGACCTTCAGGTTCAACGCGGCGAGATCGCTGGTGGTCAGAGCGGCCGTCAGCTTGTTCAGGGCCGCCGCCACCTCGGGCGTTCCGGCGTCCTTGGCATTGACGACCGGAAGCAGGTTGTCCGCGTTCTGGAGCTTCTTGTCGTCCTCCAGCACCACCAGTCCGAAGCTGTCGAGCGTGCCGTCGGTGGTGGAACTCAGCACGACCTGGTCCACTCCGTCCTTGACGGCCTGCTTGGACTGCGGCGTACCGACACCCTTGGGGTCGATGCCCGCGACGTCGATGCCGTAGGTCTTCTTGAGGCCCGGCGCGCAGAACGGGCGCACCTCGCACTCGTCACCCGCCGCGATCTTCACCTTGATCTTCGACTTGCCGAGATCGGAAAGCGTCTTGAGGTTGTTCTTCTCGGCGAATTCCTTGGTGACGGCGAAGGCATTCTGGTCGACGGCCTCACCGACCTCCAGCACCTTCAGTCCGCGCGGCTCGGCGAGCTTCTTCAGCTCGGCCACGGTCGCGGCGGCGTCGCTGGACGCGAGCGGGTTCGCCTCGGCCTTCTTCGCGCCGTTCACCTTGGCGTTGAGGAATTCCGTGATCGTCGCCGCGTATTCCGGTACGACGTCGATCTCGCCCTTCTCCAGGGACGGTTCGTACAGCTCACGGTTGTTCACCGTGGTGACCGACGTCGCGTACCCGGCGTCGCCGAGGATCTGCGCGTACAGCTGCGCCAGCACCTTGGACTCCGTGAAGGCCGCCGCGCCGATGACGAGGGAGCCCTTCTTGCCGGAGCCGGTGCCGGAGCCCGCGTCGGTGCCCGTGGAACTGCCCGCGTCGCTCTTGCCCTTCTCCAGGCTGTCGCCGCCGCACGCGGCGAGCGAGACGGTCAGCACCGAGGCTCCGAGGACCGCACCCGCGATGCGCGAGATCTTGCTCATGAGATTCACCATCCAAAAAGAACAGAAGTCGTGGTCACGCGGTCGTGGGGGACCCGGCGGCATCAGTGGCACCGGACGTCTGTGAGGGGCGCGAGCGCGCGGAGGCGCTGCGCCTGCCGGGGTCGATCAGCCGGTCGAGCAGCAGCAGCGCGCCCTCGACCAGCAGGGCGAGCAGCGCCACGAGCAGCGCGCCCGCGACCACCTGCGGGGTGTTGTACGTGTTGAAGCCGGCCGTGATGATCCGCCCGAGCCCGCCCTGGCCGACCATCGCCGCGATGGTGGCCGTGGCCACCACCTGGACGGCGGCGGACCGCAGCCCGGTCATGATCAGCGGGTACGCGAGGGGCAGTTCGACCCGTACGAAGACCTGGCGGCCCGACATGCCCATCCCCCGGGCCGCCTCCACCACCGCGCGGTCCACCTCGCGCATGCCGACGTACGCGTTGGTCAGCAGCGGCGGCACGGCGAAGAGCACCAGGGCGATGATCGTGGGCACATAGCCGGAGTTGCGCAGCGGCGAGACCATGAAGAGGGCGAGCACGGCGAACACGGGGACGGCCCGGCCCACGTTCGAGATGTTGATCGCGAGCGCGCCGCCCTTGCCGAGGTGGCCCAGGTACAGCGCGACGGGCAGGGCGACGAGGCAGGCCAGGACGAGGGCGACCCCGCTGACGTACACATGCTCCCCGAGCCGGTTCCAGACCCCGCTGGTGCCCGACCAGTTGGCGCCGGTCGTCAGCCAGGTCCAGGCGTCTCCCAGAACTCCCATGGTCAGCCCACCGCCTTCGCGGGATCGTCGGCCGTCGCGCGGTCGCCGTCCGTGGACGTGGACGCGGACGTGGACGTGGACTCCGTCTTCGTACGGCGCAGGAGGCGCGGCCCACGCGAGCCGCGCCCCGTGCCCGCCCGGGTCCAGGGCGTCAGCATCCGCTGCACCCCGAGGAGCAGCAGGTCGGCGACGACCGCGAGCAGCACGCAGAGGACGGACGCGGCGAGCACCTGCGCCTTGAAGAAGCTGTTCAGCGCGTCCGTGATCAGGTTCCCGAGGCCGCCCTTGCCGACGATCGAGCCGACCGTCGTGAGCGCCACCGTCGAGACCGTCGCGATGCGCAGCCCGGCCATCAGGGCGGGGAGGGCGAGCGGCAGCTCGACCTCCCAGAGCAGCCGCCCGGGGCCGTAGCCGAGCCCGCGGGCCGCTTCCCTGGCCTCCTCGGGCACCGAGTCCAGCCCCGCCATGATGTTCCGTACGAGGATCGTCAGCGAGTACAGCACCAGGCCGGTGATCACGAGTCCGGCGGAGAGCCCGAAGAACGGCAGCAGCAGCGAGAACATCGCCAGCGAGGGGATCGTGTACAGCAGCGTCGTCAGTCCCAGCACGGGCCCGGCGAACGCCGGCCTGCTCCGCGCGAGCAGCGCCAGCGGGAACGCCACGAGCAGCCCGATGGCGACCGACACGGCCGTGATCCAGATGTGCTGGACCGTCGCGTCGGTCAGCTCTTGGCTACGGGAGCGGAGATACTCCCCGCAGATCCAGTCGTTCGCCGCCAGGCATCCTTGTGCGCTCATCCGTCCCCGCCTCCCCCCTCTTCCCGTACCTATGTGTCCGACGTGGTGTCCGAACGTATGTGTCGTCTGTGTGTCCGGCGAGACTATCCCCGACCACTGACATTCGCGGAAATCCGCCACATTCCAGCAACATGGCCTTCACATAAGACGCCGCACAATGGGGAATCATGATCCGATTCGAGAACGTCACCAAGCGGTACCCGGACGGCACCACCGCCGTCGACGACCTCTCCTTCGAGGTCTCCGAGGGCGAGCTGGTCACGCTCGTCGGGCCGTCGGGCTGCGGCAAGACCACGACCATGAAGATGGTCAACCGGCTGATCGAGCCCTCCGAGGGGCGGATATTCCTCGACGGGGACGACATCTCCGCCATCGACCCGGTCCAGCTCAGGCGGCGTATCGGATATGTGATCCAGCAGGTCGGGCTGTTCCCGCACAAGACCGTGCTGGAGAACACCGCGACCGTCCCGCACCTCCTCGGCTGGAAGCGCGACAAGGGCCGGGCCCGCGCCGCAGAACTCCTCGACCTGGTGGGTCTCGACCCGTCCGTGTACGGCGACCGGTACCCGGAGCAGCTCTCCGGCGGCCAGCGCCAGCGCGTCGGCGTGGCCCGCGCGCTCGCCGCCGACCCGCCGGTCCTGCTGATGGACGAGCCGTTCGGCGCGGTCGACCCGGTGGTGCGCGACCACCTCCAGAGCGAGTTCCTCCGGCTCCAGGCGGCGGTCCGCAAGACCGTGCTGTTCGTCACGCACGACATCGAGGAGGCGGTACGGCTCGGAGACCGTATCGCCGTCTACGGACAGGGCAGGATCGAGCAGTTCGACGCCCCGGCCGCGGTGCTCGGCACACCCGCCACCCCGTACGTCGCGGACTTCGTCGGCGCGGACCGCGGTCTCAAGCGGCTCTCCGTGACCCCGATCGAGGAGGGCGACCTGGAACAGCCGCCCGTCGTGCACCTCGACGACCCGCTGAGGAGCGCCGCCGCGAAGCTGGAGAAGGAGGGCGCGCGCTGGGCGGTCGTCCTGGACAGCGATGACAACCTGCACGGCTGGATCTCCTCCGAGCAGACCGGCGCGGAGGGGACCGTACGGCGACACGCGCGCCGCATGGAGGCGTGGCTGCCCGTCGGCGCGTCGCTCAAGCAGGCGTTCTCCACGATGCTCCAGCACGACGCGGGGTGGATCGCGGTGATCGACAAGGAGGGGACGGGCCGCTTCCTGGGCGTCCTGACCCCCGCCCGGCTCCACGAGGCGCTGCGCCGCTCGATCGACGCGGACGCGCACGCCGTCCCCCGTACCGCCGTCGAACTGGAAACGATCAGCAAGATCGGCTGAGGCCTCTCCCGACCGACACCCCCTAGGGTGTCGGGTATGAGTACGTTGCGCGGGCGAGGCGCGGTCGAGGGACTGCCGCAGTGGGACCGCTGTGCGGTCATGGGGGTCGTCAATGTGACGCCCGACTCCTTCTCCGACGGAGGCCGCTGGTTCGACACCACCGCCGCCGTCAAGCGCGGCCTCGACCTGGTCGCCGCGGGCGCCGACCTGGTCGACGTCGGCGGCGAGTCGACCCGCCCCGGGGCCACCCGGGTCGACGAGGACGAGGAGCTGCGGCGGGTCGTCCCCGTCGTGCGCGGACTCGCCTCGGAGGGCGTCACGGTCTCCGTGGACACGATGCGCGCGTCGGTCGCCGCGCGGGCGGTCGAGGCCGGGGCCGCCCTGGTCAACGACGTGAGCGGCGGCCTGGGCGACCCGGACATGGTGCCCGTCGTCGCCGCCGCCGCGGTGCCCTTCGTGGTGATGCACTGGCGCGGCTTCAGCCAGGAGATGAACCGCCTCGCGGTGTACGGGGACGTCGTCGCCGAGGTCGTCACGGAACTCCGCGACCGGATGGACGCGGTGATCGCGGGCGGGATCGCCCCGGAGCGGATCGTCATCGACCCCGGCCTCGGCTTCGCCAAGCGGGCCGAGCACGACCTCGCGCTGGTCGCGCACCAGGCCGAGCTGCGCGCCCTGGGCCGCCCCCTCCTCATCGCCGCGTCCCGCAAACGCTTCCTGGGGCACGTCCTGGCCACCGAGGGCGCCCCGCCGCCGGCCCGCGAGCGGGACGCGGCCACCGCCGCGATCTCCGCGATCGCCGCGCACCAGGGCGCCTGGGCGGTCCGGGTCCACGAGGTACGGGCCACGGCGGACGCGGTCCGCGTGGCGCGCGCCGTCGAGGACGCCGCATGACCGCCCGTACGGACGTCGAAGAGGTCGAGCAGGCGAACACCACCTTCTACGAGGCCATGGAGCGGGGGGATCTCGACGCGCTGACCGCGCTGTGGCTGGAGGACGAGGACGGCATCTCCTGCGTCCACCCCGGCTGGCCCGTGCTCTCCGGCCGCGCCGAGGTGCTGCGCTCGTACGCCCTGATCATGGCGAACACCGAGTACATCCAGTTCTTCCTCACCGACGTCGCCGTCTCCGTCGCCGCCGACACCGCCCTCGTGACCTGCACCGAGAACATCCTCAGCGGCGGCCCCGCCGAGGAGAGCGGCGAGCTGGGGCCGCTCGTCGGGCAGCTGGTCGTGGCGACCAACGTGTTCCGCCGCACGCCGGAGGGGTGGAGGGTGTGGTCGCACCACGGTTCTCCCGTGCTGACCGAAACCGACGAGGAAGAAGAGGAGGAGCCGTCCGCCTGAGTGGGTAGGGGCCTCTTGCGGGTGGGGGTCCCCGGGCCCCGTGGGAGAGCACTGTCGGTGCCCGAAGGTAGATTCGAATAAGGGCACCCCGGCGCCCACCCGTGGCCGGTACGTCCCGACGACCGACAACAGCAGGAGTGATTCGCGTGGATCGTGTCGCGCTGCGCGGCCTCAAGGCCCGCGGGCACCATGGCGTCTTCCCCAGGGAGCGCGAGGAAGGACAGACCTTCGTCGTGGACGTGGTGCTGGGCCTGGACACGCGGGCCGCGGCGGCGGACGACGACCTCACCAGGACCGTGCACTACGGAGTCGTGGCCGAGGAGGTCGTGGAGATCGTCCAGGGGGACCCGGTCGATCTGATCGAGACACTCGCGGAGCGCATCGCCCAGCGGTGCCTCAAACACGACGGCGTCCAGGAGGTCGAGGTGGTGGTGCACAAACCCGACGCACCGATCACCGTGCCCTTCGACGATGTGACCATCACCATCATCCGGAGCCGACTATGACCGCCCCCTACGCGAACGGGCCGCAGAGCGACCCGACCGTCCAGCCGGTACCCGCCTCGGTCGTCGCCCAGGTCGATGCCGCCGACGTCACGCTGTCCAACCCCAAACGGGCGGTGGTCGCCCTCGGCTCGAACCTGGGAAACCGGCTGGAGACGCTCCAGGGGGCCATCGACGCCCTGGAGGACACTCCGGGCCTGCGCGTCAAGGCCGTGTCGCCGGTGTACGAGACCCAGCCGTGGGGCGTCGACGCCGACTCCCAGCCCACGTATCTGAACGCGGTGGTCGTGGTGAAGACGACCTTGCCCCCGTCGTCCCTGCTGGAGCGCGGCCAGGCCATCGAGGAGGCCTTCGACCGGGTACGGCTGGAGCGCTGGGGCCCCCGGACGATCGACGTGGACATCCTGGCGTACGCGGACGTCGTCCAGGACGATCCGCTGCTCACCCTGCCCCACCCCCGCGCCCACCAGCGCGCCTTCGTCCTCGCCCCGTGGCACGACGTCGAGCCGGAGGCGAAGGTCCCGGGCCTCGGGGCCGTCGCCGACCTGCTGGCCTATGTCGGGACGGACGGCATACAGGCCCGCGCCGACCTGGAACTCCGCCTGCCCGATTAGTCGTTAGGCTCAACGGATTCCGGTACGGCTGAGGACGGCAAGGCGAAGGGCGGCTCTCTCGGTGCAGCAGTTGCGGATCAAGGTGCTCGCCGGCCTGTTCGTGGTGGCCGGCGTGCTCTCCTGGGGCGCCGCCCGCCTCTGGGACTCCCTCGGCAGCCTGCCGGGCGTGCCGCTCGCGGCGCCCATCGTGCTCGCGGTGATCGCCGTGGTCCTCGCGGCGACGGCGCTGTCGCTGCGCTCGCGGCTGCGGGCCCAGCGCGAGCGGCGGCCGGGAGCGAAGGGCGTCGACCCGCTGATGGCGGCCCGCGCCCTGGTCTTCGGCCAGGCCAGCGCGCTCGTCGTGGCCCTCGTCTCGGGGATGTACGGCGGCGTGGGCGTCTTCCTGCTGACCAAGCTGGACGTCCCCGCCCGCCGCGACCAGGCGATCTACGCGGGCTTCGCCGTCGTGGCCGGCCTCGCGGTGATCGTCGCGGCCTTCTTCCTGGAGCGCGTCTGCAAGCTCCCGGAGGACCACGACGACGACCACCCGACCGCGACGCGCGCCTGACCCGTACGCCTGGCCCGTACGTCCTGGCCTGGACATCCTCGGCGATTCACCGGGCCGTGATCACCGGGCCATGATCAGGCTCATGGCCTCCGCACGCGTCGCCGGCACCCGCATCTGGCCCCGGACCGCCGACGTGATCGTCTTCGCGCCCGGCTTCCGTACCCCGCGCATGGTCATGCACATGTGCTCGCACTCGATGACCACGATCACTCCCCGGGGATCCAGGATCTCCATCAGGGAGTCGGCGACCTGCGTGGTCAGCCGCTCCTGGACCTGCGGGCGGCGCGCGTAGACGTCCACCAGCCGGGCCAGCTTGGACAGTCCGGTGATCTTGCCGTCGGCGGACGGGATGTAGCCGACGTGGGCCACCCCGACGAACGGCACCAGGTGGTGCTCACAGGAACTCATGACCTCGATGTCCTTCACCAGGACCATCTCGTCGTGCCCCAGGTCGAACGTCGTCGTCAGCACGTCCTCGGGCGTCTGCCACAGGCCCGCGTATATCTCCTTGTACGCGCGGGCCACCCGTTCCGGGGTCGCCCGCAGACCGTCGCGGTCCGGGTCCTCACCGATGGCGAACAGCAGCTCCCGCACCGCATTCTCCACCCGCTTCTCGTCGAACTCGCGGAGGGGGCTCTCCCCGTCCAGAGTCACCGGGTCGGTCATGTATGTGCCTCGTTCCTGTGCCGTCCTGTGGGCGGGCAAACGAATGCCGCGCCCCCACAGGCTAAAACCTGGGGGACGCGGCATGCATTCCGGGCCTCGCGACGGTCCGGGATCAGCTCTCCGGGCGGTCCTCGGGGATCGCTTCGGTCGGGGTCTCACCGGTCGTCGCGGAGGGCAGGCCACCGTTCGAACCGTTGGCGCCGATCGCGCCGTTGGTGAGCGCCAGCTCCTTGGGGGAGAGCACCGGCGGACGCGTCGAAGGCGTACGACGCGAGGAGCCGGTCCACGCCGGGCGGGCGGGGCGCCGAACGATGGTGGAGAAGATCTCGGCGATCTGCTCCTTGTTCAGCGTCTCCTTCTCCAGGAGCGCGAGGACCAGGTTGTCGAGAACGTCGCGGTTCTCGACCAGGATCTCCCAGGCCTCGTTGTGCGCGGTCTCGATGAGCTTCTTGACCTCTTCGTCGACCAGCGCCGCGACCTCTTCCGAGTAGTCGCGCTGGTGGCCCATCTCACGGCCGAGGAAGGGCTCGGTGTTGTCGCCGCCGAACTTGATGGCGCCGAGCCGCTCGGTCATGCCGTACTGGGTCACCATGGCCCTGGCGGTCGCCGAGGCCTTCTCGATGTCGTTCGCGGCGCCCGTGGTCGGGTCGTGGAAGACCAGTTCCTCGGCGGCGCGCCCGCCCATCATGTACGCGAGCTGGTCGAGCATCTCGTTGCGCGTGGTGGAGTACTTGTCCTCGTCGGGCAGGACCATGGTGTACCCCAGGGCCCGGCCGCGGGACAGGATGGTGATCTTGTGCACCGGGTCGGAGTTCGGAGACGCCGCGGCGACCAGGGCGTGTCCGCCCTCGTGGTACGCGGTGATCTTCTTTTCCTTCTCGGACATGATCCGGGTCCGCTTCTGCGGGCCCGCCACCACACGGTCGATCGCCTCGTCCAGCGCGTGGTTGTCCACGAGCTTCTTGTCGCCGCGCGCGGTGAGCAGCGCGGCTTCGTTCAGCACGTTCGCCAGGTCGGCGCCGGTGAAGCCGGGCGTACGACGGGCGACCGCGCCCAGGTCGACGTCCGGGGCGACCGGCTTGCCCTTCTGGTGGACCTTGAGGATCTCCAGACGGCCCAGCATGTCGGGGCGGTCGACGGCGATCTGCCGGTCGAAGCGGCCCGGGCGCAGCAGCGCCGGGTCGAGGATGTCGGGCCGGTTCGTGGCGGCGATCAGGATCACGCCGCCCTTCACGTCGAAGCCGTCCATCTCCACGAGCAGCTGGTTCAGCGTCTGCTCGCGCTCGTCGTGGCCACCGCCGAGACCCGCGCCGCGGTGCCGGCCGACGGCGTCGATCTCGTCGACGAAGACGATCGCCGGGGCGTTCGCCTTGGCCTGCTCGAAGAGGTCACGCACGCGGGACGCGCCGACGCCGACGAACATCTCGACGAAGTCGGAGCCGGAGATCGAGTAAAACGGGACCCCGGCCTCCCCCGCGACCGCGCGGGCGAGCAGCGTCTTGCCCGTACCGGGCGGGCCGTACAGCAGCACACCCTTCGGGATCTTGGCGCCGACGGCCTGGAACTTCGCCGGCTCCTGGAGGAACTCTTTGATCTCGTGGAGCTCCTCGACGGCCTCGTCGGACCCCGCCACGTCGGCGAACGTCGTCTTCGGGGTGTCCTTGGTGATGAGCTTGGCCTTGGACTTCCCGAACTGCATGACGCGGGAGCCGCCGCCCTGCATGGAATTCATCAGGAACAGGAAGACCACGACGATCAGCACGAAGGGCAGCAGCGAGAACAGCACCGAGAGGAACGGGCTCTGCTTCGACGGCGAGACCGTGTAGCCCTTCTTGATGTCGCCGCTGTCGAACTTCGCCTGAAGCGTCTTGGCCAGAGTCGAGCCCTGGCTGCCGATGTAGCTCGCCTGGATCTTGCTGCTGTCCTTGACCTTCACGCCGGACTTGAGCTCGGCCTTGATGATCTGATCGTCGCCGGTCGTCAGTTTGACCTGCTGGACCTGGTTCTTGTTGATCGCCTGGATCACCTGGCCGGTGTCCACTGTCTTATAGCCGCCCGACGAGCCGACGACCTGCATCAACACGACCACGGCGAGGACGGCCAGCACGATCCACATGACCGGCCCACGGAAGTATCGCTTCACGTCCATCCATACGGAGCGAGAACGCTCCGTCCCTCCTGCCCGTAGGTAAATGCCGCTGTGAGAAAAGACTGTTCTTCGGACGGTACCCCAGCATTGTCACCCGCGACCGCACGGGACGGCTGACAAACCGGCCTTCCCATGCTCCAACGGCGGGAGGGGGGCCGGGGTTCCCGTCCGGGGCCGAACGGTTCAGCCGCCGTACACGTGCGGTGCGAGCGTGCCGACAAAAGGCATGTTGCGGTACTTCTCGTTGTAATCCAGGCCGTATCCGACGACGAACTCATTCGGAATGTCGAATCCGATCCACTTCACGTCGATCGCGACCTTTGCGGCATCCGGCTTACGGAGCAGGGTGACGACCTCCAGCGAGGCCGGCTCCCTGGAGCCGAGGTTGGACAGCAGCCACGACAGGGTCAGCCCCGAGTCGATGATGTCCTCGACGATCAGGACGTGCCTGCCCTTGATGTCGGTGTCCAGGTCCTTGAGGATCCTGACCACGCCGGAGGACTGCGTGCCCGCCCCGTACGAGGAGACGGCCATCCAGTCCATCGTCACGGGGGTGGACAGAGCTCGCGCCAGATCCGCCATCACCATCACGGCGCCCTTGAGCACCCCGACGAGAAGCAGATCCTTGCCCGCGTACTCCGCGTCGATCTTCCCGGCCAGTTCGGCCAGCTTCCCGTCGATCTCTTCCTTGGTGATGAGTACCGATTGAAGATCGGTGCCCAAGTCCTTGTCGTCCACCCGCATCACTTTCGTCGTCGCCAGGTCGCCAGGAGACCAGCGCTTCAGCCCTGCCGGATGACCAGTCTGCCACCCTGCCTCGTGGCCTCCACGCGGCCGGGCAGGTTGATGGCTCCCTGGCCGCGCCAGCCCGTGATCAGGCGGTCGACCTCCTCGATGTGCCGGGCGAACAGCGAACCGGCCGGGGCGCCCGCGGCGATGACCGCCGTACGCAGCACCCGGCGGCGGACGGCGGGCGGCAGCCCGTACAGCTTCGCGCACTCCAGCTGGCCCGAGGCGTCCCGTACGGAACGCTCCGCGTCGGCCGCCCAGGCGTCCAGGGCGTCGGCGTCGTCGCGGGAGAGCCGTGCCGTACGGGCCAGGGCCTCCACCACGCCCTTGCCGAGCGCCTTCTCCAGGGCGGGCAGCCCTTCGTGGCGCAGCCGGGAGCGGGTGTAGGCGGGGTCGGTGTTGTGGGGGTCGTCCCAGACGGGGATCGACTGCACCAGGCAGGCCTTGCGGGCGGTCTGGCGGTCGACCTGGAGGAACGGGCGGCGGTAGCGGCCGGCCGCCCCCGAGACGGCCGCCATACCGGAGAGCGAGCGGGTGCCGGAGCCGCGGGCGAGGCCCAGCAGCACGGTCTCCGCCTGGTCGTCGCGGGTGTGGCCGAGGAGGACGGCGGCGGCGCCGTGGCGCTCCGCGGCGGCGTCCAGCGCCGCGTACCGGGCGTCGCGGGCGGCGGCCTCGGGGCCGCCGTCGCGGCCGACGGTCACGGCGACGGACTCGACGGGGTCGAGCCGCATGCCGCCCAGGCGGGCCACGACCTCGGCGGCGCGGAGGTCCGAGCCGTCCTGGAGGCCGTGGTCGACGGTGACGGCGCCGGCGCGGACGGAGAGTTTGGGGGCCTCGAAGGCGAGGGCCGAGGCGAGCGCCATGGAGTCGGCGCCGCCGGAGCAGGCGACGAGGACGAGCGGGCGGTCGTCGGCGAGGAGCGTCGAGGTGCGGTGGGGGGTGGTGACGCGGGACGCCTCGGGCCGCTCGGTGAGGACGTCGTGCAGTACGTCGTGGAGTACGCGGCGGACCGCCAGGCGTATCGCCGCGACCGCAGGATGGGGACCCATGTCCGGTGCCCTTCGTGATGTTTTTCGGGGGGTGCCTCGGTCGGAGACCGGCCGGAGACCGTCACGCAGAGTGCGTAGATGGTGACAGATCCGAGCCATTACCCGAGCATGGCACGCCTACCCCTGGCTCACGGTCCCTCGGACGGGTGATTACTGAGGCGTACTTCTGCCGTCGGCGGGATCCGGGTCAGGAATCTGTCTTACGGTGCACCCTCGCCACCCAGTCCGCGGGCTTGGCGATCTCGGCCTTGGTGGGCAGGGTGTTCGGCGAGGTCCAGACGCGGTTGAAGCCGTCCATGCCGACCTCGTCGACCACGGCGCGCACGAACCGCTCCCCGTCCCGGTACTGGCGCAGCTTGGCGTCGAGCCCCAGCAGCTTGCGGAGTGCCTGGTCGAGCCGGCTGGCGCCGCTGGCCCTGCGCTGCTGGAACTTCTCGCGGATCTCGGCCACGGACGGCACGACCTGCGGTCCGACGCCGTCCATCACGTAGTCCGCGTGGCCTTCGAGCAGGGACATCACGGCGGTGAGCCGGCTCAGGACCTCGCGCTGCCCCGGCGTCTGGACCAGTTCGACGATGCTGCGGCCGCTGTCGCTCTCCTCGCCCTCGGGACGGCTGCCCGTGAGCGACTGGGCCGCCTCGCGGAGCCGTTCCACGACGGTCATGGGGTCGACGTCGGTCTCGGCGAGGAAGGACTGGATCTCGCCCTGGAGGTGGTCGCGGAGCCAGGGCACGCCGGTGAACTGCGTGCGGTGCGTCTCCTCGTGGAGGGCCACCCAGAGGCGGAAGTCGTGCGGGTCGACGTCCAGTTCCCGCTCGACGTGGACGATGTTGGGGGCGACGAGCAGCAGCCGGCCGCCGCCGTCGGCGCCCGACGGCAGGTCGCGGGTGGGCGGGGCGAACGTCTCGTACTGGCCGAGGACGCGGGACGACATGAACGACAGCAACATGCCCAGCTCGACGCCGGTCACCTTGCCGCCGACCGCGCCGAAGACGGCGGAGCCGGGGCTGCCGGAGCGCCGTTCCTGCATCTTCTCGAACAGCGGCTTGAGCAGCTCGCGGAACCCGGCGACGTTGGCCCGCACCCACCCGGCCCGGTCCACGACCAGCACGGGGGTGTCGGCGGGCTCGTGCCCCTCGGGGATCATCCGGGTGTACCCCCGGACGTGCTCCTCGGAGGCCTTGGCGTGCCGCCGCAGCTCGGCGACGATCTCGCGCGCCTCGTCCCGCGTCACGTCCGGCCCGGGCCGCGCCAGGCGGATCGCGGTCGCGACCGCGAGGTTCCAGTCGACCATCTCTGCACCACCGATGCTCGTCATGCGTCAACCGTACGTGGTCGGCGGCGGAGCCGTCAGGGGACGACGGGGGCCGTCCGGCGGAGCGGCCGGGGGACGGCGGGGCATGTACGGGACCGTCCGGGGGCCGTCCGGCGTCCTTCCGGCGGCCTTCCGGCGGCCTCAGCGGCGGCCGAGGGCGGCGGAGAGCCGGTCCAGCGCCGTCTGGGCGGGGTCGGGCGCGGGGGTCGCGCCGGCCAGGAAGGCGAAGGCCAGGAGGCGTCCCCCGGCGTCCACGACGGTGCCCGCGAGGGCGTTCACGCCGGTGAGCGTGCCGGTCTTCGCCCGAACGAGTCCCCTGGCCGGTACGTCGTCCCCGTACCGCCCCCGCAGGGTGCCGCTGAATCCCGCGACCGGCAGTCCGGTCAGGACGGGGCGCAGCTCCGGGTGGTCGGGGTCGGCGGCCCGGGCCAGCAGGGCGGTCAGCAGGGAGGCGCCGACCCGGTCCTCGCGGCTCAGTCCGCTGCCGTCGGTGAACCGCGCGTGGCCGAGGGGCAGTTCCAGCTCCTCGATCTGTTCGGTGACGGCCCGTCCGGCGCCCGCGAAGCTGGCCGGTTCGTCCTCGGCGAGCGCGGTCTGCCGGGCCAGGGACTCGGCGAGGTCGTTGTCGCTCTCGGTCAGGGTGCGCTCGACCAGCGCGGACAGGGGCGCGGAGTACGTCCTGGCCAGGGGTTTCGCGTCCTTGGGGGCCCGCTCGGGCCGGGGGGTGGCGGTGATCCTGACGCCCCGGTCGCGCAGCAGCCCGGCGAAGACGTCGGCGGCGTCGCCGGCCGGGTCGCCGCTGCGGGGCGCGGGTCCGCTGGTGGAGTGGTCCAGGCGGCCCTCGTCGGCCATCAGGGCGACGACGGGGGCGATGTTGTCGTTGGGGCCGATGGGGTGTTCGCGGGGGCCCGAGTAGAGGGAGGCGTCGTAGCCGATCTCGACGGCGGTGATCCCCCGGTCGCCGAGCGCGCGGGCGGTGTCGTCGGCGAGGGCGCAGAGCCGCCGGGTGTCGAGGGAGGCGTCGCCGCCGCCGACGAGGGTCAGCTTCCGCGCGTCGCGGCCGGCCACGACGGTGGTGGGGATGCGGTGTTCGGGGCCGAGCGCGGAGAGGGCGGCGACCATGGTGGCGATCTTCACGGTGGAGGCGGGGACCATCGGGGTGTCGGGGCCCTTGCCGTACAGCCGCCGGCCGGTGGCGACGTCGATGACGTCCGCCGTACGGACCGTGCCGAGCGCGGGGTCGTCCAGGAGCGGCCCGAGCTTCTTCCCGAGCTTCTGGGCGAGGCCGGCGGGCAGCCGGGCGGCGGCCGGGGCCGCGCCGCCGAGCGCGGCGAGGACCGCCGGGGCGCTGGGGGCGGGGGCGGGCTCCCGGGCGGGGCCGTGGGCGGCCGGCGGGCCGTGATCCGCGCCACCTGTCCGGTCCTGGGCGGCGGCCCAGCGCCGCTCGGCCTTACGCTGGCCGGAGTCCCACGGGCCCGCGAGCGAGACGGCACCGGCGGCGAGCACCAGGCCGACGGCGACCGAACCCGCCGTGAGCTGCCACACTTTCGGCTCAAGCACGCCTGACCAGCCCCTTTCGCGAACACACACCTGCGTGGGGGACACTTAATCACTGCGCCTTGCCACGAGCACGGCACCCCGGCCAACGGCGGCCCGTCCGGCTGCGGCACGGGGTGCTTCTCCGTGAGGCCGCAACCTCACCGTACGCATGTGTTGATCATGGAGGAGCACCCGTGGAGTTCGACGTCACCATCGAGATCCCTAAGGGTTCGCGGAACAAGTACGAGGTGGACCACGAGACCGGTCGGATCCGCCTTGACCGTCGTCTCTTCACCTCGACCAGCTACCCGGCCGACTACGGCTTCGTCGAGAACACCCTGGGCGAGGACGGCGATCCCCTGGACGCGCTCGTCATCCTGGACGACCCGACCTTCCCCGGCTGCCTCATCAAGTGCCGCGCGATCGGCATGTTCCGGATGACCGACGAGGCGGGCGGCGACGACAAGCTGCTGTGCGTCCCGGCGTCGGACCCGCGGGTGGAGCACCTGCGCGACATCCACCACGTGTCCGAGTTCGACCGCCTGGAGATCCAGCACTTCTTCGAGGTCTACAAGGACCTGGAGCCCGGCAAGTCCGTCGAGGGCGCCGACTGGGTGGGCCGCGCCGAGGCGGAGGCCGAGATCGAGGCCTCGTACAAGCGTCTTGAGGCGCAGGGCGGCGCGCACCACTGACCGCCTGACCGTGTACGGCCGTACGGGCGGCGCATCCCTCCGGGGGTGTGCCGCCCATCCGTGTGTAAGGGGGGCGGGGGACTACAGGAACGCAGGACGACGTGGAAGAGAGCGGGAAGCAGACAGTGGTGGCCGAGTCGGACGGTCCCGAGGACCGCAAGCCTCCTTCGGACGAGGCGCGCAGTGCCTTCGCCCCACCCCTCGGGGTGGACAGGCCGCGCGCGTACGGTCTGCCGTCCCAGGCGGGACTGCCCTCCCAGGCCCTCACCCCCGCGGAGGGCACGCCCCTCGTCCGGTTGACGAAAGAGGCGCCCTGGCAGGACCGGATGCGCACCCTCCTGAGGATGCCGGTCGGCGAACGGCCCGTACCGGAGACCGTGCAGCGGCACGACGACGCGGGCCCCGCCGTCCCCCGGGTCCTGGACCTGACGCTGCGTATCGGTGAGCTGCTGCTCGCGGGCGGCGAGGGCGCGGAGGACGTGGAGACGGCGATGTTCGCGGTCAGCCGCGCGTACGGACTGGCCCGCTGCGAGCCGACGGTCACCTTCACCCAGCTGTCGATCTCCTACCAGCCGTCGCTGGTGGAGGACCCGGTGACGGCCAGTCGGACCGTTCGGCGCCGGGGGACGGACTACACGCGGCTCGCGGCGGTCTTCACGCTCGTGGACGACATCACGGCCGAGGACACGGACGTCACGCTGGAGGACGCGTACCGGCGGCTGGCGGTGATACGGCGCAACCGCCACCCGTACCCGGGCTGGGCGCTGACGCTGGCGAGCGGGCTGCTGGCGGGGGCCGCGTCGGTGCTGGTCGGCGGTGGTCCCGCGGTGTTCGTCGCGGCGGCGCTCGGGGCGATGCTCGGCGACCGGCTGGCGTGGCTGGCGGCGGGGCGCGGGCTGCCGGAGTTCTACCAGTTCGTGGTGGCGGCGATGCCGCCGGCCGCGATGGGGGTGGCGCTGACCCTGCTGGGGTCGGCCGTGCACTGGGACGGCCGGCCGTCGGCCGTCATCACGGGTGGTCTGTTCGCGCTGCTGCCGGGGCGGGCGCTGGTGGCCGGGGTGCAGGACGGGCTGACGGGGTATTACATCACCGCGGCCGCGCGCCTGCTGGAGGTCATGTACTTCTTCGTCGCGATCATCATCGGTGTGCTGCTCGTGCTCTACCTGGGGGTGCAGCTCGACGCGCAGCTGAACCCGGACGCGGCGCTGACCACCCCCGAGCGGCCGGTCGTACAGATCCTCTCGGCCGTCGTGCTGAGCTTCGCCTTCGCGATCCTGCTCCAGCAGGAACGTTCCACCGTGCTGATGGTGTCCGTCAACGGCGGGGTGGCGTGGGCGGTGTACGCGGCGATGCACCACACCGGGGGCATCTCGCCGGTGGCGGCGACGGCCGTGGCGGCGGGTCTGGTGGGGCTCTTCGGGCAGCTCTTCTCGCGCTACCGCTTCGCGTCCGCGCTGCCGTACGTGACGGCGGCGATCGGTCCGCTGCTGCCCGGCTCCGCCACGTACTTCGGGCTGCTGGGCCTCGCCCAGAACGACGTGGACCACGGGCTGGCGTCCCTGTCGAAGGCGGCGGCGCTGGCGCTGGCGATCGCGATCGGGGTGAACCTCGGCGGGGAGATCTCCCGGCTGTTCCTCAAGGTGCCGGGAGCGGGCCGGGCGTCCGGCCGCCGCGCGGCCAAGCGGACGCGCGGCTTCTGATCCCGACGAGCGCCGCCGGCCGGGCGTCAGGCGGTCAGGCGGCGGTCAGGCGTCACGCGGCGGTCAGGCGGTCAGCGCTTCGCGTGGCGGCCGCGGCCGCCGGTCTCCGGCGCGGTGTCCGGGACGGGACGGCCGGCCGTGGAGCCGCCCTCCTTCTTGGACTTGGAGCGCGCCCGCAGGAACTCGATCGCGATCGGCAGCACCGAGATCAGCACGATCGCGATCAGAATCGTCTCGATGTGCTGGTGCACGAAGTCGACCTTGCCGAGCGCGGCGCCGAGCAGCGTGACACCCGCTCCCCAGAGCGTGCCGCCGATGATGTTGTACGTGATGAACGAGCGGTAGTTCATCCGGCTCACACCGGCGATGATCGGCGTGAACGTCCTGACGACCGGTACGAAGCGGGCCAGGACCAGCGACTTGGGACCGTACTTCTCGAAGAATTCGTGCGCCTTCTCGACGTTCTCCTGCTTGAAGAGGCGGGAGTCCGGGCGCTTGAACAGCGAGGGCCCGACCTTGCGGCCGAAGAGATACCCGACCTGGTCCCCGATGATGGCCGCCAGCACCACCAGCACGCAGACGAGCCACAGCGGGTGGTCGAGCGTGCCCGCCGTGACCAGCAGGCCGGTGGTGAAGAGCAGCGAGTCCCCCGGCAGGAAGAAGCCGATGAGGAGGCCGGACTCGGCGAAGACGATGGCGAGGACACCGATCAGTCCGAAGGTCCCGATCAGATAGTCCGGGTCCAGCCAGCTGGGTCCGAGCGCAAGGGTGGTCACGGGTTCCGGACTCCTGTGTCGTTGGTCGGTCGATCGTCGAATCGGCGTGGTCGGCCGCGCACAAGCTATCAACGCCTACCCGTGCTCCCTGGTTCCACCCGCCCCCATGAGATCCGCCCCGGTCACAGGGGGGCGAACGTCGCTGGGAACGGCCCTCCGTGCCCCCTGTCCCGGCCGGCGGCTCCTTCCGCCCGCCCTGCCCTCTTTTACGGGGGTACGGGACGTCTGCGCGGGTACGCGACGTCCGCCCCCGTACGGTGGCCGCGTGGCCCCCGACGCTCCGCCGACCGGCACCGCGCCGGCGCCCGCGCCCTCCGCGCGCACGCTGCTGCCGCTGGTCGTCCCCTCGCTGGTGACCGGCGTGCTCGCCAGCCTCGTGCTGCTGGGGGTGAGCGGGCTCGCGGACCGGCTCAAGGACGTCCTGTGGAAGAGCCTCCCCGACGCGCTCGGGGTCGGCCGCTACTCCTCGCTCTGGATGATCGTGATGCTCACGGCGACCGGGCTGGCGGTGGGGATCGTCGTACGGCAGGTGTACGGGCACGCGGGCCCCGACCCGGCCACCACCGGACTGGTCGACAAGCCGATGCCGGCCGGGGTGGTGCCCGGGCTGCTGGTCGTGACCGTGCTGGCGCTGGCGGGCGGGGTGAGCCTCGGCCCGGAGAACCCCATCACGGCGGCGAACATCGCGCTGACGTACTGGCTCGGCCGCAAGGTGGCGCCGAAGGCGCCCGCGCCGCTGTGGATCTCGCTGGGCGCGGCCGGCACGATCGGGGCACTGTTCGGTACGCCGGTGGCCGCCGCGCTCGTCCTCTCCGAGACGCTGGCCTCGCGTCCCGGCCCCGGCTCGCTGTGGGACAAGCTGTTCGGTCCGCTGATCGCGGCGGGGGCCGGCGGGCTGATGACCGTACTCATCGACCATCCGACGTTCGACCTCGATCTGCCGGACCACTCCGGCACCCACTGGAGCGACGCGCTGGCCGCACTGGTGATCACACCGGTCGCGGCGGGGCTGGGCCTGGTGATGGTCTACGCCTTCCCGTACGCCCACACGGCCTTCCAGCGCCTCCGGCGCCCCGTCCTGGCCCTGACGGTGGGTGGGCTGCTGCTGGGCCTTCTGGGGGCCCTGGGCGGCCGCCTGACGCTCTTCAAGGGGCTGGACGAGGTGAAGACCCTGGCCGCCGATCCCGACGGCTGGTCGGCCGGGCGGTTCGCGCTGATGGCGGTGGTGAAGCTGGCGGCGGTGCTCGTGGCCGCCGCGTGCGGTTTCCGGGGCGGCCGGATCTTCCCCGCGCTCTTCGCGGGGGTGTCCCTCGGGCTCTGCGCCCACGCCCTGGTGCCGGGCGTGGACACCACGGTCGGGGTGGTCTGCGCGGTGCTGGGGATGCTGCTCGCGGTCACCCGGCAGGGGTGGCTCAGCCTGTTCACGGCGGCGGTGCTGGCCGCCGACCCGAACCTGCTCCCGCTGCTGTGCGTGGCGCTGCTCCCGGCCTGGCTGCTCGTCACCGGCCGTCCGCAGATGCAGGTGCGGGAGGACGGGACGGCGCTGCGGTGAGGTTCGCACGGGCAACCGTACGGACAACCGCCCCGTACGCCTGTACTGCCCCGTTCGTACGTTCCGCCGGGCGGCCCGCGCCGATCCTCCGTATCCTCCCCGAGGGGGGCCTTCCCACGCCGAGGAGACCACGCCGTGTCACTCCACCGAGGAGCCCCTCCGTCGCACGACGGGTCGGACGAGCACTCCGCCGAGATGCGCAGGCTGTCGCTCAACCCCTTCTACGGGGCGGCGGATCCGGTCGGCGACATGACGTCCGCGCCGCCGCTGCACCGGCTGGCCGACGGTCCGATGCCCCCCTCGACGGCGTACCAGCTGGTCCATGACGAGCTGCTTCTCGACGGCAACTCCCGGCTCAACCTCGCCACCTTCGTCACCACCTGGATGGAGCCCCAGGCGGGGATCCTGATGGGTGAGTGCCGGGACAAGAACATGATCGACAAGGACGAGTACCCCCGTACCGCCGAGCTGGAACGGCGCTGTGTGGCGATGCTCGCCGACCTCTGGAACGCCCCCGACCCGGTGACCGCCGTCGGCTGTTCCACCACCGGGTCGAGCGAGGCCTGCATGCTCGCGGGGCTGGCGCTCAAGCGCCGCTGGGCCACCCGCAACGCCGCGCGCTACCCGGCGACGGCCCGGCCGAACCTGGTCATGGGCATCAACGTCCAGGTCTGCTGGGAGAAGTTCTGCAACTTCTGGGAGGTGGAGATGCGACAGGTGCCGATGGAGGGCGACCGTTTCCACCTCGACCCGCAGGCCGCCGCCGACCTCTGCGACGAGAACACCATCGGCGTGGTCGCCGTCCTCGGCTCGACCTTCGACGGGAGCTACGAACCGGTCGCCGAGCTGTGCGCCGCCCTGGACAGCCTCCAGGAACGCACCGGCTTTGACGTCCCCGTCCACGTCGACGGCGCGTCGGGCGCGATGGTCGCGCCCTTCCTCGACGAAGACCTCGTCTGGGACTTCCGGCTGCCGCGCGTCTCGTCCATCAACACCTCGGGGCACAAGTACGGCCTGGTCTACCCGGGGGTGGGGTGGGCGCTGTGGCGCTCACCCGCCGAGCTGCCCGAGGAGCTGGTGTTCCGGGTGAACTACCTGGGCGGCGAGATGCCCACCTTCGCGCTGAACTTCTCCCGGCCGGGCGCGCAGGTGGTCGCGCAGTACTACACGTTCCTGCGCCTGGGCTGGGACGGCTACCGGGCCGTCCAGCAGACGGCGCGGGACATCGCCACGCGCCTGTCCGCGCGGATCGGCGCGATGGCGGAGTTCCGGCTGCTCACCCGGGGGGACGAACTGCCGGTCTTCGCCTTCACGACGGCCCCCGGCGTGACGAACTTCGACGTCTTCGACGTGTCGCGCCGCCTGCGCGAACGCGGCTGGCTGGTGCCCGCGTACACCTTCCCCGCCAACCGCGAGGACCTGGACGTCCTGCGCGTCGTCTGCCGCAACGGCTTCTCGGCGGACCTCGCCGAACTCCTCATCGACGACCTGCAAAAACTGCTCCCCGAACTCCGCGCCCAGGACCACCCCCTGGCCCGCGACAAGACGGCGGCGACGTCGTTCCACCACTGAGCCCCGCCGGCACGGGCCCGGCGACGACGGGTCGTACGGAGTCAGGAGGCTACGCGGAGCGTCAATTCGCTAAGCCGACGGCCGGTGGAAGCGATGTCGTATCGGCGCGCGTTGCCGAGGGCCGCTTTGGTCAGGGCCTTGCGCAGGTCGAGGTCCCGGCCCATCTCATCCAGTGTCATAGCCAGCGAGAGCGGGTCGCCCGGGAGGTAGGGAGCGCCGGCACCCCCGAGGATTTCCCTCACACCGGGAAGGTCGGAGTAGGCAACCGGAAGTCCGTGGGCCTGGGCCTCTACGAGGACGAGTCCGAAAGCCTCCAGACCTCGGGTCGTGAAGACGAAGGCGTCGAAGTTCGGCAGGCGGCGCCACAGTTCGGAACGGGGCAGGAAGGGATCAAAACGAACCCGATCCCGGATCCCCAGTTCGACAGCCCGCTGTTCCAGGTGCTCCCGCAGTATCCCATTGCCGATCACGGTCAAGAGGTGCGGCTGACAAGTTGAGGCGAGAGCTTCGATTGCTTCGATCGGTGAATCGGCGCCCTGTAAGACGGTCGATGTGGTAGGCGAGCGTCAGGAACTCCCTGACCGGCGACGCCTTCCGGACCGCCGTCACCGCGCGCGAGCTCCGTGCCGAGATCGAGGCTTTCCCCGCCAGCCGGCCGGCGCTGCCCCGTGGGTAAGGTCCTGGGCATGCACCCGATCAGTCGGTCCAGCATGAATCTTGGTCTGCGGGAACTCTCCCCCGAGGATTCGGAGGCGGTGTTCGCCATCTACGGCAGCCCAGTGGCCACAGAACACTTGTCCTTCGAGCCGCGCAGCCGTGAGCAGGTCGAACAGATCGTGGCCCGGTCCATCACGGCGGCCACGGCAACACCTCGCACCGAGTACGGGCTCGCCGTCGTCAAAAAGGAGTCGACCGAGCTGATCGGGTTCGGCCGACTGGCCCTCGACCCCCACCAGCAGCGTGGAGCCACCATAGGCTTCGCGCTGCGCCCCGACGCCTGGGGGCAGGGTTACGGCGCCGAGACCGTGCGGCTGCTTCTCGGTTTCGGTTTCGGTGACCTTGCCCTGCACCGCATCTGGGGTGCTCGGTCTCCTCTCAACGAGGCCTCCGCCAGGACCATGCGCGCGGTCGGCATGGTCGAAGAGGGCACGATTCGCGAGCATGTGCTGAGGGCGGGAAGGTGGCGTGACTCCGTAGTGCACGGGATCCTCGACCGCGAATACTCTCCTGGCCCCTGAGAGCACCCGGATTCACCGGACAGGCTGCCCGGCCCACCACTCGGTCGTACGAGCAAGGCCGTCGCCGGAAAGGCCTCGCGGGCCCGCCCGGCTACGGCGGACGGCCTCTAGCGGCTCAGGCGGCCGAACCTCCGTACCGCCAGGGGGAAGAACACCAGGAGCAGCGCCACCGGCCACGCCACCGCCAGGAGGTTCGCGTGTTCGGCCGGCCAGGTGTGGCTCGGTGCGGCGGGGTTGCCGAAGAGGGTGCGGGCCGCCGTGGCCGTGGCCGAGAGGGGGTTCCACTCCACCGCCGTGCCCAGCCAGCCCGGCATGGACCGCGGCGTCGCGAAGGCGTTGGAGAGGAAGCCGACCGGCCAGACGAGGATCTGGACCGCCTGCACCATCTCCGGGCGGCCCGCCACCATCGCCAGATGGATCCCGACCCAGAGCATCGCGAAGCGGAACAGGAGCAGCAGGCCCACCGCGGCCAGGAAGGCGCTGGGACCGTCGTGCCAGCGCCAGCCGATCGTCCAGCCGACGCCGGTCATGACCGCCAGGCCGGCCGCGGACTGGATCATGTCGGCGGCGCTGCGTCCCACCAGGACCGCCGACACCGCCATCGGCAGGGAGCGGAAGCGGTCGATGACGCCCTTGTTGAGGTCCTGGGTGACGGCGAGCATCGTCGATTCGAGGCCGAAGGCCATCGTCAGGGCAAGCATGCCAGGCACGAGGTAGTCGACGTAGTCCCCCGAGAGGCCCCGGCCGCCGCCGGTCAGGAAGCCGAACATCAGGAGCAGCATCACCGGGAAGACCAGTCCCACGACGACCTGGACGGGCTGCCTGGCCCAGTGGGCGAGTTCGCGCCGGGTCATGGTCCACGAGTCGGTGAGTGCCCGGCCGAGCCGGCCGCCGGCGGTGGCGGAGGGGACGGCGGCGGGGGCGGGGACGGTCGGGGGCGCGTTCAGCGTGGTCATGCGAGAGCCTCCTGCTGCTGGTCGTGGTGGCCCGGCCGGTCCCCGCCGGTGAGGTGGAGGAAGACCTCGTCCAGCGTCGGCCGCCGCAGCGCGATGTCCTCCGCCTCGATGCCCGCCGCGTCCAACACCCGTACCACCTCGGTCAGTACGGCCATCCGGTCCGTGACGGGCGCGCTCAGCAGGCGCCGGTCCACGTCCGTGCCGACGGCGTACGTGCCCGCCGCGCCCGCCAACAGGCGCGCCGCCTCGCCGAGTTGACCGGCGTCCCGCAGGACGACATCGATCCGGTCGCCCCCGGTCGCCGCCTTGAGCGCGTCCGCCGTGCCGTGCGCGACGACCCGCCCGCCGTCCACCACCGAGATGTGGTCGGCCAGTTGGTCGGCCTCCTCCAGATACTGGGTGGTGAGCAGGACGGTCGTCCCGCCGCCCACCAGCGACCGCACCGCGCTCCACACCTCGGCCCGGCCGCGCGGGTCGAGTCCGGTGGTCGGCTCGTCCAGGAAGAGCACCTCCGGGTCGGTGATCAGCGAGGCCGCGAGGTCGAGCCGCCGCCGCATGCCGCCGCTGTACCGCTTGACCGCCTTGCGCCCGGTGTCCCCGAGACCGAAGCGGCCGAGCAGTTCGCCGGCCCTGGCGGCGGCCCGCCGGGCGCCCAGCCGGTGGAGCCGCCCGAACATCTCCAGGTTCTGACGGCCGCTCAACTCCTCGTCCACGGCGGCGTGCTGGCCGAGCAGCCCGATCCGCCGCCGCACCTCGGACCCCTGTGTCCGTACGTCGAAGCCCGCCACCCGCGCCACCCCCTCGTCGTGCCGCAGCAGCGTGGCCATGACCCGTACGGCCGTGGTCTTGCCCGCGCCGTTGGGCCCCAGCACGCCGTGCACCGTGCCGCGCGCGACCGTCAGGTCGAGGCCGTCCAGCGCCCGCCTGCCGCCGTACCGCTTCCGTACGCCCTCCATGACGATCACCTCGGTCAGGTCGGTCACCCGCGTCTCCCCCACTCAAGTAGTCAAATTTGACGACGACGGGAAAGGTATCCCCTGCCGGGATGTTGGTCAAACTTGATTAGCCACTGTCGCCCTCATGCGTGACCCCCGTCGCGTACGGATTCTCCTCGCCCTCCCCGAGCACCCCGATGAACGGCTCGCCCTCCCCCGCGAAGGTGTACGCCCCGCCCTCGACGCGCGCGATCAGCCCGCGCGTCCACTCCGCGCCGGTGTCCGCCGTGTGCACCCAGAGGTTCATGATCTCGCCGATGTGCCCGAGCTGGTCCGGGCCGGCCTCCGGTACGTAGTGCCGCGTCACCGCGTGCCGCCAGGCCTCGATCGCGGCCACCCGCTTCCCCAGCAGCTCGACCACCTCCGCGCGCGGCAGGTCGAGGACAAAGCCGAGCGCGGCGGAGAGCACGTCCACGTTCTGGTCGTACGCCGTCAGCGACGCGCGGAGCAGCCTGAAGTACTCCTCGTGCCCCGCCTCGGTGATCTCGTACTCCGTCCGGGGCGGCCCGCCCGCCGTGCTCGGCGCCACCTCGTGGGCCAGCAGCACGCCCTGCTTCGCCATCTGTTTGAGGGCGTGGTAGATCGAGCCGGGCTTGGCGTTGGACCACTCGTGCGCGCCCCAGTACTCCAGGTCGTTGCGCACCTGGTAGCCGTGGGCCCGCCCGTGCTGGCGCACCGCGCCGAGCACGAGCAAACGGATCGCTGACATGCCTCCAGGCTATGGCCCGGGTGAGGCACACCCGGCGCCGGGCCCGCAACTCGCCGCGCCCGCCACCCACTGTCGGGCAGGGGTCGGGAGGCTCAGAACGGGAAGCGCGAGCGGCCGTACTGCACCGAGATCCACTTCTGGGTCGTGAACGCCTCGATCATCGACTCGCCGTTCAGCCGCCCCGACCCCGAGTGCTTCTCGCCGCCGAAGGGGACGATCGGCTCGTCGTGGACCGTACCGTCGTTGATGTGGATCATGCCGGTACGGATCCGGCGCGCGATCCGCACCCCGCGCTCGACGTCCCCGGTGTGGACGGCGCCGCTCAGGCCGTACGGGGTGTCGTTGGCGATCCGTACCGCCTCGTCCTCCCCGTCGAACGGGACGAGGAGCGCGACCGGGCCGAAGATCTCCTGCGCCAGGACGGGCGAGTCGGCCGCCAGGCCGGTCAGGACCGTCGGGGAGACGAGATTGCCGACGGTCGAGCCGCGCAGCAGCGCCGTCGCGCCCGCCGCGACGGTCTGGTCGACCACCGCGGTCACGGCGTCGGCCTGCGAGGAGCTGATGAGCGGACCGATGTGAGTCGCCGGGTCCGCCGGGTCGCCGACCTTCAGCGTCCTCACCTTGGCGACGAACTTGTCGGTGAACTCCTTCTCCACCGACCGGTCCAGCAGGATGCGGTTGGCCGCCATGCAGACCTGGCCCTGGTGCACGAACCGGCTGAACACCGCCGCGTCGACCGCGTAGTCGATGTCGGCGTCGTCCAGGACGATGAGCGCGCTGTTGCCGCCCAGTTCGAGGACGGCGCGCTTGAAGTTCTGGGCGCAGACGGTGGCGACGTGCTGTCCCACCTTGTCCGAGCCGGTGAAGGAGATGACCGCGGGGACGGGGTGCTCCAGCAGCGCGTCGCCGATCTCGGCGATGTCGGTGATCACGACGTTCAGCACGCCGGGCGGCAGGCCCGCGTCCTCGAAGACCTTCGCCACCAGGGATCCGCCGCAGATCGGGGTGTTCTGGTGGGGCTTGAGGACGACGGCGTTGCCGAGCGCCAGCGCGGGCGCGACCGACTTGAGCGACAGCAGGAACGGGAAGTTGAAGGGGCTGATGACACCGACGACCCCGACCGGCAGCCGGTAGACGCGGTTCTCCTTGCCGTCGACCGGCGAGGGGAGTATTCGGCCCTCGGGGCGCAGCGACAGCTGGATCGCCTCGCGCAGGAACTCCTTGGCGAGGTGCAGCTCGAAGGCGGCCTTGAGCCGGGTGCCGCCCAGCTCCGCGACGATCGTCCCGGCGATCTCGTCCTCACGGTCCTCGACCACCCGCAGGGCACGCTCGAACACCAGCCTGCGCGCGTACGGGTTGCTCTCGCCCCACGGCACCTGCGCGCGCTCCGCCGCACGGTAGGCCTGGTCGATCTCCGCCACCGACGCCACCGTGATCGCGGCCAGCTTCTCCCCGTTGTACGGGTTGAAGTCGATGATGTCCCAGGAGCCGCTCCCGGGCTTCCACTCACCATCGATGTACTGGTGGGCGAGGCTGGTGAAGAAGGACATGAGACTCGACCCCTCGTCGCAGGACTACCGCGTAACCGATGTCACTGATGTCACGTCATCATACTTCTGGGTCAGATGAGTTCGAGGAGTCCACGAAGCAGATCGCGGCTCTCACCGGGACCGGGACTGTCCTGGTGGAGCCGCTCCATCACCCGTTCGTAGTGGGCGATCTCCTCGCGCTTGTCCAGATACAGAGCGCTGGTCAGCTGTTCGAGGTAGACGACGTCGGAGAGGTCCGACTCGGGGAAGCTCAGCATCGTGAAGGCGCCGGTCTCACCCGCGTGGCCGCCGAAGCTGAACGGCATCACCTGGAGCGTGACGTTCGGCTGCTCGGAGATCTCGATGAGGTGTCTCAACTGGCCCCGCATCACGGAGCGGTCGCCGTACGGGCGGCGCAGCGCGGCCTCGTCCAGCACCGCGTGGAAGCGCGGCGCCCGTTCGGAGACGAGCACTTTCTGGCGCTCCAGCCGCAGCGCGACGCGCCGTTCGATCTCGGCACACTGTTTCTCGGGGTCGCGCATCCCGCGGGTGACCACGGCGTGGGCGTACGCCTCGGTCTGCAACAGGCCGTGCACGAACTGCACTTCATAGATACGAATGAGTGAGGCGGCGCCCTCCAGACCGATGTAGGTGGGGAACCAGCCGGGGAGTACGTCGCTGTAACTGTGCCACCAGCCCGCGACGTTGGCCTCCCGGGCGAGGCCGAGGAGAGCTCCGCGCTCCCGTTCGTCCGCCACCCCGTAGAGGGTCAGCAGGTCCTCGATGTCTCTGGCCTTGAAGCTCACCCGTCCCAACTCCATACGGCTGATCTTGGACTCGGATGCGCGGATCGAGTAGCCGGCGGCCTCACGTGTGATGCCGCGCGTCTCGCGCAGGCGCCTCAACTGTGAGCCCAGCAGAATGCGCCGCACTACGGAACCGCCCGATTCGGCTGCGGTCACGTCTCCAACCCTCCCCATCACAAGTGGTTCACCGCAGGGCACCCCCGAGCCCCAAGCCCCGGATTCTGCCATCAAAACGCTTCAGCGCGTACTCATTCGATTACGGAAAGAAGAAGGCTTTACGGAGTGCCCAAAAGTAGTCGGTGGGAGAAATGTGAAAGAACCGTCACGTGAAGGGACAGGTCCGGCACGTGCACGTGCATCTGCCCTTGCATCTGCCGTACGCATTCGGAACCATGGTCCCCGCGCACCTGTGTGCTCGTTCGTGATTGACGTGTTGTGACGCTGGACCACCGCGCAGTATCGCTACGGCCGCGAATCCCGGGAGTGCCTCGCATGGGGACGAATGGATCGACCATGCTCGAGCCTTTAAGGCAGGGGCTTCCCCCCATCGATCCCGCTGGGGTGGCCAGCTCGGCGTCGTGCGCCCTGCCCGCCCGCTACGAGGCGGTGCGCGGGGCCAGGCAGTTCACCCGGACCACGCTGGACCAGTGGGAACTCGACGACCGCTTCGACGACGTCGCGCTCGTCGTGTCCGAACTCGTCACCAACGCGCTGCGGCACGCCCTGCCCGCGGACACCCCGCGGGAGCCCCAGGACTCCCCCGTACGCCTGCACCTGATGCGGTGGAAGTCGCGCCTGGTGTGCGCGGTGCGGGATCCCAGCCACTCGAGTCCGGTGGCACGGGAGACGGACGAGGACTGTGCGGCGGAGTCGGGCCGGGGTCTGTTCCTGGTCGACTCCTTCAGCGACACCTGGGGGTGGCACCCGCTGGCGGGTTCGCTGCACGGAAAGGTGGTCTGGGCGCTCTTCCAGCTCCAGACCGACTGACCCACCGACCGACGGACACGAGGGTGGCCGGAACGCACGCGTTCCGGCCATTCTCTCCGGGCGATTTCGCCCGTTTCGGCGCTCTCAGCCCTCCGCGATCAGGTGGTCGAACTCGCCGTCCTTGATACCGAGCAGCATCGCCTCGATCTCGGCCGGCGTGTACACCAGCGCGGGGCCGTCCGGGTGGCGTGAGTTCCGTACCGCCACCTCCCCACCAGGCAGCTTGGCGAACTCCACGCAGGATCCCTGGGAGTTGCTGTGCCTACTTTTCTGCCAGACGACGCCGTGCAGCTCTGTGGCCGCAATGCCGTTGTACACGTGGTGCACAGGTCGCTCCCCGAGTTGCAAGGTGCAAGTGTCAACTTTCCCGGATCATAGCTGTGTTCATGTGCGCATGCATGAGCAGATGCACGTGCACGCGGGGTGGTCCTTCGGTTACTCCTTCACACGTGCACGTGCGCTCTCCTGGAACAGACGCACAGAACGGCGTTCTGGCTCCAGTGTCCAGGTAAAGATCGAGGGCCCCACACCGGCCCCATGGGTCGCACTCGTCACATGGGTAACGCGGAAGAGGCTCCCTGCCGGGGTACGAGTCCTTCCCGTGGGCCCTGCCGACGCCGCGGGCCGGGGAGACGCCGAAGGCGCTAGGGCCGGTCCGTGCCCGGGCGGATTCGGGTGCGACCGTTGCCCGTGTTCCTGGCGCCCGGGACGCGGGCCGCGTCCGCCGCCGAGGTGCCGTGGGTCCAGCCCGCCTCGTCCGTCACCCCGCGGACGCGGGTCGCGACCGTCTCCGGGAACATCCGGTCCGTACGGTCCTCGACCGCCACGTCCCGCGCGGCGAGCACCGGGAGCAGGGCGGCGCCCCCGGTGCCACCGGACTCGTCGCGCGCGTCCGCCGTGACCTGGTCGGTCGCCGCGGCCAGCCGTTCGCCGATCCGGTGCGCGTACGCCATCAGGAAGGACTGACGGAAGGTCTTCGTCCGCTTGCGCCCCGCCGCCCGCTGCTCCGCCTCCGCGCGGGTCATCGCCGCCGTCCCCTGCACCAGCAGCGAGGTGTGGAGCAGTTCGACCGCCGCCAGGTCGGCCTCGAAGCCGACCACGGTGGAGAAGCCGTACGCGCTGTTCCACACCGCGCGGCAGCGGTTGGCGGTGGCGACGGCGTCGAGCAGGATCGCCTTCGCCGTCTCGTACGGCGCGTCCACCCCGATCCGGCACGCGCCGGGCACATCGCCCCGCATCGTCCGGTCGGCGAGCAGCGCGTCGTCGATGCTGTGCCGGGCCATCAGCTCCTGCGCCTTGGCGGTGAGCGCCTCGGCCTCCGGCGGGTAGCCGGTCGCCTCGGCCTTCGCGAGCAGCGCGCGGATCCGGGTGAGCATGCGGGGCTCGCCCTCGACCGGCGGCAGATGGAGGGGCGTGCCCGGTACGGGACCGACCGGTTCGACAGCGGGCAGGCGGATGAGCAGCCGGTACAGCTCCAGTACGGCGGTGGCGTGGGAGAAGCGGTCGGTCCGGGGCGGGGTCGGGGGCTGTGCCCGTGCCTGGACCTTTGTCTCTGTCTTTGTTTTTGTATTTGCCGGTCCGGCGGTGAGGTCCTCGAGCTGGTCGGACCAGCGCGGCGGGAGCCGCTCGTACCGCCGCGTCTCCGCCGCGATCAGTTCGGTGACGAGCCGTACGTGCGGCTCGTCGAGATCGCGGCGGACCAGCCGTACGACGTCGGCGGGCTGCCAGCCGCGCTCCCACGCCAGCCGTACGAATCCCTCGCCGCGCCGGCGCAGCTCCGCGTCGGCCGTGGGATCGGCGGCGAGGAGGGAGGCGCCGGTGTCGACCCCTTCGCCGCCGTCGTTACCCCGGCCGCCGGTGGCCAGGAGGGCGGCGAGGGCCAGCTCGACGGTCCGTGTGCCGGCCTCGCTCATGCCACTGCCCTCTCCGTACCTGCCCGGAGGATCAATGATCCCAGACCGGGTGCGCGGGCGGCGTGGGTGCCTCCGTATAGGTCATACGTATCGGTGTACATATCGGTGTACGTATGTGTGAACGCATCGGTGTACGCATCCGACGAGGGGACCTCCGTGGGCGAGAACAAGCGGCGCATGCTGGCCGGGGAGTGGTACATCGCGGACGACGAGGAGCTGGGCGCGGAGACCGAGCGCCGCTTCGCGCTCTGCGCGGCGTACAACGCGAACGGAGGGGCGGCGCCCGCCGAGCGCGCGGGGATCCTGGCGGAGCTGCTCGGTTCGGTGGGTGAGCGGGTGAACATCCGGCCGCCGTTCCATTGCGACTACGGCACGTACATCAGCGTCGGTGACCGTACGTTCGTCAACTTCAACGCGGTGTTCCTGGACGCGGCGCCGATCACCGTCGGGGCGGACGTCCAGATCGGCCCGAACGTCCAGCTGCTCACGCCGCTCCACGAACTGGACACGGAACGGCGGCGGGCGGGCTGGGAGAGGGCGGCGCCGATCACCATCGGGGACAACGTCTGGCTGGGCGGCGGGGTGATCGTGTGTCCGGGGGTGACGATCGGCGCGAACACGGTGGTGGGGGCGGGGGCCGTGGTGACGAAGGACCTGCCGGCGGGGGTGCTGGCGGTGGGGAATCCGGCGCGGGTGGTCAGGGCGCTGACGGAGTAGGTGGGGGGCGGGGAATGTCTCCCCCGGCCCCCCACCACTGGTTCACCGCGCTACGGCAGGATCACCAGCTTGCCCGTCGGGTGGCCCTCCTCGCTCCTCGTCTGCGCCTCCGCCGCGCCGGACAGCGGAAACGTCTCGGCGATCCGGAGGCGGAGGCCGCCCTCGACCGCCAGGCCCGCGTTCTGTACCAGCGAGTCCCGCCTCCACTCGTCGGACGGCGCGCCGGTCGTCATCATCACCCCGTACTCGGCCGCGTCCCCGTCGGCGATGGTGACGACGCGGTCGGTCGTACCGCCGCGCAGTTCGATCGAGTCGGGCAGCGCCCCCTTGCCGGCCGCGTCGAACACGGCGTCCACGCCCTGGGGCGCGACCTTCCGTACCCGCTCGACCAGGCCGTCGCCGTACGCCACGGGTACGGCGCCGAGCGAGCGCACGTAGTCGTGGTTCGACGGCGACGCCGTACCGATGACGTTGACGCCCCGCGCGACGGCGAGCTGGACGGCCACCGCGCCGACGCCGCCGGACGCGCCGTGCAGGAGAAGGGTCTCGCCGTCGGCCAGGGTCAGCAGGTCCAGCACCCGGAGGGCGGTCTCCCCGGCGATCGGGATCGCCGCCGCCTCCTCCCAGCCGAGCCCGGCGGGCTTGGGCGCGATGACGGCGGCGAAGGCGAGGGCGTACTCGGCGTACGAGCCGGAGGCACTCCACCCCAGCACCTCGTCGCCGGCGGCGAACTCGGTCACCCCCTCACCGATCTCGTCCACGACCCCGGCGAATTCGAGGCCCGGGACGTACGGGAGCGGGGTGGGGAAGAAATCTTTCAGCCATCCGTGACGGATCTTGTAGTCCATCGGGTTGACGCCGGCGGCCTTCACGGCGACGCGGACCTGGCCGGGGCCCGCGTGTGGTGCGCCGAGGTCCTTGAGGTGCAGGACCTCGGGGCCGCCGAACTCCTCGAACTGGATCGCCTTCATGCGTGCCTCCGTGGGGTGGGGATGGGGGTCGTGTGGTCCACGGAATCGATCGTGCCGCTTCCCGGGCCCCCCGGGCGGCCGGACCCGCCCGCGTGCCGGACCCGCTTGGCTGTCAGACCCTCCTGCGAGACTCGATTCCATGACCGGACGATGGGCTGTCGCACCGACGGACGGCGGCGGCGCGCTGCTCGCCCCGCTGGGCGCCGACGGCCTGCCCGCCGGCCCCGTGCTGCGCGAGCCCGAGCTGGCCGCGGCGGTCAGGGAGCGGCTGCCCGAGGCCGGGCGGTGGGTGTGGCGGTCGACGGCGGAGACGTATCCGCGCCTGCTGGCGGCGGGGGTACGGGTGGAGCGGTGTTACGACATCGAGGCGGCGGAGCAGCTCCTCCTCGGCCACGAGGGGCGGCTCGGGGAGCCCCGGTCTGCGGCGGCGGCCTGGGCGCGGCTGCACCACGGGCCCGTACCGCCCGATCCGCCGCCGCGCTCGGCCGCGCCGGGCTCGCAGTCGTCGCTGTTCGAGGCGCACGCGGGCGCCGACGTCCCCTTCGAGGGCTTGTTGGAGGTCTACGCGCGGCAGCAGGACCGGCACGCGGCGGCCGAACACCCCGGACGGATGCGGCTGCTCACGGCGTCGGAGTCGGCGGGCATGCTGGTGGCCGCCGAGATGCACCGCGCGGGGCTGCCGTGGCGGGCGGACGTGCACCGGGAGGTGCTGCACGAGCTGCTGGGCGAGCGGTACGCGGGCGGGGGTGAGCCGCGCCGGCTGGCGGAGCTGGCGGACGAGGTGTCGGCGGCGTTCGGGCGGCGGGTGCGGCCGGATCTGCCCGCCGACGTGGTGAAGGCGTTCGCGGGGGCCGGGATCAGGGTGAGGTCGACGCGGCGCTGGGAGCTGGCGGAGATCGACCATCCGGCGGTGGAGCCGCTGATCCGGTACAAGAAGCTGTACCGGATCTGGACGGCGCACGGCTGGGGGTGGCTCCAGGACTGGGTGCGGGACGGGCGGTTCCGGCCGGAGTACCTGCCGGGCGGTACGGTCTCCGGCCGCTGGACGACGAACGGCGGCGGGGCGCTCCAGATCCCCCGGGTGATACGGCGGGCGGTCGTCGCCGACGCGGGGTGGCGGCTGGTGGTGGCGGACGCCGACCAGATGGAGCCCCGGGTGCTGGCCGCGATCTCCCGCGACCCGGGCCTGATGGAGGTGGCCGGGCACGACGGCGATCTGTACACGGCGCTGTCCGACCGGGCGTTCGCGGGCGACCGCGACCACGCGAAGATCGCGCTGCTGGGCGCGATCTACGGCCAGACGTCGGGCGACGGGCTGAAGAACCTGGCGGCGCTGCGGCGCAGGTTCCCGCTGGCCGTGGCGTATGTGGACGACGCGGCGAAGGCGGGCGAGGAGGGCAGGCTCGTACGGACGTGGCTGGGGCGGACCAGCCCGCGCGCGGCCGGGGCGGAGGACGACGGCGAGGCGGGGATCCCGCAGGACGCGGGGGAGGCGGGGTCCGCGCACGGTGAGTTCACGCCGGGGTACGCGTCGACGAACGGCCGGGCGCGCGGGCGCTTCACGCGGAACTTCGTGGTGCAGGGCAGCGCGGCCGACTGGGCGCTGGTGATGCTGGCGGCGCTGCGGCGGGCGACGGCGGGGATGCGGGCGGAGCTGGTGTTCTTCCAGCACGACGAGGTGATCGTGCACTGCCCGGAGGAGGAGACCGCGGAGGTGACGGAGGCGATCCGGGCGGCGGGCGAGCTGGCCGGCCGGATCGCCTTCGGCGAGACGCCGGTGAGGTTCCCGTTCACGACGGCGACGGTGGAGCGGTACTCGGACGCGAAGTGACCGGGGGGGCGGGCGGGCGCCCCCGGCCGCGGCGAGCCGCCGAGCCCCCCGGCCCGGCGGATCGCGACGCTGGCCCTGCGGTGGGCCGTACCCGCGGACAGCTCTAGGGCGTGTCCGCAAAGTGGGGTCTGGCTCGCGGCGCCTGGCACGCCCTAGTCGCGCGTCACCCACTTCTCGCTGGTGGCGAGCCTGGTGAGCTGGGCGATCGAGAGCGCGGGGGCCTTGCGGGTCGCGTCCGCGCGGAACGCTCCGGCGTTGAGCGCGGAGACCACCACGCGGAGCCCGTCGGGGCGCATGGTGTCGGCGGTCCACATGACCGCGTCCTTGCCGCCCTTCTCGCTGGGCTGCTTGGTCGTCTTGAGAAGCGTGCCGTCCGGCAGGCTGGTCGCGCCCTCGCCGTACAGCTCGTCCGCGACATCGAGCATGTCGGGCTGCACGTTGATCTGGACGAAGCTGGCCCCCTTGCCGTCGTCCACGACGGCGTACGCGTAGTCGTCGGCCTGGCCGCCCTGTTCCAGCACCTTCGCCCTCTTGGGGAGCAGGGACAGGAAGATCTCACGGACCGACCCGGACGCGGTGGCGGCGGATCCGCCCGTGCCCCCGCCGCCCGCCGCCTCCGAGGACTCGGAGGGGGTGGCCGTCCGGCCGGGGTCCTTCCCGGGCGGGGCCGTGGGCAGCGCGCGCAGGGGCCCGCTCCATTCCGCGGAGGTCACCAGGCCCCGCAACTGCTTCGCGTCGAGGGGCGGTTCGGGCCGGGAGACCGGGGCGCCCTTCTGGGCCGGCGCGTTGTACTCGGTGGCGTCGACCAGGAACCTGCCGTTCCGCCACGTCGCCTGCCACCGCTTGACGCCGTCCTTGAGGTCCGGGCCCTCGAACCCCTGGAAGATCCGGAGCGACGAACCGTCGGGGAGCTCGGTGCCGGAGCAGGACTCGTACGGTACGAACACCTGATCCGGGCACTGCGTCTGCGGGAGCGCGGGCTTGCCGCCCACGTGCGTCAGGACGACGGAGATCGCGGCCGGTCCCTTGCCGTCGTCGAAGACCCCGGACACGACGGCGCTGGGCATGGTCCCGGCCGCCCGGGCGCTCACCTCGCTCAGCTTTCCGTCGGGGAGCAGACCGGTCAGGATCCTGGCCAGCTCCGCGCCGGAGACCCCCGCCTCGGAGGCGGTCAGGGCCGGCACGGCGAGGGACGTGTCGTCGGTCCCCGTACCCCCCAGCAGCCCGCCCCCGTACGCGCCGCCGACGCCGACGACGGCCAGCGCGAGCACACCGCCGGTCACGGCGGCCGAACGCCGCCGGGCCACCTGGCGGCGGCCGCGGGCCAGTCCGCCGTCGACCAGGGTGGACCGGTCGGCGGGCTCGAAGGCGTCGCCCGCGGCACGCAGCGCGTGACCGATCCTGTCTTCGAAAGGCTCTTCAAAGGGCATGGTTGATCCCACTCCTTACTCATGGTTCACGGGACAGGACAGCGCTGAACGGGAGTTCCGCCGGGATCAGTGATCGGCGAACTCGGCGTACACGCCGCCCAGTTGGTCACGCAGCTTCGCCAACGCGCGTACGGATCTGGTCCGTACGGCGGCCGAGCTGCAATTCATCGCGAGCGCCGTCTCCTCGACGCTGCGGTCCTCCCAGTACCGCAGCACCACCACCGCCCGGTCCTTCGGGGGCAGTTGGCCGAGTGCGGAGAGGAGCGCCACGCGTAGCGCGGGGTCGGTGCCCGCGTGGGGGGCCGTCTCGGGGATCTCCCCGACGGGCTGTTCGGTGGCCGAGCGCCGCCGCCGGTGGGTGAGGAACGTACGGACCAGGACGGTCTGCGCGTACCCCGCCGGGTTGTCGATCCGGGCGACGCGCCCCCACAGCGCGTACATCCGGCCGAGTGTCTCCTGCACCAGATCCTCGGCGAGATGGGTGTCGCCGCTGGTCAGCAGGCACGCGGAGCGGAAGAGATGGTTCGTACGGCCGACGGCGAAGTGTTTGAAATCGTCCGCGCGGGCCGTGCGCGCGGCCTCGCGGCTCCGACGCCCCCTCACTCCCATGAGGCCCATGGTTTCCCCGTTCACCTGGACTGCCCCGGCTTCCCGCCCTTACCTCTCTCTGACGCGACGGCGGGGCCGGAATGTTTCAAAGGGATCCGGGGACCGGGGGTCGGGCGCCATCCGGCCGACTCGATTAGGGTGAATAGAGGCACAAAAGGGACGGGTGGTGACAGGTGGTGGGTGGATGACGGTCCCCTGGAGCGGTGCGGGCCTGCCTCCGGCCGCCGAGCTGCGCATCACCGAGGCCCAACGAAGCGGAACGTGGTCGTCCGCGCTCTCCACGAGCGCCTTCGCGGCGATCCGCTCGGTGGGTTTCGAGCCGGTGGGCCAGGCGATGGGATCGACGGTCTACCAGCTGGGACGCTCCAGCCGGAACTGGGGCTACTACGACTGCCTCTACCTCGGCGCGGGCTACACGATGTCGACCGCGCCCGGACAGGTGGCGCTGTCCGGGGACGGCGCGCCGGCGGCCGGACTCGTTCATGTGTTCGATGAGGCGCGCCGTACCGCTCTCGGCAGGCTGGCGGCGGAGTGCACGGCACTCGGCGGCGACGGCGTCGTGGCGGCGGAATTCACCATGGCCCCCTTCCCGTCGCAGCCGAACTGCCTGGAGTTCAAGGTCATCGGTACGGCGGTCCGGGCCAGGGGCGGCGTCCGCGCGCCGCGCCCCTTCACCTGCCACCTGGACGGCCAGGGCTTCGCCAAGCTCGTCGCGGCCGGCTGGGTGCCGGTGGAACTGCTGGTCGGCATGTCGATCGGCGTCCGCCACGACGACTTCGGCACCCGCTCACAGGCGTTCTCCTGGAGCAACACCGAGGTCGGCGCGTGGAGCGCGCTGGTCGGGGAGGTACGGGCCGACGCCCGGCACCAGCTGGAGCTGCAAGGGACCCACGCCGGTGGTGACGGCGTCATCCTCGCCAGCGGTGACCTGCGGATCTGGCGGGAGTCGTGCGTACGGGCGTCCCGGTACGGCACCGAGGCGGAGGACCACGTGGCCGAGTCGACGATGGTGGCCACGACCATCGCCCGCTTCCGGGCGCGGGCGGAGCGCCCGCCGACGCTCGCCGTGATGCCGCTGGACCGGCGGGGCGAGCGGCTGCGCCGGCGGCTCGCGGAGACGGAGGGCAGTCCGTACGCGGATCCGGCCGAGCGGCGCCGGCTCGCCGAGGAACTGGAGGAGCTGGGCGACCAGGGATGACGGCGGAGACAGCGACGGAGGGCCGGTTCCATGGCACGGCGCGAGCAGCCCGGAGGAAGAGGTGGAGACGTGAGCGGTGACTACGCGGACGAGGGTACGAACGAGGGGGGCGCCGTGGAGGGGGCGCCGAACTCCGGCGCCGCCCCCAACGAGCAGGGTGTCCCGGCCGACGCCATGCGCAGGCTGGCGGCCCTGGAGCCGGGGAAGGCCGGTTCGATCTTCACCAGCGACCTCTCGGTGAACGAGTTCCTGCTCGTACGGGAGGTGGGCTTCCGCCCCATCGGCCTGGTGCTCGGCAGCTCGATCTACCACGTGGGCATCCAGCTCGGCCGGTGGAACAAGAACCAGGAGCTGGAGACCCTCAGCCAGGCGATGTACCACGCACGCGAGTTGGCCATGACCCGGATGGAGGCCGAGGCCGCGCAACTGGGCGCGGACGGCATCGTCGGGGTCCGGTTGAGCGTCGAGGCACGGGAGTTCGGCAACGACATCGCCGAGTTCATCGCCATCGGCACGGCCGTGAAGTCCGACCACCCGGCGCCGGGCGGCACGGCCTGGCGCAACAACAAGGGCCAGCCCTTCACTTCGGACCTCTCCGGCCAGGACTTCTGGACCCTGATCCGGGCGGGTTACGCGCCGCTCGGCATGGTGATGGGGACGTGCGTCTACCACATCGCGCACCAGCGGATGGGGTCGACGTTCTCCAACTTCGGCAAGAACGTGGAGATCGAGAAGTTCACCCAGGCCCTCTACGACGCCCGCGAGCTGGCGATGGCCCGGATGCAGGCGGAGGCGGAGGAGCTGGACGCGGAGGGTGTGGTCGGCGTGCAGCTGAACGCGCACAACCACCGCTGGGGCGGGCACACCACGGAGTTCTTCTCGATCGGTACGGCGGTACGGCCGCTGCGCTCCGACCACGAGATCCAGCGTCCGACGATGGTGCTGAGCCTGGACGGGTGACACGGTGACAGAGAGCGAGCCCGACGAGAACAGGCCGGGAGGGACGGGGCCGGACGGCGGAGGGCCGGCCGGGGACGAGCCGTACGAGAAGGGGCCGGACGAAAACGGGCCGGACGAGACCGCGCCGGACGAGAACGGGCCCGGGGAGGACGCCCTCCGCCTCCCCGCCACCACCCCGGCCGGGACGGTCGACACGCTGGCGGCGGCGCTGCGCCGGGACGCGGCGGACCTGGAGATCTACGGCCAGGTCCTCAGCGGCTCCCTGGCGGCGGCGCTCCCGCCCGGCTCCATCAGCCTGGAGCGCAAGCGCACGCTGTCCGACCGCGTCGCCGGCCGCGAGGGCCGGGTCGAACGGGTGGAGATCGCCCTGGAGGACGAGCGCCTCACCCTCACCCTGACCCACGGCCACCCGGTGGCGGAGGTCGCCAAGGTGGTACGCGGCGTGGTCCTGTCCCGCACCCCGGTGGGCCTGGACGAATGGACCCGCCGCCTGGCCGCGGCCATGGCCGCCCGCTCCCGCTCCGACGCCGAGGCCCGCGCGGCCCTGGAGAGACTGATCCTGGAGGGCTGACCGCGCGCGGGCTTCGGGGCGGCTACGGGAGCAACGTACAACCGGACAAGCGAAGGTGACGGTACGTCAGGCCCCGACCAGAACCTCCGCCGCCGCCACTCCCGAGGCCGCCGTCGCGCCGTGGGTGAAGATCTGGACCGCGCCGGGGGCGGTGGCGCCGGGGAGGCCCATCTCCACCACGATCGCGTCGGGGCGCGCCGCGGTGAGGTCCGCGAGGGCGCGTCCGATCCACTTGTTCCGGGAGGCGTCCCGTACGACCACCACGATCGGACGGCCCGCCGCGGGGGCCAGCGCGTGCTTCTCCAGGACCGCGGAGTCGGCCTCCAGCTGCTGGTGGTGCACCCGTACGAAGGTGGTTCCCGGCAGCCGCTCGCGCAGCGGTACGGCGACACCCCACGGCGTCTCCTTGCCGATGGCCAGGTTGTTGGAGGGCACCAGCTCCACCACGTGGGGTGCGGCGGTCAGCGGGAGGACGCCCTGCGTCGAGCCGCTGGTACGGATCGCGCGCCGCGCGGCGACGAAGCCGATGTCGCCGCTGACCGGGTCGACCGGGACCCCCTGGCCCAACCGCGTGGACCACTCGGCGAATTCGGCGACCCGGCGGGACGCCTCCGCCAGGCGGTCCTCGGCGAGGTCGCCGGCAGACACCGCGCGGACGAGGGCGTCGGCGAGGAGGCCGACGGTGGACTCCTCGGCGTTCTCCCCGCCGACGCAGATGGCGTCGGCGCCGGCCGCGACGGCCATGACCGTGGCGCCCTCGATCCCGTAACGGTTGGTCACCGCGCCCATCTCGATGGCGTCGGTGACGATCAATCCGTCGAAGCCGAGTTCCTTGCGGAGCAGGCCGTTCAGGACGCGGCTGCTGAGGGTGGCCGGCAGGTCGGGGTCGTACGCCGGTACGAGGAGGTGGGCGCTCATGACCGCGCGTACCCCGGCCTCCAGGGCGGCCCGGAACGGGGGCAGTGCCTGCGCGGCGATCTCGTCCAGGTCCGCGTCGTACGTGGGCAGGCCGTGGTGGGAGTCGACGGCGACGTCCCCGTGGCCCGGGAAGTGCTTCGCGCAGGCGGCGACTCCGCCCGACTGGAGTCCCTGGATCCAGGCGGCGGCGTGCCGGGAGACCAGTCCGGCGTCGACGCCGAAGGACCGGACGCCGATGATCGGGTTGTCGGGGTTGGAGTTGACGTCCACGCTGGGCGCGTAGTTGAGGCTCACGCCGGCCGCGTGCAGCTGGCGGCCCAGGTCGCGCGCGACGGACTCGGTCAGCTCGGGGTCGTCGACGGCGCCGAGGGCGAAGTTGCCGGGGCGGGTGGAGCCGGTCGAGGACTCGATGCGGGTGACGTCCCCCGCCTCCTCGTCGATGGCGATGATCAACGACGGGTTCTCGGCGCGGAGTTGGGCCGTCAGGTTGGCGACCTGTTCGGGCGAGACGATGTTGCGGGCGAAGAGCACGACGGAGGCCAGGCCGTCACGGATGTCGCGCAGGACCCAGTCGGGCGCCTCGGTCCCCACGAAGCCCGGCTGGAGGACGGAGAGCGCGAGTCGCCGCAGCTCTTTGCTGTGCTTGTGGGAGGACATCGGCTGGGCCTTCCGGTAGTGCCGGACGACCCGGCCCCTTGGTACAGACCAACGGATATTCGCCTAGCTCAATCGGCAGTGTCAAGACACCCCCTCGGCGCCGGTCACCGAACTCACGCCGCCCGTACGCCCGTTCTCGTCACCCCACCGACACCAACCGTGACCACCGAATAACGAGGCCATTCTCGTAACGTCATCGGCACTATCCGTGACCACCAAACCGGAATCTCCTCACCTTGTTAGCGCACCGGGAATCCTTGCCCCTTTCCACAGTTGACACGGAGCCGCTGGTCTAGTCCAATTTGTGGGGCGCGAGTTCGCCAGGGGACACGGGGGTCGCAAGGGGCTTGTGAGGCGTACCACCCCTGACGGGACCGTGCGCAGGACTCACCGCTGTGCGTATCAACTCCCGTACTGACAGCGACAACTGACCGACGATGTGTCCCGCCGCGGGTTCGGCCCGGGAGCGATCCGCTCAAGGAAATTCGACCATTGGAGCGACTGTATGTCGGAGCCCGACAACTATCTCTATCGAGCGCCTTCGGACGTCCCGTATTTCAGCTCGGACGGCGAAACCTATCTCGCGCAGACGCAGTTGCGGGATCTCCGGAAAACACAGAAGCTCCGCGTGCTGTCGGAGGAGGACTTCGCCTTCTGGCAGACGTACGGCTACATCGTCGTGAAGGAGGCGATCCCGGCCGTCTCCGCGAAACGTCTGCTCGATTTCGCCTGGGAGTTCCAGGGTCTTGACCCGGACCGGCCCGACACGTGGTACGAGGAAAAGGAGTTCCGCTCCGACCTCGACCGGGAACTCCACATCTACGGCTTCGTGGAGGCGTACCACCACCAGCTCATCTGGGACCACCGCCAGACGCAGCGCGTGTACGACGCGTTCGCCGACGTGTGGGACTGCGAGGAGCTGTGGGTGAGCCTGGACCGGCTCAACCTCAACCCGCCCAACGTCAGGAACCGCGACCGCGCGCACATCGCCCCCACGGAACGCGGGTTCGACATCGACCTCCACTGGGACGTCGACACCACGCTCGGGGTGCTGCCGCAGCGGGTGCAGGGCATCATCGCGCTGAACGACACCAGGCCGGACCACGGCGGCTTCCAGTGCAACCCCGAGCTGTTCCGGCGGTTCGACCCGTGGCGGGTCGCCCAGCCCGCGGACCGCGACCCGATCAGGCCCGCCGTCGACCGTACGGAATTCCCGGTGATCCGGCCCGAGTTGGAGGCCGGCGACCTGCTCATCTGGAACGGTCTGCTGGCGCACGGAGTCGCGCCCAACACCTCGGAGAACGGGGTCAGGGCCGTCCAGTACCTGACGATGATGCCCGCCCTGGAATCGCATCACGAACTGCGCCGCTCGCGCGTCGACTCCTGGCGCCATCTCCGTACCCCGGAGTGGAACAAGACGCTGGTCGGCGACGCCACCCGGCACGAATCCCTCCGGTACGGAGCCGCCGAGCTGACCGACCTGGGTGCCAAACTGCTGGGTCTTGAATCCTGGGGCAAGCAGGACCGCGAACTGTCGACCGGGGACCGGGCATGCGCAGAATCTGTCTGACCCTTCCGACCAACAGAGCCTGCTCCGAGACGATTTCGGCCATCGCGGAAGAAGCGGCCTACGCGGTGCGGCAGTTCGACGTCGAGGTCCATCTGCTCGTCCTCGACTCCTCCGACGCGGCCACGTTCGCCGAACACGCCCGGGTCGTACGCGGGATCCCCGCCGTACCGCGGGTCATCACGCATCACCTGGACGAGGCGGAACAGCGGGAGTTCCTTCGGCGGGTGATCAACCGGGCGGGCGCGGTCAAGCCGGAGCTGCTGCTCGACCTCATGCTGCCCGCCCGCCTTTCGTACGGTGCGTGCACCAATCGCGCGTTCCTCGTCGCAGCCGCCCTCGGCTGCGAATCCGTTCACCGCCGGGACTCGGACAGCCGCTATCAGACCGTGGACGGGGTGCCCGTCTTTCCCGTCCACCACGAACTCATGTCGCTCGGAAAGCGCGCGGCCGACGCGGCCGACGGCGTGGACGAGAACGCGCTCGATCCCCGGCACGCGGCCAAGCCCGTGACGATGGTGGGCAGTTCGTTCGTCGGCGAGATGTCCGTCGACATCGACGAGATGTACCGGCTCGACCGGGACGTCTACTACGACGTGGTCAGCCTGTGGGCGCCGGGCCGGTGGTCGGCCGAGGAGAAGAGGAAGCTCGCCGAGGAGTCCTTCCGGGGAGCCGGCACCGAGGCCTTCACCCGGGACCACGCGACCCTGACCGTGGTCGACCCCATGCACGTCGACATGTGCAACATCGCCTTCCACCAGGTGCACGAATCGGTACCGCTGCCGCCCGCGACCGACACCGTCGGCAGCGACTACTTCCTCCTGCACCTGGTCCACGATTCCGCGCTGCCCGGCGTGCTGCACAACCGCCACATCGTGAACTACTACACCGGTGAGCGGCGCACCGACGCCGGATTCGTCGCGTACCAGACGAGGTTCGCGAAGTTCTTCCTGTCGATGCTCTACTTCAATTCCATCTACGCCGAGATGGCGGCGGCCGGCGAGACGCTGCTGGACGAACAGCACCGCGTACGCGTCGCCACGATCGCCGAATTCGTCAGGGAGAGCGCCGGGCTCGACCGTACGGAAAACGTGGAACGGCTGGACACCCTCGACCGGTCCTACCGCAAACTGGGCGGCAGATACGCCGAGTTCGCCGACGTCCTTCTCGCGGACCGTGAGCGGCTTCTGGACGAGGCCCGACAGGACATCAACGATTTCGCGCTGCTGATCGAGGCCTGGGCCCCGCTGACGCACGCGAGCCGAGCCACGAGCCTTTACCGGCTCGAACGGCAGTCTGGCTGAACCTGTCGATGACGCACGAGAACATATCCATGCTCACCGCCCTGGCCGCCGCCACCGATGACCGGATCATCTTCGATCTCGCGGGAATGGAGGCGAGTTACGACGTCCTCACCCGCGAACTGCCCGACGTCGCCGTCCGCTTCGCGATGAAAGCCTGTCCCGTGGACGAGGTGATCTCCTGCCTCGCGGAAAGAGGAGCGGGAGTCGACGCGGCGAACCCGAACGAGATCGCGCAGGCGATCCGTTCGGGTGTGCCGCTCGAACGCATTCATTACGGCAACACCGTCAAGTCCGACCGGAACATCCTCGACGCACACCGTCTCGGAATCCGGGACTTCGCGACCGACAGTCTGGAAGACGTCACGGCGATCGCGGAAAACGCCCCCGGCGCCCGCGTGTTCTGCCGGCTGGCGACCGACGGGCAGGGCGCGCTCTGGGGCCTCACCAACAAATTCGGCTGCTCGGCCGCCGACGCGGTGCTCGTACTGGAAAGGGCCCGGGAGACGGGCCTGACCCCGTCCGGACTGTCCGTGCACGTCGGTTCGCAGCAGATGACCGCCGAAGCCTGGCGCAGCGCCTTCGACAAGCTGGTCGACGTCCTCGAAGTCCTGCACGGGCGGGGCATCTCCCTGGACCACGTCAACCTCGGCGGGGGCCTGCCGGCCCTCGGCTACCTCAACAAGCGGGGCGAGCGGCTCGACCCGCCGCTGGACAAGATCTTCGCCGTCATCCGCGAGGGCGTGCGGCGGTGCCGCGAAGTGCCGGGCCACGAGCTGAAGTTCCTCGTGGAGCCGGGGCGGTACCTCGTCGCCGACCACGGGGCGATCCGGGCGCACGTCTCCCGGCTGTCCCGGCGGCGGACGCCGGACGGGGAGCACGAGCACTGGCTGTATCTGAGCTGCGGGAAGTTCAACGGCCTGTACGAGATGGACGAGTTGCAGTACCGGCTCACCTTCCCGGCGCACGCCGGCGCCGACCACGTACCGGCCGTGGTCGCCGGGCCCACCTGCGACAGCGACGACGCCTACTCGCGCGAGCACGGGCTGGTGCTCGTTCCCCGTACGGTCGCGTCCGGCGACCCCGTATGGGTGCTCTCCAGCGGTGCGTACGCCATCAGTTACATGACCCAGGGGTTCAACGGCTTCAGCCCGCTGCCCTATACGTGCATCCGCGGCGACCGCCACCTGGTGGGGGCGAGCGGGGCGGGGAGGGACTAGATGAACGACGACGCGCGCGTACGGCCGATCTCCGAGGGTGACTGGGACGGGATCGTCGCGCTGGAGGCCGGTGCGTACACCGCCCTCGGGCTGTCCGAGGAGCGGAGCGCCCTGGAGTCCAGGGTGCGCGCGTCGCCGGGCACCTGCTTCGCCCTCGACGCCGAACAGCGGCTGGCGGGTTACGTGTTGGCGCTGCCGTACCCCGAGCACGGGTATCCGGACCTGACCCGCGCGGAGGAGACGGCGGCGGTACGCGCATCCCGCGCGAACCTGCACCTGCACGATCTCGTGATCGAGGAGGGGCTCCGGGGCCGGGGGCTCGCGAAGACCCTCCTGCACCACCTCCTCGCGACGGCGCGGGCGGAGGGGTACGAGCGGATCTCCCTGATCGCCGTCAACGGCAGCGACACCTTCTGGGCGGCGAACGGATTCACCGCCCGGCCCGGGGTCGCGCCCGCGGAGGGGTACGGGCCGGGCGCGGTGTACATGTCCAGGGCCGTGCTCGGGGGAGCCGTACCACCAGCAGCCGCACCACCAGCAGCCGTACCAGCACGAGACGAAGTGGGCTGATCACACGATGTTCCGCATACACGACGATCCCTTCCGCCGGGCGCAGTTGGCGATCGCCGCCCTGTTCAGCTCACTGGGATTCCAGTACGCCACCTGGGCCGCGCGCCTCCCCGCGATCAAGACCCACCTCGACCTCACCGCGGCGGAGGTCGGCCTGCTGCTGATGGCCACCGGCATCGGCGCGGCGGCGGCGTTCCCCCTGGTGGCGGTCCTCATGCGGCGGTGGGGGTCCCGGCGCCTCGCCCTGGTGGCGGCGCTCGGCCTGGCCCTGCTGCTCCTGGTGCTGGCCGAGGCGCCGAACTACCCCGTCGCCCTGCTGATCATGGCGGTCGACGGCGCGCTGGTGGCGTGTCTCAACGTCGCCATGAACGCGCAGGGGGCGGAGCTGGAGGTGACGTACGAGCGCAACGCCATGTCCCGGCTGCACGCGACGTTCAGCGGCGGCTCGCTGGCCGCCGCGCTGCTGGCGTCGGGCATGAACACCGTGACGTCCACGGTGATCGTGCACTTCGGGGTGGCGGCCGTCCTGCTCGTGCTGCTGGCCGCGTACGCACGGCCGGGGCTGCTGGCGCGGGAGCGATCGGCGGATGCGGCGGCGGCAGCGGCGGCACCGGACGCGCCGGACGCGCCGGACGCGCCGAAGAAGACCCGCGCCAAGTGGACCCTGCCGGCCGCGATGACGCTGTGGATGGGCGCGGCGATGGCGTTCGGCACGGTCACCGAGGGCGCGATGAACGACTGGTCGGCCATCTACCTCAGGGACGTCGCCAAGGCGTCGGCGGAACTCGCGCCGCTGGGGATCGCCGTCGTCTCCGGAATGATGGTCCTGGCCCGCCTCTTCGCGGACGGCTGGCGCAGCCGTTGGGGCGACGCCCGTATCGTCCGTATCGGCAGCGCGCTGGCCGGCGTGGGCCTGGCCGTCGCCCTCCTCACCGGTGGGGTGGTCCCGGCCCTGATCGGCTTCGCCTGCGTCGGCCTGGGCATCGCGGCCGTGACGCCGTGCGTGTACGTGGCGGCGGCGTCCCAGGGGTCGGACGCGCTGACCCTGGTGGCCACGATGGGGACGGTGGGCCTCCTGGCGGGCCCCCCGGTGATCGGCTTCATCGCGAACGCGAGCGGGCTGGTGTGGGGCATGGGCGCGGTGGCGGCCTCGGCGATCGTCGTGTCACTGTGCAGCACGCGGATCGGCTGGCCCGCACCACACGCGGCGACGGACCCGGACCCAGTGGACGACCCGCTGACGGCGTGACACCGCCCCGCCGGCGTCGGACGCTTACGCCGATCTGACGATGTTCGACGCCGGCGCGGCGTGCCACACGATGTAGGGCATGCACACGAGCGCCACTCCCAGGGCGGCGGCACTTGTCCAGCGGACCCTCCTGGACACACGGGAACGTGGGGCTTTACTTCCGCCAAGAGTCACAGGCGCTGTTCCTTGATTCTTAAAGCTTTTACGGGCAGGCACGAAGGCGTGTCGAGGTCCCCGGAAATGATGCGGACGTCAACGCCGGATGATCAGAGTAGCCCGTACGGGCGACCGCCCGAACACACGCGCCCCCCGCTGGACCCGCGCCGTACCTATCCGTCACCCACAGAATGCTCCCCGGCCAGGCGCACGCGGAGCGTCGGGCGACTACCCCGCGAAACCCCTTGCCCGCCGCAGCGACGCCAGCGCTTCCAGGGCCCGCTCCTCCTCGCCCCGGGCGCCCGTCCGACGGCAGAGGGCGAGGGCCTCCTCCAAGTGCGCCTCGGCCTGCTCCAGCCTCCCCGTGTCCCGCTCGGCCTGGCCCAGATCCAACAGCACCTCGGCCACCTCCCCGGTGGCCCCGATCCGCCTCAGCACCCCGAGCGAGGCGATGAACTGGGCCAACGCCGACTCATTGCGACCGGCCGTCCGGTACGCCCTGCCGATCCCGGCCAGAGCGATGCCCTCCCCCCGAAGGTCCCCCACCCCGCGCAGCACGGGCAGCACGCGCGCGTAGAGGCCGAGCGCTTCGTCCGTTTTATGGAGAGGGGTCAGCACGCTCGCGAGGTTCATCCAGAGCGTCGCGCGGTCCCCCTTGCTCCCCAGCGTCGCCGCGACGTCGATCGCCTCTCGGTACGACCGCTCCGCGGCTTCCAGATCGCCCATCCGCTGCTGCAATTCCCCCAGATTGTTCAATGTGCGATAGCGGCCCCGGTCATCGGTGCCCGTAAAACCCGCGATGGCCCGCAGGAAATATTCGAGCGCGCTCTCATTCTGCCCGAGCTGAAGATGGGTGATGCCGAGTAAATTCAGGCTGCGGGCCACCTGTAATCGATCGTTCGATCGCAGTCGCAAATCAAGGGAGCGTTCCAGGAGCGGCAGAGCGAGCGCGTACTGCCCGGTGTGCCACAGAACGATCGAGACCTGGTGCGCCGATTCGCTTTCCAGATCTTCATCCTTCAACAACCGCGCGATGGACAGGGCCTCACGCGCCGTCGCGTCCCCCTCCTCGTACTGACCGCTGTGCGCGCACACCGCGCTCAGGTCCAGCAGAGCCCGCGCCCGCGCGCTGTCGTCCCCGACGGCCCGCCAGTGGGCGACGGCGCGGCGCAGCAGGGGTTCGGCCGTCTCCAGATGGCCCTCCAGATCCAGAAACCCCGCCAACACATGGGTGTGCAGCGCTAGTTGGGCCTCGGAGCCGTACCGACGCGTCCAGTCCAGCGCCCTCAGGAGATTCGCGCCCTCGGTGATCAGCCATTGCTCCGCCGCCTGCGCGTCCGCGATCTCCGGCTCCCGCGTGGCGGAGTGATCACCGCCGTCGGCGTCGACCACCATGCGGCTCCGGTACGGATAGGCCAACCGGTCGGCCCGGTCCGCGACCCGTACGTAATGATCGACAAGACGCCGAAGCGCCTGCTCCGAGGCCCCTGGGACGTCGCCGGTATTGTCGATCAACGTACGAGCGTATTCGCGCAGAAGATCGTGGATCGTGAACCGGTGCGGAGTCGGCTCGGAAATCAGGTGATGGGCCTGAAGTTCCTCCAGCGCACGTTCGGTCTCCTCGAAGGAAAGGCCGCTGAGCGCCGCCACCGCGTGCGTACCGAACTGCAAGCCGAAGTGCAGGCCGACATGGCGGAAGACAAGCTGCTGCACCGGCGTGAGCGCGCGATACGACAGTCCGAAGACATGGGACAACGTCCGCTCGCCGTCGCGCATTTCTGAGAGATGTTCCATCCCGCTCGTCAACTGCTTGAGCAGGTCGGACGTCGTCCACGACGGCCGGGAAAGCAGACGGCTGGCCATGACTTCCACGGCCAGCGGCAGATATCCGCAAATGCGGACGATTTCCGCCGCGTCCGAGGCCAGGACGGTACGCCGCCCGCCGAGCCGCTGCGCGAAGAGCGCGACGGCGTCCTCGCGCGGCAGCACGTCGAGGGAGACGGGCCGTACACCGGGCAAACCGGACAGCCGCTGACGGCTGGTCACGATGACCGCCGTCGGGGACGCCCCCGGAAGCAGGGGCCGTACCTGAGCCGGCCCGGCGGCGTCGTCCAGGATCACCAGCATGCGGCGGTCCCGCACCGTGGTGCGCCAGAGCGAGACCAACCCGTCGAGATCCTTGGGCAGTTCACCCGGCGGGGTGTCGAGCAGGCGCAGCAGCTCCGTGAGCGCGCGGACGGCCGTCAGCGGCTCCCGGTCGGAGGCATGGCCGTGCAGATGGAGATAGAGCCGCCCTTCCGGGAACTCCTCCCGGAGTTGATGCCCGAGATGCACCGCCATCGACGTCTTCCCGATGCCCCCCATGCCGTCGATGGCCTCGATGGTGACCACCGGGGCCGAGGTACGGCTCGTCTCGGAGAGCGCCGCCGTGAGCAGCCGCAGTTCGTCGTGCCGCCCCACCCAGGGGACGTCACGCGGCAGGTTGTCGGGAATCCGCGTGGTCGTCCTGGCGGGGGTACGCCTGCCGATCCCGGCCTGCCCCAGCAGCGCCGCCGCCGGCGTTCCGGCGAGAATGCCCTGGTGGACGCGGTGCAGGCGACGGCCCGCGTCGAGGCCGATGTCGCGGACGACACGCTGCCGCGTCCGCTGCACCAGCTTGGTCGCCTCGGCGGAGCGGCTGCTGCCGTACAGGGCGAGGGCCAGTCGTTCGACCAGGGCCTCGTCGACCGGATGCTCCTCGACCAGCGGCAGCAGTACGGGTACGGCCTCCGCGAACTTCCCCGCTCCCATGAGGATTTCGGCCCGGACCATGGCGGCGGTCAGGCTGCTCTCGGCGACCGTGGCCCGCAGGTGACCCGCCCAGTACGCGGAAATCCCGGCCAGCGCCTCGCCGCGCCAGAGGCCCGCCGCCAGGTCGAGCAGGCGAATGGCCTCGCCCTCGTCGTCGCTGTCCTTGAGGGAGCGGGCCTGGTCGACATAACTGGTGTAGCGCCGCAGGTCGACCCGGTCCGGATCGACGTTCATGACATAGGAGTTGGTACGGCTGGTGATCACGGGCGCGTCACCTCCCGCGATCCGAAAGGCCTTTCGGATACGCGATACGTGCGCGTGCAGCGCTTCTCTCGCTTTGGCCGGCGGGTTGTCGTCCCAGATCCGGTGGATCAGCGTATCCACACTCACCGTACGACTGGCATCCCAGGCCAGAGCGGCGAGCGCCAGGCGGGTCTTGGTGGAACCGAGATCATTGCGTCGGCCGAGGGCCCGTACTTCGACCGATCCTGAAAGTCGAATCTCGAACTCCACCAGCGTCCTCCCGCCGGTCCGGCCTCTCCTGGCCGGGTATCCGAGGATGTCACGCGGTAGTCATCCGTGGCCATCCAGGCGCTGTTTAAGTCCGAAATTGACTCATCTCAGCATGATTCCGTTCAGCCACCCCCGAGTCAGGGGAAGCACTCCAGGACGGTCACTGACGAAGCGCGTCTTGTGCATATGCTGTTGGCATGAGCCGGGCAGGGTCTATGGGGGTACGGACGTGCCATTTCCTGAATCCGGCAAACCGGAAGCATTGTTATCGGCCATGGCCGTATGCGCCATGGACCGGGAATCCCTCGCGTGGCGGGAATTGGTCCACGTTCTGGGTGCGGCGGCTCAAGTGGACCGGAGGGTGGCCGAGTTGTGGCGCGAAGTGGAAACGGCGGCGGCCGCGCCCGGAGTCACCCCGGCGATGGCCCAACTGGCCTGGGCGGTGGCCGCGTCGGCTTCGCGCGACCCGGGCACGGACGCCGCGCTGACCGACTGGCTCCGGAGGCATACGCCCCCCACGGTCGGCTCGGACCGTACGGGATCGGGGGGTACGGGGTCGGGAGGTACGGAGCCGAGGGGTACGGAGCCGGCGGGCACGGAGTCGGCGGGCACGGAGCCGGACCGCACGAACGCCATCGGCGGGGCCGCCGTCATCCACGGCCCGGCCGTGCAGGCGCGCGACATCCACGGCGGCATCCACGTGCACCACGCCGCCCCGGCGGACAGACCCCGGCCTCCGGCGCCCCGCCAATTCCCGCCCGTACGGCGGCAGCTGGTCGACCGGGAGAGCGACGTACAAGCCCTGGACGCCCTCCGCGCCCAGCATCCTCCGCACTCCCACCAACTCCTGGTGGTCAGCGGGTTCGCGGGCGTCGGGAAAACCACGCTCGTCTCCCGCTGGCTGCGCGATCACGCGGACAGCTTTCCCGACGGTCAGCTGTACGCCGACCTGGGCGGCCACGCCACCGCCGGGGAGCCCGGGGAGAGCGGGGAAACCGGGGAGGCCGGGGGACCGGTCCGGCCGGTCCGGCCGGTTCGCCCCACCGCCGTGCTGGAAGGCTTCCTGCACGCCCTCGGAGCCACCTCCGTACCGGCGGACCTCGCCCAACGCATCGCCCTCTGGCGGTCGTTGACCGCGAACCTGCGGCTCGGCGTCTTCCTGGACAACGCGTACACCGCGGCGCAGGTCCGCCCGCTCCTGTTCGGCTCACCGACGGGCCTCACCGTCGTGACGAGCAGAAACCATCTCACCGGCCTGCTGGTCGACGGCGCGGCCCTCCACCGGCTGGGCACCCTCACCACGGACTCGGCCGTCGAGCTGCTGGCGGCCGGCGGTGGCGGCAGCCGTGTCGCGCAGGACCCGGTCGCCGCGCGCGAGGTCGTCACCCTGTGCGCCTGCCTCCCCCTCGCGGTCTGCCTGGCGGCCGCCCAACTCGCCGTACGTCCGAACCGTTCCGTATCCGCCCTCGCCGCGAGCCTGTCCCAGGGACAGGGGTCGCTCGACGCCCTACGCATCGATGGAGAAGCCGTGGTGCGCACCGCACTTGACCTCTCGTACGAACTGCTGCCGCACGACAGCGCGACGCTCTACCGGCGGATGGGCCTGCTGCCCACGGACCGCTACGACCTCTTCATGCTGACGGCGAGCACCGCAGACGACCCCACCGCGGAGACCGTCGAACCGGCCCTCGACGCCCTGCTGGAGGCGAACCTCCTGGAGGAGACCGGCTCGGGCGTCTACCGCTTCCACGACCTCGTACGCCCCCACGCGAGGCGACTCGGCACGGCGGAGGAATCCGCTTCGCGGCACGAGCGCACGCTGCGCCGCTACGTGGACTGGTGCCTGGCCACGGCGAGCGAGGCGGAGGCGATCCTCACACCGAGCCACCGAATGACGCTTGCTGACGATACGTCAGATACGCCTGACACATCGACCGTTGTACCCACTCCCCTCACGGGACCGGCCGAGGCGCTGGACTGGCTCGACACCCACCGTGACGGTCTGATGGGGGCCGTACGGCACTGCGCCGACGCCGGATGGCACACCGCCTGCTGGCGCCTGGTGGACGTGATGTGGCCTCTGTTCCTCCGCCTCCGCCCCACGGAGCTGTGGATCGAGGCACACCGCGCGGGCCTCGCGGCGGCCCGCGCGAGCGGATCCCGAGCCGGCGAAGGACGCATGCTGACCTCGGGCGCGATCGGCCTGCGCACCGCCGGCCGGTACGGGGAGTCCGCCGAGTGGTACACGCGGGCGCTGGAGCACGCCACGTACGACGGAGACGTACGACAGCAGGCGCAGGCACTCAACGGTCTCGGTCACCTCAGCCTGCTCACCTCACAACTGGACGAGGCACGCGGGTACTTCGAGAACGCCCTGCGGCTGCGGGAGTCCATCGGCTACCGGCGAGGGGCCGCGCTCTCCCGAAGACGCTTAGGAGAGACCGCCCTGGCGGCGGGCGAACTGGCCACGGCGGCAGATCACTTGGTACGCGCACACGCCGAACTCGACGCGCAGGAAGAGCACTACGAGGCGGCCCGCGCCCTGGCCCTTCTCGGCCACGTCCTGGCGTCCGACGGCGATCACGAAGGCGGCACGGCGCGGCTGCGGGAGGCGCTGGCGATGTTCCGCGGAGCCGGCGCCCGGTCGGAACACTGGCAGGCGCGTTCCCTGGAATGGCTCGGGCAGGCCGCCGAACGGCGGGGCGACGGCGAGGAGGCCGGTCGCTGCTACGAGGCGGCCCGGGAGCTGTACGGGCGGCAGGACCCGGCCGACGCGCAGCGCGTGGACGACCGGCTGCGGCACCTGTGAGCGGCGCCGCAGCCGGTGCCGTGTTCCTAGGGCGTGTCCCCGCTCCTCTCGACGGCGACAGCTCTCAGGTCGCCCAGCGATCCCCCGGCGACGAGCCACGCATGCGCCACGGACGCGACAACCGGCGCGGGAGCGTGAGCCGCCCACGCGGGCAGGACAACACTCCCGCCACTCCGTGCCCCCAGCGCACACCCACCGCCCACATCGGGTACGGCGGCGACGAGGCACCCCGGCCACCGCGCGACCAGCTCCTCCGCGCGGGCGCGAGCCGCCACCGGCAGCAGAGGCACCCGCGCGACGAGCACATCGGCGTACTCCGCGCGGCCGTCTCCCCCGGGAGCGTCGGGGTCCACCAACAGGTGCACGCCACAGACCTGTTCGCGGGAAGACGTCGGCCACCCCGCACCCGACGGAACGGCCGCGTCAACCCGTACGCGCACCACACCGCTCCCCGTGACCGACCTCGACCTGGACCTCCACCCGACGTGGGCGCCCACGGAAACCAGCCCACCGAGGACAACCCCCCTCCAGGCGTCGTCCCCACCGAAGAAGCGAACCCACCCCCACCTCTCACCAGGCAGATCCCACTCGGAGGAGGCTTCCGCACTCCCCGTCCTCCCCCTCCCGATCCCGACAGGCCGGCCCTTCACTGCGCCATCCCCAGAGAACCGGCCTCCCACTGCTCCAGCGGAGAGGGGAGCGGCAGGGGTGGGACGGGCGCCTCGCTGGCGGGTTCGCCCAACTCCAGCATGGAGTAGATGATCGTACGCATCCGCTGGTGGAACTCTCCGGGCACCGACGAGAGCAGGGCGGCGACCTCCGCGTACTGCCCGGGACGATGCTGTCGCGCCGCGTACCGCAACTGCTCGTCCAGCGGATGCCCGGGGGTGACCACCGGCGCGACGGTGGCAAGAAGGGCCGCCGGGGAGTACGCGGCGATCTCACGCCTCGGTCCGGGCGTGAGCAGTAAGGCGGCATCGGTCAACGTACTGTACGCCGTAAGGGAGCCATGGTCCCCGATGATCCAGTCGGCCGCGATCAGCAGAGACTGCCAGTCCGCCTCAGGTGGCACCACCGAGATCCCATGCCCCCGGCAGCCCGCCAGCCAGCTCCGCACCTGCCAACTTCCGTGCCCGGAGAAGATGTTCGGGTGAAAGAGAAACGCCACCCGGTAGTCGTCACCGGGGAGTTGGCTCAACAGCTGCGGCAGCAGCGCGTCGATCCGCCCGAAGGTGGACGTGGGCCCCCAGGTCGAGGTGACCACCACGAACGGCTGCCCCTCATCGAGCCCCAGCGCCCGGCGGTACTCCTCGCGCCGGGGCATGCCGGCCATGATGCGGTCGACACAGGGGTCGCCCACCACATGGGCCACCCCCAGCGCCTCGGGGCACGAGAGCGCCAGCTCGTCCAGATCACGATCGTGCGCGTAGACGATCGCGGCAGGCCCCACGCGCCCCTCGTGCAGCAGATGCTGACGACTCAGCATCCCCGGCGCCCGCGTCTCCCCCGGCGCCAGCAACGAGGTGTCGGTCAGCAGTTTGATGTGACCGGCTCCGTGCGACATACGCAGAACCGGCGCGTTCAACTCGTGCACCCCGCGGGACCCGGCGGCGAGCACCAGGTCGAACTCGGCCCGCAGCGCCTCTTCCCAGGGCACGGTCGCGATCCCCAGACTCTCCAGATACCGCGCGACGCCCCCGCCGAACGCGTGCGGCGCGGCGGTGAACACCACCTGGATCCGGAAGTCCGCCTCCAGCAGACAGAAGGCCTCGCGCAGACGCTGGCCGAAGGCCACGGTGTGGACGACGACCAACATCCGCTTACAGCCCGGTACGGTCAGCCACCGACCTTGTTCGATCAGCGCCGATTGTGTGGTTTGAACAGACACAACGCTCCCCCATGCTCGTCGGCTGCGTACAGCAGTCGACGGGGGAATGCCCGCCACACACGACACTTTCCTTGCAACCCCCTTGCAGCCACCTTGCCCACCCGCACCTCACCGAGGCAGCAGTGGTCGGGACCGCTTCCGGGCTATCGGGCCAAAGAGCTCGCCGTCTTCTTGTACGGCATGCAAACGGCCGTCGCCACTGCGGCGCTCCCCACGACAAGAAGCATCGACAGTGCGAATCCGCCCACAACGACCCTCGTACGCATCACTCAGCCACGCTCCCGCTCAAGATCCCAGACACCTCAGCGGGGAGAGTACTGACCCCAACGCGATCATACAAATGACAAACCATCACGCGCATCACCCCGGCCCCCACGAGGGCGCCCATGATCCGAATCCCACCCCGGACGAGCCCCTGACCAGCAAGGAATCTACTCGGGTAGCGCCACGGACAACCGAACGATCAAGCGGTCCACGACCGCCGATGATCTAGACCAATCCGGCCGACGGCACCCCCTCACCCAAGCGACTCGCGACCCGCGCCGCCCCGCGTGGGCAACCGTCACCAGGTACGTGGACGTGGCGTAGAAGTTGTCCACGTCAGCACCGAACTCCAGCACCTTCTGCCCATCCACGTCGTCTTCGTAGAAGGTGCCGAGGATCTTGCATCGCACGCCAGTGAACGACACGCGGTTCTTGGTGAACGGGTCGAGCTCCGCATCAAGCACGGCGGATGGCGATGGGTCCTGGTTGTGAGACAGATACTCCTACGGTCATACGTCGAGCCAGATGAAGATGAGGGCTGCGAGGCAGTGGCCGGAGCGACGGCGGCTACCGCGTGCAGTTGTCATCGAGTGCGGCGGCTTGGGCCGACGGCGCCCTGGGCAGAGAGCCAGACATGGGCGATCACAGCGGGGACTGGGCGACGCACATCACGAGGGCCGAACTCAGCTGCACACTTCCACGGAGGTGGGCGCATACACAGGGAGTGGCCGACCGCGCCGTCGAAGTAAGCCAGGTCCTCAACCAAGACGCCAGCCTTCTCGTCGCCGGCGCCACGCTGCACGACATCGGGTACGCGCCGCGTCTGGCAGCAACCGGGTTCCATCCGCTGGAGGGAGCCCGGTTCCTTCGGGACGAGCACGGGGCCGATGAGAGGCTGGTGCGGCTGGTCGCGAACCACTCGTTCGCGCTCCTTGAGGCAGAGGAGCGCGGGTTGCGCAAGCAGCTCGCGACGGAGTTCCCCTTGTTGGAGGAGCCGCTGCTGGTGGACGCCCTCGTGTATTGCGACATGACGACCACGCCCGACGGCGACCGAACCACCGCGCGGAACCGGGTCGCGGAGATCGTCAGCCGCTACGGGGACGACAGCGTGGTCGGGCGGTTCATTCGCCGGGCGGCTCCGGAGATCCTTGCCTCCGTGGAGCGGGTGGAAGCCGCCCTGGCCGCTCAGCCGAGGTAGGGGTAGGTGCCGGCGAGGTAGTCCCCGATCTGCTGGCGCATGCTCGGGTGGATGTCGTACTGGTCGAGGTCGGCCGGCTGGACGAAGCGGACTCCGTCGGCCTCCTCGTTGATCGTGGGCACTCCGCCGACGGGCCGGCCGATGTAGGTGTTCTCGTACTGCTGGCGGATCTCGCCGTCGGTGTAGGCGACGATGTGGTTCGGGTTGGTGTAGACGCCGAGGAACCCGGTGAGCTCCGCGATGATGCCGGTCTCCTCCAGGCACTCCCGCACCGCACACTCGGCCGCGGTCTCGCCGATGTCCTGGGCTCCGCCGGGGAGGGCCCACTGGCCGGTGTCGCGGCGCCGCTGGAGGAGGATGGCGCCTGTCTCGTCGGCGACGAGAAGGTTGCTGGCCGGGATGAGAGTGTTCGCCTTCGGGGCACAGGGGTCGTTGTAGTACTCAGTCCTGCCCATGGTCGGCGGTCCTCTCCTGGTCGGGTTCCCATGGCCTCGCCGCGGCCCAGACGGCGTCGAAGCTTTCAGCGTAGTTGTCGAACCACCCTGTATCGCCTGCCCTCTTGAGTTGCAGGAGGGGGTTGGCACTGGCCGGTTGGCCCCAGATGTGCGGATTGACGAGCAGGTTGTCGTCGTAGCGGAACATCGACGTGTAGAGGGTGGTGTCGTGGAGTCGTACGCCGCACCCGGCCTCGCCCAGCAGCGGGCGGTAGTACGTCAGTGAGGCGCGGATCTTGGCGGCGAGGGTGTCGCCGATTCCTTCCTCGCGACCCGTACGGCGACTGCCTGCCCGTCGGGATCGCCGAAGCACAGGCGAACCCGGACGCCCTCTGCGGCGCGCTCGGAGAGCATCTTGGCGACGTGGGGGTTGGACTGGGCGAAGAAGGTGCCGGAGAAGACGAGGACGCCGATCTCGTGCCGAGCCTCTCGCAGCAGTGCGAGCCACACGTCCCGGGGCACGCTGGCCCGGTTCTGGTAGGTGCCGACCAGCTCGGCGCCTGACCCGTCCCTCGGCCGGCCCGGACGCTTGGACGGCTCGGGCCAGAGAAAGGTCTCTTCGATGCGCAGGTGTCGCGCGACGCGGAAGCGGTGCCGTGCATGGGGGATCCGTCCGCCCAGCCATCGACTGACCGTCTTGGGATCCACCTCGCAGATCTCGGCGAGTGCATCGGGCGAGACGCCGCGTTGCCCGAGCACAGTGCGCAGTCGGTTGTTCACAGCGGCCATCGAATCGGCACGGCGCGTAATCGCGCAAGGACGTTTTGGGACGCGGTCCGCTGTAGTGGAACCTCGCGGACTGCCTACTCTGGCGGCATGGAGCTCTTGGTCCTGTGGGACATCGACCATACCCTCATCGAGAACGCGGGGGTCAGCAAGGAGATCTACGCCGCTGCCTTTCGTGGCTTCTCAGGTCACGAACCCACGGAGCCCGCGCGTACTGAGGGGCGTACGGATCGACTGATCATGCGCGACATGTTCGTCCGCGAAGGGCTACCCGTGCCCGACTGGCACTTCGTCGAGACGGCGCTCGCCCAGGCGGGAGAAGCGCGCCTGGAGGAGCTACGCAGGCGCGGGACCGCCCTGCCCGGTGTGCACGAAGCCTTGAAAGCCGCCTCGGCTCAGACCGGTTGGGTCTCCTCGGTCCTCACCGGCAACATCTCCGCCAACGCCCGTGTAAAGCTTGTCGCGTTCGGCCTCGACTCCCTGCTCGATCTACCGGTCGGCGCCTACGGAGCGGACGCCGAACTCCGCCCCCACCTGGTCGCTGTCGCCCGCGAGCGCGCACAACGGCTTCATGGTGTTGCGGCCGACATCCCCACCGTCCTCGTCGGGGACACCCCTCGTGACGTGGAAGCGGCCCTGACCACAGGCTCCGGCGTCCTCGCCGTCGCCTCCGGCATCCACACCCAGGAGGAACTGAACGCCGCCGGAGCCGACGAAGTCCTGCCCGACCTGTCGGACACCAAGCGTGTCCTCGGCATCCTGGAGTCCTTCGCAGGTCACTGAAAACGTCCCAGGACGTCCCTGGACCGTCCCCGAACGCGGTGTCGAGGTCCCTGAGCAGAAGGCCACTATCAGGCTCCCACCAGGCAACCAGCCGAAGGAGCCGACGTGATCGAGGAAGTTACCGGGATCAAGAAGATCCGCATGCTCTACCTACAGCTGCTCTACCGCTGCAACTTCACGTGCCTGCACTGCTTCCACGGCAAGCGGCTCCAGTACGCCGACGCCTTCACCGTCGACGAAGCCGCAGATCTCCTCACCCTGATGCGGGACCAGTACGGCACCGAGGCCGTGACACTGCTCGGCGGAGAGCCCTTCGTCCACCGGGACCTCGCGCAGGTCGTCCGCCACGCCAAGGAGGAATTGGGCCTGCGCGTCGAGATCTGCACCAACGGGTACCGGATCGAGCGCCGTCTGACCGAGATCGCCCCCTACCTGGACCTGCTCAGGGTTTCGCTGGAGGGCGTCGGGTCGACCAACGACGGCATCCGAAAGCAGGGCAGCTACCAGAGCGCCCTGAACGCGCTCGGTCTGGCTCGGGATCTCGGCGTTCCGACCGGTGCGACCATGACCGTCACCTCACGGAACATCGCCGAAGTCCTGCCCCTCGGACGGGCCTTGGCGGAACTAGGGGTCCGGCAGCTCAAGCTCCACCACCTGCGGCCCGTTGGCAACGCCGCCGATCATCCCGAGCTGCTGGTCACCTCCCCTTCCGCCTACGGCCGGCTCCGGGACGAGCTGGCGTCAGTCGATCTGCCCCTGGAGGTGATCGTCGACGAGGACCTCTCCGAGGACGGTGCCCCGCAGGTGTGCGCGCCCTCCGACGGTCCTCGCGAGATCGACCGCATCGAGGTCGACCCGCGCGGTGCGCTGACCATGTCCTGCAAGGCCGTGGGGAAGGACGCGCACGCCTTCTGGTACGAGAAGGCGGCAGGACGCATCGTCCACAAGCCCTCGTCCGTCGACGAGCTCACTCTCGCGGTACCGGACGTGGTGTACGGACGTGCCTGATCACCCACGCTTCGAGAGCCTGGAAGGGTTACGCGGCACCGGCAAATCCACCGTGGCGCCCATGCTCGCCGCCGCCCGGCGGGCCGTCCTCGTCGCTACCGTCCCGCTGCCCTACCAGCCGCTCAGACAGGCGTTGGACGAGCGGACGAACGTAGAGGCACGGATGTGCTTCTTCCTCTCGGGCCTGTTCACCGCGGCCGAGGAGATCCAGCATCACCTCGACGCCGGCGTCCCTGTCGTCGTCGAGAGCTACTTCGCCCGGTGTCTCACCACTCACCGGGCCCTGGGGGCACAACTCGGTGTCACCCTGCCGAGTTGGCTGCCGACACCTGCTACGTACCACCTCGTCTGCGACGACAACGAGAGACAGCGTCGACTCGCTGGGCGGAACAAGCCGATGTCGCGGTGGGACTCACTGGTCGAGACCGTTACGGACCGAGTGACGGACGCCTATGCGTCGTTCCCGATGCATCGCGTCGACACCACGGGGCGCAGCCCCGACGAGGTCCTTCGAGTGATCATGGATACCGATACGCAAGGAGCGCACCCCCATGCAGACGCAGAGCCTGTGGGAGCACACCCTCACGTTCTTCCCGCAGTTCCTCGCCACACTGCGGGAACGTGTCGCTCCTGACGCCACCGTCGCCGTGGTCGGCGCGAGCGACGGCAAGTTCGTCCTGCCCCTCGCCGCCGCCGGCTACCGCGTCGTCGCCATCGAACGCGACGCGGTGGCCCTCCATGGAGGCGACGTCCACCTCCCGGGTGACAGCCAGGCCCACGCGTGGGGACTGATCGAACGACTGAAGCTCGAAGAACTCCACGAACGCGTGGAGGTCGTCGAGGACGATTTCCTGGACGGTGACCCCCTGGGCCCGCAGTGCGACGCGGTCTGGACGAGCTGCTCGTGGCACTACAGTGCCAACCACCACCGCCCGCTCGGCGAGTTCGTCGACCGCATGCGGCGCCTGGTCCGCCCGGGCGGTGTATTCGGCGCGGAGTTCATGATGCCCGTCGAAAGACGCCACCACATGATCGAGCACTACACCTCCCCGGAGCGCCTTCTCCCCCACTTCATCGGCGACTGGGAGGTCCTGCTCACCCTGCGCACCACCGAGTTCACCGAGCGGCCCCACGTCGGCCAGCTGCATGACCACACCCACCGCATGGGCCTGCTGCTCGCGGCCCGGACGTCCGCCCTCACCGACCACTTCTGAGAGAAGGCCCCATGAAGCACGAATACGAGGCGAAGTTCCTGGCCGTGGACGTCGCCGACCTCCAGAACAAGCTGAGCGCCCTCGGTGCCGTCCAGGCGTTCCCCCGCACGCTCCTCACCCGCAAGATCTTCGAGAACGACTCCCTCGACGGCGGAGCCTGGATTCGGCTGCGGAACGAGGGCGCCCGCTCGACGCTCACGCTCAAGCAGGTCACCGACGCCACGACGATCGACGGCACCAAAGAGATCGAGACCGAGGTCACCGATCTGCACGCCATGGCCGACATCCTGCGCCGGGTCGGCCTCACCGAGGTCCGGTACCAGGAGAACTACCGCGAGGAATGGCGCCTGGGCGAGGTCGCCTTCGACTTCGACACCTGGCCCGGCCTCCCCACCTTCCTGGAGATCGAAGGACCCGACGAGGCATCGGTGCGCCAGGCCGCCACCCTGCTGGACCTCGACTACTCCGAGGCCCGGTTCGGCAGCGTCGACGAGATCTACAAGAGCGAGTCCAGCCGCGACATCCTCGCCGAGCCCACGCTCCTGTTCTCCGAAGCCGAGAAGCAGAAGGGCGCTTCTCCTACGGCCCAGGACCGTTGATCACGGAGGGACACGAGCGATGCTGACGGAAGTCGCCCTACAGCACAGGGTGATCCCCGGTATCGCCGAGTTCGCCCGAGGGGGATGGTGTCGAACTCATCCACCAGCAGCGTCGGCGGCTCCTCCTCGTTGATCGAGCGGAAGATGGCCGCCGGTGTGATGTTGATGGTGAGCATCGGCTCATGGACCGTCTCGGTCAGCGCGTTCAGGAGCCGGGACTTCTCGCACTGCTTCGCAGGTCCCACCACTTAGGAATCGGGTTCTCGGTTGGAATGGACGGCTCCTCGCCTGGCAGTGTCGGGCCTGCACGCCCCTGCCGCCGGGTCGGATCTCACAGGATCGCTGGGGAGTCTTGGGGCCTTCGGCGTTGCACCACCGGAGGCTCTCCTTTTGCTCGCGGGGGTTCGGTACCGGGAGCGACCACGGACAGTACGTCCACGTCGTGCCACAGTCCAGCAGTTCTGTGTCTGCTCAGCGTAGAAGGGCCTATGGCGCATCAGGCGCTTCACGCGGCCGCCCCCAGCAGGGCCAACAGGTCTGCTGTCACCACCCGGTAGCCGTTCCCGAGCCGGAACACCTTGCACGGGTACGGGCCGCGCTTGGCTACTCCCTACGCCAGGAGCCGCCGCTCCTTCGCCCGTGGCGGGTACGCCAGCCTCAAGGCCGCCCAGGCCGACCTCGACCACGTACGCATCCTCCTCGGGCTGGCAGAATCGGACGACTCCGAGGGCACCGAGCTCATCGCCGAGATGCCGGCCGAGGTCAGCCGCGAGCGATCGCCTCTGCCCAAGGTCAAGGAGACGCGGCGGCGCCTCGACTCCGGTCAGGACCTGCTGAGCAGCCTTTGAGCGTCTCCGAATGGCTCGACCGGTGGCTGGTCGGCAAGCGCATACGCGAGTCCGGCCTCATCCGTTACGAGACCGACATCCGCGTCCACCTGAAGCCGCGCATCGGCAACCGGCGCCTGGATCGACCGCCCGTCAGCCACCTTGGCGACATGTTCACCGACATCCGCGAGACCAACGCCCAGATCCTGGAGGACAACGCCCTGCGAAGGTCCGCACTCGACAAGCTGGCGATGGTGCCGTGGAAGGGCGTCGGGAACCGGGCTCGTCGCAAGGGAATGACACCCACTCTCTCACCGTCTCCTCCCAACTCGTCCAGGACCGCTGGGAAGTGGAGTCGTCCGACCCCAAGACCGACAGCGGTTCCCGCATGGTCGCCCTCGACGACGACACAGTCGACGCCCTGAAGCACCATCGCGAACGGCAGGACAAGGCCCGCGAAGAGTGGGGCACAGCCTCAAGACCGGCCACGTCTTCACGCAGGAAGACGGCTCCTGGCTCCGCCCCGGCAAGGTGACCGACCTCTTCGAGCGCTTGGTTCGCCGCCTGCGGCAAGGCGCGGCGACCCCCATGCTCGCCGCCGGGATCGACGTCAAGATCGTCTCCGACACCCTCGGGCACAGCCACACCCGGATCACCCGGGCCATCTACCAGAGCGTCCTCCCTCACGTCGGCAAGAGCGCGGCCGAGGCCACCGCGAAGTAGGGGCCGGCCCCCTCCGCTCACGCGTCGCTCACGCAGGCACTTCCACGGCGTCTCCGTCGTGCGGCTCGGCATGCCCAGGAATAGCAAAAGCCCCAGGTCATGGCGAGATGTCCTGGGGCTTCCACAGAGCCGCCTTCGGGATTCGAACCCGAGACCTACGCATTACGAGTGCGTTGCTCTGGCCAACTGAGCTAAGGCGGCGTGCCGTCCGGACCATACTGCGGTCAGCGGCGGGGCCAAGTCTACACAGTTTCCGGGGGTGCTCCTCACCCCCTGGGTGCTGGGGTCTTTTTGCAGGTCAGGAGCACTTTGTGGCGGGTTTGGGGGGTGTGCCCTCCAGGAGGTAGGTGTTGATCGCCGTGTCGACGCAGTCGCTGCCCCTGCCGTACGCCGTGTGGCCGTCGCCGTCGTACGTGAGCAGGGTGCCCGAGGAGAGCTGGCCGGCCAGGGAGACCGCCCATTTGTACGGGGTCGCCGGGTCGCGGGTCGTGCCGACCACCACGATCGGGGCCGCGCCCTTCGCTTCGATGCGGTGGGCGGTGCCGGTGGCCTTCGTCGGCCAGTACGCGCAGTTCAGGGACGCCCACGCCAGGCCTTCGCCGAAGACCGGGGAGGCCTTTTCGAAGGACGGCAGGTCCTTGGTGACCTCGGCGGGGCCCGAGAAGGCCGGCGGGAGGTCCAGGCAGTTGACGGCGGAGTTGGCGAACATCAGATTCGCGTACGAGCCGTCGTTGTCGCGTTCGTAGTACGAGTCGGCGAGGGTGAGGAGCGCGGAGCCGTCGCCCGCCATCGCCGTCGTGAGGGCCTCACGGAGCTGCGGCCAGGCGGACTCGTCGTACATCGCCGCGATCACCCCCGTCGTCGCCAGCGACTCGGTCAAGGGGCGGCTCGCCCCCGTGGGCACCGGCTTGGCGTCCAGCGTGTCGAAGAACGCCTTCATCCGGGCCCCCACGTCCGCGACGGACTTCGTGCCGAGCGGGCAGTCCGTCTGCTTGACGCAGTCGGCCGCGAAGGACGTGAAGGCCGTCTCGAAGCCGGCCGTCTGGTCGCGGTTCAGCTCGCGGGCCGGGAGGGACGGGTCCATCGCGCCGTCGAGGACCAGCCGGCCGGTGTTCTTCGGGAACAGCTCGGCGTACGTCGCCCCGAGGAAGGTGCCGTACGACGCCCCTACGTAGGCCAGCTTCTTGTCGCCCAGCGCCGCGCGGAAGACGTCCATGTCGCGGGCCGCGTCAACGGTGGAGACGTGCGGCAGGATCGTGGCCGACCGCTTCTCGCAGCCCGCCGCGAACTTCTTGAACGCCGCCGTCAGCTCGGTCTCCTCACCCTGGTCGTCGGGGGTCTGGTCGACCTGCGTGTACGCGTCCATCTCCTGCCCCGTCAGGCACTCGACCGGCTCGCTGCCGGCCACGCCCCGCGGGTCGATGGCCACCATGTCGTACCGCGCGCGGACCGGGGCCGGGTAACCGATGCCCGCGTACGCCTGGAGGTAGCCGACGGCCGAGCCGCCCGGGCCTCCGGGGTTGACCTGGAGGGAACCGAGGCGCTTGCCGGGGCCTGTGGCCTTCTTGCGGGCCACCGCCAGGCTGATCTCCGTCCCGTCGGGCTTCGTGTAGTCCAGCGGGGCCTTCATCTTGGCGCATTCAAAGCCGGTCGCCCCACACGGACGCCAGGCGAGCTTCTGCCCGTAGAACTTCTTCAGCGCGGCCGGATCCGCCGTCGGGCCCCCTCCCGTACGCCCTCCCGTACCCGCCCCCGACGCCGAGTCGGAGCTGCAACCCGAGAGCAGGAGACCCGCCGCCACGAGGGCGGTGGCGGAGATGCGGAAGAGGCGCCTGGTGTCCATTCCGCGAGCCTAGCCGCCGTGTGACGCGTCCCGTGTTTCCACGCTCGAACGGGTGAATCGGGTGCATACGCCGGCTGTACGGCTCCCGGTCAGCCCGCCCGCAGCGACACCGCCATCGCCTCGACCGCCAGCAGCGGCGCCACATTGCGGTCCAGCGCCTGGCGGCAGGCACTGATCGACTCGATGCGGCGCAGCGTCCGCTCCGGCGTGGAGGCCCTCGCGACCCGGTCCAGCGCGTCCCGTACGTCCACGTTGGCGAGCTGGACGCGGGAACCCAGCTGGAGGGCCAGCACGTCGCGGTAGAAGCCGGTGAGCTCGGTCAGCGCCAGATCGAGGCTGTCCCGTTGCGTACGGGTCGAACGGCGCTTCTGGCGGTCGGCCAGCTCCTTCATCACGCCCGCCGTACCGCGCGGCATCCGGCCGCCGGACGGCGCGCCGAGCGCCGCCTTCATGTCCTCCGTCTCCTTGACGTCGACCTCCTCGGCGACCTGCTTGGCGTCCTCCGTCGCGGCGTCGATCAGCTCCTGGGCCGCCCGGAGGCAGCCGCCGATGTCGTCGACGCGCAGCGGCATCTTGAGGACCGTGGCGCGGCGGGCGCGCGCCCGCGGGTCGGTGGCCAGCCGGCGGGCCCGGCCGATGTGCCCCTGGGTCGCGCGCGCGGCGGCGTGCGCGGCCTCGGGGTCGATGCCGTCGCGCCGGATCAGGACGTCGGCCACCGCCTCCACGGGCGGCGTACGCAGGACGAGGTGACGGCAGCGGGAGCGGATCGTGGGCAGGACGTCCTCCAGCGAGGGGGCGCAGAGCAGCCACACGGTGCGCTGCGCCGGCTCCTCCACGGCCTTCAGCAGGACGTTGCCCGCGCCCTCGGTGAGGCGGTCGGCGTCCTCCAGGACGTTGACCTGCCAGCGGCCGCCGGCCGGCGTGAGCTGGGAGCGGCGGACCAGCTCACGGGTCTCCTTGACGCCGATGGAGAGCAGGTCGGTACGGATCACGTCCACGTCCGCGTGCGTCCCGATCAGGCTCGTATGACATCCGTCGCAGAACCCGCAGCCCGGCTCCCCGCCCAGCGCGCGGTCCGGGCTGGTGCACTGGAGGGCGGCGGCGAAGGCGCGGGCGGCGGTGGAGCGGCCGGAGCCGGGCGGTCCTGTGAAGAGCCAGGCGTGCGTCATCTTCGACGCCTCGGGGGGTGTGAGACCCGCAGCCTCGGCCGTGACACGCGCGTCCGCGTCCCGCGCGGCCGCGGCCAGCGTCGCCTGGACGCGGTCCTGCCCGACCAGGTCGTCCCATACGGTCATGTGCCGCCCTCACCTCCGTGCCGTGCCGTGCCGGTGTGTATGCCGTACGGCGCGGGGGTGCCGTACGCATGCCGTACAGCGCGGGGTGTGCCGTACGGAATCCATTGTGGGGCCGGGGTCTGACACTCCCGGCCCCACCAAGATCATCCGCGGGCCGATCCACGAGGGATCGGCCGGGCACCCCTACCGGCGCCGCCGCCGTCCGCCGTTCTCGTCGCGGTCGTCGTCGTGCGGGCCGAGCAGTTCGTCGGCCAGGGTCGGGAGGTCGTCCAAGGGGGTCTCCTCCGCCCAGTCCGAGCGGCGCCGCGGACGCTCCGCCTCCGGCGGAGCCTGCGCGTAACCGGGCACCGGCCCCTGGACACCGTCCGGGTACGGCTGCGGCAGCTCACGCGTGCGCTCGTTGGCGCCCTCGGCGACCGCCGGATCCGGTGTCTCCTCACGGAAGAAGCCGGGCGGCACCCTGTCCGCGGGAACGGCGTCCTGTACGGGCCGTACCGGCGAAAGGACGGCCGTGTCGTCGGTGGCGCGCACCTCGCGCGCGTCCCTGGCGTCCCGTCCGCCCCGGGGGTCGGTGGCACCCGGCGCGTCCCACGACTGCCGCGGATCACGCGGATCGCGCGGATCCCGGGAACCCGGCGCGTCCTGCGAACCCCCGGCATCCGCCGAGCCGTCCCGGCCCGGCGCATCCTCCGCGTCCCTCGAACGCCTCGAATCCCGCGAGTCCCGCCGGTCCTCCGCGTCCCGGGACCCCTCGGAGGATCGATCCACGTCCCCGGAGCCCTCGGAGGGCCGGTCCGCGTCCCGCCGCCCGTCCCGTACCGGCGGAATCACCGCCGTCTCGTCGGCCGCCGGATCCTGGATCCGCGGGATCACCCGCGTCTCGTCCCCCGCCGGTTCCTGGACCTGCGGAATGACCGCCGTCTCCTCGGCGTCGGAGCCCGTCGCGGGCCGCTCGTCCGCCGGCTCCTGACGCCCCTCCGGGCGCCCCTCCGGCCGCACCTCCGGAAGCTCGCGCGTCACGTCGTCGGGCGCGAACTCCGGCTTCTTGAGGAAGCGCGAGCCCGGCGCCACCGGTGTCACAACCGTGGTCTCGTGCGGCGGATACGCGGGCGGCTCCGACCGCCCGGCCTCCACAGAAGTCCGCGCGGCAGCCTCAGCCGCGGCCTCCGCCGCCTCCCGAGCCGCAGCCGCCTCCCGGGCAGCGCCCTGACGCGCCGCCTCCTCAGCGGCAGCCCGCTCCGCGACCACCCGTTCGGCGGCGGCCCGTTCAGCGACAGCCCGCTCCGCGGCGGCCCGCTCGGCAGCGGCCTTCTCCGCCGCGGCACGCTCCACAGCCGCACGCTCGGCCGCCGCCTTCTCCGCCGCGGCACGCCCCGCGGCCGCCTCTTCCTCCGCCGCCCTGGCCGAAGCCGCCGCAGCCGCAGCCGCGGACTGCTCCGCGAGCCGCCGCGCCTCCTCGGCCCTCAGCAGCGCCTCCTCCGCCTTGCGCTGCTTCTCCCGGCGCCGCTCCTCCGCCTCGGCACGGAGCCTGGCCTCGTCCTCGGCCTGCCTCCTCAGACGCGCCTGCTCCGCCTCGTGCGCCTGCTGCTCGGCCTCCCGGCGCCTGCGCTCCTCCTCGGCCTGGCGGCGCTGCTCCTCGGCGCGCTGCCTGGCCTCCTCCGCCTGCCGTTCGGCCTCGCGCTGCCGCGCCTCCTCCAGCTCGCGGCGCTTGCGATCCTCCTCCTCGGCACGGAGCTTGGCGAGCTGCGCCTGGCGCTCGCGCTCCAGCCGCTCCTCCTCCGCCTTGCGCGCCGCCTCTTCCTCGGCCCGGCGCTTGGCCTCCTCGATGGCGGCCCGCCGCGCGTCCTCCCGGGCCTTCACCTCGGCCTCGGACAGCGGCAGCATCTGGTCGAGCCGGTGCCGTACGACCGTGGTGACGGCCGCCGGCTCCTGGCCCCCGTCCACGACGAGGTACCGGGCCGGGTCCGCCGCCGCGAGCGTCAGGAAGCCGGACCGTACCCGCTGGTGGAACTCCGCGGGCTCCGACTCCAGCCGGTCCGGCGCCTCCGTGAAGCGCTCACGCGCCGTCTCCGGAGAGACGTCGAGCAGCACCGTCAGGTGCGGTACGAGACCGTCCGTCGCCCAGCGCGAGATCCGGGCGATCTCGGTCGGCGAGAGGTCGCGGCCCGCGCCCTGGTACGCCACGGACGAGTCGATGTAGCGGTCCGAGATGACGATCGCACCGCGCTCCAGGGCGGGACGGACGACCGAATCGACGTGCTCGGCGCGGTCGGCCGCGTACAGCAGCGCCTCGGCGCGGTTCGACAGTCCGGCGCTCGACACGTCCAGCAGGATCGAACGCAGCCGCTTGCCGACCGGCGTGGCGCCCGGCTCGCGCGTGACGACCACTTCGTGTCCCTTGCCGCGGATCCACTCGGCCAGCGCCTCCACCTGCGTGGACTTGCCGGCGCCGTCACCGCCCTCCACGGCGAGGAAGAAGCCGGAAGCGGCCGGGGCCTGCGCCGGGTCGGCGCCGCCCCGCACCGCGTCCCGCAGGTCCCTGCGCAGCGGCACGCCGGCGCGGTCGTCGGTCTTGGCGAGCACCACCGCCGCGACGGGCAGCAGCAGCGCGCCGACCAGCATGAGCGTGAAGGCCGCGCCGCCGTGCGCGAAGACGAAGTCCTCGTTGGCGAGGCGGTGCGGGCCGATGGCGGCGGCGAGGAGGGGCGCGATCACCACTCCGGCCGCCACGAAGAGCCGTACGACAGCGTGGAGATGCTCCGTCACGCGCGTACGGAGCGATTCCTCGGTATCCAGATCGATCAGCGTGTGTCCGGTGTTCGCCGCGACACCGGCGGCGAAGCCGGTGAACAGTGCGAGGAACAGCACGGTCGCCGTGTCCGGTACGAGCCCCATGGCGAGCAGCGCGATACCGGTGAGCGCGATCGCCAGCGGGAGCAGGCGGCGGCGGGACAGGGAGGGCAGCACCTTGGCCGCGCCCCGGATGCCGAGCCCGGTGCCCCCGGTCAGGAAGAGGACGAGCAGCGCGAACGCGACGGGGCCGCCGCCGAGGTCCTTCGCGTGCAGGACGGACACGGACACGGCCGCCGCGACAGCGCCGGCCACGGCGGAGCAGGCCAGGACGAACAGCGGCACGCCGCCCGTACGCCCCTTGCCCGCACCGGGACCGGACCCTGAACCGGAACCGCCGGATCCCTGAGCCGACACGGAGGCCGACGGCCTGCGCAGCCCTTCCAGCGGGGACCGGGGCCGGGGCGTCCGCCCGTCGGGCAGCTCGATGAAGTAGATCGTCGACACGGAGGCCGCGAAGAGCCCCGCCGCCACGTACGACCCCAGAGCCGCCTGGTGCAGCGAGAACCAGTCGATGCCCGTACCGAGCAGATTGCCGATCAGCGTGGCGACGAGCAGCACGGCCGCCGCCGCGGGCACGGCCAGGAACGCCGTACGCAACGAGAGGCGGTGCAGGGCGTCGAAGTGGTCGGGCAGCGGGCGGACCGCCGCGCCCTCCAACGGAGGCGCCGGGAGCAGGGCGGGAGCCGCGCTCTCCTTGGCGACCGTCCAGAAACGCTCGGCGACCCCGGCCACGAAGACCGTGCTGAGCAGGATCGGCAGGGCACGGTCGGGGGTCCAGTCGATCCACAGCGGGGCGATGATCAGGAGCGCGAGGCGTACGACGTCCGCGCCGATCATCGTCCAGCGACGATCGAGCGGCCCGCCCTCGCGCGGCGGCTTGCGCGGCTTGGCGCGCTTGCCGGAGGCGGCGCCCCGCCGGGGACCGCCGTCGGCCCCGACGGCCGAAGCACCGGTCGTCCCGGCGCTCTCCCCCGTACCGGAGGCAACGGAGGCACCAGGAGCACCGGAGTCCGTACCGGCGCCCGTCCTAGGACGCGTGCCGGAACCAGGAGTCACCAACGCCGTCAGCGGTCCCAGAAGCACCGCCCCGAACAGCACCGTGGCCACGACCCGCGCCCCGAACACCGCCGCGACGGCGAACGCCGCGCCTCGGTATCCCGCGCCGAACGAGCCCTCGGAGATCGCTGCTTGCAACGACAGCAGCAGAAGCACGAGAACGGCGAGCGCGTCGCCCACGCCGCCGATGAGCTGGGCGCCCCACAGCCGCCGCAGCGGTGGGAGGCGCAGCAGTGAGCGTACGGCGCGCTCTCGTGAGTCTGCGGCAAGTGCGTCGGAGTCGGAGGTGGCGCTCACGACCGTTGGCTGCTCGGCTCGCGTCATCCGCCCAGCCTATCCGCAGCCGGTGACAGTCCGTGCGGCCGGTGCGGAGCGGGTGGTCCAGGCGTGGCGATTACCGCCCGGTTGCCCTCCCGCACCCGCCCATTCGTCCGCTTTTCCGGCCGGTATCACCGACTCGGACCGGCTCCGCCGACTTTTATCCGTGCGCTGTCGCTCGTGCGCTCTTACTCATCCGACTTGCTTACTCGTCCAACTCTTACTCGTCCGACTTCGCCGACCTCGACGCCGAAGCCGTCGACTTCTTCGCCGCGGCCGCCTTGGTCGCCGCGCTCGTCTTCTTCGCCGCCGTCTTCTTGGCGGCCGTCGCCGTGGTCTTCTTCGCGACGGCCTTCTTCGCCGTCGTCGCCTTCTTGGCCGGCGCCCGCTTGGCGGGAGCCTTCTTCGCCGTCTTCTTCGCGGTCTTCTTCGCCGGCGACTTGGCGCGCTTCTCCGCGAGCAGTTCGTACCCCCGCTCCGGGGTGATCGCCTCGACGCTGTCGTCCGTCCGCAGGGTCGCGTTCGTCTCGCCGTCGGTGACGTACGGGCCAAAGCGGCCGTCCTTCACCACCACGGGGCGCTCGCTCACCGGGTCCGTCCCCAGCTCCTTGAGCGGCGGCTTGGCCGCGGCGCGGCCCCGCTGCTTCGGCTGGGCGTAGATCGCCAGCGCCTCGTCCAGCGTGATGTCGAAGAGCTGGTCCTCGGTCTCCAGGGACCGCGAGTCGGTGCCCTTCTTGAGGTACGGGCCGTACCGGCCGTTCTGCGCCGTGATCTCGACCCCCTCGGCGTCCGTCCCCACCACACGCGGCAGCGACATCAGCTTGAGAGCGTCGTCGATGGTGACCGTGTCCAAGGACATCGACTTGAAGAGGGAGGCGGTACGCGGCTTGACCGCGTTCTTGCCCGTCTTCGGCGTGTTCTCCGGGAGGATCTCGGTGACGTACGGGCCGTACCGGCCGTCCTTCGCCACGATCTGGTTCCCCGTCACCGGGTCCGCGCCCAGCTCGAAGTCGCCGCTCGGCTTGGCCAGCAGCTCCTCCGCGTACTCGACCGTCAGCTCGTCCGGTGCCATCTCCTCCGGCACGTCGGCGCGCTGGTGGCCCTCTTCGTCCTTCTCGCCGCGCTCCACGTACGGCCCGTACCGGCCGACGCGCAGCATGATGCCGTCGCCGACGGGGAACGAGGAGATCTCCCGGGCGTCGATCGCGCCGAGGTCCGTGACGAGTTCCTTGAGGCCGCCGAGGTGGTCCCCGTCGCCGTTGCCCGCGGACGAGGCGGCGCCGACGTCGTCGCCGTCCCCGCCCTCGCCGAAGTAGAAGCGCTTGAGCCACGGCACGGAGTGCGCCTCGCCCCGCGCGATGCGGTCGAGGTCGTCCTCCATGCGGGCCGTGAAGTCGTAGTCGACCAGCCGGCCGAAGTGCGTCTCCAGCAGGTTGACCACGGCGAAGGAGAGGAAGGACGGGACGAGCGCCGTGCCCTTCTTGAACACGTAGCCGCGGTCGAGAATCGTCCCGATGATCGAGGCGTACGTGGACGGGCGGCCGATCTCGCGCTCTTCCAGCTCCTTGACCAGCGACGCCTCGGTGTAGCGGGCCGGGGGCTTGGTGGAGTGCCCGTCGACCGTCAGCTCCTCGGCGGAGAGCGCGTCGCCCTCGGCGACCTGCGGCAGCCGGCGCTCGCGGTCGTCCAGCTCCGCGTTCGGGTCGTCCGCGCCTTCGACGTACGCCTTCATGAAGCCGTGGAAGGTGATCGTCTTGCCGGACGCGGAGAACTCCGCCTCGCGGCCGTCGGAGGCGGAACCGACGATCTTGACGGTGACGCTGTTGCCGACCGCGTCCTTCATCTGGGAGGCGACGGTCCGCTTCCAGATCAGCTCGTAGAGGCGGAACTGGTCGCCGGACAGACCCGTCTCGGCGGGCGTGCGGAAACGATCACCCGAAGGCCGGATCGCCTCGTGCGCCTCCTGCGCGTTCTTGACCTTGCCGGCGTACGTGCGCGGCTTGTCCGGCAGGTAGTTCGCCCCGTAGAGCTGCGTGACCTGCGCGCGGGCCGCCGAGATCGCGGTGTCGGAGAGCGTCGTGGAGTCCGTACGCATATAGGTGATGAAGCCGTTCTCGTACAGCTTCTGCGCGACCTGCATCGTGGACTTGGCCCCGAAGCCCAGCTTGCGCGAGGCCTCCTGCTGGAGCGTCGTCGTACGGAAGGGGGCGTACGGGGAGCGGCGGTACGGCTTCGACTCGACGGACCGCACCGAGAACGAGGCGTTCTCCAGCGCGGCGGCCAGGGCGCGCGCGTTCTCCTCGTCCAGGTGGAGCGTCTGGTCGGACTTGATGCGGCCGTCGGAACCGAAGTCACGGCCCTGGGCGACCCGCTTGCCGTCGACCGCGTTGAGCCGGGCGATCAGCGAGGACGGGTCGGAGGCGTCACCGGCGCGGCCGGTGGAGAACGTGCCGGTCAGGTCCCAGTACTCGGCGGAGCGGAACGCGATGCGCTCGCGCTCCCGCTCGACGACGAGGCGGGTGGCGACGGACTGCACGCGGCCGGCGGACAGGCCCCGCATGACCTTCTTCCACAGGACCGGCGAGACCTCGTAGCCGTACAGCCGGTCGAGGATCCGGCGGGTCTCCTGGGCGTCGACCATGCGCGTGTTCAGCTCGCGCGGGTTGGCGACGGCGGCCCGGATCGCGTCCTTGGTGATCTCGTGGAAGACCATCCGGTGGACGGGGACCTTGGGCTTGAGTACTTCCTGGAGGTGCCACGCGATGGCTTCGCCCTCGCGGTCCTCATCCGTGGCGAGGTAGAGCTCGTCGGACTCGGCCAGCAGGTCCTTGAGCTTTCTGACCTGCGCTCTCTTGTCGGCGTTGACGACGTAGATGGGCTCGAAGTCGTTCTCCACGTCCACACCGAGACGCCGTACCTCGCCCGTGTACTTCTCGGGCACCTCGGCGGCACCGTTCGGGAGGTCGCGGATGTGCCCGACGCTCGCCTCGACGACATAGCCGGGGCCGAGGTAGCCCTTGATCGTCTTCGCCTTGGCAGGCGACTCGACGATGACGAGTCGGCGGCCGCCGTGTGCGGCTTCGCTGGTCGGGGACAACTTCGCTCTTCTCTCCGGATCGACACTCGGTGGGCCCGTACGCCAGTACGGCAGAACGGCACGGCGGGACCGGTACGGCCCAGCGGTGACGCTGCTTCGCTGCGGAGTGTGACGGTACAACCCGCCCCCGTGTCAAACGGCAAAAGACCGCAACGGCCACTCGAACGGTAACCCGACTCCGGGCATTCCTGCCGCCCGGACCCCCGGGCCCGTCGCGTCGGACCGCTTCCCCGGTGGTTCCGGGACGGGCCGGGAGGGGGGTGGTGCGCCGGGGGTACGGATTGGGTCCCGCGCAGGTCCGGCGGGTACGGGGCCCGGTACGGAGGTGCCTGTCGATCATGGACGGGAGATTCCGGTCCCGGATCGGAAAGCGAGGCGCAGATCGGGAGTCGGATCGCGGATCGCGGATGGGATCGGCGCGCGGGGGTCGGAGGCGGAGATCAGACGCCGGGCTCGGACGCGGGACTCAGATACGGCCGAAGCACCAGACGCCGAGCGCGAGAAACGCCACGCCCGAGAGTGTCGCGAGCGTGATGGAGGCCGCCGCCCCGACCCCGTGGGCCACCGGTGCGCGGTGCAGGACCCGTACCCCGGTCCACAGCAGCAGCGCGGCGCCGAACAGCGCGAAGGCCGTCCCCGCGAAGATCGCCGGCCCGCTCTCCATGCCCGCACCCCGTTCACTCCGTCGTACCCGGCGCCCGTTCCGGAGCGCCGGCACCCAGCAGCCCGAGGCTGGCAGCCCGGGACGTCAGGAGTACGAATTTCGGGTGAACGCCGCGCGCGGGTTCACCCGGAAGCTGGTTCCAGGAAGCCCTCCTCCACCAGCAGACGGATCGACTGCGGCGTACGGTCCCGGAGCAGCACCGGGTCCTCGCCCATGACCTGCGCGATGGCGTCCAGGATCCGCCCGGCGCTCAGCGTGCCGTCGCAGACCCCCGCGAACCCCGCCCCGACCGTGTCGACCTTCGTGGCCCGCCGCATCCCGCGGTGCTGGCGCAGCACCACGTGCTCGGGGTCCTCCGCGCCCGGCAGCCCCACCTGCTCCTGGACCACCTCGGTCGCCAGCACGAAGTGGTCGGCGAGCAGCGCCGCGTCGTCGTGCGCCCGCAGGTAGTCCTGCCGCTCGAAGTGGGCCTGTACGGCGTCGCCGAGCGGCTGCTCCACCGAGTGCGGCCACTCCTCCGCGACGACGGACGGCTGCTCGGCGCCGGACTTCCTGAGCGTGATCCAGCCGAAGCCGACGGCCTTGGTGCCACGGGACTCGAACTCGTCCAGCCACGCCCCGTACCGCTCCGCGTACGCCTCCGGGTCGCTCCGGTGGTCGCCGCCGTCGCGCAGCCACAACTCCGCGTACTGCGTGATGTCCTGGACCTCCCGCTGGACGATCCACGCGTCGCAGCCGCGCGGCACCCAGGAGCGCAGCCGCTCCTGCCACTCCTCCCCCTCCACGTGCTCCCAGTTGGCGAGAAACTGCGCGTACCCGCCCTGGTTCAGCCGGTCCCCCGCCTGCGACACCAGCGTCCGGCAGAGGTCGTCGCCGGCCATTCCGCCGTCCCGGTAGGTGAGCCGGGCGCCGGGCGAGATCACGAAGGGCGGGTTCGACACGATGAGGTCGTACGTCTCGTCCGCGACCGGCTCGAAGAGGGACCCCTGGCGCAGGTCGGCCTCGGGCGCCCCGGAGAGGGCCAGGGTCAGGCGGGTGAAGGCGAGCGCGCGCGGGTTGAGGTCGGTGGCCGTCACGCGTGTGGCGTGCCGGGTCGCGTGCAGCGCCTGGATGCCGGAGCCCGTGCCGAGGTCGAGGGCGCTGTCCACGGGGGTCCGTACGGTGATTCCGGCCAAGGTCGTCGAGGCCCCGCCGACACCGAGCACGACCCCTTCGTCGTGGTCCCCCACGCCTCCGGCGCCGCCGACGGCGCAGCCCAGGTCGGAGACGATGAACCAGTCCTGTCCCTCGGGGCCGCCGTACGGCCGTACGTCGACCGTGGCGCGGATCTCGTCGCCGTCCTCGGTGATCCAGCCGCCGGCCAGCGCCTCGGGGAGGGCCAGGGCCCGCTCCGCGTGCTCCCGGGCGACGGGGCGCTGGAGCAGGAAGAGCCGTACGAGCGATTCGAGCGCGGTGTGGCCCCGGGTGGCGCGCAGGGCGGGCACGGTCTCGCTGCGGGCGAGCGCGGTGTAGGCCGGGGCGCCGAGCAGGTCGAGGAGACCGTCGGCGGTGAAGTCCGCGGCGAGAAGGACCTCACGGAGTCGGGACGAGTGGTCGGGCGAGGGAAGGCTGGTCGTACTCACCTCTCCATTGTGGCGGCTGTCACTGACAACGGCCCGCGGCCCGCCGCCCGGAAGGGGCGCGGCGGGCCGCGTGTCACGCGTCTTCCCCGTGGCGGCGAGCTCCGCGGACCGGATCACCGGTCCACGGACAGGGTTACGAGCCCGCGGCCGGCGTTACGAGTCCGCGGACGGGCTCGCGGCGTCCGAGGCGGACGGGGAGGGCTTCTGGCAGCCGGGCTGCTTCGCCATGGCGGTGCCGACCTCGCCGGACTGGAGCTTCTGGAGCGCGTCGTCACCGCTCTTGCTGAGCTTGTCGAGTTCCTCGGCGACACCGGTCAGGCCGTCGGCGAACTTCGCCTGGTCCTTGGTGTCGAGCGCGTCGACCTTCTGCTTGAGGCCCGCGTAGGCGGCCGAGGTGGCGTTGAGTTCCTTGACGGCTTCCTGCTGGGTCGTCGCACCGTCCTTGACGGGTGGGGCACCCGCGCCGTTCACGGCGGATCCCAGGGCCTTGTAGGCGTCCGAGATGGACTGGAAGGCCGCCGAGTCCGTCTTCTGGACGTCGGCCGGCTTGCTGCTGTCCGAGGTCACCTGCTGGATGGAGACGTTGGCGTCCGCGATCTTCTTCAGCTGCGGCTGCACCTGGTCGCAGACCTGCTTCGCCCAGTCGTTCACCTTGTTGTCGCTGTCGTCGCCGCTGCTACAGCCGGTCAGCGCCATGAGCAGTGCCGCACCGCCGGACAGCGCGGCCACAAGCTTCTTGTTCACCGGTTTGGTCCCTTCCAAGGCTCTCGGCCCCGGAACATACACGCCATGTGGGCTACATCCGCGCGCCGGACGTCCGGTTCATACCGCATTGGAGCCATTTGCACCAGCAGTGAGGGAGAGACACCTCACCCTCACCCCCTCTGTACGCGGGGCGTGGGGCAAGGCCCCGTCGGATCAGGGGACTTGGCGGAGCCGACGGAAGGGACGGCCGGGGTCGCCGTCCGGAAAACCCGTCCGGACCGCTTCCGGAAACCAGGAAAGGCCCTGCTCGGCAGGGCCCTTCCTGAAATGGATCAAGAACTCATGGCAGCGCTACGGCATGGGCCGTCGGCCAAGTCATCCGGATGACGCCACCGTCGTCGTCCGAGGTGACCTCGACGTCGTCGACGAGCCCGCTGATGACCGCGAGTCCCATCTCGTCCTCACCGTCGGAGTCATGGTCGTAGAGATCGCCGGCCGGCGCTCCGCCACCCGCCTCCGGGGCCTCGGTGGCGACGCTGCCCGTGCTCGGCACCTCGTCGCCGACCTCGATGGCGAAAGACTTCTCCTCCTCGATGAGGACAACCCTCACCGGGGCGGTGATGCCATGGCTGCGGTGCAGCCCGACGGCCCGGCTGCATGCCTCACCGACCGCGAGTCTGACCTCGTCCAACACAGCTTCGTCGACCCCGGCCCGGCGCGCCACGGCGGCCGCCACCAGACGGGCCGTCCTGACATGTTCGGGCTGGGCGCTGAAGCGGAGTTCAACGGTGGCCATGCGATCCCCCTCGAACGTACGAGCGTGCAGACTCACAGGACGCGGGCGCCCGGGCACACGGCCCGGAGCCCACCGTCCTTCCTCCGGAAGGTGGCGACCGACCTCAGTCGGTGGCCGCCACGGCCTCGTCGACCGTGGTGTGGATGGGGAACACCTTGGTCAGACCGGTGATCCGGAAGATCTTGAGAATGCGCTCCTGGTTGCAGACCAGGCGCAGCGAGCCTTCATGCGCACGCACCCGCTTGAGTCCGCCCACGAGCACGCCGAGACCGGTGGAGTCAAGGAAGTCCACGCCTTCCATGTCGACAACCAGGTGGTAGCTGCCGTCGTTCACCAACTCGACCAACTGCTCGCGCAGCTTGGGCGCGGTATACACATCAATCTCGCCACCGACCTCGACGACCGTACGGTCGCCACCAGGGCCGGACACATTGCGAGTCGACAGAGACAGGTCCACGGATCCTCCAGCACCTTGCTATCGAGCGGTCGCCCCTCGGGTCTCCCCGACGGAGCCAGGGGACGTATCGCCAGCCGCGATGGCATTCAATCACTTACCAGCAGCCATGCACGACGCCTTGGGACCATTGTCCGTCATGCCAGTGACACACTCGATGCCGATGGCCAGGAATCACCGCCCCCAAGGACCCGCCGAGAGCGGGGAAAGCCGCCCCTCCCCCGGTACGGTCCTCGACCGGCTCGCCGCAGGGGCGGGCCGTGCTGCGCGCATCACCCATACGGAGCACCTGCCCCCGAGGGCGGGTCGTCATGCGGTCTGGCCTGATCGCATCCGCGCGGAGGTGATCGACGCCGTCCGGCGCGCCGGGATCGATCATCCGTGGGCCCACCAGGCGGCCGCCGCCGAGCACGCCCTGGACGGCGAATCCGTCGTGATCGCCACCGGCACCGCCTCCGGCAAGTCCCTCGCCTACCTCGCTCCCGTGCTGAGCACCCTCCTGGACGGCTCCGAGGCCCCCAACGGGCGCGGCGCGACCGCCCTCTACCTGGCCCCCACGAAGGCCCTCGCCGCCGACCAGCGCCGCTCCGTCAAGGAACTCGCCGCCCCGCTCGGCACCCGCGTACGCCCCGCCGTCTACGACGGCGACACGCCCGTCGAGGAACGCGAGTGGGTCAGGCAGTACGCCAACTACGTCCTGACCAATCCGGACATGCTGCACCGGGGAATACTCCCCTCCCACCCCCGCTGGGCCTCCTTCCTGCGCTCCCTGCGCTATGTCGTGATCGACGAGTGCCACACCTACCGGGGTGTCTTCGGCTCGCACGTGGCGCAGGTGCTGCGCCGGCTGCGCCGCGTCTGCGCCCGCTACGGCGCGGACCCCGTCTTCCTCCTGGCCTCCGCCACCGCGGCGCAGCCCGCCCTGGCCGCCGGCCGGCTCACCGGCCTGCCCGTCCACGAGGTCGCCGACGACGCCTCACCGCGGGGCGAGCTGGTCTTCGCCCTCTGGGAACCCCCGCTCACCGACCTCCACGGCGAGAAGGGCGCCCCGGTCCGCCGTACCGCCACCGCCGAGACGGCCGAGCTCCTCACCGATCTCACCCTCCAGGGCGTCCGTACGGTCGCGTTCGTACGCTCCCGGCGCGGCGCCGAGCTCATCTCCGTCATCGCCCAGGAGCGGCTGGCCCAAGTCGACCGCTCCCTGGTCCGCCGGGTCGCCGCCTACCGGGGCGGCTACCTGCCCGAGGAGCGCCGCGCCCTGGAGAAGGCCCTGCACTCCGGCGAACTGCTCGGCCTCGCGGCCACCACCGCCCTGGAACTCGGCATCGACGTGTCCGGCCTGGAGGCCGTCCTGATCGCCGGCTACCCGGGCACCCGCGCCTCGCTGTGGCAGCAGGCGGGGCGCGCGGGCCGGGCCGGGCAGGGCGCGCTGGCCGTCCTGGTCGCGCGGGACGACCCGCTGGACACGTTCCTCGTCCACCACCCCGAGGCCCTGTTCCAGCAGCCCGTAGAGTCGACCGTCCTCGACCCGGACAACCCGTACGTCCTCGCCCCCCACCTGTGCGCGGCCGCCGCGGAGCTGCCCCTCACCGAGGCCGACCTGCCCCTCTTCGGCCCGGCCGCCGCCGGGCTGCTGCCCCAGCTGGAGTCCGCGGGGCTGCTGCGGAAGCGTGCGTCCGGCTGGTACTGGACCCGCAGGCAGCGCGCCGCCGATCTCGCCGACATCCGGGGCGAGGGGGGCCGGCCCGTCCAGATCGTCGAGGCGGCCACCGGCCGGCTGCTCGGCACGGTCGACGAGCCCGCCTCTCACGCCGCCGTCCACGAAGGCGCGGTCCATCTCCACCAGGGCCGCACCTACCTGGTGAGACAGCTCGATCTGGAGGACTCGGTCGCCCTGGTCGAGGAGGCCAGCCCGCCGTACTCCACGACCGCCCGCGACACCACCGCCATCTCCGTCCTGGAGACCGACACCGAGATCCCCTGGGGCGCGGGGCGCCTCTGCTACGGCTCCGTCGAGGTCACCAACCAGGTCGTCTCCTTCCTTCGCCGCAGGCTCATCACGGGCGAGGTGCTCGGCGAGAGCAAGCTCGACCTCCCGCCCCGCACCCTGCGCACCCGGGCCGTCTGGTGGACGGTCACCGAGGACCAGCTGGACGCCGCCCGGGTCAACCCGGAACAGCTGGCCGGCGCCCTGCACGCCGCCGAGCACGCCTCGATCGGGATGCTGCCGCTCTTCGCGACGTGCGACCGCTGGGACATCGGCGGGGTGTCCGTACCGCTCCACCCGGACACGCTGCTGCCGACGGTCTTCGTGTACGACGGCCACCCCGGCGGCGCGGGCTTCGCCGAGCGGGCGTTCCACACGGCCCGCGCCTGGCTCTCGGCCACCCGCGAGGCGATCTCGTCCTGCGAGTGCGAGGCGGGCTGCCCCTCCTGCGTCCAGTCCCCGAAGTGCGGCAACGGCAACGAGCCCCTGCACAAACGCGGCGCGGTCCGCCTCCTCACCGAACTGCTCAAGGCCGCACCGGCGGACTCCGAGGCCGTGCCCACCCCCGGGACACGGACACAGCCCCCGACCCCGGATCGGCCGACACCTGCCCCGCAGCCGGAGCCGACCCGAGTCCCGGAGCCCGCCCTCGCCCCCGCGCCGACGCCGACGCCGACGTCAGAGGCATCTCAGGCAATGGGGTCGGCGGCGACGCCCACGGTGACCGTGCCGCCCGCGCGCTCCGAAGCTGAGCCCCGCCCCGGCCCCCATCCCAGCTCCGAACCCGAGCCCCGGCCGGAACCTGAGCCTCGGCCCGCGCCCGGGCCCGAGCCGGGACCGGCGCCGGTAGCGGTGGCCCCGCCCGGGCCCTGACCACCGGGCCGTACGGGCCGAAGCGCGCCCGTACGCTCACGTCCGCGACCTCCCCCGGAGCCGGGACCGGCGCCACCAGTGGTGGCCCCGCCCGGGCCCTGACCACCGGGCCGTACGGGCCGAACCGCGCCCGTACGCTCACGTCCGCGACCTCCCCCGTCAGCGCGCACCGCACCAGCTCCGCCCCCTGGGCCTCGGCCACCTCCGCCGCCCGGTCGCAGGCGGCCGCCCGGCCCTGGAGCGCCCGCCCGGCCGCGCCGAGGGCGGCGAGGTCGGCGGCGCCTCCGGCCCGGTGACGGGCGGCGACCGCCTGGCCGAGGGCGAGGACCACGGCGAACACCGCGCACATCGCCGTCGCCGCCATCGCCGCCCAGACCGTCGCGGACCCCCGGTCCCCGCTCATGACGCCACCCCCACGGCCCCAGGGCCTCCCAGGCCGCCTCCAGCTCCGTCCTGGGCGTCCTCAGCCGGAGCCACCGCCTCCGCACCGAGCGTCAGGGCCAGCGCACCCGGCCCCGGGGTGGGTGCTTCCACCCGCACCCGCCACAGGTCCCCCGACCGCGCCATCGTGATCCGCGCGCCCTCCGGAGCGGCCGAACGGGCCACCGCCAACGCCTCGGCCTCGGGCTCCGACCGGGCAGCCGCCCGCGCCCCGGCCCGCGCCGCGTCGACGCACCGGATCTGCGCGGAGGCCGCCGTCAGGGCCCAGACCAGCGCCAGGGTGAACGCCACCAGCGCGGGGACGGCCATAGCCGCCTCCACCGTCACGGACCCCCGGTCACCCGTCATGAACCGTCCTCGGCCGGTCATGAACCGCCCGGGACCCGTCCCGAATCGCCTGCCGCCCGTCGCGACTGCCCCACACTCCGTCGCGGAGGGGTCGCAGGCCATAACAACCACCCCGGAGCCCGTCGCCGATCGCCGACGCCGCTTCCTGCCTGGCCCGCGCCCCGCCACGGACAGCCCGCAGCCGGTGGCAACAGCCTCACGGCCCATCGCGGCCGCCCCGGAGCCCGTCACGGATCGCCGACCACCCTTCCTGGACGCCCCGCGCCACGCCACGGACGACCCGCAACCGGTGGCAGCCGCCTCCTCGCCCATCGCGGACGGCCCGAAGCCCGTCACGGATCGCCGACCACCCTTCCTGGACGCCCCGCGCCACGCCGCGAATGACCCGCAACCGGTGGCAACTGCCTCGTGGCCCGCCACGTACAACCCGCAGCCGCTGGTAGCCGCCTCGCGGCCCATCGCAGCCGCCCCGAAGCCCGTCCCGAAACGCCGACCGCCCTTCCTGGACGCCCCACGCCCCGCCACGAACAAACCGCATCCGGTGGCCGTCTCATGGCCCACTACGGACAAGCGGCAGCCGGTGGCAGCCGCCTCGCGGCCCGCCACGGACGTGCCGGGGCCGGTGCCAGCCGTCTCGCGGCCCGCCGTGGACGGCCCGAGGCCCAGCCCGGATCGGCGGGAGCGCACCCTCGGTCGCCGACGATCCCCCATCGGGCGCCGGCCCTCAGAACTGCGCACCGAGCGCCTCCCCGATCACCGACCGCAGCGCGTCGGCCACCTGACCTCCCGTGACCACCTTGTAGAGCACCGCCGCCAGCGCGGCGGCGGCCAGCGTCACCATGGCGAACTCCGTCGTCGCCATCCCCAGGTCCGTCCGCGTGCCGCCCAGTCGCAGCCGCAGCCACCGCACACCCGCCCGCACCCGCATACCGAACTCCCGCATGCCTACCTCCCGTAATCCGTGAAACGAACATGAATTCGAAGAATGAAAAGCTCCCGCCGCAGTCGACGGCGACGGCGGTTCACCCGCCACGCAGCAGTCCGCCCGCCAGCCCGATGACCACCGGCGCCACCCCCACCGCCAGAAACGCGGGCAGGAAGCACAGCCCCACCGGCGCGGTGATCAGCACCTGTGCCCGCTGGGCCCGGACCACCGCCGTACGCGCCCGTTCCGCTCGGAGGCCCTCGGCCAGCCGCGCCACCGGCTCGGCCGCGGGCGCCCCGCTGACGCCGGCCCGCTCCAGGCACCTGGCCAGCCCCGCCGCGCCCGGTATCGCGCCGAACCTCCCCCACACCGCGGCCGGTTCACCGCCGAGCCGAAGCTCCGCGGCGGCCCGGGCCAACCGATCCCCGACCGGTCCGCCCAGCGACTCGCCGACCGCCTCGGCCGCCTCACGCGGACCCGCCCCGGCGGCGACACAGGCCGCCAGCAGATCCGCGGCGAGGGGAAGTTGACGCGCCGCCTCGGCCTCGACCGCGACGGTGGCGGCGTCCTCGGGGGCCCGGCTCCGCAGCCACCGCCGCACCCCGTACGCCCCCGCGCACCCCACGATCCAGCCGGTCACGCCTCCGACGAGCACCCAGCCGGTTAACACGGTGGCGAACACCGGGCCCCACCGCCGCGCCCAGGCCCTCACATCCGGCCATGCCCGATGCCGCCGCGCGTGCTCCACGGCCAGGACCAACGCGAGCCGCTTGCGCACCCGCCGCTCGTACCGGACCGCCAGCACCGTGAAGAACAGGCACCCGACAGCAGCCAGCACCCAGCCCACCACCCACACCCGGTGGGCCAACTCCCCGCTCATGTCCCCACCCCCCTCCGCACGATCCGGCCGGCCCACCACAGACCGGCCCCCTCCAGCAGCCCGCCGACCGCCAGACAACCCAGCCCCGCGGGGGTGTGCAGCAGCACACGCAGCGGATCCGCGCCGAGCGCCGAGCCCATCGCCAGACCCAGCACGGGAAGGAGGGCGAGCACCACGACCGTCGACCACGCGCCGGCCAACTGGGCCCGCAGGCCCTCCCGCTGCTCCCTCTCGGCCCGCAGAGCGGCTTCCAGCCGGTCGAGACCGGCGGCCAGACCCGCCCCGCCGTCCACAGCCACCCGCCAACAGGCCGCGAGCCCCGCCAGGCCCTCGCGTCCGGGCTCACGCGCCGCCTGCCGCAACGCCTCGGGCACCTCCCCGCCGAACCGCGCGGCCGCCACCACCAGGGCCTCGGCCTCCCCGAGGCCCCCGGTCGCCACCGCGGCCGCCAACAGGGCCTGGATCGGCTGCGCACCGGACCTCAGCTCCCCCGCCGCCGCCCCGCACAGCGCCACCACACCGCCGGCCCGCCGCTCAGCGGCCCTGGCCCGCTCCCGGGCCCGTAACCGCCGCCGCACGAGGGGCACGGCGACCGCGCCCCCGATCAGCGGCAGCACGGAGTCCCCCAGCACGGCGAGCACCCCCGCCACCGGCAGACAGAGCCACTCCCCCCGCAACCGCCGCACGCGCAGGACCACCCCCACCCGCCACCGCCGCCACGCCGCCCAGCCGTCCGCACCACGGCCGCCGTCCACGCCCTCGCCGTCCACGAACAGCACCGTGGCCCGTCGCGCCGCCGCGTCGCGGTCGACCGTCAGCCAGGCCGCCGCCCCCGCGCAGACCATCGCCGCGCACGCCGCCGCCGACATCGACACCGTCGTCACAGCGCACCCCCGATCAGCATCAACAGCCGTGGCCAGCCCCGGTCGTACGCGAACGCCTCCGCGCCCCACCGCAACGCGGGCACCGGCACCACGAGCCCCGCGCTGTCCCGCTCCAGCACGTCCACCTCCGCGAGCCGACGCCGCCCGTCGCGGTCCCGCACCAGATGGATCACCACCGACAGCGCGGCCGCCAACTGGCTGTGCAACGCCGCCCGGTCCAGCCCCGCCGCCGTCCCGAGCGCCTCCAGCCGCGCGGGCACATCGGCCGCCGTATTGGCGTGCACCGTCCCGCAGCCGCCCTCATGGCCCGTGTTGAGAGCGGCCAGGAGATCCGTCACCTCCCGCCCGCGCACCTCGCCGACGACCAGCCGGTCGGGCCGCATCCGCAGCGCCTGGCGGACCAGGTCCTCCAGCGTCACCAGGCCCGCGCCCTCCTGATTCGCCGGCCGGGACTCCAGCCGCACCACGTGGGGGTGGTCCGGCCGCAGCTCCGCCGAGTCCTCGGCCAGGACGATCCGCTCCCGCTGCCCGACCAGGCCGAGCAACGTCGAGAGAAGCGTCGTCTTGCCCGTGCCCGTACCCCCGCTGATCAGGAAGGACTGCCGCGCCTGGACCAGCGCGCGCAGCACCCGGTCGCCGCCCGGCGGCACCGTCCCCGCCGCGATCAGCTCACCCAGCGAGAACGCCTTGGGCCGCACCACCCGCAGCGAGAGATACGGCGAACCGACCGCCACCGGTGGCAGCACCGCGTGCATCCGCGTGCCGTCGGGCAGCCGGGCGTCCACCCAGGGCCGCGCGTCGTCCAGCCGCCGTCCGGCCACCGCCGCCAGCCGCTGCGCGAGCCTCCGCACGGAAGCGGCGTCGGCGAACACCACACCGGTCAGTTCCAGCCCGCCGCCCCGGTCCACCCACACCCGGTCGGGCGCAGAGACCAGGACATCCGTCACGGAGGGGTCCGCGAGCAGGGGCTCCAGCGGTCCCGTGCCCACCAGCTCGCACCTCAACTCCTCGGCCGCGCCGAGCACTTCCGCGTCCCCGAGCAGCCGCCCCTGGGCCCGCAGCGCGGCCGCCACCCGCGCCGGGGTCGGTTCGGCCCCGCTCTCCGCCAACCGCTGCCGCACGGCGTCCAGCAGGCCGGCCGCCGGCGCCCCGCCGTACGGGACCTCGTCCCGCGCACGGCCGGTCACGGGCTCACGCTCCCCTCGCCGGCCAGCGCCCGCTCCCAGAAGGCGGTGCAGAACGCGGCGAGCGGACCACGGGCACTGGATCCCGGCGGCGCCCCGCCGTCCTGCGCCTGGGCCAGGCCCGGCTCCCAGGGCAGCTCGCCCACCAGCGGCAGCCGGAGCGCGCCCGCGATCCACCGCTCGTCCAGACCCGTCGCGTACGGGCCTCGGACCACGGCCCGCAAGTCCTGGAGGACCATGCCGACCATGGAGGCCACCCGCCCGGCCGCCGCCACGGCCCGCAGCTCGGCGGGCACCACCAGCAACCCGAGATCCACCTGGGCCAGGGCCTCCGCCATCGCCTCGTCGATCCGGCGCGGGAGATCCACCACCACGACGCCGCCGCGCCTGCGGGCCGCCGCGAGCACGGACCGCATGGCCTCCGGCTGAACCACCACCGCGTCACCGCGATCCCAGCTCAGCACCCGTAACTCGTGCAGCCGGGGCAGCGACTCCTCCAGCGCGCCCCCGGCGACCCGGCCCTTCGAGGCCGCGAAGTCCGGCCACCGCCGGCCTTCGGTCTGCTCGCCGCCGAGCAGCACGTCGAGCCCGCCGCCCAGCGGATCACCGTCGATGAGCATCGTGCGCCGCCCGGCCCTGGCCGCGGTGACGGCCAGCGCGCAGGCCAGGGTCGAGGCCCCCGCACCCCCGCGCCCGCCGATCACGCCGACCGTCAGCGCCTGCCGGCCCACGCCCTCCGCGGCGTCCGCGATCCGGTCGACCAGCCAGCCTTCCGCGTCGGGAAGCCGCAGGACACAGTCGGCGCCGATCTCCACCGCCCGGCGCCACACGTCCGGATCGTCCTGGTCACGCCCCACCAGCATCACCCCCCTCCTGCGGGTGGCGCCCCGGCAGCGCGCCGCCGCGTCGTCCCCGACGAGGACCATCGGCGCGTCCTCCCAGCACCCCTTCTCCTCCGGCACCCCGTGGTGCACCTGCGGCTCCGCGCCCGCCGCCGCGCACAGCCGCAGCAGGTCGTCGAGCAGCTCCGCGTCCTCGGTCACGATCAGCGGTCCCGCCCGCCGCCCTCCGGCGACCCGCGACCGATCGGATGTCATGGATCCCGCCACGATCTCCGCCCCCTTCGTCTCTGCCTCGATCCGGGATCTGCGAGCGCTTCTCAGCGGTCTCGCAGGCATCCGGGATCGGTGATTCCGGCTTCCGCGAACTTCGCGGTCGGAATCACCGTGCAGCGGAACAGGAAATCGTGTGGATCTTGCTCGAAAACTGTGGACAACTCACAGGTTGTGAATATCCCGCTCGCTCATACCGGTGACTTCCGGACCGCAGCGCGTCGGCTACGCAGAGTGAGGGGTATGAATGGAAAGACACCGCCGCACACGCACCGCAGACCGGGATCGAACGAGGTCAGGAGAGGGGGGACAACGGGATTCGAGAGACGAAAACGCGTCCGGACATGCGACGACCCCCGCCGGGGGGGAGAGCGGGGGTCGTCCCCACAGCCAGACTCGGGGGGGAGGAGTCGGGCCGGGTTAGCACGGTCGCGAACGATCCGTGACTTCCATGGTGTACCCGAGGGCCTTCTCAGGCAAACCCACGCGCCGGACCTTACGCCGAATGGTGGGCGCATATGCTCACCCTCGTGGAAATCCGCTCCTTGCCGCGCACAGCTGCCTTCTTTGACCTGGACAAGACGGTCATTGCGAAGTCATCGACGTTGACCTTCAGCAAGCCCTTCTACCAAGGCGGTCTGATCAACCGCCGGGCGGTACTACGGACCGCTTACGCGCAGTTCGTCTTCCTCGCCGGAGGCGCCGATCACGACCAGATGGAGCGGATGCGGGAGTACCTCTCCGCGCTCTGCAAAGGCTGGAACGTCTCACAGGTCAAGGAGATCGTCGCAGAGACCCTGCACGATCTCATCGACCCGATCATCTACGACGAAGCGGCGTCCCTCATCGAGGACCACCACACCGCCGGCCGGGACGTGGTGATCGTCTCCACCTCGGGCGCGGAGGTGGTAGAGCCGATCGGCGAACTCCTCGGCGCCGACCGGGTGGTGGCGACCCGGATGGCCGTCGGCCCCGACGGCTGCTTCACCGGCGAGGTGGAGTACTACGCGTACGGACCGACCAAGGCCGAGGCGGTCAAGGCGCTCGCCGAGTCGGAGGGCTACGACCTCTCGCGTTGCTACGCGTACAGCGACTCCATCACGGACGTCCCGATGCTGTCGTCCGTCGGCCATCCGTACGCAGTCAACCCGGACCGCGCGCTGCGAAGGGAGGCGATCGCGCGCGACTGGCCGATCCTGGTCTTCAGCAGGCCTGTTCGGCTGAAGAGGCGGCTGCCCGCCCTGTCGATGCCGGCGCGCCCGGCGTTGGTGGCCGCGGCGGCCGTGGGAGCGGCGGCGGCCACGGCGGGGCTCGTCTGGTACGCGAGCCGCCGCCGGACGACGGCGCCCGTGTAACCGCCATGACCGCTGCGACCGCTTTCCCCCGTTAGACGACCGTTCCCTTTGTGACCAGCACCCGTTGCTGACCACCACCCGCCGCCCGTTTCGTCCTCGCCCTCGTCCTCTGCCCGTTTCATAAGCGCCGGCCGCCCGTTTCGCACCCGTTTGAACGTGAAAGTAAAGAAGTCGGGCCCGGGGTTTCGCTTCCCTGGAGACAGGAGTACAAAGGAATCAACGGCCCGCGAGACCAAGGACATCCGAGAGGATCACCTGAGAAACGCTAGAGGCCCCACGGACCGAAGCACGGAAGTCGAGTACCCACGCGACGTCGACCCGTCGATTACGGGCCAGCCGCACCAGGTGACGGGCGAAGTTCCCGACCTGATGGGCACTACTTCGAGGACGCTTGGTAACTCGATGGACGTGTTGGCGGCGGCATCGAAACTGATGCCGCCGCAATTCTGCCCAGCCCGCCCGAACGAGGGGAATGCGGGCCGAGCCACCGTTCGGAATAAGCGCGCGGCAAATTCAGGCCGCGCCGCGCTGGAGGGCCTCACATACCGCCGTGGACTCCCTCACTCCCAGTTCGATCGCGCGGCCGCAGTGCGCGATCCACGTGACCATCCCGTCCGGGGTGCCCGACAGATAACCGGCGAAGGCGGCGGCATACGCGGCCCGGCCCAGCTCCGCGTGGCCCACCTCCGCCGGGCAGACCGACTTGGGGTCCAGACCGCTGCCGGTCAGCACGATGCGCTCGGCGGCGCGCGCCACGAGGCCGTTGTACGAACCGAACGGGCGCAGCGCCAGCAGTTCGCCGTGCACCACCGCGGCCGTCACCAGCGCGGGCGCCGCGCTCCCCGCCACGACCAGGGCCGACAACCCCTCCAACCGCCCCGCCACCTCGGCGGCGCCGGGCAGCGGTGCCTCGGTCAGCGGCCCCGCGACCTCGGCGCCGGGTGTCTCCGTCACCCGTTCGCCGGCCAGACGGGGCCGTCCGACCGTGTCGTCGGCGGGGCCCGCGCCGCCCGCCGCCACCAGATGCAGCCGGGCCAGCACCCGTACCGGTGACTGGTCCCAGATCGAGAGGAGTTGGCCGGCCTCGGCGGTCAGCCGGAGGGCGGCGCCGACCGTACGGGCCTGGTCGTCGGAGCCGAAGTCGCTGCGCCTGCGTACCTCTTCCAGTGCCCAGTCGGCACCGGACAGCGCGGCGGAACCGCGCGCCGCGCGCAGGGCAGCCTCCGAGGTGACCTCGTTGCTCCGGCGGCGCATCACCCGGTGGCCGTAGACGCGGTCGACCGCCCTGCGCACGGAATCCACCGCGTCGGGGACGCCCGGCAGGGAGGCCAGCGCGAGCAGGGGTTCCTCCGGCCGCGGAGCGGAAGAGGCGTCAGAGGAAGTCGTACTCATAAGTAGCAAGGCTACGCGCCCGCGGCGGGCGCCCCACCTTGGAGTGGACTTCTTCACGGAATGTAACCGGCGAACACGGTGAGCCGCTAACCTACGTGAACATGAAGATCGCTTTCGTGGGTAAGGGCGGCAGCGGCAAGACCACGCTGTCCTCGCTCTTCATCCGTCACCTGACCGCCAATGAGGCTCCCGTCGTCGCGGTGGACGCCGACATCAACCAGCATCTGGGGGCCGCGCTCGGCCTCACGGACGAGGAGGCGGCCGCGCTGCCCGCGCTCGGCGCGCATCTTCCGCTGATCAAGGACTATCTGCGCGGCAGCAACCCGCGGATCGCGTCCGCCGACGCGATGATCAAGACGACGCCGCCGGGCGAGGGGTCGCGGCTGCTCCGGGTGAACGAGGACAACCCGGTGTACGACGCGTGCGCGCGGACCGTCCGGCTGGACGACGGGGAGATCCGGCTGATGGCCACGGGGCCCTTCACGGAGTCCGACCTCGGGGTGGCCTGCTACCACTCCAAGGTCGGCGCGGTCGAGCTGTGCCTGAACCACCTGGTCGACGGGCCGGACGAGTACGTCGTCGTCGACATGACTGCGGGCTCGGACTCCTTCGCGTCGGGGATGTTCACGCGGTTCGACATGACGTTCCTGGTGGCCGAACCGACGCGGAAGGGCGTCTCGGTCTACCGCCAGTACAAGGAGTACGCGCGGGACTTCGGCGTCTCGCTCAAGGTGGTCGGCAACAAGGTGCAGGGCGAGGACGACCTGGACTTCCTGCGCCAAGAGGTGGGCGACGACCTGCTCGTCACCCTGGGGCACTCCAACTGGGTCCGGGCAATGGAGAAGGGCCGCCCGCCCCGCTTCGAACTGCTGGAGGCGGACAACCGCTGCGCGCTCCAGATCCTCCAGGACGCGGCGGAGGACTCGTACGAGAACCGCGACTGGGAGCGGTACACGCGGCAGATGGTCCACTTCCACCTCAGGAACGCGGAGAGCTGGGGCAACGCGAAGACGGGCGTCGACCTGGCTTCCCAGGTCGACCCCGCCTTCATCCTCAGCGAGGAGTCCGCCGTGCCCCAGCCCGGCTGAGGCCGCGCCGTGCCCCAGCCCGGCTAAAACTGAGCCCCGGTCCGTCCGTCCGTCAGCTCTTCCGTTCGAGGGCCGCCGGGGCGCGGGACGGGGTGAGGGTGGTCGGGTCCGTCATGTACGGGGCCCAGCCGCCCTTCGGGGCCTGGCCCACGCCGAGACCGCGCAGCTTCTCCAGCGTCTGCGGGTCCTGCGCGTCCAGCCAGTCCGCCAGCTGACGGAACGACACGCAGCGCACGTCCCGCTGGACACAGACCGTCTTGATCGTCTCCTCGATGGCGCGCATGTACGTGCCGCCGTTCCAGGACTCGAAGTGGTTGCCGATGATCAGCGGGGCGCGGTTGCCGTCGTACGCCCGGTCGAAGGCCTTGATCAGGCCGTCCCGCATCTGGTTGCCCCAGTACGTGTGCTTGGCCGGGTCGCCCTTGGTCGTCCCGGACTGGTTGAACATGAAGTTGTAGTCCATCGACAGCGTCTCGAACGCGCGCCCCGGCACCGGCACCAGCTGGAGCGGCAGGTCCCAGAGGCCCTCGGTCTTCTTCGGCCAGACCTGGTTGCCGACGCCGCTGGAGTCGTAGCGGAAGCCCATCGTCCGCCCGGCCAGCATCATGTTCTTCTGCCCTTCCAGGCAGGGCGTACGGCCGCCGACCAGCTCCTTGTCGTAGTCGAAGGGCAGCGGCGCCTCGGTCGCGAGCCCCGCGTTGGTCTTCCAGCCCTTCACGAACGCCTTGGCCTGGCTGATCTCGCTCTTCCACTCGTCGACCGACCAGGTGCCGACGCCGCCGTTCTTGCCGCAGAAGTGGCCGTTGAAGTGCGTGCCGATCTCGTTGCCGTCGCGCCAGGCGCCGCGCAGCTGGCGCAGGGTGTCCGAGATCCCCTTGGTGTCGTTGAAGCCGATGTCCGAGCTGCCGGCCGCGTGCCGCGGCGGGTCGTACTGCCGGGCCCTCTCCTTGGGGAGGAGATAGACCCCGCTCAGGAAGTACGTCATCGTCGCGTCGTACTTCTTGCCCACCTCGCGGAAGTGGGAGAAGAGCCGCTGGCTGTCCTCGCCCGCGCCGTCCCACGAGAACACCACGAACTGCGGGGGCTTCTGACCCGGCTTCAACCGCTGCGGCTTGGGCAGTCGCGGCTGCGCACCGGTGTACGCGGTGGAGCCGTCGCCGATGAGCCGTACGACGTTCTTGGGCGCGGCGGGCGCCTTCCTGGCGCCGTACGCGCCGTTCTCGGCCTCGGGCCCACCCCCCGGGCCACCGGTGCCGGAACAGCCGGTCAGACCGACGGCGAGCGCCGTTACGGCGGCGCCGAAGGTGATTCTCATTCTGGCGGCCAGCATCCGCCCACCTCTTCCTTCAGGGTTCGCGTACCGAAGTGCCGAGCGGCGAGGTGCCGGCACGGCGCCGAGCGCCGCCAACCTCCCACCACGGACAAAAAGAAGATGAAACGACAAGCCGTACAAAATGACTAATCACCGGTTCGAGTGATTGATTGACCCATTTGCCCGGAAAGTTATGCCTGAGTCTTTACTCTCCATTACGATCTGTTTACCAAGAGTTGCACTGAGCATCCCGCCGCTGCACGCCGTGACCCACGGCCGCGTCCCCCACGTTCCGCGACCGCGCTGCCCCGGAGGAGACGGGAATCATGTCTGCCCGCGTACCCACTCGCGCCGACGGCGCCGCTCGACCGACCCGTACCGACCCGTCGTCCTCCGGCTCCCGGCCCCCGTTCCGGTCCCGATTCCGGTTCCGGATCGCCGGGGCCGACCTGTCCGCCTCCGTCACCGTCTTCCTGATCGCGCTGCCGCTCTCGCTCGGCATCGCCCTCGCCACCGGCGCGCCGCTCCAGGGCGGCCTGGTCGCGGCGGCCGTCGGCGGCCTGGTCGTCGGCCGCCTCGGTGGCGCCCCGCTCCAGGTGAGCGGGCCCGCCGCCGGGCTCACCGTCGTCACGGCCGACCTGATCCAGCTGTACGGCTGGCGCACCACCTGCGCCATCACCGTCTGCGCCGGCCTCGCCCAACTCGGCCTCTCGGCGCTACGGGTGGCCCGCTCGGCCCTCGCCGTCAGCCCGGCGATCGTGCACGGCATGCTCGCCGGCATCGGCGTCACGATCGCGCTGTCCCAACTCCACATCGTGCTGGGCGGCTCCCCCCAGAGCTCCGCGATCGCCAACGTCAAGGGACTCCCCGCCCAGTTGGCGGACCTGCATCCCGGCGCGGTGTCGGTCAGCCTGTTCACGATCGTGGTGCTGCTCGCCTGGCCACGGATTCCGGGGCGCGGCGGCCGGTTCGTACGGAAGGTCCCCGCCACGCTCGCCGCGGTGGCCCTGGCGACCTCGGTGGCCGCCGTGCTCGGGGTGGGCCTCCCGCGCGTCGACCTGCCCTCGTGGAGCAACCACGCCCTGCCGGAGCTGCCTCAGGGGCCGGTGCTCGGGCTGATCGCCGCCGTCCTCACCGTCACCCTGGTCGGCAGCGTCGAATCGCTGCTCTCCGCCGTCGCCGTGGACAAGCTGGTGTCCATGCGCAAGGAGCCCGCCGTCCGGATCCCGCGCGCCCGGCTCGACCGCGAGCTGTTCGGACAGGGCTCGGGCAACATCCTCTCCGGCGCGCTCGGCGGGCTGCCCATCACGGGCGTCGCCGTGCGCAGCTCCGCCAATGTCGCGGCCGGCGCGGTGAGCCGCAATTCGACGATGCTGCACGGCCTGTGGGTCGCGGTCGCGGCGCTGCTGCTGGTGCCGGTGCTCGACCTGATCCCGCTGGCGGCGCTGGCCGCGCTGGTGATGGTCGTGGGGATCCAGATGGTCAACCTCGTCCACCTGCGGAGCGTGCAGCGGAACCGCGAGATGCTGGTGTACGCGGTGACGCTGGGCGGGGTCGTGTTCACCGGCGTCCTGGAAGGGGTGGCGATCGGGATCGCCGTCGCGGTGGCGGTCGCGCTGCACCGGCTGACCAGGACGCGGATCACGGTGGCCGAGCGGAACGGAGTCCACCGGATCCGGGTCCGGGGCCAGTTGACGTTCCTGGCGGTGCCGCGCCTCAGCCGGATCCTCCAGGAGGTGCCGCACCGCGCGGACAGTGTGGTCGAGCTGGACGGGTCCTTCATGGACCACGCGGCGTACGAGGCGCTGCACGACTGGCAGACCTCGCATCTCGCGCAAGGCGGGACGGCGGAGTTCACCGGGCGGGCCGGCGGGCGGATCGCGGAGCCGACGACGGAGCTCCAGTCCTGCTGCCGTCCGTGGACGCCGTGGCGTAACCACCACTGTGGTGAACACCCGGCGGCGGAACCGGCCGTCGCCGAGGTGTCGGGCGCGAGCCCGTCGGGCGCGGGCGCCTCCGGCGCGGTCTCATTCGGTACGGCGTCACCCGACACGGCTTCATCCGGTACGGGTCCGTCCGACACGGCCCTGTCCGATACGGGTCCGTCCGACGCGGACGCGCCAAAACACACCCCCGCCTCCACCACTCCCACCCCCGCCCCCACGGGCCTCCCGGCGGCGGCCCCCTCCGCCCCACCCCGTAACAGCACTCCACCCCCCGACACATCAGCCCCCCGCGTCACCCAGCCGCACCTCGACGGACGGCGGCGCCCCGTGGGCGGCGGGCCCAGCAGTCGTCAACTCGCCAGCGGCATCAGCTCGTTCCAGCGCAACACCGCCCCCCACGTCCGGGACGAGCTGGCGCGGCTCGCCCGGGAGGGGCAGCGGCCGTCGCAGCTCTTCCTGACCTGCGCCGACTCCCGGCTGGTCACCAGCATGATCACGTCCAGCGGCCCGGGCGACCTCTTCACCGTACGGAACGTCGGCAACCTCGTGCCGCTGCCCGGCGCCGACGGTCCGCACGGTACGGACGACTCGGTGGCGGCCGCGATCGAGTACGCCGTGGACGTCCTCCAGGTCCAGTCCATCACCGTCTGCGGGCACTCCGGATGCGGGGCGATGCAGGCCCTGTTGAACACGCCGGACGTCAACGGCGAGCCCCGTACCCCCCTCAGGCGCTGGCTGCGGCACGGACAGCCGAGCCTGGAACGGATGAAAAGCAAGCACCACTCCTGGGCCAGGATCGCCGGGCGCCTCCCGGCCGACGCGATCGAACAGCTCTGCCTGACCAACGTGGTCCAGCAGCTGGCGCATCTGCGCGCCCACGACGCGGTCGCGCGCGGACTCGCCGAAGGCAGGCTGGAGTTGCACGGCATGTACTTCCACGTCGGCGAGGCGCAGGCCTACCTGCTGGCCGACGGCAGCACGACGGGGAGTTCGGGGGGCGGCTCCGAGGAGGTGTTCAACCGCGTGGCCCCCACGACCCTGGAGGAGTCGCACGCCTGAACCGGCCGCTCCCGCCATCCGTGAGAGTGTGTGGCCGCTGCTGCCCCCAGCCCCACACAGGTCTAAACCAATTCCCGGAAGGGCCTTGTCACCCGGGCATCCGCCTGATGAGCTAGGCCAGGGACACACAGGACGCCCTGGGGACGCCCGGGAGAGGGAGATGTCGTGAGCAACGAAAGCCTGGCCAATCTGCTCAAGGAGGAGCGGCGGTTCGCGCCGCCGTCCGAGCTGGTCGCGCACGCCAATGTGACGGCGGAGGCCTACGAGCAGGCCGCGGCGGACCGGCTCGGCTTCTGGGCCGAGCAGGCGAGGCGGCTCACCTGGGTCACCGAGCCGACCGAGACGCTGGACTGGTCGAACCCGCCCTTCGCGAAGTGGTTCGCGGACGGTGAGCTCAACGTCGCGTACAACTGCGTGGACCGTCACGTGGAAGCCGGCAACGGCGACCGGGTGGCGATCCACTTCGAGGGCGAACCGGGCGACAGCCGCTCGATCACCTACACGGAGCTGAAGGACGAGGTCTCCCGCGCCGCCAACGCGCTGACGGAGCTGGGCGTCCAGTCCGGCGACCGGGTCGCGATCTACCTGCCGATGATCCCCGAGGCCGCGGTCGCGATGCTCGCCTGCGCCCGGATCGGAGCGGCGCACTCCGTCGTCTTCGGCGGCTTCTCCGCCGACGCCGTCGCCTCCCGCATCCAGGACGCGGACGCCAAGCTCGTCATCACCGCCGACGGTGGCTACCGCCGCGGCAAGCCGACCGCCCTCAAGCCCGCCATCGACGAGGCGGTCACGAAGTGCCCGCAGGTCGAGCACGTGCTGGTGGTCCGCCGTACGGGGCAGGACACCGCCTTCGACAGCACCCGTGACGTGTGGTGGCACGAGATCGTCGCCCGCCAGACCGCGCACCACACCGCCGAGGCGTTCGGCGCGGAGCACCCGCTCTTCATCCTCTACACCTCCGGCACCACGGGGAAGCCGAAGGGCATCCTCCACACGTCCGGCGGCTACCTCACCCAGGCGGCCTACACCCACCACGCCGTCTTCGACCTCAAGCCCGAGTCGGACGTCTACTGGTGCACGGCCGACATCGGCTGGGTGACCGGCCACTCGTACATCGTGTACGGGCCGCTCGCCAACGGCGCCACGCAGGTCATGTACGAGGGCACCCCCGACACCCCGCACCAGGGGCGGTTCTGGGAGATCGTCCAGAAGTACGGGGTGACGATCCTCTACACCGCGCCGACCGCGATCCGTACGTTCATGAAGTGGGGCGACGACATCCCCGCCAAGTTCGACCTGAGCAGTCTGCGGGTCCTGGGCTCGGTCGGTGAGCCGATCAACCCCGAGGCGTGGATCTGGTACCGCGAGCACATCGGCGCCGGTACGACCCCGATCGTGGACACCTGGTGGCAGACCGAGACCGGCGCCATGATGATCTCACCGCTCCCCGGGGTCACCGAGACGAAGCCGGGCTCCGCCCAGCGCGCCCTGCCCGGCATCTCGGCCACCGTGGTGGACGACGAGGCCAACGAGGTCCCCGACGGGGGCGGCGGCTACCTGGTCCTGACGGAGCCGTGGCCGTCGATGCTCCGTACGATCTGGGGCGACGACGAGCGGTTCATCGACACGTACTGGTCCCGTTTCGAGGGCAAGTACTTCGCCGGTGACGGCGCGAAGAAGGACGACGACGGCGACATCTGGCTGCTGGGCCGCGTGGACGACGTCATGCTGATCTCGGGCCACAACATCTCCACCACCGAGGTCGAGTCGGCCCTGGTCTCGCACCCCAAGATCGCGGAGGCGGCGGTCGTCGGCGCGGCCGACGAGACCACCGGCCAGGCCATCGTCGCCTTCGTCATCCTGCGCGGCACCGCGAGCGTGGACGACGGGCTCGTCGCCGAGCTGCGCAACCACGTCGGTACGGCCCTGGGCCCGATCGCCAAGCCCAAGCGCATCCTCCCGGTGGCGGAGCTGCCGAAGACCCGCTCCGGCAAGATCATGCGGCGCCTGCTGCGCGACGTGGCCGAGGACCGCCAGCTCGGTGACGTCACGACCCTCACCGACGCCTCGGTCATGGACCTCATCCAGAGCCAGCTGCCGTCGGCGACCAGCGAGGACTGAGCACGGCCCGCACACACGCAGAGACACGCGGAAGCACGCGGAGGCACCTGGCGTCCACCGACCCGGGTGCCCCCGCCCGCGCCCGCGTAGAGTGTGCGCGACACCGACAAATGAACAAGAAAATCCAGGTGCGCCGGGAAGTCTGGTCGGCAACGTGATCCGCCATGTCCGCCGAACCGCCCCCGGAGGTACGACCCCGTGCCAGCCCCCACGGCCACCGCCACCGCCCGTAGGTTCCTCGGCCGGCTGTCGCTGCCCGAGCGGAACTACGTCGCCGACGCGCTCCGTACCGAAACCGTGGGCGGACTGCTCCTCCTCGCCGCCGCCGTCGCGGCCCTGTTCTGGGCGAACACCCCGGTCAGCGCGTCGTACACCACCGTGCGGGACTTCCACCTCGGCCCCTCCGCCCTCGGCCTCCACCTCTCCGTACAGCACTGGGCGGCCGACGGACTGCTCGCCGTCTTCTTCTTCGTCGCCGGGGTCGAGCTGAAACGCGAGCTGGTCGCGGGTGAGCTGCGCGATCCCCGCGCCGCCGCCCTGCCTGTCGTCGCCGCGCTCTGCGGGATGGCGACGCCCGCCCTCGTCTACCTGGTGGTCAACGTCGTCGGCAACGGCTCGCTGGACGGCTGGGCGGTCCCCACGGCCACCGACATCGCCTTCGCCCTCGCCGTCCTGGCCGTCCTCGGCACCGCACTGCCCGCCGCGCTCCGCGCCTTCCTCCTCACCCTCGCCGTCGTCGACGACCTCTTCGCGATCCTGATCATCGCCGTCTTCTTCACGAGCGACCTGGACTTCGCGGCGCTCGGCGGCGCCTTCGCGGGCCTCGCCGTGTTCTGGCTGCTGCTGAGGAAGGGTGTACGGGGCTGGTACGTGTACGTCCCGCTCGCTCTCGTCAACTGGGCGCTCATGTACAACAGCGGCATCCACGCCACCATCGCGGGCGTGGCGATGGGCCTGATGCTCCGCTGCGTCAGGACGGGCGACGAGGCGCAGTCCCCGGGGGAGCGCGTCGAGCACCTGGTACGCCCCCTGTCGGCGGGGTTCGCCGTCCCCGTGTTCGCCCTCTTCTCCGCGGGCGTCCTGGTGACGGGCAGCGTCCTCGGCGACGTCTTCACCCGCCCCGAGACCCTGGGCGTGGTCCTGGGGCTGGTGGCGGGCAAGGCCGTCGGCATCTTCGGCGGTACGTGGCTGGCCGCGCGCTTCACCCGGGCACGGCTCAACGAGGACCTGGCCTGGCCGGACGTGTTCGCGGTGGCCGTCCTGGCCGGGATCGGCTTCACCGTGTCGCTCCTCATCGGCGAGCTGGCGTTCGCCGGGAACGCGGCCCTCACCGACGAGGTGAAGGCCTCCGTCCTGCTGGGCTCCCTCATCGCGGCGGTGCTCGCCGGCGTCCTGCTCAAACTCCGCGTACGGACCTACCGCGCGCTCTTCGAGGAGGAGGAGCGCGACGAGGACCAGGACGGCGTACCGGACATCTATGAACAGGACGATCCCGGGTATCACCTGCGCATGGCCGCGCTCTTCGAGGCGAGGGCCGCGGACTCCGAGGCGAAGGCCGCGGAACACCGCCGTCTGGCGGAACACGCGGGGGCAGCGCGCGATGAGGCCGACGGTCCGGCATGATCTGACACACGCGAGAACCAGAGCGAGAAGAGGGAGTCACCGTGAGCGACCCCGGCAGGCACGCCGCCGACGCAGTCCGGACCGGCGTCATTGTGGGACCCGTCAGCGCCGACCGCAGCCTCGGCCAGTTGGTCGCCGAGGCCACCACCGAGCTGTCCGGACTGGTGCACGACGAGATCGCGCTGGCCAAGGCGGAGATCCGGCAGGACGTCAAGCGGGGTGCGATCGGCGGCGGGGCCATCGCCGTCGCGGGGGTCCTCGCCCTGTTCTCCCTGCCGGTGTTCAGCTTCGCGGCCGCGTACGGCATCCACAACTGGGGACTCGGGCTCGCCTGGTCGTTCCTGATCGTCGGCGGGGCGTTCGTGGTGCTCGCGGGCCTGCTGGCCGGGTTCGCCGTACGGAAGTTCAAGAAGATCAAGCCCCCGGAGAAGTCCATCGCCTCGTCCAAGGAGTCGGCGTCCGTCCTCCAGAACGCGAAGCCCCACCCCCGGGAGGTCGGGCAGGAGACCAAGTCTGTGGCACGCTCGTCCGCATGACCGTCCCTGATTCCGCCTCCACCGTCCGCCTCGATGGTCCGTGGGTCCACCGCGACGTGGCGGCCAACGGCGCGCGCTTCCACATCGCCGAGGTGGGCGACGGGCCGCTGGTGCTGCTGCTCCACGGCTTCCCGCAGTTCTGGTGGACCTGGCGGCATCAGCTGACGGCGCTCGCGGACGCCGGGTACCGCGCGGTGGCCATGGACCTGCGCGGGGTGGGCGGCAGCGACCGTACGCCGCGCGGGTACGACCCCGCCAACCTGGCCCTCGACATCACCGGCGTCGTGCGCTCCCTCGGCGAGCCCGACGCGGCGCTCGTGGGGCACGACCTGGGCGGGTACCTCGCGTGGACCGCCGCCGTGATGCGGCCCAAGCTGGTGCGCAGGCTCGCGGTGTCCTCGATGCCGCACCCGCGGCGCTGGCGCTCCTCGATGCTCTCCGACCTGTCGCAGAGCCGGGCCGGCTCGTACATCTGGGGCTTCCAGCGGCCGTGGCTGCCGGAGCGTCAGCTCGTCGCGGACGACGCGGCGTTGGTGGGCCAGCTGATCCGGGACTGGTCGGGGCCGAGCCTGCCGGACGAGGAGGCCATCGACGTCTACCGGCGGGCGATGACCATTCCGTCCACGGCGCACTGCGCGATCGAGCCGTACCGCTGGATGGTGCGGTCCATGGCGCGCCCGGACGGCATCCAGTTCAACCGGCGCATGAAGCGGCCGGTACGGGTGCCCACCCTCCAGCTGCACGGGTCGCTGGACCCGGCGATGCGTACGCGCAGCACGGCGGGGTCCGCGGAGTACGTGGAGGCGCCGTACCGGTGGCGGCTCTTCGACGGGCTCGGGCACTTCCCGCACGAGGAGGATCCGGCGGCGTTCTCCTCGGAGCTGATCAACTGGCTCAAGGACCCGGAACCGGACCGCTGAGGGCGCGATCCGGCCTCGCCGGAACGGCGTCTCGAACACCATCACGAACACGCGTCCTAGGAAGGGCCACTTGCCGGGCGCATAGGCCAATTGGCCCTCCCCCGCGCGGTTATCGACCTTGGGGCACGGGCACACGTCCCCGTATGGGCTGGACGCACGACTACGGTGACGCACCACGCAAGCGCCGCTCGGCCACTGTGCCGATCCCCCACGAGAGGGGCGGCGCGCACGATCAGGAGCATGATCCGACGCTCGGGATCTCCCTCATCCTCCGCCGCAGGGCGCGCTGGGTCTCGGCCCGGCTGCGCCACCCGCGCACATAGGCGCGGGCACCGGCGCACTCGCGCGGCCAGGAGCGGACAGGACAAGAGCGGCCAGGACCCGAGGCCCCGACCGCCCGCACCGCTACAGCGCGCACCCCTGGCTGTCGACTTCCTGATTGGCCGTACGGCCCTTCTCGATGTCCTCGCGGATCTCGTCGACCGTCAGGGCGTACCCCGTGTTCGCGTCGTCGAGCGACCGCGCGAAGATCACGCCGTACACCTTGCCGTCCGGTGTGAGCAGCGGGCCGCCCGAGTTGCCCTGGCGCACGGTCGTGAACAGCGAGTACACCCGGCGGCTGACCTCGCCTCGGTGGTAGATGTCGGGCCCGTTGGCGTTGATACGGCCCCGGACACGCGCGGAGCGCACGTCGTACGCGCCGTTCTCCGGGAAGCCCGCCACGATCGCGTTGGCGCCGCTGCGCGCCTCGCTGTCGGTGAAGCGGAGCGGGGTCGCGGGCAGGTCCGGCACGTCCAGCACCGCGATGTCGCGCTGCCAGTCGTAGTGGACGACCTTCGCGTCGTACAGCTTGCCCTCGCCGCCTATCTGGACCGTCGGCTGGTCCACCCCGCCGACCACGTGCGCGTTGGTCATCACGCGGCGGTCGGCGAAGACGAAGCCCGAGCCTTCGAGGACCTTGCCGCAGCTCTGGGCCGTACCGACGACCTTGACGATGGACCGCTGGGCGCGGGCCGCGACGGGACTGCCCGCGAGCGCGGGGTCGGGCGGCTGGACCTCGGTGATCGGCTCGTTGGCGAAGGGGCTGAAGACCTGCGGGAAGCCGTTCTGCGCGAGGACGGACGAGAAGTCCGAGAACCACGTGGACGCCTGGGTAGGCATCACCCGTGAGACTCCGAGGAGCACCTTGGAGCTGCGGACCTCCTTGCCGAGCGTGGGCAGCGTCGTCCCCGCGAGGGCGGAGCCGATCAGCCAGGCGACCAGCAGCATGGCGAAGACATTGACCAGCGCGCCGCCGGAGGCGTCCAGGGCGCGCGCCGGCGACCACGTGATGTAGCGGCGCAGCTTGTTGCCGAGGTGGGTCGTGAAGGCCTGGCCGATGGAGGCGCAGACGATGACGATCACGACCGCGACCACGGCGGCGGTGGTGGAGACCTCCGCGTCCTCGGTGAGGTTGTCCCAGACCACCGGGAGCAGGTAGACGGCGACGAGGCCGCCCCCGAGGAAACCGATGACCGACAGGATGCCGACCACGAAGCCCTGGCGGTAGCCGACGATCGCGAACCACACAGCGGCGAGCAGCAGCAGGATGTCCAGCACGTTCACCGTCGTTAGCCTCGCAGATTCGTCAACGGCCTGGGCAGCGGGGTCGGGCGGGGACGGCAGGCGGGGGCCGGCGCGTCCCGGGCGGGAATCAGCCTGTCACGCGCGCCAGTCCAGCGGGACCTCCTTCGTGCGGTCCCAGGGGACCTCGAAACCGGCGAGATACAGGATGCGGTCGATCAGTCCGGCGGTGAAACCCCAGACCAGGGTGGACGCGACCAGGAAGGCCGGGCCCCGGTGGCCGCTCGGGTGGAAGGCGCTGACGCGGTGGGCGGGGTCCGTGAGCTCCGCCACGGGGACAGTGAAGACACGGGCGGTCTCGGCGGGATCGACGGCGGCGACCGGGGTGGGCCTGCGCCACCAGCCGAGCACGGGTGTCACCACGAAGCCGCTGACAGGGATGTAGAGCGCGGGCAGTACGGCGAAGAGCTGGACGCCCGACGGATCGAGGCCGGTCTCCTCCTCGGCCTCCCGCAGCGCCGCCCTCAGGGGCCCGACGGTCGCCGGGTCGCCGTCCTCGGGGTCGAGCGCGCCGCCGGGGAACGACGGCTGGCCCGGATGCGAACGCAGGCTCCCCGCCCGCTCCATGAGCAGCAGCTCGGGGCCGTGCTCGCCCTCCCCGAAGAGGATGAGCACGGCCGACTGCCGCCCGCCGCCGCTCTTGGGCGGCAGGAAACGGCTCAGCTGCTCCGGCGCCACGTCCAGCGCGGCGCGCGCGACGGGCATGAGCCAGTCGGGCAGCCCGTCCACGGTGACGTCGACTCCGGTCGTGCGGTCGTCGTACATGCGGTTGTGGTACGTCCTGTCAGCGCGCGTCATCTGCACCCCTGTCGCATAACGCCTGCCGTCGGCCGGATCGTTCCGCCCTCGTCCGGCTCCGCCCGTGTGTATCGCCGTACGGCTGTGACGCGTCGCCGCACGGCATTCGCGTCGTGCGGCTGTGACGTCATACGGCGCGGGCCCCTCATGCGCTCAACGCGCGCCGTTCTTCCGCGTGGTCGGTATCAGCGGCTCGACCCGTGGGACCGGTATCCGGTACGGGGAAACTCGTCGGCTCCGGCTCATTCCGCGCCCGTACCGCCGTCACCGGCGTCCGCACCCGCGCCCAGCGGCGGCGCCGGCCTGCCCGGGTAGTCGGCAGGCGGGCTCAACCGCTGCCCCGGGTAGCCGCCCTTCTCGTACTTGAGGAGCTTCTCCGCCTTCTCCGGGTCCGTCTCCCCCACTCCGTACGACGGACAGAGGTGCGCGATCGGGCAGGCGCCGCACGCGGGCTTGCGCGAGTGGCAGATACGGCGGCCGTGGAAGATCACCCGGTGCGAGAGCATCGTCCACTCGCTCTTGGGGAAGATCGCCTCGATCTCCGCCTCGACCTTCTCCGGCTCCTCCTGCTCGGTCCACTTCCAGCGGCGCACCAGCCGGCCGAAGTGGGTGTCGACGGTCAGCCCCGGGACCCCGAACGCGTTGCCCAGCACCACGTTCGCCGTCTTGCGGCCGACACCGGGCAGTGTCACCAGATCGGCCAGGCGGCCCGGGACCTCGCCGCCGAAGTTGTCCCGGAGGGCCGTCGACAGCCCGATGAGCGACCGCGCCTTGGCCCGGAAGAAGCCCGTCGGGCGGATGATCTGCTCCAGCTCCTCGGGCACGGCCGCGGCCATGTCCTCGGGCGTCGGGTAGGCGGCGAAGAGCGCGGGGGTGGTCTGGTTCACCCGCAGGTCGGTCGTCTGGGCGGAGAGGACCGTCGCGATCAGCAGCTCGAACGGGTTCCGGAAGTCCAGCTCGGGGTGGGCGTACGGATAGACATCGGCCAGCTCGCGGTTTATCCGCCGGGCCCGCCGGACCATGGCCAGTCTCGATTCCGGTTCCGCCGCTTTGGCCGCTTTGGCCGCCGCCGTACGGATGGGCGTACCCGCCCCGGCGGTCTCCGTCCCGGCTCCGCCCGGGGCCTCGTCCCGGGCCGCGGCCTTGCTCGCGCCTCGGCCCGCCCCCTTGCCCCGTGGGGCTTTCACGGCTTTTTTCGGTTTCTCCGAGGGCTGTTCGCCCACAGCGGAATTACGGTCGGCCGCCACTTCTCCGGCCCCCTCTGCCTGCGCTGTCACCGGCTTTTTGGACACCCGGCCAGCCTAAAGCCCTCCACTGACATCCGCCCCGGCCCTGGCCGATCGCCACCCGAATCGGCCTCCCGGGCACGGTCCGGAGCCCCTGTACGTCAAGCTTGTGACCGATCACACGGTTTCGAACACGGGGTGGCCCGGCAGACGGCGAGAGGGCCGTGGGATACGGAGCCACCCGAGAACCGACAGCACGTACGGCATTATGGGGACCCTGGTTCCGCTCTGGTTCCCTGAGCAGGTCGACAAGGAGAGAACACGTGGACGACGTTCTGCGGCGTGCCCCGCTCTTCGCGGCGCTCGATGACGAGCAGGCCGGAGAGCTCCGCGCCTCCATGAGTGAAGCGACGCTGGCCCGCGGTGATGCTCTCTTCCACGAGGGCGACCCCGGCGACCGTCTCTATGTGGTCACCGAAGGCAAGGTCAAGCTGCACCGCACTTCCCCGGACGGCCGGGAGAACATGTTGGCCGTGCTCGGCCCCGGCGAGCTGATCGGCGAGCTGTCCCTCTTCGACCCCGGCCCGCGTACGGCCACGGCGAGCGCGCTCACCGAGGTCAAGCTCCTCGGCCTCGGTCACGGCGACCTCCAGCCCTGGCTCAACGCGCGGCCCGAGGTGGCCACGGCGCTGCTGCGCGCCGTCGCGCGCCGGCTCCGCAAGACCAACGACCAGATGTCCGACCTGGTCTTCTCCGACGTTCCCGGCCGCGTGGCCCGGGCGCTCCTCGACCTGTCGCGCCGCTTCGGCGTGCAGTCGGAGGAGGGCATCCACGTGGTCCACGACCTCACGCAGGAGGAGCTGGCCCAGCTGGTCGGCGCGTCCCGCGAGACGGTCAACAAGGCGCTCGCGGACTTCGCCCAGCGCGGCTGGCTGCGGCTGGAGGCGCGTGCGGTGATCCTGCTGGACGTGGAGCGCCTCGCGAAGCGGTCGCGTTAAGGGCGGTTGGGCCGCCGAATCCGCCGTATCCGTAGGACGTAACCGTCCGGGCCGCCGTACAGGCGCCCGGACGGTGGCCTGTGCGGACCGAATGGTCAGCTGAATGATCAGCTGATCAGACCGTGCTCGCGCAGGTACTCCAGCTGCGCTCGTACGGACAGCTCCGCGGCCGGCCACAGCGACCTGTCCACGGCCGCGTAGACCTGCTCCACCACCTCCGACGGCGTACGGAAGCCGTTCTCGACCGCCGTCTCGACCTGGGCCAGCCGGCTCGCGCGGTGGGCGAGGTAGTACTCGACCGCGCCCTGGGCGTCGTCCAGTACGGGACCGTGGCCCGGCAGCACCGTACGGACGCCGTCGTCCACCGTTAGCGAGCGCAGGCGGCGCAGCGAGTCGAGGTAGTCGCCGAGCCGGCCGTCCGGATGCGCGACGACCGTGGTGCCCCGGCCGAGAACCGTGTCGCCCGTCAGCACGGCGGCGTCGGCGGGCAGGTGGAAGCAGAGCGAGTCGCCGGTGTGACCGGGGGTCGGGACGACCCGCAGCTCCAGACCACCGGTGGTGATCACGTTGCCCGCCGCCAGTCCTTCGTCACCGAGGCGCAGCGCGGGGTCGAGGGCTCTGACGTGGGTACGGGTCAGCTGGGCGAAGCGCGCCGCGCCCTCGGCGTGGTCCGGGTGGCCGTGGGTGAGCAGGGTCAGCGCGACCCGTTTGCCGGCCTGTTCGGCGGTGTCGACGACCGCCCGGAGGTGGAGGTCGTCCAGCGGGCCGGGGTCGATGACCACCGCGAGGTCGGAGTCCGGTTCCGAGACGATCCAGGTGTTGGTGCCGTCGAGGGTCATGGCGGAGGCGTTCGGCGCGAGGACGTTGACGGCGCGGGCGGTGGCGGGTCCCGAGAGCGTCCCGCCGCGCGGCTGCCCGGGCAGAGCGGCGGCGTCCGTCATCGGACCCCTCCTTCGGCCGGGTCCACGCGCTTGGTGAACTCGTCGTGCCCCGGCCAGCTGAGGACCAGCTCCCCGTCCACCAGCCGCGCGGTCGCCAGTACGGGCGTCAGATCGCGGTCGGTCGCCGTGGCGAGCGCCTCGGCGGCCGAACCGTACGGCGTGAGCGACCGCAGGGTCGAGACGGTCGGCGGCATCATCAGGAGATCGCCCCTGTCGTACGCCTCGGTCGCCGCGCGCGGTGTGATCCACACCGTACGGTCGGCCTCCGTGGACGCGTTCCTGGTGCGCTGGCCGGTCGGCAGCGCGGCCACGAAGAACCAGGTGTCGTAGCGGCGCGGCTCGAACTCCGGGGTGATCCAGCGCGCCCACGCGCCGAGCAGGTCGCCGCGCAGTACCAGGCCGCGGCGGTCGAGCAGGTCCGCGAAGGACAGCTCGTGGCGGACGAGGGCCGCGCGGTCGGCCTCCCAGTCGTCGCCCGTGGTGTCGCCGACGACGGTTTCGGCCGTCTCGCCCGCGAGCAGAACGCCCGCTTCCTCGAACGTCTCGCGGACCGCCGCGCAGACGATCGCCTGCGCGGAGGCGGCGTCGACGCCGAGGCGGCGGGCCCAGACGTCCCGGCCGGGACCGGCCCAGGCGACCGGCCGGTCGTCGTCGCGGGGGTCCACTCCGCCGCCGGGATAGACGTACGCACCGGCGGCGAAGGCCATCGACGCCTGCCGTCGCAGCATGTGGACCTCGGGGCCGCCGGTTTCGGCTGCCCCGGCCACCGCGGATCCGGCACCCGCCACCGCCCCGCCCGCCGGCGCGGGGGCGTCACGCAGGAGCATCACGGTCGCCGCGCGGCGCGGCGTCACCGCCGTGATCTCACCGGCGGCGAGGGCACGGATCTGCTCGGGCCACTCGGGCGGGTACCACTGACCATTGGGCATGGCCGGATGCTATGCGCTGAGCGGACGATGTTCGAGAGGTGCACGGGCCGCCAGCACAAACCGGCCCCCGCGCCCGGCCCCACCGAACCGGCCCGCGACCGACCCCGGGCCGAATCTCGGCCGCCACCTCGCCGGGCCCCGGCCAGGGTCACCGGACCGGCCCGAGCGCTGGCCCCGGTCACGCCCGCCGGACCGGCACCTGTACCCGACCGATCAGCAAGCGCCGGGCCGGGCGAGCCCGCAGGACCAGCCTGCGCCGGGTCCCGGCCGGCCACCTCGCCAGGCCCCCGCCAGGGTCACCGGACGGCCCGAGGCCGATCCCAGCCGTACCCGCCGGACCGGCGGCTGTACCCCCGACCGATCAAGTACGCGTTGGGCCGAGCGGGCCCGCCGGACCGGCCTGCCACCTCGCCCGGCCCCGGCCGGCGTCACCGGACCGGCCCGAGGCCGGTCGTACCCGCCGGACCGGCGGCCGCACCCGACCGATCAGCACACACCGGGCCGGGCGAGCCCGCCGGACGGCCTGCATCTGGTCCTGGCCGGCCACCTTGCCAGGCCTCCGCCAGGGTCACCGGACCGGCGGCCATACCCCCGACCGATCAGTACGCGTTGGGCCGAGCGGGCCCGCTGGACCGGCCTGCCGCCTCGCCCGGGCCCGGCCAGGGTTACCGGACCGGCCCGGGTCCGGCCATGCCCGTGGACCGGCGGCCGTACGCGGCCGATCAGTACGCGCCGGGTCGGGCGAGCCCTCTGGACCGGCATGCACCTGGTTCCGGGCCGGGTCCCGGCCGGCCACCTCGTCAGGCCCCCGCCAGGAACAGGACCGGACCGGACCAGGGCCGGTGACCCCACCATGCCCGCCGGACCGGCGACCGTACCCGGCCGACCAGCACGCGCCGGGCCGGGCGGGCCCGCTGGACCGGCATGCCGCCTCGCCCGGTCCCGGCCAGGGTTACCGGTCCGGCGCCCGTCCCGGCCACGCCCGCCGGACCGGCGGCCGTACCCGGCCGATCAGCACGCGCCGGGTGCGCCCGTGCTCCCTGCGCCCGCCGCCGTGCTCCCCGAGGCGGCCCCAAGGGACCGGCAGCCGAACCGGCCCGACCGGCACGCCCTCCGCTCAGTCCTCCGTCAGCTCCACCAGGATCTCGACCTCGACCGGCGCATCCAGTGGGAGGACCGCCACGCCCACCGCGCTGCGCGCGTGTACGCCCTTGTCGCCCAGTACCTGGCCCAGCAGCTCGCTGGCGCCGTTGACGACGGCCGGCTGTCCGGTGAAGTCCGCGGCCGAGGCGACGAACCCCGTCACCTTCACCACCCGTGCGATGCGTTCCAGGTCGCCGGTGACCGACTTCACGGCGGCCAGGGCGTTCAGGGCGCACGTCCGCGCCAGGTCCTTCGCCTTCTCCGGCGTGACCTCCGCCCCGACCTTGCCGGTGACCGGAAGCTTGCCGTCCACCATCGGGAGCTGGCCCGACGTGTAGACGTACCGGCCCGTCCGTACCGCCGGCTGGTACGACGCCAGCGGCGGAACGACCTCGGGCAGGGTCAGGCCCAGTCCGGCCAGGGCGGCCTCGACCGTCCCGGCGGCGGCGCCGTCCGACACGGTCATGCGGCCCGCTCCCGCTTCAGGTAGGCGACGAGCTGCTCGGGGTTGTTCGGCCCGGGGACGACCTGGACGAGCTCCCAGCCGTCCTCGCCCCAGGTGTCCAGGATCTGCTTGGTCGCGTGCACGAGAAGGGGCACGGTCGCGTATTCCCACTTGGTCATGGGGGCGACTGTATCCGTACGGCCGGGGGAGCTGTATCCGTACCGCCGGCGGCTCCATGTCCGTACCGGCGACGGCTCCCCCCGTACCGCCGCCCGCGTGCCGATCCGTACCGCCGCCCGCGTGCCGATCCGTACCGCCGGGCAGCCTCGTGCGTAGCCCGCGGCCTTACTGGTTAGGCTCGAATACGTGAGCAGGCTCCAGGTCGTCAGCGGCAAGGGCGGCACCGGTAAGACAACGGTCGCCGCCGCCCTCGCGCTCGCCCTCGCGACGGAGGGCAAGCGCACCCTCCTCATCGAGGTCGAGGGCAGGCAGGGCATCGCACAGCTCTTCGAGACGGAGGCCCTTCCGTACGAGGAACGCAAGATCGCCGTCGCCTCGGGCGGCGGGGAGGTGTACGCGCTGGCGATCGACGCCGAGCGCGCCCTGCTGGACTACCTCCAGATGTTCTACAAGCTCGGCGGCGCCGGGCGGGCGCTGAAGAAGATCGGCGCGATCGACTTCGCGACGACCATCGCCCCCGGCGTCAGGGACGTCCTGCTGACCGGCAAGGCCTGCGAAGCGGTCCGGCGCAGGGACAGGCAGGGACGTTTCGCCTACGACTACGTGGTGATGGACGCGCCGCCCACCGGGCGCATCACGCGCTTCCTGAACGTGAACGACGAGGTGGCGGGCCTGGCGAAGATCGGCCCCATACACAATCAGGCGCAGGCGGTGATGCGGGTCCTCAAGTCGCCGGGGACGGCCGTGCACCTGGTGACGCTGCTGGAGGAGATGCCGGTCCAGGAGACCGTGGACGGCATCACCGGGCTGCGGGCCGTGGACCTGCCGGTCGGCAAGGTGATCGTGAACCAGGTACGGCCCCACCTCCTCGACGAGGCCGCCGTCCGCGCCGCGTCCGGTGACCGCCGCAAGGAGGTCGCCAAGGCGCTCGGTACGGCGGGGGTCAGCGCCCCCACGAAGCTGGTGGGCCCTCTCCTCGACCAGGCGGCGGAGCACGCGCAGCGCGTGGAGCTGGAGCGCGAGCAGCGGGCCGCCCTGGCGAAGCTGGGCCTGCCCACCTACGAACTCCCCCTGATCGGGGAGGGGATGGACCTCGCCGGTCTCTACCGGCTGGCGGGGGAGCTACGGCAACTCGGGAAGGCCTTCGCATGACCCGGACCCAGCCCACCGCCCGGTCGTCGGCGGCCACCGCCCGGTCGTCGGCGGCCTCGGCCCGCTCCTCCGCGCTCGACGCCACCGCCGCCCCCCTGGAGATCGATCCCCTGCTGGACGACCCGGACACCCGCATCATCGTGTGCTGCGGCTCCGGCGGGGTCGGCAAGACGACCACCGCCGCGGCCCTCGGCGTACGGGCGGCGGAGCGCGGCCGGAAGGTGGTCGTGCTCACGATCGACCCGGCCCGCCGGCTGGCCCAGTCCATGGGCATCGACTCGCTCGACAACACCCCGCGCCAGGTGAAGGGCGTCGAGGGTCCCGGCGAACTGCACGCCATGATGCTCGACATGAAGCGGACGTTCGACGAGATCGTCGAGGCGCACGCGGACCGCGACCGGGCGCGCGCCATCCTGGACAACCCCTTCTACCAGTCCCTGTCGGCCGGATTCGCGGGCACGCAGGAGTACATGGCGATGGAGAAGCTGGGGCAGTTGCGGGCGCGGGACTCCTGGGACCTGATCATCGTCGACACCCCGCCCTCGCGCTCCGCGCTGGACTTCCTGGACGCGCCGAAGCGGCTCGGGTCCTTCCTGGACGGGAAGTTCATCCGGCTGCTGATGGCGCCGGCCAAGGTCGGCGGCCGGGCCGGGATGAAGTTCCTGAACGTCGGGATGTCGATGATGACCGGCACGATCGGGAAGGTGCTGGGCGGCCAGTTCCTCGGTGACGTGCAGATGTTCGTCACCGCGATGGACTCGATGTTCGGCGGGCTGCGGACCCGGGCGGAGGCGACGTACCGGCTCCTCCAGGCGCCCGGTACGGCCTTCCTGGTGGTCGCGGCGCCGGAGCGGGACGCGCTGCGCGAGGCGGCGTACTTCGTCCGGAGGCTGGCCGCCGAGGAGATGCCGCTGGCGGGTCTCGTACTCAACCGGGTCCATGGCAGCGGCGCGGCGCGGCTCTCGGCCGAGCGGGCCCTGGCCGCCGCGGAAAATCTTGAAGAGGGCGGCATTGTGGATCAGGAGCCCGGGAATGCTCCCGTCGAGTCTCCCGACACTCCCGGCACCGAGCCCGATCGCGAGCCCCCCGCGTCCGGCTCGTCCCCCACCGCGCCTGCCCCACAGGCGGATTCCGTCACACCCTCTGTCACAAGTGTCACAAGTGTGGAACAGCTGACGGCTGGTCTGCTGCGTCTGCACGCGGAACGGATGCAGGTGCTCGCGCGCGAACGGCGTACGCGCGACCGCTTCACCGCGCTGCATCCGGAAGTCGCGGTGGCCGAGGTGGCCGCCCTGCCCGGCGACGTTCATGACCTCGCCGGGCTCAGGGCCATCGGTGATCACCTCGCGGCCGGTCGTAGTACGACCTGACCTGCGAGGACGCGCTCGGAGGCGCGGCTGATCGAGCCGCCACTACCGAGCCGTACGGCCGCGCACGTCCAGGCGCACACCAGGACCGTGCGGTGCCGGCCCGCGGGGCGTACCTCTCGTACCTGGGTACCTGGCCCGCGGGTTGGTCGTACCGTCCGCGGCTAGCCCGCCGCCGCGTACGTCTCGTACGTCTCGTCGTCCTCCAAGCCCACGGGCAGGAGGCCCGCGCTGCGCTCGTACTCCGTACGCGCGGTTTCGAGCAATCTTCGCCACGACGTGACGGTGGGACGCCTGCGCAGCAGTGCGCGGCGCTCCCGCTCGGTCATCCCGCCCCACACGCCGAATTCGACGCGGTTGTCCAGCGCGTCGGCCAGGCACTCGGTCCGCACCGGGCATCCGGTGCACACCGCCTTGGCCCTGTTCTGCGCTGCACCCTGCACGAACAATTCATCCGGATCGGTAGTGCGGCATGCTGCCTGCGCACTCCAGTCGGTAACCCAGCCCATTCCGGCGCCGTCCTCTCCCGAATCGAGGCTCCCCCACGGCGGCAGCGGCATATTCACCGCTGCCAGTTGAGGACGTTACGGAAGGCGGGCACAGCGCAACACCCCCTTCGGGCCCAATCTTGAATGGTCCGAACGGACTATGCGTGCGTGACAGATCACCCAGGGGAGTGAGCGAAGGACATCACTCATGAACCCGGCAAAGCGGGGCAAGAGGGGTGAGTCACAACGGGCGTTCAGGGGCAGAAGCAGTCAATACAGACGGGGCTCCCCGCGTTTCGGGTTCACGGGAAGTTCACATCGAGGGCTTGATGCGCAACCCCACTGCTGTGACAGTTGGGTACAGCTTAGGCCAGAGCCTTGACGCGTGTCCGGCGAATGAGAACGTAGGCTGCCCCCATGCCAAAAAAGCGCTCGGGCGGGGGTCTGACCGGGACCCAGCAGGCCGCCAAATTCCTCGGTGTCAGTGTGCTCGCGGGAGCGGTGCTGGCGGGAATCGCCCTGCCGGCGTTCGGCGCGCTGGGACTCGCCGCGAAGGGAACGGTCGAGGGATTCGACGAGATCCCCGCCAATCTCAAGACGCCGCCGCTGAGCCAGCGCACCGAGATCCTGGACGCCAAGGGCGGCCAGATCGCCACGGTCTACTCGCGTGACCGCACCGTCGTGCCGCTCAAGGACATCTCCCCGTTCATGCAGAAGGCGATCGTCGCGATCGAGGACTCGCGCTTCTACGAACACGGGGCGATCGACCTCAAGGGCGTGCTCCGCGCCGCGAATCGCAACGCGCAGTCGGGCGGGGTGTCCGAGGGCGCCTCGACGCTGACGCAGCAGTACGTGAAGAACGTGTTCGTCGAGGAGGCCGGCGACGACGCGACGAAGTTCAAGCAGGCCACGCAGCAGACGCTGGGCCGCAAGATCCAGGAGCTGAAGTACGCGATCCAGGTCGAGGAGGAGCTGGGCAAGAAGAAGATCCTGGAGAACTATCTGAACATCACCTTCTTCGGTCAGCAGGCGTACGGCGTCGAGGCCGCGTCCCAGCGGTACTTCTCCACGTCGGCGAAGAACCTGAGCCTCGGACAGGCCGCCATGCTGGCGGGCATCGTCCAGTCGCCGACGCGCTACGACCCGGTCAACGACCCGGCGGAGGCGCAGAAACGCCGTAACACCGTTCTCCAGCGGATGGCCGACGTCGGTGCCGTCTCGCAGGCGGAGGCGGACAAGGCCGGCGCCGAGCCGATCAAGCTCAAGGTCAGCAAGCCCAAGAACGGCTGCATCACCGCCGTGGACGGCGCGGGCTTCTTCTGCGACTACGTCCGCGAGGTGTTCCTCACCGACCCGGTCTTCGGCAAGACGCGCGAGGAGCGCGCCAAGGTCTGGAACCAGGGCGGGCTGACGATCCGTACGACGCTGGACCCGCAGGCGCAGAAGTCGGCGCAGGCGTCGATCAAGAACCACGTCTACAAGAGCGACCCGGTCGCGACGGCCCTGTCGATCGTCGAGCCGGGCAGCGGCAAGATCCTGGCCATGGGCCAGTCGCGGCCGTACGGCTTCGGGAAGAACGAGACGCAGATCAACCTGTCCGTGAACCAGAACATGGGCGGCGGCGCCGGTTACCAGCCGGGGTCGACGTTCAAGCCGATCGTCGCGGCGGCGGCGCTGGAGCAGGGCATTCCGGCGACGCAGCAGTTCCCGTCCCCGTACCAGATGACGTACCCGACCCCGGTCCAGACCTGCGACGGCCTGTGGAACGACAGGGACGTCCCGGTCGAGAACGAGAACGAGTCGGAGCACGGCCCGTACGGGATGAAGGAAGCGACCGCCAAGTCGGTCAACACCTACTACGTCGAGCTGATCAGCAAGATCGGCGTGTGCCCGGTGACGGACATGGCCACCAAGATGGGCGTCAAGCGGGCCGACGGCAACCGGATCCAGCAGGTGCCCTCGATCACCCTGGGGACGCAGGAGATGTCGCCGCTGACCATGGCGTCGGCGTACGCGACGTTCGCCAGCCGCGGCATGTACTGCACGCCGATCGCGATCGAGTCGATCACCGGACCCGGCAAGAAGCAGCTGCCCGTACCGAAGTCGACGTGCAACCGGGCGATGTCCGAGAAGACCGCCGACACCATAAACACACTGCTCAAGGGCGTGGTGGAGGACGGTACCGGTACGGAGGCGGGCCTCGGCCCGCAGCGTCCGAGCGCGGGCAAGACCGGTACGACGGACTTCCGCTACGCGGCCTGGTTCGTCGGCTACACGCCGAACATGTCGGGCGCGGTGTGGGTCGGTGACCCGCAGCACAAGCGGAAGATGGTGGACATCACCATCGGCGGCGCCTACCAGGCGAAGGTCTTCGGTGGCCAGGTGCCGGGGCCGATCTGGAAGGACGCCATGACGGGCGCGCTGGCCGGGCACGACGCTCCCGGGTTCACGGAGGTGAACATCCCCGATCCGCCGAAGGAGAAGCCGGCGGGCGACGCGAAGCCGGGTGACACGGCGGGCCAGACGGACGGCGGAGTCGGGGACAACGGCGGGAACGGCGACAACGGCGGCAATGGCGGAGACGGCGGGAACGGCGGGAACGGTGGCGACAACCCCTTCCCGGACTTCTCGGTGCGGCCGGGGCTGCTGAGCGGCGGGAACGGAAACGGCGGCGGGAACGGCGGGGAAGGGAACGGCCAGGACGGCGGGGGGAACGGGCCGTAGGGGCTTTCCGCGGTGATACGACAGGGCGCCCGGCCGGTGGACTTACCTCGTCCACCGGCCGGGCGCCCCGCCGCGTACAAGGGTCTCCCCCGTCCGTCCACCTCACCCGGCGGCGAGGTGCTGCTTGACCAGGGCGGCGACGCGGCCGCCCTCCGCCCGGCCGGCGATCTTCGGGTTCACGATCTTCATGACGGCCCCCATCGCGCGCGGCCCCTCGGCGCCCGCGGCCCGCGCCTCGCCGACGGCCTGGGCGACGATCCCGCCGAGCTCGTCGTCGGACAGCTGCTGGGGCAGGTACGCGTCGAGGAGCACGCCCTCGGCCTTCTCCCGCTCGGCCTGCTCCGTACGCCCGCCCTGCGTGAACGCCTCGGCGGCCTCACGGCGCTTCTTCGCCTCCCTGGCGATCACCTTCTGCACCTCGTCGTCGGAGAGCTCACGGGCGGTCGTACCCGAGACCTCCTCCTTGGTGATCGCGGTGAGGGTCAGCCGGAGCGTGGCGGAGCGCAGCTCGTCACGGGCCCGGATGGAGGCGGTGAGGTCTTCCTTGAGCTTGGACTTGAGGCTGGTCATGGGTACAAGTGTGACAGGTACGCCACGAAACCCGCCCGGGGATTAAGGGCCTCCCCCCCCCCGCCTCCTCCCCGCCTCCTCCTCGGGTCGTACAAACACCAATACAACGTCTGAGACGATGGGAACATGCGCGCACGTTACGGAGTACCCCTCGGAATCGCGGCAGTCGGCGCGGCCGGAATCGCCTACGCGGCCGGTATCGAAACACGCTCGTTCCGGTTGCGGAGGGTCACCGTCCCGGTCCTGCCCCGGGGCATGCGTGATCTTCGCTTCCTCCAGGTGTCCGACATCCACATGGTGAGCGGACAGCGCAAGAAACGGCACTGGCTCCAGGCGCTGGCCGGGCTGCGCCCGGACTTCGTCGTGAACACCGGCGACAACCTGTCGGACCCGGAGGGCGTACCGGAGCTGCTGGACGCGCTCGGCCCGCTGATGGAGTTCCCGGGCGTCTACGTCTTCGGTTCGAACGACTACTACGGCCCGAAGCTGCGCAACCCGGCCCGCTACCTCTTCGAGAAGGCCCAGGGCCGCCACGGCCTCAACGGCAACGCTCCGGCACCGGCCGCGGTGCGCAACCCGTGGGAGCCGATGCGGGACGCCTTCGACGCGGCGGGCTGGGAGGGCCTGACCAACACGCGGGGCCGGCTCAAGATCGACGGGTACGAGATCGCGTTCACGGGCCTGGACGACCCCCACATCAAGCGGGACAGGTACGAACAGGTCGCTGGCGGCCCGGACCCGGACGCGGACCTGTCGATCGGCGTCGTCCACGCCCCGTACCTCCGCAGCCTGGACGCCTTCACGGCCGACGGCTACCCCCTGATCCTGGCGGGCCACACGCACGGCGGCCAGCTGTGCATCCCCTTCTACGGCGCCCTGGTCACCAACTGCGACCTGGACACGGACCGCGTGAAGGGCCTCTCGACGCACCGCTCGGGCGGCCACACCTCGTACCTCCACGTATCAGCGGGCTGCGGCACGAACCGCTACACCCCGGTCCGCTTCGCCTGCCCCCCAGAGGCCACCCTGGTCACCCTGACCCCCCACCCCTGACAGCTCCCCGACTCCCCAAAACCGGATTTCGTCCTAGGCCAGCGGTGGGCTAAAGTAATCGATGTCGCCGCCACACGGACGACATCGGGGTGTAGCGCAGCTTGGCAGCGCGCTTCGTTCGGGACGAAGAGGTCGTGGGTTCAAATCCCGCCACCCCGACAGCCATATAGCAATTCAGAGGGCCTCTACCGATTCGGTAGGGGCTCTCTGCCGTTGCCGCGTGTCCAACTGTCTGACTTCGCGGGCCGGATCTGCTTCCGGTAGATCTCCTCGGCCATCGGCGGTACCCATGGCATTCACTCGTCGGCGTTGGCCGCTCTGGCCGTATGGCAAGACTGGCGCAGCAGCAGGTGCTCACGTTGACGATGCTAACTAGTGCATCGGCCAGAAACGCCGTGTACGGTGGAGCTATGAAGGACGATACCCGCCCTGTTTCCGAACCTTTGGTCGCCGGTGCAGAGATCGCCAGATTGGCCGGAGTGACCAGGGCTGCTGTGTCCAACTGGAGACGGCGGTATGACGATTTCCCTGACCCCGCGGGCGGTGGGGCGAGCGCTCCCCTCTTCCTACTCACAGCAGTGCAGTCCTGGCTGGCCAAGCACCAGAAGGGCCACGTGGTATCGGACGAAGTCCGGTTGTGGCAGGCGCTGCGAGGCGACTTCGGCGACGACATGATCAACGGGCTGGTCAAAGTCGCGCACCTGCTCGCTGACAACGATGCCTCACAGCTCAATTCCGGGCTCACGGACATGGTCAGGCGGCTTGCGGCCGACGAATCCGCGGAGCAGGTGATCGGCCATCTGATCGAGCGCTTCCTCGACTCGACACGTAGGTCCGGCTCTGACCATGTGACCTCGCCGCGACTTGTCAAGGCGATCACCCATTTCGCGCCACCGGTGTCCCCCGGCTCTGTCATCTTCGATCCGGCATGCGGGATCGGCACGCTTCTGCTTTCCGCCGGTCCGTCCGAGGGGCCCGTTCGTCGGGGCCAAGAGGTCGATACGGACGCCGCCCATCTGGCACGACTGCGTGCTCGGCTGGCCGGAATGGCCGAAGTGGTCGTTGAAGCGGCGGACTCTCTGCGCGAGGATCGCTGGTCAGATCTGCGAGCAGATCTCGTACTCTGCGACCCGCCTGTGGCCGTCCCGGACTGGGGACGTGAAGAACTGCTCCTTGATTCACGCTGGGAGATGGGAACGCCGTCCCGGGCGGAGGGAGAGCTCGCCTGGCTCCAGCACTGCTACTCCCGTACGGCTCCTGGAGGTCGGGCCCTGATCGTCATGCCCGCTTCTGTCGCCTACCGCAAAGCGGGCCGGCGCATCCGGTCCGAGCTGGTACGAAGAGGCATCCTGACGGAAGTGATCGCACTGCCCGGAGGAATGGTGGCGTCCCACGCGCTGCCCGTACACGTGTGGCAGCTTCGCCGCCCCGAGTCGCCCTCCGGGAGCGCGACTTCGGTGCGCATGGTGGACCTGACGGCCAACGACCCTGACGGACCACTGGATCCGCGTCCGGAGCAAGTGGTGGACGTGCCACTGATCAGCCTGCTGGACGATACGGTCGACTTCACACCGGGCGCCTACGTACAGGAATTCCGCCAGGATTTCCCGGCCGAGTACAACACTTTGCGCCGGGAGATCGAGGAGCGCCTGCGCGCGCTGGCAACGCTGCTGCCGCCGCTCGCACCCGGAGAAGGACCAGGGGCACTGGACGGCGCCACCGTAAGTCTGGCAGACCTGTCGCGAGCCGGACTCGTCACAGTGCGGGACACTGGCCCAGCCTCGAACAGCGATCAGCTCGACACCGACTATCTCCAGGGATTTCTGCTCAGTACCTCCAACAACCGCCGTTCCACCAGCGCGAGTGGCACCTACCGCCTCGACACCAAGGGTTCGCGGGTCCCGCAGATGGACGTTGACGAACAACGCAGGTACGGGGCGGCGTTCCGGGCTCTCAAGGAATTCGAGGAGAAGGTCAAGGAAGTCACCCACCTGAGCGAGCAAGCAGCCTCACTCGCCCGAGACGGCCTCACCAACGGCGCGCTCACCCCGCCTTCCCCCGACCGCTGACACTCCGTGGGGAGATCGACACGCCCGGAGTCCCTTCAAGCTCGCGCGGGGAGGAACCTGCTCGCCGTGCCGTTCCACGACACGTGAAGCGCCTCCCTGGCGCGGGTGCACGCGACGAACAACAGGCACCTTTCCCGCAGTGTGTCCGCCTCGTGCTGCGGTCGGTCGATCTCGACCGGGGTAATCTCCCGCGCGAACGGCACCGCGCCGGCGGTCACCCCCAGCACCGCGACGCAACGGAACTCAAGCCCCTTCATCGCGTGCATGGTCGCCAGCCGCACTCCCGCTGTGTTCGTTGCCACGCTCCCCTTGATCCGGACCGAGGCGATTCCCGCCGCTTCCAGACCGTCGCTGATCCTGTCCAGAGTCGTGTTGAACCGCGCGCACACGGCGATCTCGGGGAGCCGGATGCCCTGCATCGTCCAGGTCTCGATCCGCTCCACCAAGGCGGCCACCTCCGCCTGCTCCGTCCGATGACCGGCGACATCAGGCTGTCTGCCGTGCAGTAGCGAGCGGTAGCCGGCCAGGCTTTCGGTACCCGTACCGCTCAGGTCCTCGACAGTGGCGGCGTCCATGAGCCTCGTGGACCAGGCGAGGATCTCTTCAGTACTGCGGTAGTTGACCCGTAGCCGTCCGGTCCGGCCCGCCACGGCGACCCCGAGCGAGCCCAGCGAGACCCGCGAGTCGTAGATGCGCTGGTGCGGGTCGCCCGTGATGAAGAGATCGTCAGGTCCTGCGGCAACAGCTCCCCTCAGCACCCTCCACTGAGCCGGGTGCAGATCCTGCGCCTCGTCGACCACGACGTGGTCGTAGTGACAGCCGGAAGAGGCCTCGCCGAGGAGGCGCGCGGCCTGCGCACACACCTGGAGATGGGTGCAAACTCCGCGGCCTCTCAACTCGGAAAGGAACATCTCGATGGCGGCCCAGACCTGGTCCCGCTTGACGGGCGGCAACGCCACACCTCTGCCACGCCGCGCGGCGCGCCGGTACCCGTCGGCGCCCTCGATGTTCTGCGCGAGTACGACATGGCGGAACTCCTGTTCCAGGAACTGCTCGGTCCAGGGGAGATCCAGTCGTTCGCGCACCTGCCGCCAGATCTGCCGCTCCTCCCTGTCCCCCACCGGGGACGGAGCCTTCCCGCCGGCCGCGGTGGCGACGCGGTGCGCGTACGCGTTGACCGTCGTCACATCCACCCTGGCCAGCAGCTCCGGGTCTCCGTCGAGCAGCAGCGCGAGGTTCTCCCGCAGCGTTCCGGCGAGAGCCGTGGTGTAGGTGGTCAACAGGACCCGACTATCGGATGAACGCGACAGCAGGTGCTTGACGCGATGCAGGGCGACGACTGTCTTGCCCGTGCCCGGACCGCCCGTGATCTGGACCGGTCCGCCGTACGACACCCGGTACGCCACCCGGCGCTGGGACGGGTGCAGAAAGACCCGCCACGCGGCGAACGGCTTCGCCAGAATCTCCGCGAGCTCATCGGGGCCCGAGACCAGCGTGACACGGCTGGAGGTGTTGGCGATCACCGTAGCCAGCGTTTCGGAAGGCTCGCGCGGGGCGTCCTCGGGACGCCGTACCGCGACAACGTCCCGGTGGACATCCTTCACGGAGAAACCCTCCGCGAGGTATTGCAGTACCTCGAACTGATCCTCGGGCAGGAGCGTGCCGAACGCTTCCAACTGCGGCTTGTCGGTGATGGTGCGGACGGCACGCAACACCTGTTCGTCCACACCAAGGCCATACAGCTCGCGGTCGGAGTAGTCGGCGAAGAGCAGGGCGGGCGCCTGCGCTGCCGCCTTCTCCAGGGCCGGCGTCAGCTGTTCGATGGCGACGACGTTCCGGACTTCGAGCCCCCGTGTCGCGGTGTTGACGGTGTAGAGACGCTTGGCCGCCCAGGTGTACGCGTCGTCGTGCGGAACGACGTTGATGAGGAGAAACACATCACTTCCGTCGTCGGGCGCAAGGACCACTCCCCGCCAGAAGTCGTTGACCCGGATGGTGCGCATACGCCGGTCCCGCGCCTTCTCCACCATCTCCAGGTGGACGCCCTTGTCCGCGTACAGCTCTGCGACGGAGAGCTGCTGGAACTTGGCCATCGCCTTGCGGACCCCGGCCTTGACGCGCTTCTCCAGTACGTCGTAGCTCTCCCAGAAGCTGTGCGCGAAGGCGAGCTGAGGCATGGTGGAGTTCCTTCCTCTCGGGCGGGTTCGGTCCGGTGTTGATCACTGGTACGGGTGGCCGGCCGCGCGCCGGGCGAGCTCCGCGACCGAGGCGAGCAGTTCGTCCGGCGGCCGGTCGAGATCCAGCGTGTGCTGGTGGATGACGACCGCCGCGTGACGGACCCGGTGCGAGGCTCGTGGCCCGTCGCCCGGCGCGGAAGCAAGGCCCTTGGCGTAGACGAGGTGGCCTTCGGGCAGCCCGAGGGCCGTGCAGTAGGCAAGCATCTGGTAGAGGTCGGCGTCCGGAAACCCTTCGGGCCTCTCCGCCTTGTACTTGGCGTCCACAACAGCTAGTGGTCGGCCGTCATGTCCATACCACACGAGATCAGGACGCATGCGGATGGTCTCACCCTCGTCCAGATGCACCCCGCGGGCCTGAAGGACGCTTCGTCCGCCGTACGTCGACAACGCCTCACGCAGGGCGACACAGACGAAGTCCTCGAAGACCTTGTGGGTGTCGAACAGAAACCCGTCCACGGTCAGATCTCCCGACAGATGTTCAACGGACGAACCGCGCAGCAGGGTTTCGGCCAGCCGCAATGCGGGCTGATAGCGGGAGTTCAGCCGACTGGCCCGCCACTGCGGCAGATCGCGGCGCCCGGGTACCAGTGCGCCGGCTTCGGAGAGCCGTGCGCGATGGTGACGCAGTCTCCGGCGTACGTCGGCCGGCACGCGCGGCAACCTCAGCATCCTCTCCGTGGCGGCGCGCAGCAGACGGTTCTCGGCGATGTCGGTGCCGTACTCGTCATAGGCGACCTCCGCCGGAAAAGACCGCCCATGGTGACGGCGGATCTGCTCCGCCTCCCGAAGTCGGCCCCGAAGAACCGGAGCGGCTTCCTCGGTATACCTGTACCCCTGCAACACCCCTTGTCGCAGGGCCCGCTCAAGAGCCTTCTCGTACGCGTGGGCGAGGGCAGGAAGCACTTCGGTGTACTCGGCGAGGTCCACGGTCCCGTCCCGGTGGATCCGGGGATTCGTGGCATATCCGAGGAGGAAGAAGAGTCGGGCGATCGGCACCTTGGGTGTGATGCGCAGCGTGACCGGGGCGTGTCCCGCCACCCGAAGCCCGACGGCGCCGACCTTGCCACCGGCCCGTAAGCGCCAGTTGCCGGGCAGATAGGGATCAGGAACGGCATCGACGATTCGTGAGGACGCGAGCGCGCGTCCGGTCTCGTCCGGGAGCGGCAGGGTGACAGCGGCGCCGTATTCGACGAGTTCCACGGATGTCACGGGGCGGATTCGCCCGCCTTCCCGGCGTTGTCGATGGACCTGGCCAGAGCGGAGAGCCCGTAGCGCCTCTCGATGTCGAGGGACTCACCGTAGTGATGCTCCTCCAGCAGGGGAAGGATCTTGGTACGCCACACGCGTTCCAACCCGCCCTGACGATGGACGCCGTTCTTCATCAGGTAGGAGGGGCCGATGCGGAAGTCGGCCTCCTCGATGCGGGAGTTGAGCGCGTCCAGCAGGTCCGCAGGGCGGCTGTCCTCGCCCTGTCGGTGCAGCCAGCGCCGCAGCAGTCCGCTCGTCGGCTCGCTTCGGGGCGACAACTCGACAAAGGCGAAGCGCCTGCGCATCGCCGCGTCCACGAGGGCGATCGAGCGGTCCGCGGTGTTCATCGTGCCGATGACGAAGAGGTTCGGCGGCAGCGCGAAGTCGTCGCCGGAGTAGGTGAGGCGTACGGACTTGTTGCGGTACTCCAGCAGGAAGTACAGCTCACCGAAGACCTTGGCGAGGTTCGCCCGGTTGATCTCGTCGATGATCAGGAAGTGCGGGACGTGGCGGTTCCCCTCGCGGGACGCCAGGTCGGCAAGCTCGCGCAACGGCCCGGCGGTGAGACGGAAGGCAACTTCCCGGGTCTGTGGGTCCTCGCGCGGGCGGAAGCCCTCGAAGAAGTCCTCGTAGGCGTAGGACGGGTGGAACTGCACAAGTTTGACCTGCTCGGGTCCGCCGCCGAGGAACTCGGCCAGCTTGAGCGCCAGATACGTCTTGCCGGTGCCCGGCGGCCCGTAGAGCACTATCTGTCGCTCATCCCAGAGGAGTTCACGGATCTCGCGCAGCCACTCCACGTCATGCACGAGCAGCTCGTCCGCCAGCGGCTGCCCCGGCTCGGGAAGTGCGAGTTCGCGGCGTGCCGCGAGCGCCGGAATCGTGTCACTGGGATCATGCGTCAGGGAATCCGCCTCGTCGGCCAATTCCTCGTCGGTGCGCCCAAGGCCGTCAAGAAGAGGCTGTACGGCGGTCAGGTCGACGACATCGTGCTGGACGGAAAGTCTCTGCTGAATCTCTTCGGGCAGCTCGTCGAACGCGTGGCTGGTGCTCTGCCATTCGACAGGCCGCCGAAGATTGGACCGACCATTGTCGGAGGCGGTCTGCTCGGCAGGACCGGTGATCTCGCCGATGTAGAACCGCCCTCCGGACAGCGTGCACACGGTGTCACCGGGCTTCATCCGGGAAAGGAAGGCGTGCAGTTCCTCGACGAGTTCCAGCTTCTGGTTGTAGGTCGCCGTGGTGCCCCAGTCCTCCTCGACCACCGCCCGCAGACGCTCCTTGCTCGGGCCCTGTCCGATGTCCGGGCGCAGTCGCGCCGCGGGAAGGGACACCCGCTCCTCGGGCAGCCACAGCCGCTGGACGAGATCGACGCCGGACACGTTGGATCCGCGGACGAGCCAGGCCCGGCCCGGTCCCGACCAGACACCTTCCATGAAGTCCGAGAGGGGCGCTCCGGACTCGGTACGCCACTCGACCCAGCCGTTGCGGGGGGCACCGACCAAGACTTCCGCGGCAGCGGACGGGGACCCGCACTCCACGTCTTCGGTCAACTCAAGCCAACCCGGCCAGCGCTCGGAGCGACGGAGGACACCGGCGGCCCTCAGTTCTTCACGCCGTTGGTGGGCGCCCTTGAAATGCCTGGCGAACGATGGCATCGCACGATCACGGGCGGGGGATCCGGCCCGTAGCAGGAACTTGCGGCTGCCGTTGGTGCCCACGCCTGCCAAGAGAACGCCTCGCGCTCGGTCGACGCCGCTCGCCCCCGGGAGCCGTAGCCGGAATTCCGGGGACTGCTGAGGTACGACGCCTTCGGAACGCTCCCCTGCCTCGCCGCTCACACGCACTCCCCGACTGGTCATTCAGATCCGCCGACCCTATCCGTCCGCCGACCGGTGGGCCGAAGCGTCCCTCCCGCCGGTCTTCGCAACTCAGGTAAGGGTGTTGGTCAGATGAGGCCCGATGTAGCCGACGAGTATGCCGTGATCGGCGCAGGTCGCCTCGGAGTAGTGCAGGCGGGGTGCGATCGTGTTGCCGCCCCCGATACGCACATGCGCTCCCATGAACAGCTTGCGGCGAGCGTCCACCTCCGCAGGGACGGGGAAGGTCCGTTCCTTGCGCCAGTCGGCCTTCGCCTTCACCGTCTTCGATTCGTCCCGCACGATCTTGCGGGGCGGGATCGCGTGCACTCCCTCAGGGGCGTCGGCGCACCACTGCTTGAAGTCGCAGTTGACCTGGCCCTTCGCCGCCGCGTCGGCGAAGTCCCGCAGCGCCAGCAGTGCGTCCCAGGTCATACGCACCCACGAGGAGCCGTACGCCTGATCGTCGAGTTCCAGGGTGATCTTCCGGACACCGGTGAAGCGCACGTGCTCCATCTCCGCGATCCTGTCGAGGATCTCCGCGAAACTTGTCGGTTCGGCGGAGGGGCTGTCGTCCGGGGTATACGCGGCCTCCGCCGCGCCCAGGGTGATCAACCGCTGTTGGAGAAGGCGTACTTGCGCCCGCGCCTTGTGCAAGTCCTTGTACTGCTCGTCGTAGTCCACAAAAAGCTGCGTCTCGTTGACCCCCGCCTCCTCCAGGGCCCGCTTCAGATCGCGGATCTCATCGGCGCGGACACGCTGCTCGTGACCGGCTTCGTCCAGGATCGCCGACAGCGCGTGGTTCTCGTCCCGCAGACGGTCGAGTTCGGACGTCCCCGTCTCGTTCTTGACCCTGGTCCGCATCACCGGAACCGAGTCAAGTTCGGCGGGCAGGGGAACGCGGGTCGCCAGACTCTGTGGAAACTGGACCAGAATGCGGCTCGCCCGTCGAGGGTCCTCCGTGATCAGCCGGCGGGACATCACACGGTGCCGCTGGCCGTCCGCCGCCCATGCCGGATCGACTCCCGGCAGATAGGTACGCACACCGCCGCCGAAGACCCGGTGGTATTCCATGGCCCGGTTGAACCGGACCTCGGCCTCGGGTGCCAAGACGTAGAGGACCGCGAGCCCTGCCAGTGGGCGAAACAGCGGGTCCACCGTCTGTTCGAGCCAACTGTCGAAGTCGACCCCGTATGGGGTGCTGGCGACGACAACAGGCAGGCGACGGTTCCCGTCGCACAACTCGTCGATCACGTCATCGACGTCCTCGGTCTCGACGACCCGTGGATCGGCGGTGACATCGGCGTGTCCGTCCCGCGCGTCCAGGACCCCGAGCAGACTCTTGGCCAGGCGAGGCGTCTTGGCGGGGACAGGCCTGGCCTCGGGGTCATGCGGAAGGTGTTCCACGTCCAGGTGGACCCACGTGGGCCCGTCGCCCACCTGCCGGATCAGAGTCGTCGTCTGCCAGGTCCCCGCTGAGGACGTCTCGCGCAGCCGCCAGCGTCCGTACGAACCACTCGCCCCGGTCGCCGAGTCATGGTCGAGGGTGACACCGTCGGCGATCTCGTTGCGCCCGTCGGCGAACGCGTCGATGTCGTAGCCCTTCGGCGGCTCACGCAGCCAGCGCCGCAACTGATCGTCGACCTGGGCGCCGGTCTTGACGTAGTCGAGTCCGCTGGCGACGACCATGCGATAACGGCGGGTCTCCACAGAGCTTGCCTCTCTCCGGTTGCTGCTCGGGTCATAGGACTGTGCACGGCGCTGTGGGGGGGTGAAGAGTGTGTCAGAGCCGGGCGCGCGGCAGAACCCGCAACAATTCACTGACGTCCTGGTGCCACGCGCGTACTTCCGCCGGGGTGGGCGGCAGCTCGTAGAGGTGGTGATGGCACGCCTCGCTGAGTGCGGACCAGACGGCATAGCACTGGCGGGCCACGGAGGGGGTGACGTACCACTCCAGGCAGAGCATCCTGCTGCGCGCGCTGTACGTCATACGCGGGGTGATGCTCCGCCAGATGTCGTCCAGTGCCTGCTCGAGCGCCATGCGGAGCAGCATGGCGGCCGCGCGGGCCCGGAGTCCGGGGGCGATCGTGTACGTGACTCCCGCGGCCGGACTCAGCAGACGGTCGGCGGCGGTCACGAGGGCGTCGCCGGTACGGTCGCCGAGGGTGGGCGTCATCGTCCCAGCACCGCCTGCGCGAGCCGCTCGGTGCGGGCGACCAGGTCCAACCGGTCGACCTCGGAAGGGAGTTCCTGATGGCTGCCTGTGTTGCACTGGCGGATGAGGACACGAGCCCACTCGCCGTGGTCCCCCGCGATCGCGTCGGGAACCTCCCCGATCGGCCGATCGGGGTAGTGGACGAGACGCGCGACCTCGACGAGCCGGTGTGCCTTGCCGATCTTCGTCTCCAGGGCGAGCAGTTCGTCCCACCTGCCGCGCAGGCGGCGCCGGGCGGCTTCCAGGTAGGCGGCTTCCAGGACGACCCTGCACATCGCGGGCAGGACATGGTGGGCGACGTCCTGCGGGAGATGGGTGTCCCTGGCGAGATCCCGCACGTTCTTCAGGGCCCGCTCGATCGGGTTACCGCTCTGCTCGACCCGTACGACGGAGTCCGTCTGGCGCGAGACCTCCATGACCGTCGCGGAGATGTTCAGGTGCTCGATCGCCCGGCGCAGCCGGGTGTCGTGCGTGAAGACGATGACCTGCCGGCTCCGGGCGTAAAGGTCGAGGACCTTGGCCAGTCCCTCGACCTTCTCGGGATCCATGGACTGCACCGGATCGTCGATCACCAGGAACCCGAAGGGGCTGTCGCCGTGCGTGGCGCGCGGGACGAACAGGGAGAGTGCCAGGGAGTGCAACTCGCCCTGGCTCATCACGCTGAACGCGGGCGCGCCGATATCGTCCACGGAAACGTCGAGCACCACCTTCCGCATATGGGCGCTGCCGGCCAGGCTCACGGCGCCGAGCGAAACGCTGCTGCGCTCGCAGAGCAACCCCCACACCGCCTGCGACTGATCGGCGAACGGCTTGAGACGCTCGTCGCGCAGTTCGTCGGTCACCTTCCTGAGCCACTGGGACGCGGCCTTCGCGTGCCGGAGCTGAGGGGTCGCGGCTTCGGCCGCTTCCGCGCCTGCCAGCCATTCCGCGAGCCGTACGGTCATGGCCTGCCAGTGACCGTCGTACGCGGCGAGCCGGGCGGCGGCTTCCGTACGTTCCTGACGCACGGCCTGGTCCAGGACGGCCGTGAGACGCTCCACCCGGTCCGCCAGCTCCCAGGGCTCCGTAACCCCTCGGCTGAGGGCCCAGTCGCGCCAGAGCTCACCGAGCGGAGTCGCGGCGGCCTGAAGCCAGAGCGGCACCGGCTGTACGAGGTCGTGAACGGCCCGCAGGGCCCCGCCCAGCCCGGTACGGGCCGCTTCGGCGTCGGCGGCTTCGGCCTGAAGCCGCTCGATCTGCTCCCTCGCACCGGCCGCCCAGGTGAGGTCGAGGCGGTTCTCGCTGCCGCACAGCGGGCAGTCGGTACTCCCCGGGTGGCGGCGACGGTGCTCAAGAGCGCTCTCCAGCAGTCCGGCCAGCTGGCGCGCGTTCTCGGCGGAGCCGTAACGCGCGTCGTCCGCCACCGCGGCGGCGGCCCGGAGCCGGGCGACGGCTCCGTTGACCTCCACGAGATCAGGACCGTCCAGCCCGGCCGTCTGCCGGAGTACGGCCACCGCTCCCCGGTCGGCGTCGGCATGCCCCTTCAGCAGTGCGCGTACCTGGTCCAGATCGGGCGTACGGCCCTGGATCGCCGCCGTCGCCGCGACGGCCCGGGGATCGTCGAGCACCGACAGTTCGGTCACGACGGAGGCGGTCAGGTCGACGTGCCGCTTGCGGATGTCGGCAAGGGACTTGCCGAGAGCAAGAATTTTCTTCTCGCTGTCGCGGAGCGCTTCGAGCCCCAGAATCCGGGCGATCACGTCGTGCAGTCCGCTGAGCGGTCCGTTGATGGTCGCACCGAGCTCGCTGTACGGAAGGAACGGCCGGTACAGCTCCAGCGCCTGCGGATCGATCACCTCATCCAGCTCCCGTACGGGCAGGGCGGCGTCGGCGGACTCCACCGTCGTACGGGACTCGTCCGTCCCGGGACCGTGCCAGGTACGGCGTACGGTCACCAGTTCGCCGGGTCCGCCCGACTCGCCCGGGGCGCCGAGGGCCAGCTCGACCGACACCTCGGGGGCCGGGCTGTCGTGCAGGTTGCGCCAGCTCTTCCGCCAGATCGCAGGACGGTCGTTCCAGCGCGCGTTCTCGCCCGTCAGCGCCATCTCGGCGGCCTCGGCGAAGCTCGACTTGCCCGAGCCGTTCCGCCCCTCGACCAGGGTCAGCCCCGGCCCCGGCCGCAGGTGGAGCGTGGTGGCGGGGCCGATACCGCGCCATCCGGCCGCGGTGATCGAGCTCAGATACACGGGACAGGGCGGCCGCGCACTCTCGGGCGGCGCGTCGGGCAGAAGCTCGCGCAGCATCTCCTGCGCCTCCGGGGCGAGTCCGGAGCCGGCCAGCTTGCCGAGGAGGAACGCCCGAGGGAAACCGTCGGCGGTCGGCGGGTGATCGGTCATGGTCGTGCTCCTTGCGCCAGTGCTGTCGGAGGGCCGGCGCGACAGGTAGGAAGCGCCGTTGCTCCATCAAGCATCGCGTGAACACGTTGGCATTGTCAACACGCTTTCGATCCTCAAGAAGCCGCACCCGTGTACGATTGTTGACCAGGGTGACGCTGAGGGCGCGACGAGAGCCTGTATTGCCGAACCCATGGCAGCGACGGCGCAATTGATGTGTGACCGAGGGGATGAAGAGATGCGGCTGACCAGCCCGGACTTCACGGATGACAACGACACCTGGCACGAGACGGTGTCTGGCGAGGAGCACGACCCGCTGGAAACAGCCCGTGTACACATGCGCGGTCTACTCGACCATGCGCAGAAGCTGGCGGGTGAGCCTGGCCGGCTCATCGAACTGGCACTGAGCACTGCCCAGCGCGCGTTCGATGAGATCGGCGTGTGCAACAGCGTGCTCGATGAGGTGTCCGACCGGGGCGAGGAGATCGCGAAGGAGCTGGAGGAGCGTCTCGGAGGAGACGGCACGGACGCCGGCGTGGTGCCCGAACTGTTCGCCGAACTGGAGGCTTTGGCAGCCAGGGTGGCGGCCTCCGAGGCGAATCGCCGGGTGGTGAACCGGATCCTGGGCCAGGACGAGTCCGGCAATGAGGGTCCGCACGCTCATGACGCCGACGTGTCGGCCGAGGAGTCCACGTCCGTTCCCCGGCTCACCTCAGGCGCTCTCCCCCGGATCCCCTCCCTCTACGACAGCGAGCAGCCGGGGTACGGCACCCTGACCGACATGATGGAGGTGCGGGACCGGACCGCCGCCGAGCGCGCCGCCGTCCACGCCCGCCGCACCGACCTCATCTCCACGCACATCGTGGCCGCGGTGACGCGTCTGTCCGATCGTTCCTTCTCCGACGAGGGCTTCGCCCGGGAAACCGTCGCCGAGGTACGGCGCGCCTATGACTTGTGGTGTCGCTGCGCGGCCGAGCGCCGCGACGACCTGGCATAGCCGGGCCGCGCGGGCGCGCGGCATCTCGATGTGGTGCCGGCCGTCCTCCGGTGACGGACTCGCTTCATCGAGTACGGCGGAGGGCGCCCGTCCCGGTGAAGTGGGTCAAAGAGGTCGGTCATGTCCGGCGCCGCCGCGCAGGGACGAGAGGACCAAGCGGCCGTAGGACGTGGTGAGAGCAGCGGCGGTGGCGGCCACGGAGAGACCCAGAGCGATGAGGAGATGGGTCAGGGATTCGTCACCCAGAACCTGGAGGATGCCGAGCGCCGAGCCGAGGGGAAGGCCGAGGATGGTGAGAACGCCGAGGGCGCCGCTGATCTGCTGGCTCTCCTGTGTCTGGACGAGCCGGCTGTTGTCTGCGGCTTCTGCCAGGATCTCGGCGAAGCGGACCGGCAGTCGGTGCTGTGCCTGAAAGGCGAGGAGCAATTCGTTGGCGGGACCATGAGCGGTCAGGTGCTGACGCCAGTAAGTGCTGCGGAAGTGTGCGATGTTCCGCTCCAGAGCCGCCACCCTGCGGGCCAGCCGCGCTCCGTCGAACACTTCGGAAAGCTCATCGGTGAGTTCGTCGATGTGGTCACGCTGGAGGGAACCGAGCAGCAAGGCATCCAGGTAGATGGTACGGGCGTGCAGCGCCCCGAAATCGTAGAAGTCGCCGTCACCTCTGTCGGCACGATGTCCGAGAAAGGCGGCGCCGTGTCGCAGCACCAGGGCACTCCAGTCGGCTGAAATGCGGATGGCCTGACCGAACTGATCCGCCGCGATCTCGGGCGCCAGCGGGAAGTCCGCCATGGTCGATCGAGAGGCCAGGTGCCAGAGCCACCGGTCGGCGGCCGGGGGAAGGCCGGCCAGGGGATCCGCCCGGAGCACCGGAGTGTGCTGGGCCCTGGGAGTCAGGAAGGCGATGGTGTACGGGCGGGCGATCGCGAACGTATCCGTGCCACCCCTGACTTCGGCGATCCCGGCGAGGAGCAGTTCCGGCGCGAACGGGCCCATGAGAGGGTCTGGTTCGGCAGCGGGGCGGCGGCCGATGGCTCGTAACAGGGGAAGCAGCGGTCTGGCGACAGTGAAGTGCAGGACCGCGAGAGCGTGATCCTCGTACCGGGCCGTAGCTGTCCGCAGCAGTTCCATACCGTGCAGACGCAGTCCGCCGTGGTCGACCGACACCTGCTTGTACCAACGGCAGGGGCGCCCGGGTGAACCATAGAGAACGCGGGCCGACGCGGGTGCGAAATACGTCGCGCGGGTGGCCGCATCGGTTCGCCTGTTGCCCAGTTCGAAGGGGAAGGGACCCTCTGCCCAGTCCGGGGTACGCACCAGCCGCACGGGAAGTACGACGGTGAGGGCCTGGCGCGCTCCCGTGACGGTCTCTGGGTCATCCGTCATTGGTAGTACTCGGCCGGATCGGGTTGGTCCAGCCGGATGACGAACTCCGCACGGCCCGGACGCTCGGCAACTGTGTGGAAGCGGATGCGTTCGCCGGTCCGGATCGTACGGAAGCCCTCTGTCACGATGGCCGTGTAGTCAAAGGTGTAATAGCGGCCATCCTCCTCGTCCTGGACGATGAAGGCGCCGACCGCGCCCGTCAGTCCACCCCCTGTGGGCCTGCGGTCGACGATGATCCCGTGTCGGGCATGGTTCATGAGGCTTCCACCTCCGATTCGTCGGCGTCCCGCACGCACCGGAAGCCGACGGCGTTACTCCCGCCGCGTTTGCGGTAGATCCCCTTGCTGCTCGTTTGCACCGCGCGCATCGGATTGTCGTAGCTGCCGCCGCAGAGGACCGCTTCTCCGGGGTCGCCGAGGCTCGTTGAGGTCCACTCCCAGACATTGCCGGCCATGTCCTCGATGCCATACGGGGAGCGGTTGGCCGGCCGCTCGTCCACCGGTGTGACCCACGCCGTACGGAGAGCCTGTCGCGCGAACTCCTTCTGCCAGGCGTGGAAGGTCACCACGGGGTGACCAACCCACGTGTCGGCGCAGTTGATCGGTGCGCCATCGGCATCGTCTCCCCAGGGGAAGAGACGGCCGTCCGAACCACGTGCGGCAGCTTCCCACTCGAGGGCCGTGGGCAGACGCTTGCCCTCGAAGGCTGCGAAGGCGAAGGCGCTCCACCAGCTGACGCAGATGGCGGGAAAATCGGTGTAGCGCGGATCGACGTAGTAATCAGCTTCGCGAAGCCGGTCCGTCCATGGCAGGTGTGTGACGTTGGCAGGCTGATCGGGGTGGTCCCAGCGGGAGCTTCCGTCGGGCAGTAGTGCGTCGAGGAAGCGGCGATAGCGGCCGACCGTGACGGCGTGGCGGTCGAAGCGGACGGGACGCCGTACGCGGCGCAGCAGAAGCCGTTCGGCGGGCCCTACGAGGTAGACCCCAGCGGGTACCACACAGTTGTCGGTAAAGGCGTCCATGGATAGACGAGCGAGGAAGGCTCGCACCTGTTCGGTGATGAAGGCGCCGCCGGGCATGTCTGCCGCCTCTTCGAGCCCCTCCGGCGTGGCAAGGTACCGCGCGGCGAGCAATTCCTGGTAAGCCGTGTGCGCGAACGCTGCCCGGTCCGGCCCCGCAGGTCTGAGCAATGGCGCGAGCACCGAGGAATCGAGGTCCAGGCGTCCGTCTGTGAAAGCGCCGGAGCCCAGATGACGGTGCAGGTCCAGAACGGAGAAAGCGCCCCGGTCCGCGAGAAAGTCCCGTCCGAAGGTCTCGGCGAGACGACCTTCGACAGCCGTACGGCCCTGGCTCGAGAGGATTCTCGTGATGTGTGCGCCCAGCAGCGCGTCGAGAGGCTGTGCGGAAGGCAGTTGGAGGGACGCCGTCAGCTGTTTCTCCAACAGAGTGGCGTCGGGCTCCGTGAGCCGTACGAGGTGGAAGTGCGGCACCCGGGCCGGGTCGACGCCATTGGCGTACATCTGCTCGACCAGTTGCTCGGATCGTGCCGCGCCGCTGTCCAGAAGCTGGCGGATCTGGGGGGAGTCGGCGAGAAAGGAAACCCTGGAACTCATCACCACGGCGGACTCGGCGGAGAGTACTGGCGCGAGGTCAGCGAATAGCCGCAGGAAACCGTGGGGGCTGGCCTCATCGACGCCTTCGTCGACCGCGTCCAGGACACATAACGCCGAGCCGGATCGGATCAGGTAGAGGAACAGGTCGTACGCGCGGGAGCGATCCGCCACCATACACGGTGCCAGTAGGCGCGCCACGTATTCAGGGAAGGGCTCTTCCTTCGGTTTCAAGCCCAGGTCGAAGTAGAAGCGGAATCGTCGGGTACCGGAGTCTGCGGCAAGCTTGCGCAGGAGAGTACTCTTCCCGCTGCCCGGCCGACCGGTGACAAGGACGTTGGCGTGGCCCTGCGCCGTACGGGCGAGAAGGGAGGCGGCATCCTCCGCAGCCTCGATCCGGGCGTCCCCGGTACGGGGATCGATCGAGAGAACGCTGGCCGTGACGAGTTCCTGGGCATCGGCGGCGACCGTGAAGGTGCTGGCGTCGAGGTGGACGCCAAGGTCGATGAGAGTGTCGATGAAGCTCTCGTAGCGGACCATTCGGCAGTCCTGGCCGAGCAGCTGACGGAGCAGGTCGGGCAGCTGGTTGCCGTTGCGGTCTTCCTCCAGTACGACGAACCGGGTGAGTTTCGGCAGGCGCGTGCGGAGCAACTCACCGTCGCTGGAGGTGAGAACGGTACGCAAATCATCGGCGTCCCGGGAGAGCATCAACTCTATGTACTCCAGGCGCATTCCGGACTCACGGCAGAAAAGCAGATACACCGTGTCCGGCGAGAGCACGAAGCGCTTCGCCTGGCGATAGCCGAGGGTCACGTACAGGCCGGAAAGGAATTCGCAACGACCAGCGACTTCCGGGGCCATATGAGGCTCGTTGCCGAGAAGAGCTGAACTGCCGGTGTTCGTGAACCAGACCAGTACATCGACAAGTCGGCGTATGGCCAGCAGGCCGTCCTCGTCGGAGACGTCGTAACCGTCGTGCGTGGATCGGTTGCGCAGGCGCCGAATATCGTCCAGTGCGTTCAGTACCGTGGTGCTGCGAATATGCGGACGGCAGCCTTTGACCAGGTCGTTGAGAGCCTTGCTCGATGGATCACCCTCGACACCGTGATGCCGCCACAGCTCCTTGAGCAGCTTCTCCGTCAGTTTGCCGATGAGGGCGACGGCGTTCTCCGGATAGCCATCGTTGAGGCTGCGTAAGGGGCGTTCGAGATCGAGACCGAGACGGTCGGCGATCCGCGAGTGATCGTCGAGTTCGCTACGGAGCCGCTGTAGCCGCTCGTCCACCACCGTACTCAACGCTCCCCACCCTGCTGCACGCCCAGCACAAAGGCGAAACGGTCGGGGAACACAAGGACCGGCTCAGGATGCGCGGCTCGCATCTCCTCGATTCCCTTCTCGATCTCACTGTCGCTGAAAGTGGAAAGCAGCGACATGTAACGAGCCCGCACCATCGCGAAGTACTTGTCGCGGTCAAGGCGCAACTCGTGCTCCACGTGGAAGAGCTGCGCCTCCACGCCGCTGCGCTCCATGTGTCCGGTGATGTCCGCAGGGTCGGGCTGCAACTCTTCGAAGCGGTCAAGAGCCGCCCGGAACAGTGGGTATTGGATCGTGGTCGGCAGCATCACCACGAGCAAACGCCCTTCGGGGGAGAGACGTTGGGCCAGGCCCCGGAGAGTGGCACCGGGATCGGCCACATGGTGCACGGACTCTTTCAGCCACACGGCGTCCAGCTCGTCGTAAGGCAACGTCGTACGCATGTCGGCAACGTCTTCGGCAGAAGCTAGAACCGGCGTCAGGAAGGGCGAGGGCCGCGCGCTGATCCGTCGCAGCATCGCTTCTGACGGGTCCACACACAGGATGGGCCGCTCGGGACGGACGACGCGCGACACCTCCCGCGCGAACAACCCGGTGCCGCTCCCGATGTCGGCGATCCGGTCTGCGGAAGAGAGGGACAGCGCCTCGGCGATGCGCGCGGACATCCAGGGGACATAGGTCGGCCCGTACACCCAATGTTCGTCGTATTCGGCGGCGATCTCCGCGTAGTGCCCTGCGACGTCCCGCTGGTCCACTGTCCCCCCCACGCCCCACTACCGGTCGTCCACGGTCTCGCCCAGGCTACCGCTCGACAAGCACCCGTGACATGGCGTGATGCACTGATCCCGCCATGCCGCGCCGTTTTGACCGGTCCGGGGCTTTTCGCCGTTGATCAAGGTCGGCGTCGGGCCGGAGCGCGCGCGACCCCCACGGCGGGGTGGTCCGCGCGCTTCGGCCGGCCACGGCGACAACTCGATACGACTGGTCAGGGCGGCGCGGCGGGTTGGGGTGCGGCTGAGCGCCGCGACCTCCCGGGCGCCCTGCCTTAGGAAGCCGGCTGGAGCGCGGCCCAGGTGCACGTTCCGCCGCCGGACTGGTAGCCGGCGCCGAAGCCCCAGGTGCCGTGGTGGGCTTTCACCAGTTCGGGGACCGCCGCGAGCGCGGCCACGCGCAGGCTGTCACAGGCGGCGGCCATGAGGCGGTGCCGGTGGGCGGCATGGGTGTCGTACACCGCGACCTGGAGGGCCTCCTCCGTCCCACAGAGCGAGAGATGGATCTGCTCCCCGGCACCGGTGAACCGGCACGCGTAGACGACCAGTTCACCCACGAGGAGCAACACCGGCTCGATCAGCTCGTCCTCCGCGTCGTGCGCGTCGAGAATGGCCTCCGCCGCCTCGATCGCGACGGCGGGTGTGGCGACGGCGGAGGGCAGCGTGAGCCCGTACCGAAGATTCTGCGGCCCCGGCTCCCCGAGGTCCGGAGGCGGCGGGGGGCACTGGCTGTACTGCGGGACCGCGTACGGCGAAAACGCCGCGAACGCCCTGGCGGGGCCGGGCGGTACGGCATCGAGACGCGGGCTGCGGCCGGACGCGGCTACGGGGCTGAGGGTGGCGGGGCCGCCGACAGGTACAGGCCCGGCGGACACACCTCCGACCGGACCGTTCGCGGCCGACGCGGTGGTGGATTCGTTTTCCGGCATGACAACTCCGCTCGCTGGTGGGCTGGTTGGACTTGTTACGTGAGGCATGAACACCTACGGCACACAGCGGGCAGTGGCCTGTCTCCCTGGCGCGAGCCCGCCCCTCCCAGGGCAGGAGGGCGCGGGCAGGCTCACGCGATGCGCTTCAAGTTCGCCGTGTGTGAACTTCGCATCACTTACGGTAGAGCAGGGGTCTCACATGCGCCACCACTAAGGTGGAACTTAACCACCATGGACCGGTCGGTCGATGCCCGGCAGACTGGCTTACGGATCAGACAGGAAGGCTCTCGATGCCCCCACGCACGACACCCACGCAGCGGCAGAGGCGACTTGGCGCCGAGATCCGGAAAATGCGGACCACAGCGGGCATGACGGCCGAGTACGCCGCCGGCCTGCTCGGTGTCGACCGGGGCAAGATCTCGAACATCGAGTCGGGGGTCCGCAACATCAGCCCGGACCGTCTGCGCACTCTGGCCACCCACTGCGAGTGCACGGACAGCCGATACCTGGCCGCCCTGCTGGAACTCGCCGAGCCTCCGCAACCCAACTGGTGGGACGAGTACCGGGGCAGGCTGTCACCTGGCCTGCTGGACATCGTCGAGCTGGAATGGCATTCAGCTCGGATCCAGACGACCCAGGCCGTCCACGTGCCGGGGCTTCTCCAGACCGAGGACTACGCCCGCAGCGTCTTCGCAGCGGTCCTGCCCGCGCTCTCACGGCTGGAGATCGAGCTACGTGTGGCGCATCGGATGGACCGACAACGTGTACTGAACCGTGAAGAACCCGTCCACTACGTGGGCTACGTCCACGAGGCCGCCCTGCGCATGCTCTTCGGTGGCCGTGAGGCGACCAGGGGTCAACTCGACGCTCTACTCAAAGCGAGTGAACGCGATACGGTCATCCTCCGCATAGTGCCGGTAGAACGCGGCAGCTTCCCGGGCGCCGGACACGCCCTTCTCTACTCGGAGGGAGTCGTGCCGCAGCTCGACACGGTGCAACTCGACTCCGCGCACGGGCCGGAATTCATGCACACCGACGCGCAACTCGCCAAGTACCGTTCTCACTTGGAGTGGATGGAGGACGCGTGCCTGTCGGAGCAGGCATCGCGTGACTTCATCCGCCGCATCATTCGCGATCTATGAGGAGTCCGACCATGCCACAGATCAATTGGGAGAACCCCTACTGCGGAGAGGGCAACAACTGCTTCCGCGTGGGCACCGACTCCGAAGGTAATGCCTACATCGCTGTTGCAGGTCAGGAAGATGCGTATCTCACGGATACGCACGATGCCCTCAGAACTCTGATCCGAGAGATAAAGGCAGGCAAGGCCGACCATCTGCTGTAGGTACCCCGGGCGGGACGGCGAGATTCCTTGGCCCGCCCGGACGGCTGGGTCAGGCCGAGTCTGAGACGGCCGGGTGGCGCGGACCGTGACCTGGGGGAGGAGTGAGCGTCGAGGTGTAGTTTTCACCGTCGACGAGAGGGGCGGTGAGGCCGATTCCGAGCGCGGCCATCCGGTCGTACTCCGCAAGCACGAGGTCCTTCGTGCGGTAGTGGCCGTACTTAGCAATCTCGTTGTGTTTGAGGCCGCCCGAGTCGGACTGGAAGGTCTCCAGAATGTAGTCCGCATCGACGCGGTTGACACCGTAGAGGTGGAAGAAGTACGCGTCCAGTTCGGCACGGATCTGGGCGCGGCGGGATTCGTCCCACTGGAATGGGCTACCGGTATCGCCGAGATCCCGTGCGAGCGCGGCCAAGCCGTAGGTTGTACAGACGAGTTCCAGAACCCTAGGTGTGAGAAACGTCGTATGCGGCTCCATCTCTGCTGCGGCAGGGACCGGAAGTTGCTTCCAGATGAAGAGACCCATGCTGGTACTGCCAATCTTCTGCCGACTTACGTAGTCGAAGACAAGCGAACTCTGGGCAGCAATCAGGGCCGCTACGAGTTCAGACCTCACCCCTGGAAGCATTAGCGGGAACTTGTGCCCGACCGCCGCTCGCGGCAGGAACGCCGGGATGGCTGTACGCTCATCTGTCGTGCGGCAGACGTCGCGCCAACCGCAAAGCCAGTCGCGTTCCCAGCCGATTTCCTTGAGTCGTGCATTCACACCAGGGACATCTACCGGTTTGCTGTTTCTGATGCGTGGGACGAGTCCCTCTTCCTCAATCCAGTAGCGTGGCTGAGCGGCTGCCGAAGCATCCTGCTTCTCGGTGAGGCTGAGACGACGCCGGTCCTCATTTCCCGTGTCGTAATACAGGTTCCACCGATGGTCGAAGTGGTGAGCCATCTTACCCTCGTACAGGGGGAGCATCCTCTGCCCGTCGCGGACGAACACGTTGCCGTCCAGCTCCCACCCCTCTCCCTCCAGTTCCTTACGCTGCCGGAACAGGTCAGAGTCGTCAGTCATGTCGAACAGACGCTTAAAGGTGATCCCCCAAGAATTTCCATCCTTCTCCCTCTCGTTCCACAACACCGGAATACGCCGGTAAATCGCCGCCGTGAGGTCGGCGTCCCGCCGCGTCCGAAAGATCGGGAGCGTACCGGTGTTGGGATTGATGAGGGCGATCTCCTCAGGGCTGAGCGCAAAAACCCTTTCTGCGTCGCCAAGGTCCATCGGATCTTCAAGGAAGAACGCAAACTTCGCCGTCGGCTCGATGAGCGCCCTGCCTGCCAGGGAAAGCAGACAGAACTTGTAACTGGAGTGCACCCCCACAAAAAGCGGCTTGCGGTTCTCGAAGTCGTACAGCGCCACCACCGCGCCGCGCCGGGTGAAGTCACTGAACAGGTACTGCGCGCCCGCGCCCGTCGCGATCGCCGTGGGAAGAACGCAACCGAAACGGCTCCGCGCCCCAGCGATCGTCGCGAACCGTTCCGCGAACAACTGGTCGGTCTGGAGCGAGTTGACGCCTTTGACCGTAAGCCCCTTCCCGCACAGCGGAAACGCCCCCGATCCGCCCGCGAACAGGAACGTCGACTTCACCACCCGACGCGCCGTCCGGTACCGGCGTCCCGCGTCCGGGTTCTCCTTCTCCCACTCCACGATCCGAGTCCGCCGGGCCGTGCCCGCGATCTCCGCGATCGACGGCTCCACCACGCTGAAGTACTTCTTGTCCTCGAAGTCGACCTTGTCCCAGGGCGGATTGCCGACCACGCAGGAAAAGCCCCCCGCCCAGCCCGTCACCGGGTCAACCTCCGCCACCGCTCCGGACGCCGACCCCGGTGAGGACCCGGTCGGCCCCTCCGGCACCACGAACACCTCCGGGAACTCCAGGTGCCAGTGGAAGAACCGGTACTGCTCGCTCAGCTCGTCGATCTCGTCGTGGACCGGCTTCGACGCGGCCTTCCCCTCCCGGTCCCGCAGTGCGCGGAACACGTCGTGGGTGATGGCGGGCGGCGCGTCCTTCGTCTTGTGCCACATGAACGCCGCGCACCACGCGTCGGCGATATGGAGCGCCTGACGGTACGGCTTCTCCCCGGCCCACTTCTCGTACGCCGCCTTCTGAGCCCGTACCTCCCGCAGCTTTCCCGATGGGGCCGAGATGATCCGGCGGAGGCCGGACGCGAAGGCCGTGTTGGAGATCTTCGCCTCCTCGCCGAAGTCGAAGAGGCCGCTCTGGCCCTTCCGTTCCTGGTCGTTCTGCTTCTCCAGGAACCGGGCGTACTTCTCGTCGTCGCCCTCGACCGCTTTAAACGCCTTGTTCGGGATGCCGTCGAGCATCAGCGCCGGCGTCGCGCCGATCAGGCCGTTCCCCCGCTTGATGTGCGCGTCCAGGAAGCCCAGCGCCTTGCCCGGTTCCAGCGCCTCCAGCCAGAGCGAGACCTTTGCCAGTTCCACCGCCATCGGGTTGAGGTCCACCCCGTACAGGCAGCGGGCGACGACCTCGTGCAGGGCCTCCCGTACCGCCTCCGGTGTCGGTTCCGGGTTGCGCTCCCGTACCGCCGCCACTCGCTTGGCGATACGACGGCCGGCCGCGACGAGGAAGTGGCCCGAACCGCAGGCCGGGTCGCAGACCGTCAGGGAGAGCAGCTCGCGCATGATCGCGTCGGAGGGATCCGGCTCCCCTGCCGCCGAGGCGGCCTGCTCCCCGCGCTTCTGGGCATCGTCGATCACGGGGTCGAGGGTGGAGTCGAGCAGGGTCTCGATGAGGGAGCTGGGGGTGTAGTAGGACCCGGTCTTCTTGCGGTCGTTGCCGAGGCGGTTCACCAGCTCGAAGGTGCGTTCGGTGGCGCTGTGCTTGGGGACCAGTTCGAGCAGCGACTCGTAGATGGAGCCGAGCTCCTCGGAGCCCATGTTCCGGTAGTCCACGGGGCGCCAGCGGGAGGTGTTCTCGTCGCGGATCCGGGACAGGTGCCGTACGGCCTCCAGCAGCGAGGCGTTGGAGAGTGAGCAGTTCCGCAGCGGGGCATCGGCCTCCGTGTCGTCGAAGAGACCACCGAGACCGGGCAGGCCGAGTTCGGGACGGCCCTCGTCGCGGCCGAGGGCTTCGAGCACGATGTTCAGGGCCGCGTACTGGTCGGTGTGCGCGGTGCCCCGGCGGCGCAGGGCGTGCCGGCGCAGGCGTGCCGAGCCGAAGTAGTCCGCGTACCGCGCGCGTGCGTCTCCACTTGCCTCGGGGTCGTGTAGCGCGTCCCTGTCCTCGGCTACGAAGAGGAAGATGAGCCGGTACGCAAGGCGCAGCAGCGCGGCGTGGAAGCGGTCGGCGTCGAGGTTGTCCCGCAGGTCCGTGTTGGCCGGGTGGCGGAGAAAGCCTGTGCCGAGGGTGGTGATGGCGTGCTGGACGCCGTCCCGGTGGTGGTCGAGCGCGCGTGTGCCGGAAGCGATCGCTTCGGTACGCCACTTCTCCAGCCAGCACGCGGAGGGCGCGGCACCGTCGCCCACCTCGAAGCGGGAGACGTGCAGCAGCCGGTACAGCAGGACGAACTCGCTGAACAGCTCGCCGTCGAAGATCGCTTCGAGGTCGAATTCGACATACGACGCGGTGGCCAGTGCGCTGGAGTCACGAAGCAGCCGCAGCTGACGGCCGTTGGTGAGTACGGCCCACAGATGGGCTTCGCGCCGGTTCAGGCATTCCTGGACCAGCGACTGGGGCGGGACCGTGCCCGCGCCGCCCGGTCGCTTGTCGAGGAAGGTGTTCCACGCCGACAGGTGGAACGGTACGTGCTGCCAGCGGTGGCTGATGGGGAAGGTCCGGTCGGGGTCGCTGTCCGCCCGGAACTCGCCCGGGCCGACGCCGGTCAGCCGGCCGAAGCCCAACTCGGTGAAGAGCGGTTCGAGCCACTGGCCGACGGCGAGCCCCGTCGGGTCGGCGGGCAGTTCGGCCGCTGGCCGGACGGGCAGGCTCTGGCGCAGTTCGCGCCAGACGGCCTTGAGGTAGTCCCAGTGGCGTTCGGCCTCGTCGCGGACCGAGCGGCGCGGGCCGATCACCTGGTAGTCCGAAGGGCTGGAGCCCGGTACGTCCTTGCCCTCCTTGCTGTCCGAGATACGGACGAGCATGTCGGCGGGGAGCAGGGAGCCCACGGTGTGGACGGCGGAGAAGACCTGGTTACGGGCGGTGGCGGACATCAGGCGCTCTCTCCGTCGGCGGCGATCGGGGGCAGGTAGACGTAGACGCCGAGGATGTCGGCGGGCTGCTGGGCCGTCACCCGCAGTCCTTGCACGATCTCGTCAGCGGCGCGTCGGACCCGGCGGTGGGATTCGTGCAGCTCGGCGGCGAGTTGTTCACCGTACTCGGCCATATGAGCTTCGACAGCGCCTAGTTGGCCGAGGGTGCGGGCCATCGTCCGTTCCTGGAAGTAGTCGTCGATGTTCTCGGCGGCCTGCGCCGTGAGCAGGTCCAGGGCATCGTTCTCGGGCAGCCAGACTGCGTTCTTCGCGGAACCCCGAAAGGCGAGGAGACGGGCGTCCTCGGCCACCAGCTGCCGCTTTCCCTGCCGTGAGGGAAGGGTGAGATGGAAACGGTAGCGAACCAGCAGCAGCGTCGTGGGAACGGTCACCGCGGTCGTCGCGACGACGCCGCAGCGGCGGGCCGGACGGCGGCCGTCGGCCTCGGCGTCGAGGGCGACATTGAGCACGTGGGACGCGAGCGCGCCGACGACCGGGTCGGTACGGACCAGGGCGGCTTCCCCCCGGGCCACCGCGGCGGTCGTACGGAACCTGATGGGCTTCCCGGACTCGACAACGTCGGGACCTGCCACGGGGGCCAGCGCGTCGCGCAGGCCGGCCGAGACGCCACTGACCTCGGCGGTGAAGTCCCCCGAGCCGGGACCCTGCCCGACTCGGTCACGGGAATCCGGGCCGTCCTCGCATTCGACGATGTGCGCTTCGAGGGCGGCCAGGGAGTGGCGTACGAAGCCGGTGACCTCGTCCGCGCGGCCGAGGGTGTCCCGAATGGCGGCGACCTCGCGCGCGACCTCCTCCGGGTGGATGGCACGCTGGGCAAATCGCGAGCGGGAGGTCGTCTCCCGCTCGGCGGCGGAGGTCCAGTCGCTCTCCAGCTTGGCCGCCTTCGCGTTCAAGGTGTCCAGTGCCTCGATCGCGAACAGGCCTTCCTGCTCCGGCTCCCGGCCCCGCATCAGCAGCCACTCGACGATCGCGTCGGTCACCCCGGACGACGCCTCGTCGGGTACGGAGACGGAGATGCCGAGGTCCTTGCGGATCTGGCGGTGCTTCTTGATGAGGACTTCAAGGACCTTGCCGTCGATGCCGTTGTCGATGCCGTACAGCGTGATGACCCTGACCTTGTCGCGCTTCTGGCCGTACCGGTCGACGCGGCCCTCGCGCTGGTCATGGCGCGTCGGGTTCCACGCGAGGTCGTAGTGAATGACGGCGTCGAAGTGGTGCTGGAGGTTGACGCCCTCCGACAGGCAGTCGGTGGCGATCAGGACGCGGCGGGCCGCGGGGTCGTCCCCGGCCAGCGTCGCAAGCTGCTCGATGCGCGCGAGGCGCTGCTGGGGAGAAAGGCTGCCGGTGACCGCCTTGACGACGGTTCTGGACCCGAGCTTCTTCTCCAGGTGATCAGCGACGTACTCGGCCGTCGGGATGTAACGGCAGAAGACGATCGGGTGGTAACCCTCCTTGAGAAGGGCCTTGAGCTGCTTGGTCAGGGCCGCCAGCTTCAGATCCTCCTCGGGGCCTTCCAGGGCGGAAGCCCGTTCGGCCAGCTCCACCAGTCGGGCACCCGCGCCCTCGGTCTCCGCACCCGGCGCGGCGTCCAGACCCTCCAGGGAATCACTGTCGGCGGAATCCCGGTTGAGCGGGCCGGCCAGCCGGTCGGCCTCCTCCGCGCTGGCCGCGACGGCCGCGGCCGACCGGGTGGACAGAGTCTGGGAGGCGGCACGCGGGGAGGAGACCAGCGAACGCAGCAGGGCGATCGCGGACCACCAGGCGATACGGGCCTCGCGCTTGCCCTGCGCGTCCGCCGCCTGGACCCGTTCGCTCGCGTACGCGATGGCGTCGTCCAGCAGCGCACGGTAGGCCGGAGACAGCTTGTACTTCTCGTCCTTGGACTCGCGGTCGGACGGAAACACGGTCCTCTCCGCCAGGTTGTCGTCGGCGAGGCCGTCCTTCTTGGTGAGGTACTGGCGGACGTCCGCGCGCTTGCGCTGGACAAAATGCTGGGCGAGGAGCCGACGGCCCTGGTCGGATTCGAGGTTGACCGTGGCCAGCTCCGGCTTCACCAGGCCGAGCAGGTTGCGGAAGCCGGACTCCTTGCCGCTGTGCGGGGTCGCGGTGACCAACAGCAGATGCCGTTCGGCGTCCTGTGCGACGCGGCGCAGGAGTTCGTAACGGAGCTGATTCTGCGTGGAGGAGGCGTCGTCGGCGGCCACGCAGGTGTGGGCCTCGTCCACGATGACCAGGTCGGGGCAGTGACGTACGAAGTCGTCGCGGTGCCGAGTGGACTTGATGTAGTCGGTCGAGACGATGACGTGGGGGTACTTGTCAAAGAGCGACTGGCCGAGGTCGAGACCGCGCTCCAGCCGGGAGACCGTGGAGGCGAGGACGAGTTCGGCATCCAGCCCGAACTTGGTCCGCAGTTCCTCCTGCCACTGCTCCGCCAGCGCGGGAGAACAGAGAACGGCGAGGCCCTTCGCCTCACCCTGAGCGAGGAGTTCACTGGCGATGAGTCCCGCTTCCACGGTTTTGCCGATGCCGACGTCGTCCGAGATCAGCATGCGTACGGTCTTCTGGCGAAGGGCCATCAGGAGCGGTACGAGCTGGTAGGCGCGCGGCTCCACCGCGATGCCGGCGAGGGAACGCAACGGACCCGCACCGGAGCGGAAGCCGATGCGCAGCGCCGAGCGCAGCAGCCCCGCCGCGCGCTGGTCGCCGAGGTCGGCCGGCGACGGGGGGGCGAACTGCGCGTCCTTGACCGACTCGAAGGCGGGAAAGAGGGCGGCGATGTCGTCGTCGGAACCGCCGAGCGGGCGGAGCACGAGCATGTCGGCCTGGCTGTCCGGGAGTACGACCCATTCGCGGCCACGGGCGGTCACCAGGGAACCGGCGGAGTAGGTGTGCGTCATCGGGTGCGTCCTCGCGTGGTGTCGGGCGGTTCCGTGGTTATACCGTCTGTCCCCCGGTCCTGTGGTTGTGTCGTCAGGAGGCGGGGTGGCCAGGGCCGAAATAGCGGGCGTGCTCGGCGGCGATCGCGTCCCAGTCGGCGTCGTACGGGAAACGGATGACGTCCCACCGGGCGTCGTACAGCCGCCCTTCGGCCTCCTCGTCCCGAGTGGTGTCGTCCTCCTGGTCCAGGCGGCCGACGAACACCGCGAGCTTCACACCGGGCATGCGGTAGACGAAGTCGGGCAGCGCGTTCGCCTCTGAGACCAGGGTCTGGGCCTCGTCCGGCGGCCGGAGTCCCCGGTCCTTCAGCCACGTGAGGAAGTCCCTCTCCAGTGCGGTCTCCTCCGCTGCCGACCCATGGTCCGTGCCGGTGCCCTTGGCGGACTCCTCGGCCAGCCTGCGGTACTGCTCGCTGGGTGATTCTCCCCGTCCCTCGGCCGTCACATCGGCGGCGGACAGGCGGACCAGGAGGTCGCTCACGTCGCGCCGGTCGATCGCGCCGTGGTGCATCTGATTGCCGTAGGTGAGCAGGCATTCGTAGCAGCCGCGGGCACAGGGACGGTCGGCGTGAGGACCGCCCTCGTCCTTGCCGCGGGCGTCGAAGTGAGCGATCGCCAGCGCCGCCCGAGCGGCTTTGGCGAGCGCGCCGACATCCGACTGGAGACGGCGCAGCACGCCCGCTCCACCCTCTGCCGCTTCGGTGAAGAGCAGACGGTCGCGGGGGCCTCCGGCCGGCGGCAGGAGTTCACTGGTGAGTTCGGAATCCTCCAGCTCGAACGCGGTCTCGATGCCACGCTCCAAGGCGTACATCAGCGTAAGGGCGACGGGCTCGGGCAGCGGTTCGGCTAGGTGAACGACAAGGATGTTGCGGCGATCCTCGACATACGGGATGACACGCTTCTTACGACGCTTCTCATTGCCCTCGGTGTCGATCACAGGCATCTCGCTGGAGTCACCGGAGGCATCGGACGCGTCCCGCTCGTTCATCCACTGGCCGGTGCCGGGATCGAGCCAGTAGCCGGGGGGCTCGTTGTCCTTGGCCCGTACCCGCCCGACGTTGGTGATGCGTACGGTCGCGGAGTCGCCGTACGAGAGTGTGGCCAGCTGTCCCGCGCCGTCGGCCACCCGGGCCTTCTGACGACCCTCGCGTGCCCCGTGGTCCTTGAACCGGTACGAGGTCTCCAGCCGGAAACCGGCCCTGCGGCGCTCCTCCTCGTCGGAGGAGATGCGCTCGCGGCGCTGGGTGTAGACGGTGTGCAGGTGGAGAAGGCCGTAGGTGGCGGCACCCAGCGGCTTGTCACACACGGCGCACCTGTTCCGGCGCCTCTCGGGATCGTCGAGGTAGCCGCAGCCGGCGCAGCGGCGAGCCTCGCCCGTAGTGATGTCTCCGGAGGCGTCCGGGGGCAGCTGGATACGGGTGACCTGGTAGCGGGCGCCCTCGTGGTAGATGAGCGCGCCGGGGCCGAACTCGCGGATGGCGAGAAAACGGGGACGCTGCAAGTAGTCGCCGTCGCCCTGCCGGGAACCTCGGGTCGGCACGTATGCGGCGAGCGGCAGCCGGGGGAACGAGTAGCCGGGAAGGAAGCCCTCGGACGCCAGGTACCGGTACGGGTAAAAGTCGGAGAGGACGGAACGGCTGTCCGCGCTCTCGTTCTTCAGGAGGTTGAGCTGTGTCTCCGCCTGGGTACGGCGGCCGAACGCGTGGCGCCGGTCTCGCTCGGTCAGCGTGTGGTCGAGGACCCGCCTGTTCTGGACGTACTGGTCGACGAGCGCCGCCTTGAACAGATCCCGCCAACGGTCGAAGGCCCGGTGGAAGGTCTCCGGGACCATGCCCACCACTTCCTCGATCCACCGGTCGTCCCACCAGGTTGTGGCGGCGAACTCCGGGATCAGCGGGCCGAGGACGCGACGGGCGGCGGCGATCGTGCGGGCCTGTGCGCCGGTGTCGTACGAAGCGTCGCGGATGCCGCTTTCCAGATCGAGGACGGGGGTGGGCCGGCCGGCGTTCTCATCGTGCGAGATGTCAACGACCTGGGGGATGGTATGGCCCAGCTTGAGGCCGGCCTCGGCGAGCCAGATTCCCTGGATGTGGGAGCGGACCAGATCCTCGTTGGCGAGGTCAAGTCGCGGCGGCGCGACCGCGCCCGCGACCATGCGCTCCGAGCGCCGGAAGTAGTACTGGTCATGGCTGTTGCCGGTGGCGCAGTACGTGGTGACGAGCGCCGGCTGCCCGCTGCGCCCCGCCCGGCCGCTGCGCTGGGCGTAGTTGGCGGGGGTGGGCGGGACGTTGCGCATCATCACCGCGTTGAGCGAGGAGATGTCCACTCCCAGCTCCATGGTCGGGGAGCAGTAAAGAAGCTTCAGCTCAGCCTTGCTGAACGCCTTTTCACGACTCTCGCGCTCGGCGGGATCGACCTGGGCCGTGTGCTCACGGGCGAGAAGTCCGGAGAGGCCTGCGGCGGTGTTCCGGTAGAGCTCGCGGAAGAACGTGTTGACACGTGGCCCCTGCCCACTGGCGTACGTACGGGTGAGGGGATCGTGTGCCCCGGCCTCGCCCGTACCCACCCGCCAGATGATGGAGGAGGCGGAGATCCGGTAGCCCGTGGTCGGCGGTCCTGACGGCCTGCGGAAACGGCCGGCGTGCGGTGGTGCCTCCGTCACCTCGGTCACGAGGGTCGCGTTCTTGAGGACCTTCAGCAGGTCCTCGATGACCGTCTGGACATCGGCGGGGTCCATGTCCTTGTCGAACCCGCGATGCGTCCGGCGCAGGTATTTACCGAACTTTCCGCGAGCCGAGAGGAACAGTCCCGAGCGGTCCAGGCCGGGCCTGGAGGGCATCGGGTAGGCGGTGCCGACCTTGGGGCTGTCGCTCTTGCTGAGGATCCAGGGGTCGACGAGCCGTTCCTCGCTCGCTCGTTGGAGGGTGTCGAAGTCGTCACGGAAGTACTGGACGTCGATGGCGAGGGAGCGGCGCATCTCGTTGAGAAGCGACTTCATGACTTCGGCACGCAGGGCCGGGTCGGCGCCGCGCAGGGCCACGTGCGTGTCGGCCCACCGCTCGTCCTTTTCTGCGATCCATTGGAGGTCGGCGTAGTCGATCTCCAGCAGGCCCGTCTGCTCAAGGTTGGGCATGGTGACGCGCCAGCCGCGTTCCAGGTCGAGATAGAGCCGGAAGGCGATGACGTCGCGCAGCGTCCTGGCGGCGGCGCGGGCCAGCGACGGTGGCAGATCGGACTTGCCCGTGTAGACCGCCGGGTCGAGGGCGAGGGCGTTGGCGACGCGCGAGGTCAGCTCCTCGTGCGGGATGCCGTCCTCACCCGCGTCGAGGGCCGCCCGGTAGAGCGCCCCGCGCAATTCGGTGACCTGGACGAAGTCGTTGAAGTGACCGGCCTGGAGTGAGGCGTCCTGCCGGTTGTCGACGAAGGTGAGGAGTTTGCGCGCCTCCTCGGGAAGAGCGCCGTCCGGCACGCTCACCAGGGAACGGACGACGGAGGCGGAGACCAGCGAGGTCGCCGAGGAGCGGCCCTCCTGATCGAGGGTGGCGAGTTTGGCGAAGTCCTTGCCGCGCGTCTGTTCGTAGGAGACGGAGCACTGCGGGCAGAAAAGGAAAGGGGAGGGGATGAACGCGGCGTGCAGGTCACCGCGACCCTCGTTCCCGTAAGGATCGACGGTGACCGCGCGCGGCATCCGGTCACGGTAGGACTTCTTGACGACCTCCTGGCCCTTGTCGTCGATCTCCAGCCAGGACTCGGGCAGCCGCCGGTCGGCGATGGCCTCATCGGGGCTGTGAGGCCAGGGCGGGGTGTCCCTGTAGCGGTCGGTGTCGATGTAGAGGTATCCGTCACCCGCGCGGCCACCTGTCGCGATCGTGTCGCGCCGCGGTTCGTAGCGGACCTCTCCGTCCCTCTCCGTCCGCCACACCGTCAGGAACTCCTGCCCGCACTCGCGGCAGAAGGCGAGCGGCATCAGGACATGGCCGTCGGTCTTGGGCCGTACCCGCTGGTAGTCGCGTGTCAGGTGCCGTTCGGACTTCTTCTCCAGAGTGACGTAGACCGTGTCTCCCTTGGAGAGGAACTGGTGCAGCCGGAAGGCGAACAGCGGCCGATCGGTGACCGGGTGGTACACCTGCGAGCCCGCCTCCAGCGTGGCGCGCACGGCTTCGGCGCACTGGTCTTCCGATACACCGCTGAGGCGCGCGAGTTCGGCCGCGGCGTCCTCGATCTTCGCCGGCTTCTGGCGTACGAGTCGGCCGGTGTCCTCATCGGTGCCAAGGCCGAAGTAAGTCTCGATCCAGCGCGCGAGCGGGTCCTTCACCAGTTCGGCGTAGGCCCCGGGGGCGGTGGACTCCAGCAGCCGCTCGGCGGGAACGGTGTCCGGAGCGTCCTGGGTGGCGCGGACCAGGGTTTCGCCGATGACGTGCTCGGGGCTGACCGGTGTGCCGAAGAGCTTGGAGGCCATGTCGGCGACCACGCGCTTCTGGTCCTCCAGAGTGCCCTCGGTGGACATCGTCGCGGAGGTGCCGATGCACTGCACGTCCTCAGCCTGGCAGGCGTCGCGGACCCGGCGGATGAGAAGGGCGACGTCCGCGCCCTGGCGGCCGCGGTAGGTGTGCAGTTCGTCGAAGACGAGGAACTGGAGTCCCTTGGCCATCTCGACGAGGCTGTCGCGGTCGTCCGGCCGCGTGAGCATCAGCTCCAGCATCACGTAGTTCGTGAGCAGGATGTCCGGCGGGTTCTTGCGGAGCTCCTTGCGGGTCTCCTCGTCCTCCTGGCCCGTGTAGCGGGCGAAGGTCACCCGCTCACGGCCGGTGCCGTAGCCGTTCCGCAGATACTTCTTGAGCTCTTCCAGCTGGCTGTTGGCCAGGGCGTTCATCGGATAGACGATGATGGCGCGCACCCGCTTGGCGGCATCGGGCCCGGCGGCATCCCGGTCTTTCAGGACCCTGTCGACGATCGGCACGATATAAGCGAGGGACTTGCCTGAGCCCGTCCCGGTCGTCAGGACGTACGAGACATGAGCCTGCGCGGCGTCGATGGCCGCGCGCTGGTGTCGGTGAAGGGTGAGCGAACGGCCGTCGCAGACGGTCGAGTCCTTGGACTTGTTCGCCTGGAAGATCATCGCGCACTCGTCGTGCAGCACCTTTTGCGTGACGAGTTCCGCGACGGTGCCGGCGGAATCGAAGAAGGGATTGAGCGACAGCCAGGGGTTCGGCCACTGGGACTTGTTGTCCAGATCCTTCTCGACAAAGGCGTTGATCAGTTCGTCACGGATGACCGTGCCGCCCTTGGTGAAGGAGCGGTAGTCCTCGATGAGCTTCTGGTGTACCCCGAAGACATCCATGCCGGAACCGGACTGCCGCTGCACCGCAGGAAGCTGGGCGACACCCTGCGACCGCTCGGTCGGCGAAACCGTCGAGAGAAAGTTATCCTGGTCCGCCGGGCGCAGAACGCGCTGGACCGGATCGAATGCCTGCCAGGCGGGAAGCTCGCTACCCGCTGTCACCAGGGGAAGCAGAGCCTCCCGCACCGCGATCGCGTCGGCGGGACGGTCCGCCGGATTCTTCGCGAGCAGCCGGTCGACGAGCCGGGCCAGGGGCTCCGGTACATCGGCGCGGAGCAGACGCACCGGCGGCGGCTCCTCCCGAGCGTGCTTCTCTGCAAGGTCGAAAGCCACGTTCCCCGTGAAGGGCGGGCTGCTGAGCAGCATCTCGTGCAGCAGGCAGCCAAGGGCGTACAGGTCGGCAGCAGGCGTGACATGGCTGCCCTGGAACTGTTCGGGGGCCATGTAGCGGGCGGTGCCGACCGTCGCGTTCGAGCTGGTGAGCAGTGCTCCATCAGGGTCGTCCGCGATGCGTCCCATGCCGAAATCGAGGACCTTCACCAGTCCGCCGCGTGTGAGCATGACGTTGCGGGGCTTGAGGTCGCGATGGACCACTCCCAGGGCGTGGGCGGCGGCCAGGCCGTGGGCCATCTGTACGCCGATGGCCGCCACCCAGGAAACGGGAAGCCGGCCCTCCTCCGCAACGAGATCGGCAAGCGTGTGTCCGTCCAGGAACTCCATCGCGAGGAAAGGCAGATCACCGTTGGTCGCGTCCACCCCGCCGTCGATGGTGCGCGGCAGATTGGGGTGGTCGTTCAGCTTGCGCATGATCCGCACTTCGCGCGCGAACCGCTCCACGACCGTGTTGTCCGTCCGCGTGTGCGTGTCGATCAGCGCACCTGAACGGCGACGCAGGATGAGCTTGACGGCGACGACGCGATCCGGGGAACCGTCCACGGCCTGGAGATCCTCGGCCCGGTGGACCTCCCCCATGTTTCCCGAGTCCAGGACTCCTCGCAGCCGGAACCGCCCCGCGATCGTCTCGCGTCCCTCACCCATGTGCCCGCCTTCCCCGTGCGGCCCGTGACCGGGCACGCGTTTCTCTGCGGCCGTCAGGCGTCCCATCGTGACAGAAGGGGCACCTCAGACCAGAAAACGTACACGACACTGCGCGATTTGACCACACGATAGTTTGTTGACATTGCCAACGCAACTAGCCTCGGGGCGTCACCTCGCATGTCCGGGGAGCATTTCGAGCTATGTCCCCCCGGCCGTCGAATGCTCCACGTAGCCTCGCCGACATGGAGGAACCCGTACCCGGCACACCGCCGGGCCCCGGCGACGACGCGACCCGCAGGCGGCTGGACGCGTACGCCTACCTGAGCGCGCCGGAACGGCTGGAGCACGTCGCGATCATGCGGATCTTCTGTGCAACGCTCCTGGCAGACCTGGCCGTCCCGGATGTCATGGCGAAACTGCGCGAGTCCGGTGGGTCGGGGGCGGGGCTCGACGCCGACACCCTCACGGCCCGGCTCGAACAGCTGGAGCGGTGGGGCAACCTACTGCGCGGCAGCCACACGGTGAAGGCGTCCAGCATCACCGAGTACCAGCGTTCCCGGGCGCGCTACCAGCTGTCGAGGTTGGGCGAGCGCATCCAGCGGGACGCCGACGGGATGCTGACCGAGGCCGACGCCGCCCGCGAAGTGAGCAACGAGTTGCTGGCCCTGGTCGAGCGCGGACTCCGGGAGCTCTCCGAGCTGGTGTCCGAGCCGGGCGGTATCGCCCCGCAGGACGGGCTGGAGCGGATCAGCACACTGTTCGTGCAGTTCGCCGAGTTCGCGGACTCCATCCGGGACTTCTACGCCTATCTCGGCCAGGTGCTCGCCCGGTACGACCTGAACAGCGCCGAGTACCAGGGCTTCAAGGAACTGCTCCTGGACTACGTCGAGGCGATCACCGAAGACGTGAGCTTCCGTGCTCCCCGGATCTCGGCGGCCCTGGACACGCTGTGGCCGCACCTTCCGGCTCTGCTGGACCGGCTGGACACGCACGCCCAGGGCCTCGCCGGCCTCTCCCCGCAAGGCGAGGGCCGCTCGGAAAACCGGGTACAGCGCAGCCGGGGACGCGAGTTCGCGGACTGGGAGGGGCTGCGCGGCTGGTTCAGAGACACCGATGGTCACGGCAGCCAGGTCGACCAGCTGCGGGACGCCACCCTGCGGGCCCTCCAGTCGCTGCTGGCCAACGCAAAGCGAATGCTGCGCTCGGCCACCGGGGAGATGTCGCGGCGCCGGGACCTGTTGCGGCTGGCCCGGTGGTTCGACGAGGCCGCGCCCCAGGACGCCCACGACATGGCCGTCGCCGCCTTCGGGCTGTACGGTGCCCGTCACCTGGGGATACCGCCCGCCACTGACGAGGTGGTGCCGGCCTACACCAGCTGGTGGACCGGTCCGGTGGTGGAGGTCCCGGTCGCACTGCGCGACAGGGGCACCCGCGCGCAGCGGGGCCGTACGGCGTCGGCGGACGACCACTCGGCGCAGAAGCACCGGCTCCGGGAAGACGCGCGTGAACGAGTGGCGGCCAGGAGGGCGGCGGCGGACGAGTTGCGCAGCGCCTCGGGCCGTTTCAACGATGTACGGCTCACCTCAGCGGCGCTGAGCCTGCTCCTGGAGCTGCTGGCCACGGCCCTCGGGAACGCTCAGCTGAAGCGGCGCGCCGGTGTCGCCGGGGAGCGGGCACCGGGGTTCGACCTTGACGCGGCGTGGAGCGAGGACGCCGATCTGGGCATCCGGCTCACCGTGCACCGTACAGCGGGCACCCGGACGCTCCTCCTCTCGGCCGACGGGGACCTGCTCCTGGACGACCTGGAGCTGGTCGTCGTCAGGACCGCAGCCACGGCAGGAGCCACGGCCGACGATGGGGCGGAGGCGAGTGTGTCATGAGCCTCCCCTCCGCCCACGATGTGGCCCTGGCAGCCGAACGCCGCGCCGCCGCCCGCCTGTTGCTCGCCCATCCACTGGTCACCTCGGACGGCCCTCATGCCGACGTCTTCCCGTTGGTCCGCAGGCATGCCGACTGGCTGGGCAAGCGGTTCCAGCAGGTGCTCGGCTATCGCCTTCTGGTCGACAGCTCCTACGCCCGCCTGTTCAAGGCCGGGCTGGGAGCGCGGGCGGGACACCGGCTTGTGCGATCCACCGGCACTCCCTTCACCCCGCACACGTACGCCTGCCTCGCGCTGGCCCTGTCCGTGCTGGTGACCGCGCCCGAGCAGATGCTGCTGTCCCAACTGGTCGCCGACATCCGGGCCGCGGCGGCCGATGCGGACGTCGAGCTGGCGGAGACGGGCCGGGCGGCCGGGAAACGGACCCTCGTCGCGGCTCTGCGGCAGCTGGTCGATTGGGGCGTACTCATCGAAACGCACGGCCACGTGGGCGCTATCAGCGCGGAAGCCGGCGGGGAGGCTTTGATCACGGTGGACCGCGAGCTCGCCCGCGTTGTCGTCGCGGGACCACTGGCCCAGTCCCGGGACGGCGCCGACCTGGTCCGGCGGGCCGCGGACCCGGGCTTCGGAGGACCTCGTACGTACGTGCGCCGCATGCTCGTCGAGACACCCGTCGTCCATCTCGACGAGCTGACCGACGCCGAGCGGGACTGGCTCCGCACCCGCCAGCGCAGGGAAGCACAGGCGTTCTTCGAACTCCTTGGCCTGGAGACGGAGATCCGCGCCGAGGGAGTGGCACTTGTCGACCCCGAGGAAGAGCTGACCGATCTCCACCTTCCCGGTACGGGGACCGTCGCCCAGGCCGCGCTGCTCGTGGTGGAACGGCTCGTGGAACGGCTTCGTCCGTCCGATCCCGGACATCCGGCGGGCGGCGGCGACCTCTCCGTCGGAGTGGCCGTGCCGGACGGTCTGGTGAATGAGCTGCTGGCCGACCTGGTCTCCGCGTACGGGAGCCGCAGCAACTGGCAGCGCGGCTACCTGGAAGATCTCCATTCTCTGCGGGAAGCCGTGCTGGACCTGCTGTTCCGCATGCGGCTCCTGGCCCCTGCCGGTCCGCAGCGGGCCGAGGGAGACGGGCTGCCGGAGGGGTACGCCGAGGAATTGCCGGAAGGCCGCCAGGTGACCGACGTCCGCGGAGCCCGGCCCGGCGGCGAGGGCTGGGTACTGCTCGCCGCGGCGGCCCGCTACGCCACCCGCGTCACCGTGCGTACGGCCGGCTCGACCCGTGAAGGCGCCAACGTACCAAGGGAGTTGCCGCAATGACCGCCGACGCACACGCCCTCGTTCCGCTGCCGCGATCCGGCCCGTCGACAACAACAGTGGGTACCCGCTTCCGGCTGCACCGCGCGGGCATCCAGAACGTCTGGCAGTACGACGAGCAGGAGTTCGCCTTCGGTGACGGACGGCTCCTGCTGCGCGGCAAGAACGGCGCGGGGAAGTCCAAGGCCCTGGAGATGCTCCTCCCGTACCTGCTGGACGGCGATTCCAGAGCGCTGGACGCGACCGGCACCGGCCGGACGACGCTCGCCTGGCTGATGCTGGATGGGTTCGAACAGACCAACCGCCTGGGCTACCTGTGGGTGGAATTCCGGGGTACGGGCGAGTGCGGCGACCACCGCTATCTGACGCTCGGTGCCGCCGTCCGTGCCTCCAAGTCGACGCAGAAGGCGGTGGCGACCTTCTTCGTCACCCCGCTGCGGGTCGGTGAGGACCTGCGCCTGGTCGAAGCGGGCAAACCGCTTCCCGTCGACCGGCTCAAGGAGATCGTCGGTTCCGACAACGCGACCGACCGCGCGGTCGGCCACCGTGCTCGCGTGGCGCGAGACCTCTTCGGAATCACCGACACGACGCGCTACCGCAACCTCACCCAGCTCCTCCACCGGCTGCGGCGTCCCACGGTCGGGGACCGCATCGAGCACGGGGGCCTGGCTGTCCTGCTGAGCGAAACCCTGCCCGGGCTCGACGAGGACGTGGTCGAGAAGGTGGCACGCAACCTTCACGACCTGGACGCCGTACGGGACGAACTCGGCCGCCTGGAACGTACCGACACCGCTCTGCGCACGTTTCTCGCCGACTACCGCCGCTACCTCGCCGGAGTCCTGCGTACCTCCGCCCGGAACGTGAGCGGGGAACTGGACGACCTCTCCCTTCGGCGCCGAACGGCCGGGGACGCGGCGCAGCGAACGGGTGATCTGAAGAGGCGGGAGGAGGCGTCGGAAGCCGGGCTGGAGACGCTCCGCGAGGAGGAACGGGCGGCCAGGACAGAGCTTGCCGCTCTGCACGCCAGTCACGCCTATCGCAGCCTGCGCGAACTGTCGGAACGCCGCAGCACCGTAGAGGCCCTGCACACCACCGCCACGACCGCCTTCACCGCCCTGCGCCACGCGCACGAGGCCGAAGAGGGCGCGGCCGAACGACTCGCCGAGGGTGTCGAAGACCTGGGCAGCCGGCTCACCGAGCTGGGGACCGAACACCGGGAACTGCTGACCCAGGCGGAGAAGGCAGGGCTCCCCGCTGGACATCTCGGCGACCCGGTGGCTCTGCCGCGCACCGTCCGCTCCCCGGTGACGCGGACGGACGTGACCAGCCCGGACGGGGAACCGCAGACCGTGAACCACCGGCCGGTGGTTCGCCCGGACACGGCCACGGCGGAGGCCGGGCTCCGGTCCTGGCAGGGGCAACTGGAGGACGCCGAAGCCGTCGTACGGAACCGGGCACGGATGGTCCAGGAGGTGACCCGCCTCTTCTCACTGGCCTACGAAGCCCGGACCACGGCGGCTCAGGCCGACACGGAGCGGGAACGGCTCGAGGGCGAGGCGGAGGACGCCGCCGACCGTCTCGAAGCCAGCCGCGAGAAGGTCGCGGAGAAGAGCCGGGGATACGCCGACGAGGTCGCCGCCTGGGTGGAGAGGACGCGGACTGCGGCGGGGCCCGACTGTCCGCCACTGGATGCCGTCCGAGCCGAAGTAGCCGGTGAGACCTCCTCCGACGCCCCGTTCCCGGAGCGCACGCTGCCACCCGACATCGACATCCGCGCGCGCCAGGCGGCTCACGATGCCTTGGAGCCGTACGCCGATGACCTCACCCGGCGCCGCGACGCACTGGCGCTCGGCGGCGGCCGGCTCGAGGAGGAGATCGACCGCCTGTCGAAGGAGAAGCACGACTGGGAGCGGCGTACCGACCCCGAGCCGCCGGCCCCCTACCACCGCGCCACCCGGAGGAATCCCGCCGGTGGAGCGCCCTTCTACCGGCTGGTGGACTTCGCGGAGCACGTGACCTCCGCCGACCGGGCCGGCCTGGAGGCGGCGCTGGAGGCAAGCGGAATCCTCGATGCCTGGGTCGGCGCGGAAGGGGTCCTTCTCGACCCGCTCACCAGGGACACGCTTTTCCAGCCGGGCCCTGAACTGCCGCCAGGAACGGAGAGCCTTGCGTCGGCCCTGCGTCCTGCCGCGCAATCTGAGTGCGGCGTCACGTCCGAGCAGGTGGAACGCCTGCTAGCGGCCATCGCGCTCGCACCGGCCTCGGAGTCCCGTGCTGCTGGCGCGGTCGACTTCGACGGAAGCTGGCGGCTGGGGGCCCTGCGCGGCCGACACCACAAGAGCGTTACCGAGTACGTAGGGGCCGCCGTACGCGCCGAGACCCGGCGGCGCGTCCTCGCTGAACTGGAGGACCGGCTTGCGCGGACGGAGCAGCAGCTGACCGACGCCCGTACCGAACTCGCCGCAGCCGATTCCGGGCGACGGGCGCTCACGCTCGCGGAACGGGACTTTCCCCGGGCCCAGCAGCTCTCCGACGCCTGGAGCAGGACGACGTCGGCTGAGAAGGTGTTGCGGGACCTGACCGCCAGGGCGACCCGCGCGGCACGGCAGGCCGAGGAAGCCCGCGCTCTCGCGGTCTCGACGCGCGCCGAGGCGGACGCCACCGCGACCGCCCACGACCTGCCCACCGACGCCGGCGCCCTGGACCGCGTACGCACCGCGCTGGCCAGCCTGCTCAGCGGTATCGGTCACCTGCGCAGAGCGGTCAACGGCACGGTCGGGCGGCTCGGCGGAAGTCAGGCTGACGACGGGCGGTACGAGCGTGCCCGCGAGGGGCGCCTGGAGGCAGAGGGGAACTACTGGCTTCGCCTCCACCAACTGCGCACCGCGCAACAGGATCTGCGGACCCGTGAGGCGGCCGTCGGATCGTCTGAGGAGGAGATCCTCACTCGCGAACAGCACGTCAGGCAGCGCATCGTGAACGCCGCCAACGCCATCCCTTCGGCAGAGCGGGCCCACGGCGAACTCCGCGATCACCGCGTGCGCGCGGAAGAGAGGGAGAAGCGCCTGCGCGAGGAGCTGGCGGAGCAGGAGACGGCCGTCATCGACGCCGGCCACGCCCTCCGCGAGGCTCTCTACCGTCCGGAGGTCACCAACGGGGCGGGGCTGGAACGGTCCTCTCTTCCCGGCCACGTTCCGGACAACCCCGGTTCGGACGTCCGCGACCGTCTGCGCGCGCTGCGCTCACTGGCCGACGCGGTGGAACAGGCCCTCGGCCGTTCGAGGAGAGATTCGAAGGGAGGAGTGTCGGACAGCACCCTGCTCAACCGTCATACGGAGCTGCGCGACCAACTGGCCGGCGGATACGACGCACAGCTTGAGGAGCGCGACGGCATCAAGGTGTGCCGCCTGCTCGACGACCACGGTTCCCACGATGTCGCGGTGGTGGGCGAGCGGATCGCCGTACAGTCCGCGGAGGCGAGGGGGCGGCTCACCGAGCGTGAGAGCGAGGTGTTCCAGCGGTTCCTGACCGGCGAACTCGGCGATCACCTCTCCACGCAGGTCATCACCGCGGCCCAGCTCGTCGCGGCACTCAACGACACTCTGAAGACCGTGCGGACCTCGCACGGTCTCGGCGTGGAACTGCTGTGGAAGCTCGACGACGACGTGGACGCGGACGTGCGGGCAGCCGTCGAGCTGCTGCGCAGCCCGTCGAGCCTCCGGACGCGCAAGCAGACCGAGCAGTTGCGCGAAGTGCTGCAACGCCGCATCGAGGACGCCCGCCTCGCAGATCCTTCGGCCGGCTACACGGCCCATCTGCGGACCGCACTGGACTACCGCACGTGGTTCGGATTCCACACCTTCGTGGTCGAGGACGCGGCCCCCGGGCGCAGGAGGAAACTGACCGGCCGCACCGGACTGAGCCAGGGAGAGCAGCGTGTGCTCTCGTACCTCGTGCTCTTCGCGGCCGCTGCCGCGCACTTCACCAGCCTTGCCGAGTCGGCCCCCCCACGCACCGCGGTTGATCCTCCTGGACGACGCCTTCGCCAAGGTCGACGAACCCACCCACGGACGGCTGGGCCGCATCCTCGTCGATCTGGATCTCGACTTCGTCCTCACCAGTGAGCGACTGATGGGCAACTGGGCCGAGGTCCCGTCCCTGCACATCTACGAGTGCCTCCGCGACCCCCATGTGCGCGGGGTGGCCACGTTGCACTACACGTGGAACGGTCGGCACCGGCGTCTGGCGTCAGTATGAGCGGACTCCCGCCCGCCACTCGCGACTGGCTGGCAGGCCCCGGTCTTGCCCGGCTCTGGGGCGCCGTACGCAAACGTCTGGAAGGCAACGGCGTACAGACCACCGGGTCCCTCCGGCTGACCGCGGTGAGCCCCCAGGAACGGAACGACCTGTCACTCCTGCTGGAAAAACCCCTCACGGGTATGACCGTGACCGTACGGCTCGACGCGCTCGACGCACGCCTGCGCGCCTCGGCCGCAGGGCTCGGACTCAGGGAAGTCCTCGCGGAACTCGGTCCTCCGCTCATCGACCGCCGCGCGGCTCGCGAGGACGGCGCGGCACAGCGCCGACACGTGTGGTCGTCGCTCACCGCGTCTCTCGACGCCTCGCCGCTCGCCGGGCAGGAGTGGACGCGGCAGTGGTCCGACGTGCTGCGCCGCACCGGCGTTCCGCGAGGGGTGACACCCGAAGCGACCGCGCGGACGTTTCAGCAGGCGGTCCAGGTCCTCACCGTGCTGCTCGATTCGAACCGCACCGGTACACGGGGGCGAGGTGAGCTCGCCGCGACAGCGACCGGTTCGGCGCACGGCCTGGACGACGGCACCTGGCTGGCCCGCCTCGTCCAACGCGGTGTCGCCCTGGCCCACGGCACTCGCCTTCCCAGCGACGCGGCCGGCCGGCGCGCGTTGTGGCGGCTGGTCTCCGTCACACCGGACGAGGTGTCCAGTACGGTGCTGACCTACGGCCTGCGCCCCCTCGGCGAAAGCTGGCGTGCGAGATCACTGCGCGAGCGAGCCGCCCACCACGCAGAGACCCACCTGACACCGCGCGATCTGCTTGCGATGCGGCTCCAGCTGCCCGCCGGAACCGTCGTCCACATCTGCGAGAACCCGCGCGTGGTGGAAGCCGCGGCCGACGCGGCCTGCGCCAAGCCCCTGGTCTGCACCTCCGGCAGCGCCGCCACGGTGGTCCTCACACTCCTCGATACCCTCGCCGCCAGGGGCTGCCGCTTCACTTATCACGGCGACTTCGACTGGCCGGGCATCGGACTGGCCAACCGGATCATCCGCCGCTACGAAGCCCTGCCGTGGCGCATGGACGCGGAGGACTACGAACGCCTCGCCGCAGTCGGCCAGGCGGAGGGGATCCCTCAACTGCCTCTCGAGGGAAGTCCGGTCGAGGCGGACTGGGACCCGGGCCTCGCGCCTGCCATGACCGCGCTCGGGATCGCGCTCCACGAGGAGGCCATGCTCGACCTGCTGGTGGAGGACCTGGCTTGAGGAATCGTCCTGACGGCGACGCGACCGAGGAGACGTCACGCACTCATCGCTGCCACGCGTCTCCCCCTCCCCCGTGGCCGACGAGCGGCCGGCCAATCGCTCCTGAGGAAATCTCGCGCAGCAACGTATCCAGAAGTACTTCCAAGGACTTGTTCTCGTCGAGCACCTGCTGGACCACCTGGTGCAGTGGTTCGGCAACACGGTGGAATTGCCCTCTTACGTCCAGTTCCGGCCAGGAGACAGGGAGCCGGCCGAAGGCACGCTGCGTGATTTCGCGCGCATGCCGGCCCTGAGCCGCTTCGGCGAGCTCCGAGCCGCGGGAGCGCAGTTCGTGCAGGAGCCACCATCGGTCCACGGGGTCGACGGGGTGTACCGCGAGCACACTTCGCCCAGCCGCGGCGGGCAGCGACGTGACGACGGCCCGCCCGCCCGCTGCCCGAGTGGCGATCAGAATCGTGCCCGGGTCGCACACAACACCGGGTTCGGCGGGACCTTGCTGACCGGTGGCCCCGATGTACGGCAGAGAGGCGTTGAGGATGTCGGCGGGTGCGACCCAGGTGGTGTGGACGCCGTCGTCACCAACGGAGGGCGGAGCCGCTCTTCCGGTCCGCGCGCGGGCGACCTTGCCGAATTCGGTGACGGGCCAGGACCGACGATGTCGTGTCCAGACCCCGTGATAGGCGTCCGCGAGTTCCATCGCGTCAGCGGCGATGCTCAAATTGAGATTGGTCCTGGCCTCGATAAGGGTGACCAGTTCGTCGATCCGTTCGCTCTGGTCCCGTGGGGGAAACAGAACGGGCATCTTCCTCAACGCGTCCAGACTCAAGGTGGGTTCGACGTGTGCGCTGACGTGACGGTCGATCCATGCCCTGGCTCGGGGCGTCCGCAACCAGATTCTCAGCCACCGCGTCACGGAGGGGTGTGGGGACCTGATGATGCCGACACTCCGGGTCGCGACCCATCCCTCATGCTCCTCGGTGACCAGCGCCGCGTCACCTGCCCGCCGGACGAGCACGACGACCAAGTCGTCTCGCCGAAGCAATGCCCGGGTCTTTCTCGATTCGGCCGTACCCGTTCGACCGGGTTGCTGGGTGGTGATACGACCGTGCCGGATGTCGCCCGTCCGGACGACTCCCTGGTGGTCCGGCACGTCACGCTCACTGATGCCGTATGTGATGTACAGGTCCTTGGCCGCGTCGGCTAGCGGCCTGCTCAGCCACCCGTCGGCCTGGAGCACGGAGTCAGGATTCACAGCTCATCCAGAACACGCCGGAGGTCGCGCTCCAGTGCGCGAGCCTGGTCGAACTTCTCGTAGAGCCCCTCTCTGAGTGCCTCTACGTGGTAAAGCCCCACGGGATCACCGCTGTCCAGCTCGGAGGTGTGCAAAGGCGGGAGCAGGTCATACTCACGTACGGCAACCTCCTTGCCCGTCCTGGAGACACACCAGCCCGGCTCGTCCTTGTAACCGGGCCGCGCCGCGCCGTCCGACAGCAACGGCCCCCGCCACGCGGCCAAGGTGTCAAGGATCTTCCGTGCGCTCTCAGGAGCCAGTCGCCACTGGCGGCTGCCCTGCACCAACTCTTTGGCCTTCCGGGCATCAATGAACAAGAACTGGCCCCGTCGGTCTTCGCTCCCCCAGCCCCGGTGCGGGCTCTTGTCACGATTGAGCAGCCACAGGCAACCGGAGTTGCGTGTGTGGGGAAAGATTCCAGGAGGGAGCGCCACCACACTCTCGACGAGATCATCGCGTACGAGCAGTTTACGGATCTTCCGCTCGGCAGGCCGCAACCCGGTAGCCGCGCCGTCAGCCATCAAAAACGCGGCCCTGCCCTGGGGGGCAAGAGCGTGCGCAAAGTGCAGAATCCACGCGAAGTTGGCGTTGTCTCGCGGCGGCGGCGCGTCCTCCGGCCAGCGCGGATCGTTCCGGACCGGGTCACGGGGCAACCAAGGACCCGCGTTGAACGGTGGATTGGCCAGCACGATGTCGTACTGGGCTTCGGCGGGTTGCGCGAGACTGTCGACGGGCAGCCCTAGATCCGCCTCGACGCCCCGAGCCGCGAGGTTCAACCGCGCGATCTGGAGCGTGCTCGCGTGCAGATCACGGCCCGTCAAGGCCAGGTTCGTACGTAGTCCCGTCTGCTCACGCACCTGCCTTTCGACTTCGACCAGCAACCCGGCGGACCCACATACCGGATCAAGCACCCTTTGCCCATCGTGCGGAGCTACCGCCTCGACCATCAGACGCACGATGTCGCGGGGAGTGAAGTAGTGACCGCCCTTGGCCTGAGCCGCCGACAGATCCTCCAGGCACTGTTCGAGCAGGTCGCCTACGCGTTCCACGCGGTCGACGGCCCCGATCAAGTCCCTCAGATCCCTGTCGACCGTGGGCGGGAGAGACGGCACGAAGTCCCGGCGCAAGTCGACGCCATCCGCACCGAGCCCCGCCGGCAGCCATGCGGACAGACACTCCTGTATGCGGGGACCGAGAGGCTGAGGCTTTCGCGTCTGCGTGACAAGCCAGGGCCAGGAGGGTCCGCCGCCCCCGCGCGAGACGTCCTTGAACTGCTCCCTCGCCCGGGTGCGCAGATAGATCAGACCAATAACGGTCCTGCACGCGTCCTGCGCGTTCAGACGATCGGCCAGACCACGCGTCAGCCGCCGCACTTCGAGCCGCGTATCGCCCTCTGCTGCCATCTCTGTCCCTCCCCTCGGTCCTGGTCCGCTCTTGCCCCGGCGTTCACTCACCACTACATCAGTCCAATTGTGGACATGATCATCACACCAAGAGTCAGCGTGGCCGCGAAGGTTGCCGCACCCGCCCGAATCGCGCCCGTCATGGCCGCCCCGCCGATCCTCGACACCATCCCGCCCAGCAGTGCGGTGATCACCGCGGACTGCACTGCAAGCGTCATGAGCAGCAACTTGTATCCCATGTCAGAATCCCCGTTCTCGATGCCCGTCGCAGGACCACCAACAGACCCGACTGAGGCCTGTTGGAGCCGACTTCGCTTGGCCGGCTGACAGGAACCGTAGCGACCCTACGCCAACCAGCGTTCGGAGCACACCGTTTGGGATTCTCTAGGTGCGCGCCCGGGGAAACAGGCCGGTTCGACTGGAGCACTCTATTTGGGTATTGCTCCATATCCGATGAACGCACGGGAGATGCCAGAGGACCGCGTGAGGTGGGGGGCGTGCGCAACAGCGGCTGTTGGGGCGGGACTGTCAGTGCTGTGTGCTACGCATGACTGCATGCACCCCACGGGTCCCCTGCCCCACGTAGACCTCACTGGCTCACAGTGGCAGTTGCTTGCGCACCTGGTGTCCGGCCCCCTGCCTGACCCTGACGGCAGCGACAGTGTCGCCGCCGCGGTGGTGGCACACGGCTTCGATCCCGATCAGGTCGGCGAGGACCTTCCGTCCCTGATCTGGTTGAACTTCGTCATCCGCGATCGTGGGTCACTCGTGGTCACCGACCTCGGAGCAGCGGTCCACTTTCGGTCCCTCTACGAGTCCTCGGAGAGGCGGCTGGGCGAAGTTGCCCAGCTGGCATCGGCCTATGAGACGCAGGCTCCCCAGTTGGCCCGCAGCGTTCGCCGGCTGGCTCAGGGTTCTCTCTCCTTCACCGAAGCGCTGGCCAATCTGCGTGAATCCGTTTGAGTAGTTCCTGGTCAGATGACGTCGGTGTGGGTGAAGAGTCCGTCGGCGACGGGGTGTCGCGCCTTTCGGCTTACGGCTGTGACAGGAAGAAGTCCGGGAGCGACCGCCAAGTCCGCCTGCGTGACGACCGCTTCGGCGAGTATCTCGGTCAGCAGGTCGTTCTGGGTGGGAGCCAGGTCTGTGAGGCGGCGCAGCACAGAGAGCAGTTCTATGAGCTCTCGGGTCCATTCCTGCGGCCAGTGTTCGACGTGGATGTCGTCCAGCGGGCTTGTCTTCTTGCTGCTGGGGCTCGCTTTCCGATAGCCGAACCACTTGTTCACGACGGGCATACCGCCGACCGCGTACTCCCATACAGCCGCCGTCACCGGGGCAAGCACCCCCTGGCCGACATGAAGTGTCTGCGCGCCGAAGTCGTAACGCATCCGATCCGGGACTCCTTTGCCGATGCCGGAGAGGTAGCGCACCTGTCGCACATCACCCGCCGGAAACTCGACGCGGCCGCCGGGTCGTCCGGCGTCCGGGTCAGCGAACCGCTCGCCATAGGTGGAGGCCCACAGAAGCTCGCTTCCTAGGGTGACCGCGCGGTCCCACAAAGCCCTGACGCGGGTCAGGGGGAGACGCACTCCAGGGGTGAGCAGGTCCTCGGCGAATCGTTCGGTGAACGCGCTGTGACCCGCTACAGCGACTGTGTACGCGGCCAACTCCGCCGCGGTTACTCGTTCCCTGCCGAGCACCCGTGCCAGGTGGGGCAACAGACCGGCCCGGGTGTTCGGAGAACCGTCGGGATGCAGGAGCGGCATGATCCTTCCTCCGCGGCCGTTGAAGTGGTGCGTGTCCGGGATGAGATGGGTTGCCACCACCGCCGGCCCGGAATCGATCTCGTGTGACGACTGCTGGTTCAGAAAGAGCTGCCCGTGCTGCATTGATGCCCACAGATCAGGACGCGCGCGGTCGAGCACACGACTGTCCGCGATCAGCCATTGCCGGTCGAAGCTACGCAACGCCGTGCGAATGAGCCTGGGGTGGACGGAGGTCTCGTCACCGATCGCGCGAGGACACGCCGCCTGGCCCGGCAGCGGCCCCTTCTTGCTGTCCAGCGAGCGGTCAGGTGTCTCCTTGAACAGCTTGCCCTTCTCTGTGGCATCAGTTTCGCGTACGAGCGTGGTCCAGCGTCGGCGCAGCGTCTCGGGGGAGGGAGCACTGACCCAGGAGCGGTTCGACGTCGTACCGAGGCTGCCCCAGGGAAAAAGATCGTCCAGCGCCGGGAAGTCCTCCCAGCCCGACTGCGTCAGGGGCGTGAAGGGACGCGCTGCCTGAGGATGAGTCTCCCGCCAACCACCATCGTCCAGACCGACCTCACGCAGTTGTCGAAACTTCTCGGCACGCCTGCCGGCGAGCGAGCGGTAGTGGATCCGCGCCCGGTGGTCCTCACCACGCACAACCCCTGCTGTGCGGACGAATATGCAAATGGCGAGCGGCTGGGCGACACCGGGGAAGATACGCGTGGAAACCTCTGCCCGATGGCCTTCGGGAGAGAGGTTGATGACCCAGCCCTCGTCGCAGGTACGCCGCAGGTAGTCGCGCATGCCACGGCCACCCGGCCCGGTCGCCCATCCGGAGGGGGTGATGAAGGAGACCAGTCCGTGGCGGTTGTCGTCGTGTGCGTCAAAGACCTTCCAGGTGGCCCAGCGCCAGAAGTACACGTACATGTTCTTGAGCATGTGCTCATAGCGCCCGTTGCCCGGATGCCGAAAGTCGTTGAGCGGGGGCACATCGTGCCCTCCGCTGCCCTTCTCCACCCACCCACCGCGGTTCTCCGCCTTGTCGTCGTAGGGAGGATTGGCGATGACCACGGTGATAGGGGTGTTCGCCTTCAGGTCATTGGCGCGTCTGCGGGAGTCGGTCAGGGGACCGTAAGTGGAGGGAAGGTAGTCGTCCTCGGCGAAGGGATTGTCGAGGGTGTCGGTGACGAAGAGGTTGAGGCCGCCTTCGGGCAGCGGCGAGTCGTAACGTTTGAGGAGATCCGAGGTGCGTAATTCCGCAACAGCGAAGGGAGCCATCTGCACTTCGAAGCCGGTGAGGCGCGACGCGAGACGGGAGATGGCGTCGCGTGCCATGGCGGGGCCGTAGCGGTCGGCGGCCTGCTCTGCCACCCGTTCGATGATCGTGTGAAGGTAGGTCCCCGTCCCCATGGCGGGATCCACGATTCGTACCTCGTCCCCACCGAAGCCGTCGGGCTGGCTCAGTCGCGTACGCAGCACATCCTCGGTGAGGCGGACCATGTCCTCCACCACCTCGTGCGGGGTGTAGTAGGAACCGCTCCGCTGTCTCAGTGCGGAGTCGTACACGGTCAGGAAGTGCTCGTACAGGTGGAGGTACGCATCACGATTGCCGGCCCGAATCGCCGACCAGTCCACCTGCGCGATGGTCCGCTGGAGCAGTTCGAGGGTGACGCTGAAGCGCTCGTTGACGTTGTCCGTGAGCAACTGAAGTGCTCGGCCCATCAGCGCGTGATCCGCGTCCAGGAGGCGGCCGACGTTGTGGAGACTCTCTTTCTCGTCCAGGAGGTCCTCGGAGCGGGCCAGCAGGAGAGCGAAAGTGACGGCCTGCGCGTATCCGTCGGCGAACGTGGCGTCGTCGACGGAGGGGAACAGCAACTTGCGCCAGTCGTTCTTCAGACCCGTGAACGGTCTGGCGCGTACATCGTCGTCAAGACTGGAGGACTTGGCTTCCGCGGCCAACTGTTCGAGGACCGCGGACCGCAGAAGGCGGCACAGGGGCGCGACGTGTTGGACGAGACGAGCAACTTGAGAGATGGGGGTTGGCTTCCATAGGAGGAAGGTCTTCAGTAAGGCGTCAAAGGCCGCTGGATCTGCCGGAACAAGCTTGTCTCCCGCGCTCTTCAGTGAGCCGGTGAACCAAACGGTCTCCCCCAGCTGCCGACCGTCCCGGAACAACCTCCACTCCGTCCCGTTGGAGTAGAGCAGGTTGGGCAGGTTCCGCAGCTTCTCCCACTGCTCCCGGTTGGACTTGGCAAAGGTGTCCGGATCGACGGACAGCCCGGGCTTCTTAAGCTCGATGTAGCCGGTCAACTCGCCGTGAGCACGAATCGCGTAGTCGGGCCGCACCCCGAGGTCGGCAAGGCGAAATTCGTCATGCCACATGACTTCGGGCTGCTTGTGGTGCTCACCCACCGTCTGGAGCAGAACCTCGAGTGGGCCACGAATGGCCGCCTCCGCGCTGCCACCTCCGGACAACTTGAGTTTGGACGTGCGCCCGAATTCGGCCACGGCCGCGACCAGCCAGCCGTACATTCCCCCCGACATCTCTCTCCCCCTACAGATCGAGTCAGAGGGCAGACCATAACTACATTGTGTCAGTCAGGGAAGACTTAGCGTCATCACAATCTCGGGCCTGGTTGTCACGATCTGCTGCTTGACTGACCACGGAGATGGGCGCAATGGGGGTTGTGGCGTACTGGGCTGCTTGGAGTTCGTAGAGGGAGCGGAAGAGTTTGGGGCCCTTGTTGTCGTTGGCGATCAGGGCGGGGAATGTGCCGCTTTCTGCTACGCGGCCCTGGTCCAGGACGTGGATCAGGTCTGCCGCGCGGACCGAGCCCAGGCGGTGGGTGATGAGGATGACCGTCTGGCCCGCGTCGGCGAGGGTGCGGATCTGTTCGAAGAGGCGTTGTTCCGCCCTGGCGTCGAGGGCCGAGGTCGGTTCGTCGACGATGAGGATCTGGCCGGCGCGGTAGTGGGCGCGGGCCAGGCCCAGGCGTTGCCATTCGCCGCCCGAGAGTTGGTGGCCTCCCTTGTAGCCGCGGGCCAGCAACGTCCGCCAGCCGCGCGGGAGTTCCGCGATCAGGGATGCCGCGCCCGCGTAGCGCGCCGCCTCGTCGAGGCGTTCGTCGGTGAGGGGTGCGTCGGCTCTGCCGATGCTGATGTTCACCGCCGCCGTGAACGGCCAGCGGTAGAAGTCCTGTCCCACGACCGCGACCCGCGAGACGAGCTCCTGGCGGTCGGCCTTCGACGCGTCCACGCCGTCCCAGAGGATGCGGCCCGAGTCCGGCTGGTAGAGGCCGCAGAGCAGCTTGATCAGGGTGCTCTTGCCGCTGCCGTTCTCGCCCACCAGCGCGACGATCTTCCCCGTCGGGATGGTGAGGCTGACGCCGTCCAGCGCCCGCTTGTTGTCCTTGCCCCGGTAGGTGAACTCCACGTTCTCGAAGGTGATCTCGGAGGGGTTGGGGGGCAGCGGGATGCCTCCCGTCGGGATGGACCGCGTGACCGCCTCCTCACAGAGCCGGTGCAGGTCTCCCACGAACAGGCTTTCCTCGTGCAGGTAGTTGACCTGGAGGACGAGGTTCTCCAGGCTCGCCGACCCGCTCCGGATCGCCAACACCGCCGTACCGCCCACCGCCAGGGCCATCGACCCCGTCCACAGCAGCCCGCCGAGCGTCGCGTACGCGGCGACCGCGGCGAGCCCCGTCCAGCCCGCCGCGATCAGTCCCGTACGGGCGGCGAGCCTGGCCAGTCGGCGCTGTTCCGCCTCCTGCGACTGCGCCATCGCCCGGAAGTGGTGCAGGAGGAAAGGACCGACGTCGTGCACGCGGATCTCGGGCGCCGCGTCCGTGGAGATCAGCATCTGGCTGATGAGGTGGCCGGCCCGGGAGTGCTGCACCCAGACCTGGAAGGAGACGTAACGGCGCCTGGCCACCGTCAGGGCCGCCCACGCGCTGGGCAGTGTCATCGCGACGAGCAGCGGCAGCAGCACCGGGTGCAGTACGGCCAGGACGCCGGCGGCCGCGATGAGGGACATGAGGGCGTTGAGGACGTTCTGGCAGTACTGCACCATGCGCCGCGCCGAACTCGCCCCGTACTGGGCGCTGTCGAGGAGCTTGTGGAACTCGTCGTCCTCGACCGCCTCCAGCTCCACCCTGGCCGTGTGCGACAAGTACCGCTCGGTGGCGACCCGTTCGACCTTGGGCTCCAGCTGGCCCGTACCCGCCGTGGCCAGGGCCCGTAACACCGCGCCCACCAGCGCCGTACTCCCCGCAAGTGCCAACGCGCCACCGGCGTCGGTGAGTCGCTCGGCGGTGGTGCCTCCTCCCAGGAGGTGGGCGAGGACGCGGTTGACGGCGATCAGGCCGACCGCCTGGCTGATCCCCCTCCCGGCCTCGGCGAACGCGACCAGCCGCAGGGCGCTTCTGTCCGCCTCCCACGCCAACTGCCCTGTCGTACGCAGCAGTCGTGGCAGACGCGTGACCATGGACCGCAGGTTCAGCTGGAGGAAGGCGTCCTCGTGCTTGTTCCAGCCCATGTCGTACCGCAGTGCTCCGCCGAAGAGCAGTTCCTCGGACTCCGTGGTGTCGCTCTCGCCGGTGGGGGTTTTCCGCCTCGCCATACGCACTCCCGCTCGTGTCGTGCGTGGGTGTGGGTGACCGTCCGCGCTCCCCGGCATTCAATAGCCCCGCGCCCCTCGCGGGAGAGGGCGCACGGCGCATCGGCGGCGGCGCACGCGGGGCACGTCCGGCGCGAGGGCGGTGGTACGAGCCCGCACCGGGCCCCGGCCCCCCGTCCCGTACCCGGCCCCGCGTCCCCTACTGAAGCCGTCAGCGCGTCGCGCCCAGGGACTTCTTCGTGGTGCGGTAGCGGGTCAGGAGCAGGGGGCGCAGGCGGCGCAGGGGGGCCGGGAAGTTGGCCGCCATCGCCTCGTAGCCCGGCACCCGTACCGGGTCCTCCATCAGGCCGAACACCAGGTACGGGCTGTGGCGCGGCGCGCCGTGGACGATCGCCTTGCGGACGCGGACGATGTCCGCGTCCGGGACCTGGGGGAACAGCTCGCGCAGGACCGGTTCCTCCCGGTCCAGGTGGGTCGCGAGGAGGTCCTGCACCTTCTGCGCCGACGGCAGGCCGGCGAGGGCCGCCCGGCCGACGACCGCCAGGGTCTTCGCGCGCTCCCCCGTGACGTCCGGGTCGGCGATGCCGTCCACCGCCCTGGCGAGGGTGTGCAGCTCCGTGTCCAGGGCTTCGTGTTCGGCGGTCAGGCTGTCCAGTACGGCGGTCGAGGACGGGAAGAGGCCGCGGAGGACCGGCCAGAGGAGTTCGTCCTCGCTCGCGTGGTGGTGGTGCACGAACTCGATCAGCCAGCGGGACGTCCTGACCAGCGTCCTGACGTCGACCGCCTCGCCTGCGGTCAGACGCGCGAACGACGCGGTGACGAGAGCGGTGCCCCGGCGCATGATCATGTGTACGGCGAGCAGCTCGTCGTACATCGTGGAGCCCTCGGCCCCGGCCTGGGGTGAAGCAGCCATCGTCTGGTCCTCGGCTTCGATTCCGTGACGCGTCCGCCCCCCACAGTGCCCCCGGCGGCGGGGCCGCGCATCTCGGACCTGGGGCGGACCTGGGCGGGACCTGGGCCGGACCTGGGCGGGAAAGTTATCCACAGGCAGTTGTCCACAGGCTGGGCGGTACGCCGACCGAATGTCCTGGCTCGGGCGCAGAATGGGGTCATGACTCAGATCACCGGTTCGATGCCGGATTGGGAGAAGCGCTTCCGGGCGCCGCGGGTTTCGCTGCCCGACTGGGCGGAGGACGCTCCGCAGCGGGCGCTGTTCGTGTCGAACGCGACGGGGACGTTCGAGCTGTACGCGTGGGACCGGTCGACGGGCGAGCAGCGGCAGGCGACGGACCGGCCGAACGGGACCACGGACGGGGTGCTGTCTCCCGACGGCGAGTGGATCTGGTGGTTCTCCGACACGGACGGGGACGAATTTGGAGTCTGGATGCGCCAGCCCTTCGTGACCTCCCCCTCCGGGACCGGGGCGGGCGCGGGCGCCGGCGACGAGCCCGCGACACCGGGGCTCGCCCCCTCCTATCCGGGCGGGCTGGCGCTCGGGCGGGACGGGACCGCCATCGTGGGGCGGTCCACCGACGAGGACGGGTCGACCCTCCATGTCGTACGGCCCGGGGAGCCGCCCGTCGAGATCTACCGTCACCGGGAGTCCGCGGGGGTCGGGGACCTCTCGTACGACGGCGATCTGCTCGCGATCGAGCACACCGAGCACGGGGACGCGATGCACTCGGCGGTCCGGGTGCTGCGGCTGGACGGTTCGGTGGTCGCCGAGCTCGACGACACCGCGGGCGGGACGCGCGAGCTGGGTCTCGAGGTGCTGGGGTTCGCGCCGGTGGCCGGGGACAGCCGGCTGCTCGTCGGGCACCAGCGGCGGGGGCGCTGGGAGCCGATCATCTGGGACCCGCTGACCGGCGAGGAGACCGATCTCGCCATCGAGCTGCCCGGGGACGTCAACGCCGAGTGGTATCCGGACGGGTCGGGGCTGCTGGTCACGCACAGCTTCGAGGCGCGCGACGAGCTGTGGCGGTACGACTTCGTCCGGCGCGCGCTGATCCAGGTGGACACCCCGCCCGGCACGGTGGTGGGGGCGACGGCCCGGCCGGACGGGAGCGTCGAGTACCTGTGGTCGTCGGCCGAACTGCCGCCGGAGGTACGGTCCACGGCGGGCGGGGTCGTGCTCGATCCCCCCGGAGCCGCCGCGCCCGCGTCGGTGCCGGTGGAGGACGCGTGGGTGCCGGGTCCCGGCGGGCGGGTGCACGCGCTGGTGCAGCGGCCGGCGGGCGAGGGGCCGTTCCCGACGGTCTTCGAGATCCACGGCGGGCCGACGTGGCACGACAGCGACGCGTTCGCGGCCGGGCCCGCCGCGTGGGTGGACCACGGGTTCGCGGTGGTACGGGTCAACTACCGCGGGTCGACGGGGTACGGGCGCGACTGGACGGACGCGCTCAAGCACCGGGTCGGGCTGATCGAGCTGGAGGACATCGCGGCGGTCCGGGAGTGGGCGGTGACGTCCGGTCTCGCGGACCCGGCGAAGCTGGTCCTTTCGGGTGGATCGTGGGGCGGCTATCTGACCCTGCTCGGGCTCGGCACGCAGCCCGAGGCGTGGGCGCTGGGGCTGGCGGCGGTCCCGGTCGCGGACTACGTGACGGCCTACCACGACGAGATGGAGGCCCTGAAGGCGATGGACCGCACGCTCCTGGGCGGCACGCCGGAGGAGGTGCCGGAGCGCTTCGAGGCGTCGTCCCCGATCACGTACGTCGACGCCGTACGGGCGCCGGTCTACATCTCGGCCGGTGTCAACGATCCGCGCTGCCCGATCCAGCAGGTGGAGAACTACGTCGACCGCCTGGCGGCCCGGGGCGCGCCGCACGAGGTGTACCGGTACGACGCGGGTCACGGCTCGCTGGTGGTGGAGGAGCGGATCAAGCAGGTCCGGATGGAGCTGGACTTCGCGGTGCGGCATCTGGCCTAGCGGGTGGTGGGGGCTCTCGGCGCTGCCGCCGCCCGCCGCCGCCCGCCGCCGCCTGCGCGGTGGGGGCGGGAGCCGGGAGGTAGCGAGGCGGGAGGTAGCGAGGCGGGAGGTAGCGAGGCGGGAGGTAGCGAGGCGGGAGGTAGTGGGGAAAGTCAGCGGGGGGTAGCGAGGCCGGAGGTGGCAGCGGGTATCGAGGGGGGAGGTAGTGGGACCCGGGGATGGGGGGCGGGGGCTGGGGGGTGGGGGGCATTCCGTACCGTGGAGGGGTGTATCGCTTCCTGGTGACTCCCCACTGGTGGGGGATCAATCTGTTCGTCGTCCTGGCGATCCCCGTCTGCATCTTCATGGGCACCTGGCAGCTCGGGCGCTTCGAGGACCGCGTCGCCACCCAGAACGCGGCCGAGAAGAGGCCGGACCCCGCCAAACAGGACGCCGCACCGCTGGCGACGCTGCTCCCCGTCGATCAGGAGACCTCCGGCCGGCACACGACGGCGACGGGGCGGTACGCCGACCAGTTCGTCGTGCCGGACCGGGAGTTGGACGGGAAGGACGGTTCGTACGTCCTGACCATGCTGCGTACGGACAGCGGCAAGGCGCTCCCCGTGGTGCGCGGCTGGCTGGCCGACGGCGAGAAGGTGCCCGCGCCGCCGGCCGGTGAGGTCACCGTGACCGGGGCGCTCCAGGCGTCGGAGACCTCCGGTTCCACCGGGGTGCATACGAGTGGCGGGCTGCCGCGGGGGCAGCTCGGGATGATCAGCGCGGCGTCGCTCATCAACGTCGTGCCGTACCAGGTGTACGACGCCTGGGTCACCGTCAGCCAGGCGTCGCCGGGGCTGCTGCCCGTACCGGCCACGGCGGCGGAGAACACCGGGCTGGACCTGAAGGCGTTCCAGAACCTCGGGTACACGGGTGAGTGGTTCGTGTTCGCGGGGTTCGTGGTCTTCATGTGGTTCCGGTTGTTCCGGCGCGAGGTGGAGAGCGCGAAGGACCGGGCGCTCGGGCTGGATCTGGGGCTGGACACCGCCGCCTGAGCGGTTGCCCGAAGCCGGTTAGGCCCGGCCCGCGGACCCGGCCCTCGCCATGCTCCTCGCCCGCCTACGACGGCGGGAGTACGCCCGTACGGTAGATCGTGCCCGCGCACGCGTTCGGGATCGTCGCCTGGGCGACCGGGGAGCCCGGTTCCGCCGTGTGGGAGACGGTGACGCTGCCGTCCTCCGTGCCGCCGTCGGTGACCAGCTGCGGGGCGGTGTTCGTGGTGTCCGTACCGGACGTGGCGCCCGAGCCCGGGTTGGAGGCGCTGCCACCGCTGCCACCGCCGGCGCCCGACGACACGTTGTCCGTCGGCGAGGGATCCGGGGAGGGCTCGCTCGTCGGACAGGTGTCGGCCGGCACCCAGGCGAACCGCACCTCGTACGCGCTGTTCGGCGCGAGGACCAGCGCCGACGCTTCCTGGGACGGGTCCGGCAGGCCGCTCGCCCGGTCGCCCGCCGTGTGCTGGACGACCGCGATCCTGCCCGGGTCGGCCGCGCCCGCCGCCGTGAAGTTGAAGGAGCCCTTGCCGGCGACCGAGCAGTCGCTTCCCGAGACGTTGGCGACGCGGAAGGTCCCGTACACCGTGCCGTCCGACGTCGGCGTCCCCGTCTGGGCCGTCACGACGTTGAGCTGGCCGGGGTCGCACACGGGTGAGGAGGCGGCGAGAGTGTCGTCCGGCTGCGCCGTACTCCCCGTACCACCGTTGACGGAGCCCGATGCCGTGTCCTGGGGCTCGTCGGGGCTGCCGGACGCGTTCGGGTCCTCCGACGCCTTGCCGGGCAGGTGGTCGGTGTCCTTCTCGATCCCGCCCGAGGACTTCTCGCTTTCGCCGCCGCTCCGGTCCTCCGTACCGTGACCGGCGTTGATGGCGCTTTTGTCCGACGAGCTGCCGGAGTTGGCGACATGGACGAACGCCGGGATCGCCGTACCGCACAGCAACGCGGCGGCCGCGACGCCCACCATCGCCTGGCGCTTCCTGGCGCGCCGGGTCGGGACCGCCCTGCGGAGGTGGTCGAGCGCGCCGTCGGACGGCTCCAGATCCTCCACCGCGGTGTGGAACAGCCGGCGCAGCGCCAGCTCGTCGTCCCCGGAGTCGGAAGCGGGAGAGAGGAGGGAGGCAAGGCCGGCGCCCGTAGCAGCGCCGGTGCCCGTACCAGCCCCGTTGTCGCCGCCGAGGGCCCTGCCCGGGCCACTCGGCTCGTTCTCCGGCACCTTGTTCACAGTTCCGTTTCCAGTCAGGTCGGTCAGGTCGTTCATCGGCGCGTCGAGCTCGTCGCCCGGCCGGTGGTCGGTCGCGTGGTTTCCCGCGTGATCCTCCGCGTGGTCCGTCTCGCGGGCTTCCCCGCGGTCTCTCGCGCGGTCCCGATCACGGTCGCCGTCACGGCCCCTGTCACGGTCGCCGTCGCCGCTCCCGTCGTGGTCCCACCCGCCCGGCCCCTGCCGTGCGTTCTCCCGGCCGTCTCCGTCTCCCCGGCCGTTCGTACGGCCGAAGCCGCGCCCTTTCATGCCTGTGCCTCCATCACGACGCGCAGCGCCTTGATGCCCCGCGAGCCGTACGCCTTCACCGAACCCAGCGATATCCCGAGGGTCTCGGCGACCTGCGCCTCCGTCATGTCCGCGAAGTACCGGAGCACCAGCACCTCGCGCTGCCGCCGCTGGAGCCCGCGCATCGCCTTGATCAGCGCGTCCCGCTCCAGCTGGTCGTACGCCCCCTCCTCCGCGCTCGCCATGTCCGGCATCGGCTTGGAGAGGAGCTTGAGTCCCAGGATCCGCCGCCGCAGCGCGGACCGAGAGAGGTTCACGACCGTCTGGCGCAGATACGCCAACGTCTTCTCCGGCTCCCGTACACGATTGCGCGCGGAGTGCACCCGGATGAAGGCTTCCTGCACGACGTCCTCGCAGGAGGCGGTGTCGTCCAGGAGCAGGGCGGCGAGACCGAGCAGCGAACGGTAGTGCGCGCGGTAGGTCTCCGTGAGGTGGTCGACGGTCGTACCCGCCGCCACCGTGTCGTCACTTCCGTCGCGCTGGGACGGAATGCGGGTGGAACGCGCGGCGGGCATGCGGGCGATCACCGGCATACCGCCGGGCGCACGCGGACGCCGGACGGGGCGCACTGCCGCGCCGCGCACCGGGACGATCGCTGTGATGTCGAGAACCTCTGCCACGCCTGTTGGACACGCTCCCCCCCGTCAGGGTTGTACGCGTAGGTCCACCCATTTGACGTTGCACCAAATACCGTCATGCGTACCTGATCTCCCCCAATGCCCCATTTGCTCGCGGCACCCCGCACCCCCACAGGCGCGACCGCATAGACGCCTCCCGGCGAGCGAGCGGTTGCGGAACTCCCGAAGGAAACTCACAGAAAGACTGATACGCATCGTCGGACACGACGACACAGCAGTTCAAGCGGTACAGACCATCGTCTTGATCACAGGGTGTTCACAGATCCTACAAACACTTAAGGATCCGGGGCTTCTCGTTTTCTCCCGACTGCGCGCGCCTCAGCGGGACTTCAGCCCTTCGACAGCTCGACCGCCACCGCCTCGGCGATCTGCGCCACGTTGAGCGCCGCGCCCTTACGGAGGTTGTCGCCGCAGACGAACAGTTCGAGGGCCCGGGGGTCGTCCAGCGACCGCCGTACGCGCCCCACCCATGTCGGATCCGTGCCCACCACGTCCGCGGGCGTGGGGAAATCACCCGCGCCCGGGTTGTCGAACAGCACCACACCCGGCGCGGTCGCCAGGATCTCGTGCGCCCGGTCGACGGTGATCTCCTGCTCGAAACGCGCGTGTACGGCCGCCGAGTGGGCGGTGATCACGGGGACGTTGACGCAGGTCGCGGAGATCCGCAGCCCGGGCAGGTCCAGGATCTTGCGGGTCTCGTCGCGGATCGCCAGCTCCTCCGACGACCAGCCGCCGCCCTGGACCGAACCGGCCCACGGCACCACGTTCAGGGCGAGCGGCGCAGGGAAGGGCCCGGTGGTGTCCCCCACCGCGCGGCGTACGTCGCCCGGATGCGTACCGAGATCCGTACCGGCGACGAGCGAGAGCTGGTCGCGCAGCGCGGAGACGCCGTCCTGGCCGGCGGCGCTGACGGCGAGGTACGACGAGACGACCAGTTCGCGCACCCCGAACTCGGCGTGCAGCGCGCCCACCGCGACGACCATCGACAGCGTGGCGCAGCCGGGGCTCGCCACGATGCCGCGCGGACGGGAGCGTACGGCGTGGGCGTTGAGCTCCGGAACCACCAGCGGAACGTCCGGATCCATCCGGAAAGCCGATGAGTTGTCCACCACGACCGCGCCCTTGGCGACGGCGACGGGTGCCCACTGGGTGGACACGTCGTCCGGTACGAGGAACACCGCGACGTCCACGCCGTCGAGCGCCTGCTCGGTGAGCGCGAGGACCTCGGTCTCCCGGCCCCGTACGGACAGCTTGCGGCCGTTCGTACGGGGCGAGGCGACGAGCCGGATGTCGCCCCAGACGTCGGCGTGCTGCGACAGGATCTGGAGCATGACGGCGCCGACCGCACCGGTCGCACCCACGACCGCGAGCGTCGGCTTTCCGTTCATCGCAGGGTGCCTTCGTTCATCGCCGCGTGCCTTCGTTCGTCATCGGGTGCCACCGCTCACCGTCGGATGCCACCGCTCATCGTCCGGTGCCGCCGTACACCACGGCCTCGTCGGAGTCGCTGTCGAGGCCGAAGGCGGTGTGCACGGCACGTACCGCCTCCGTCACCTCGTCCGCACGGGTGACGACCGAGATGCGGATCTCACTGGTCGAGATCAGCTCGATGTTCACGCCCGCGTTCGACAGCGCCTCGAAGAAGCCCGCGGTCACCCCCGGGTTGGTCTTCATGCCGGCGCCGACCAGCGAGATCTTGGCGATCTGGTCGTCGTACCGCAGCGAGTCGAAGCCGATCTTCGCCTTCGTCTTCTCCAGCGCGTCGATCGCCTTGCGCCCCTCGGACTTGGGCAGCGTGAAGGAGATGTCGGTCAGACCGGTCGCCGCGGCGGACACGTTCTGCACGATCATGTCGATGTTGATCTCGTTGTCCGCGATGGCGCGGAAGATCGTGGCGGCCTCGCCGGGCTTGTCGGGGACGCCGACGACCGTGATCTTCGCCTCGGAGGTGTCGTGGGCGACACCGGAGATGATGGCCTGCTCCACCTTGCGGTCCCCTTGCGGTTCGTGACTGAGCGGTTCGCGATTGAGCGGTTCGTGGCTGACCCACGTGCCCGGCAGCCCCGAGAAGGACGAGCGGACGTGGATCGGGATGTTGTAGCGGCGCGCGTACTCGACACAGCGGTGCAGCAGCACCTTCGAGCCGGAACTCGCCAGCTCCAGCATGTCCTCGAACGAGATCCACTCGATCTTGCGGGCCTTCGTCACGACCCGCGGGTCGGCGGTGAAGACGCCGTCGACGTCGGTGTAGATCTCGCAGACCTCGGCGTCCAGCGCGGCCGCGAGGGCGACGGCGGTGGTGTCGGAACCGCCCCGCCCCAGGGTGGTGATGTCCTTCTTGTCCTGGGACACGCCCTGGAATCCGGCCACGATGGCGATGTTGCCCTCGTCCAGCGCGGTACGGATCCGGCCCGGCGTGACATCGATGATGCGCGCCTTGTTGTGGACCGAGTCGGTGATGACGCCCGCCTGGCTGCCGGTGAACGACTGGGCCTCGTGGCCCAGGTTTTTGATCGCCATGGCCAGCAGCGCCATGGAGATGCGCTCTCCCGCGGTCAGCAGCATGTCGAACTCGCGCCCGGCAGGGATCGGGGACACCTGCTCGGCGAGATCGATCAGCTCGTCCGTCGTGTCGCCCATCGCCGAGACCACGACGACGACCTGGTGGCCGTTCTTCTTGGCGTCGACGATTCGCTTGGCGACCCGCTTGATGCCCTCGGCATCGGCTACGGAGGAGCCTCCGTACTTCTGCACGACAAGGCCCACGTGCGCTCCTCGCTCAATCCATCACTACTGTCGGCTCAGTCTAACGAGCGGCCGTACGACGCCCCGCCTATATCACATCGTGAGATGTCCCGCTCACTGAATGATCACCGGGGTACGGGCGCGGCCGCTCGGTGGGGATGCATGCCCGCGATCACCGGGGCCACGCGGAACGTAACCCACGTCACACCGCAGAGCGACGAGCCGAAGCGACCACAGGGTGGCCGGAGGGTCGTACACGAAGGCCGTACGCGAGGGTTGTACGGGAACGCGTCTCGATCGGACGGCTCTGGCGTTGCGTGAGCATCACAATCACCGAGGCGGGTCTCATTTCTTGATCATGGGACGGCAAAGAAACGTACTTTCGGTCGACCAACAGAATTCCGCCAGCATCTGCGTGTCGCCGAACGGTGAACGTCGGGCGGGGGGACCGTTGTTCACCGAGACACAGAGGAACCGTTTCATGCGCAGCACCACCAGCACTGCCCGCACCACCACCGCCCGTGCCGCCGCGGCCCGTACCACCCTCGCGGGCAGCGCCCTCGTCCGCCGTACCGCCGTCGCCGCGTCCGCGCTCTCGCTCGCCCTGCTGGTCAGTGCCTGCGGCGGCTCCGACGACAGCGCGGCCGACTCCGACAAGAAGGCCGGCAAGACCGCCGACAAGTCCACGTCGAGCGCCGCGGCCAAGCCGGCGGCGGACGCGGCCGACGCCACCGCCCTGTCCCAGGCCGAGCTGGACAAGCTGGTGCTGGCCGAGGGAGATGTGAAGGGTTACAAGATCGCCAAGGCGTCCGCGGCCGAGATCGCCATCGGGAAGGGCATCACCACCGACAACGAGGCGTGCACCCCGCTGGTCGACGTGCTGGGCTTCCGCCCGTTGGGCAAGCCCGCCGCGTCCTCGCCCGTCCGGTTCACGAGCGTCCCGGAGAAGCCGGGCGCCGACGCGTCGCCCGAGGACGCGCTGGCCGCCCTCGGCGACATGACGATGGCCGCCGAGACCCTCAACTCGTACGCCGGTCAGGGCGCCCCGGAGGCGCTGGAGGCGCTGAGCGCGGCGGGCAAGGCGTGCGCGGGAGGCTTCACGTACACCGCCGACGGGGAGAAGACGAAGGTCACGAAGGTCGCCCCGGCCACCTACACGGCCGGCGACGAGGCGGTCGCCTTCACCGTGACCTCGGAGGTGGAGGGCGAGACCACCTCGTCCCCGCTGGTGGCGGTGCGCAAGGAGGGCCTGCTCGCGACGTTCATGTCGCTCAGCCTGGGCGGCGGCGACAGCAAGCAGCCCAAGGACATCATCGACGCGCAGCTGGCCAAGCTCGGCTGATCGCCTCCCGGCAGAGGTCGCAGCCCGTCCCGGCACCGCGCCGGGACGGGTTCGCGCCGGTGTGGGGCTGGTTGGCGGCGGCGGAGAGCGCGGGTACGGGGGTGTCCGCCGCGCCCTTCGCCACCGCTCGCACCAGTACGGCGCCGGCCCCGACCAGGCTCCGCGCGGTGAGCGCGCCCATGGCGAGGGCGGTACGGCGTACGCGCCGGGCGTGTTCGGTACGGCGCGTCGTGGGGAACGCGGCGGTGGAGAGGGTCGTGCAGGCGGGCGCGGTCGTCGGGCCGGTCGCGCGTGCCACGCGCGTCACACGTTTCCTACGTTTCACACGGACAGGCATGGGCGATCGAGTCCATTCCGACGAATCCGACAAAGTTTGTTCAATGCGCAACCAAGCTACCCGACCCCCTACCCGACCCCGTCCGGGGAACTACCCCACCAGACCCGTGATCTTCCAGAGCGAGCCACCGCCGCTGACGACATCGGTCGCGTAGGCGTCCCCGTTCCTGTCGACCCTGAAGAAGACGGAGTTGAGACCGCGCAGGGTGGCGATCTCGACGGCCTCGCCGGTGACCGGATCCAGCCGGGTCACCTCGGAACCCACGGCGAAGTACACCTGCCCGTCGCTCCCGACGGAGATGGACGTGGGCTCGTACTGCTCCCTGGCGAGGCTCTTGACCGCGCCGGTGGTCAGGTCGGTCTGGAGGATGCGCCCGGTCATCATGTCGGCGGTGTAGGCGCGGCCCTTGCCGTCGAGCGCGATGCCCTGGGAGAGGCCGAGGCCGGCGGCGACGACGCGTACGGGCTGCCCCGCCCGTACCTCGTACAACTTCCCGGCACTGCCGGTCGCGTACGTGACACCCGCCGCACTGTGGACGATGCCGTGCAGCGGCCCCAGCCCGCCGGCGAGCAACTCCTGCGAACCAGTGGCGAGGTTCACCTTCCGCAGATTCCCGTCGAAGTCACCGACGTACGCACTGCCGTCACCGTCCAGGTCCACCCCGCGGAGATTGCCGAGGCCCTTGGCGACGGTGGTCGTGGCACCGGTGGCGAGGACGACCTTGCGGAGGTCGCCGCCGGCGTACGTGATGTACGCGTTGCCGCTCGCGTCGAGCACGGAGGTGACGGGTTCACCGAGCCCGGAGACGAGCGAACGGCACGAGACGGAAGGGCAGTTGACGACGGCGGGGGCGGCGGCAGGGGCGACTGCGGGGGCGACAGCGCTGGTGGCGTTCGCCGTGTTCCCGGAAACCCCACCGGTGAGGACAAGAGCCCCCGCGGCGAGGGTCCCCACGGCGACGGCGGTGAGGCGCACGCGCCAGGTCGGTCGGGAGGTGCCGGTCGAACTAGCCGAAGAAGCAGTCACGATCGAGTCCATTCCGTGTCGGGGCCGAGTGCACGACCGCACAGATGTACGGCCGTACGTGCCGATCCAGTACGCCGGGAGCAGCCAAGGTCACCCCGCCCACCCCCACCAGACATACGGCCCCGAGATCCCCAGAGTTCAACACCCGTCAGAAACCGGCCGGAACGGGTGGCCGCGCACCCCGGGCGGCACTCGGGCGGCACTCAATCCGCGTAGTGCTTGAGCTTCTCCGTGTCGAGGGTGAAGCCGACGGGGTCGGGGAGTTCGACAAGAGCGCCGAAGGGCCGGGTGGTGACAGCCCGGTACACGCCGTTCTCCGGTTCCGAGTGGACCGTGACAGAAGACGCGTCCCTGTCGACGAGCAGATAGACGGGGATCCCGGCAGCCGCGTACCCGTCGGGCTTCTCGACGCGGTCGCGACTACCGGTATCGGCGTCGTACGACGTGACCTCGGCGACCAACAGCACACCGTCGGGTGCGGCCCACTCCCCGGCGCCGACGAAGTGGTCGTCGGGCGCGAGTGTCCCGTCCGGCCGGGCCCGCCCGTTGCGGTACGAATCGACCTTCAGCCCTTGCTCCGCATAGAGCCACAGCTCGGGCCTGTGCTGGATGCACTGCTTCTGCAACCACTTCACGATCTCGTTGTGGTTACCGTCCGGCGCGGCCTTGACCTGGACCTTTCCCTTGATGAACTCCAGCCGCACCGTTTCGGGCGCGTGGCAGGCAAGCTCTTCGAATACCTCGATCGACATCTGGGGCCGGTCAGCGGTACTGGGGGTCATGGCGTCGCCTCCTCCCCTCCATGGTGCCCCGACCAGGCTCTCCCGCACGCTCATTCCGCCCTCGCCTGACCGAGAGGCGCGTGCATCTGCTGCGGAATCGGGCGGGCCTTGAAGCCCGCCATGGCTCGGCACTCGTCGGCGCGGCGGGCGACGTTCACCTGGGCGGGGACGGCGAGGAACGTGTCCGGTACGCGGTCGACGACCACGCCCGCGTCCTCGGCCGCGTCGTACGCCGCCATCTCCTCGCGGCAGTCCAGGCACACGCCCCGGATCAGCGGCTTCACGTTGTCGGCGACGTCGCAGGTCATGCAGACCATGACCGCGAGATTGACGTGGGCGGGGGCGTGGAACGGCTCGGGCGGCATCTTGTTCTCCAGTCGGGTACGGGCGATCGCCCCCGGGCTGCGCAACGGCTGCGGCAGCCCCGCGGTCAGCGAACGCACCAGGTGATCGGGCGACGCCCCCCGCGCCAGCCACTCGGCGGCGAGGGATTCGAGCGCGGCGCACTCGCGGGCGGACAGGGTCATACGGGGCTCGGTGCGCCCGAGCCGGGCGAGGATGCGGTACGCCTCCGAGGGGGCGGGCCGTAGGGGTACGGGTACGGCGGCCGGCTGTACGAGCGCGGATGCGAACGCGGGCGCGGGCGCGGCAGCGGGCGGTACGGGTTCGGTCCGAACGGACCCGTCGTGAATGGGCACGTCGTGCTTGGACGCGTTGTGAACGGGCGCGGCCTCCGCCGCCTTCTTCCGGCGCTCCAGCTCAGTGACGTCAACTCCGTGCAACCGCTGCACAAACGCGGTCCACCACGCGTCATCCCTGGACGTACGCGAGAAATACGTGTGCGTCACCCAGCGGAAGCTGTTGTCCTCCAGCCGCAGATGCTCCTTCACGCGCCGCAGATGCCCGGCGTCGGAGAGGAAGTTCAGCGCCTTGCCGCACGCCTGCTGGCCGTAGTCGGCGATGTTCGCCGCGAGGGCCTTGTACCCGATCGCGGCCCCCTCGGGCAGACGATCGATGTACGCGGCGATCGCCGCTTCCCTCGTGCGCAGATGTACGAAGTCGGCCTCGCCGCGCGGGCATTGGTCGGGCGCACAGCGCTTCCCGTACCCGGGATTGGCCGGGGGGTGTGCGGGCGCGGGCAGGGCAGCACTAAAGTCGGTGAAAGCCACGATCGAAGTCGCAATCGATTCGTTGGTCAGGCCCCGGGGCCCGGTGTTGGCGCACCGGCCGGGGCCGTTCAATGCTCCGAACGCTAAACGGTCACCACGCTGCGGCGCAAGCCGAGCACGGAAAGTCATCTCGCCTGGTCCGCGAGGGACTTGGGCGGGAGGTTGGGTTCCCACCACCTCCCACTCCTATGGGAAGAGCCCGAGCCCCGAGACCCGAAACCCGAGGCTCAAGCCCCGGGCCGACCTGCGGGATCGCGTGCGCGGCGGGTGCGGCGCACGCGTTCAGTTGGCGGGGGGGCGCCGACCAGAAGTCCGAGTGGACGTTGGGGTACGGGATCTCGACGCCTTCGTAGGCGGGGCCGTTGGGTGGGGTGGTGGGCTCGGCGACGTCGGAGCGGTCCACGCATGGGGTGGCTACCTCGAAGAACGCCTGGCCCTTGTCGCCGATCGTCAACGCCAGCTGGAAGCCGTCGGACGTCTCGGCGAAGATCGCAGGAAATTTCCTGCTGCTGTCCACCGAGGTGATCTCGTAACCCGTCTTCTTCCAGAACCGCTCGACCACTCCGAGGAAGCTCCCCCGCCGCTCTTCGGAGATGATCGTCATCACCGTGCGCCGCCGCGACAGGTCGCAGCTACCAGACGTCGTGTCATCGTGGGCCCAGCGCACGGCCGGTCGAATGGCCTCCATCGTCGCGTCGAGCATGGAATCCGAACGCTCGGCCGCCTCTTGCATATCCATGGCTGCCCCTTCGCCTTTCCCTTCCTGCTCCAGAACTCCGCAGCCCGCGATCAGCAGAGCCGTCGAGAAGAGGAGGGCGGTTCGTGTGCCGAAGCGCGTCACCGCCGGACCTCCTCGACAATCTCGTCGGATTTTCCGGCCACGATCTTGGAGATGTTGTTCGTCGACACGAGGTCCTTTCCTGGCGTGAAGTACTGGGAATGCGCCTCAAAGAGGCCCAGTTCGGTGACAGGGTGCGGCCCATCGCCGACTCGGAAGCGCCTGGCCCCGAATGCCTCGCTGGCCGGATCCTTGCCGAACCAGAGGTCGTCGTCGTGTTGGTCGGCGAGATCTCCTGCGACAACCGCGCCCAGCGGGCCGGCCAAGAGATACCCCGCCCCGCCCGCCACGCTCTGCTGGCCGGAGGGAAGTCTGGTCACCGGGTCGTTCTCGGCGGCTCCGACGAAGACATGGCTCCTGCCCACGCCGAGAGCCTCCGCTCTGTCTGCTCCGACACCAGGACTTCCGAGCAGGATGATGTCGTCCGCTCCTGGAATACCGCTGTCCCGTTGGGCTGCGGTGCCAACGGTGAAAGAGCCGTAGGAGTGGCCGATCGCGGTCAGATGTGGATCCCTATGGTCATTGGTGGCGACCAACCCGTCCATGAAGCTGTTGTAGGCGGGGGCTCCCCGCTTCGCGTCGCCCTCACCCATGACATCCGCGCTCTGTGGGGCGTCATAGCCGAGCCACACAATGGCCGCGCTGGACTTGTCGTACTTCCGGGCGTACAACGCAGTGTCCTGGCCTCGCTGGAGCGTGCCCTCCGCGAACTCCCCATCGAGCTTCGTGCCGAGCCCCGGCACGTACGCCGACACGTTCCGCGATGTGTCCGGGTTGCCGAATGCCACGATCGCGCGGCCGTTTCCCTCTGTTCCGATGCCGAGCAGGAACATCGGCACACGGCTGGGCTCGTTCAGCCTCTTCTCGATTCCCCGAAGGCCCTCCAGCTTCGCCCTCGCGTCCTCGCCGCCCTGTTTCTCCAACTGGTCGATGAGGAGCGGGAGGTAGTGGCGGTTCGCCTCGTCCCGGGACAGGGACGGGATGCCGTCCAGGTTGCCGATCAGGTCGGGGGCGACCTCCATGTAGTCGTTGCGTTGTTCCTCCGTCAGAGAGGTCCACCACGCGTGGATCGCCTGGGGCGACCGCTCCGACGGGATGCCGCGTTCCAGGTAGCGTTCCGCCGTTTCGCGGACCGTTGCCGTGTCTCGGGTGGTGTCCGACAGCGTTGCTTCGGTGACGTCCAGGCCTTTCGCGGCCTTGAGGTTGTTCAGGGCCCGGGTGTAGCGGTCGTCGATTTCCGTCGCCGATCTCACCGCCCTCGCGATGCGGTCCGCGATGGCTTGGGCCTTCGCCGCGTTCGGGTTGGGGGCGGGAGCGTCCGTCCGTAAGGGCGCTGTGTATTCGTCTGTCAGGCCGGGGAGTTGGAGCGCCTGCGTCGCGTTACCCCTTGCTCCGCCTCCCGGAGCCCTCCCCGCGCCCAGCCCGCCTCCCAGGTACGTGTCCGCCTCCGCCGGGGGGTAGTTCACCGCGCCGTCCGGCTGGACCGTGAACCCGAGCGACGCCGCGTCCTCCAGCGCCTCCGTCAGCTCCCCCTGCGCGCGCGTCAGTTCGGCCGACAGGCCGTTCAGCGTCGTCCTGATCAGCGCCGCCTCGGTGTGCACGTACTGGTAGTTCCGGCTCAGGCGGCGCAGCCTCGCGATCGCCGCCCGCGCCGACTCGCTCTCCTGCGTCTCCCGCAGTTTCGCCGTCATCGCCCGGTCCACCGCGTCCCGGTCCGCCTCGGCCCGCGCCGACACCTCGTGCCAGCCGTCGCCCGCGTCCTCGAACTCCGAGGGTTTCAGGTCCCGTAAACGCTGCCAGGTCAGGAGGGAGCCGGTCGTCATCCGCGTGCCCTGACCACCCGGAGCGCGGAGCCCACCGCCGCGTCCGTCTCCCCCAGCTCCCTGCCCACCTGGTTCAACGCCCCCGCCAGGTAGGCGCATTCACCCCGCACCGCGGCGAGGCGTTCCTCCCAGGAGGCCAGTACCGCCGTGGCCGCCGCCACCGCCGACAGTCCCCGTCCGCCGGCCACCATGCCCTCGTGCGCCGGGCGCAGGCGGGCGCGGCTCCGTTCCGCGTTCGTCCGCAGGGTGTTCGCCGTACCGGACGCGCTCGTCCACGGGCCGGTGGTGTGTCGCAGCCCGCGCGGATCCGCGAACGGGGGTGACAGGGGTACGGATGGGTCCGTCCCCTGTCCCGACAGGGCGAATACCTGCTGCCATCCCGCCGAGTACCGCACCGTCGCACTCCCGCGCCACATCCGTCGCGGTGCGCGTTCACACCGTCGCTCAGCGTGACATTAGCGCGGGTCCGTCCTCCAAGGCCAACAGAGCGTGAGGAACACCATCCCCGTATCTACGACCTCGCCGGCCGTGCCCCCAGCCCCAGCGGTCCGCCGATCTCCTCCGCCATCACCCGGCCCGCCTCCTCCGCCAGCGCGTCCTCCGCGTCCTCGCTGAGGTCCTGGTCCGTGTCCAGGCCGTCCAGGGCCGGGAGCGGCTGGTCCAGGCGGACGTGGGCGACCAGGGAGTGGAGGGCGCGGAGGGTGGCCGAGGCCGTGGAGCCCCAGTTCGAGAAGTACGAGAACTGCCACCACCACATCGCCTCGGTCGTCCGCCCCGCGCGGTAGTGCGCCAGGCCGTGGCGCAGGTCCGCCACCACCCCCGCGATGTCGTCCGAGATCCGCGCCGCGACCGGCGCCTTCCTCGGCTCGTACGGGTCGAAGACCTCCGAGTAGACGTCGATCGGCTCCAGGAGCAGGGCGAACCGCTCGCGCAGGTCGTCCGTGTCCGGCTCCGGGCCGAGGTCCGGCTCGTACCGCTCGTCGGGGAGGATGTCCTCGTGCGCCCCGAGCCGGCCGCCCGCCAGCAGGAGCTGGGAGAACTCCAGCAACAGGAACGGTACGGCGCTGTCCGGCTCGTCGCCCTTGGCGACCTCCGTGACCGCGACGATGAAGCTCTCGATCTGGTCGGCGATCTGGACCGCGAAATCGTCCGGATCCTGATGAACCGCGTGCAGCGTTGCGTCAGACATCGAGAAGTCGTCTCCCCTCGAAGGCACGCCCCAGCGTGACCTCGTCGGCATATTCGAGGTCGCCCCCCACGGGGAGACCGCTGGCCAGGCGTGTGACCCGCAGGCCCATCGGTTTGATCATGCGGGCGAGGTACGTCGCCGTCGCCTCGCCTTCCAGATTCGGGTCCGTCGCCAGGATCAGCTCCGTGACCGTGCCGTCCGCGAGGCGGGTGAGCAGCTCGCGGATCCGCAGATCGTCCGGGCCCACGCCCTCGATCGGGCTGATCGCCCCGCCGAGGACGTGGTATTTCCCCCGGAACTCGCGCGTACGCTCCACCGCGACGACGTCCTTCGGTTCCTCCACCACGCAGATCACCGTCACGTCCCGGCGGACGTCACGGCAGATCCCGCACAGCTCCTCCTGCGCGACATTGCCGCACACCGCGCAGAACCTGACCTTGTCCTTGACCTCGAGGAGGGCGTGGGCGAGGCGGCGGACGTCGGTCTGCTCGGCCTGGAGGATGTGGAAGGCGATCCGTTGCGCACTCTTGGGGCCGACGCCGGGCAGCCTGCCCAGTTCGTCGATGAGGCCCTGAACCACGCCTTCGTACAACGGATTGCCTTTCCTGGTGCCGCGTCTGCGCTCGGTGCTGTGCAGTGCCGTGCAGTGCTGTCTGCTGTGCGTGCTGGGTCGTACGCACGTTGTACGTACATATGGTGTACGTACGTACCGTAGTTGGTGCTCCTGTGCCTTCAGAAGGGCAGGCCCGGCATCCCGCCCAGGCCCTGCGCCAGCGGGCCCAGCTTCTGCTGCTGGAGCTGGTGCGCGTTCTCGTTCGCGGCGTGCACCGCGGCGACGACAAGGTCCGCGAGCGTCTCCGTGTCGTCCGGGTCCACGGCCTTCGGGTCGATGACGAGGGCACGCAGCTCACCGGAGCCGTTGACCGTGGCCTTCACGAGGCCACCGCCCGCCTGCCCGTCGACCTCGGTCGCCGCGAGCTCTTCCTGTGCCTGTGCCAGCTCCTGCTGCATCTTCTGGGCCTGCTGGAGGAGCTGCTGCATGTTCGGCTGACCACCACCGGGAATCACGGTCACTCCTGGCATTTCGAGGACGTTTTCATCTGTAAGGCGAGCCTACGTGGTCCCCGAGCAGCGCGCCCTACCCCATGGGGACCAACTCTTTCGAGTGAGTGCTCCGGGCTCCTCTACCTGATCAACACGGCCGCGCGGGCGGAAACCCCCGGATTTCGAGCCTCCGGCCCGCCATTCGGCGGTAGGAAGTGCATGCGCGTCAACACCCGTCGTCACAGCGTCACACATTGTCACGATGTGTGTCCGAAGATCCGTCACAGCAGACCGCAGAGGAGTACCCCGGTGAGCCAGCCGGAGATGCAGCCCGGAGGCCCCGCCCGGGAGGAGGACCCCTCGGACCACTCGTACCCGTCGAACCGCCACGACGCGTCGAACCGGCCCGACCCGCCCGACCACCCCTCGGACGCGCAGAGCAGAGCGGACCCCGGCCGCCCTGATCCCGCCGACGCGTACGCCCCCCAGCCCGGGAACGGGAACGGGAACGGGAACGGGAACGGGAACGGCGACAGCGACGGAAACGGCAATGGGCGCGGAAACGGAAGCACCGCCCCCGGCCCGCCCGTCGGTGATCTCACCGGCGGCCCCTTCCCCCTCGGCGACTGGAACGAGCCGGCGGAGCGGCTGGACGAGCTGTACCGGTGGGCCGAGAACGGAGCCCTGCGTACGGTCGCCTGGTACCTCGCCGACCGGGTACGGAAACGGCGCGCCGCACGCGTCCTGCGCGCCGCCACGGCGTGCGCGGTGGTCGCGGGTACGGCCCTGCCGCTGCTGGACCTGACCCGCGCGCTCCCCGGGGCCGCGGGCTGGGGGTACGTCTCGCTCCTGCTGGGCGCGGCCTGCGTGGGCTGCGACCGGTACTTCGGGTTCACGTCCGGGTGGATGCGGTCGGTCGCGACGGCCCAGGCGGTGCAGCGCCGGCTCCAGACGTTCCAGTTCGACTGGGCGTCGGAGAGCGTACGGGAGGTGCTGGGCCCGGCCGAGGGCACCGCGAGCGAGGCGGCGGAGCGCTGCCTGAACGTGTTGCGGCGCTTCTCCGAGGACGTGACGGAGTTAGTTCGGTCGGAGACGGCGGACTGGATGGTGGAGTTCCGGTCGGGGCCCGCCCCGCTGGTCATGCAGTCCCTGGGGGGCGGTGGCGGGCGGCAGGACGCGGGGCCGGGACCGGGGCGTTTCCCCCTGCCCCCGGGCACCCGCCCCAACATGCCGCGCCAGCGGCCGCCGGAGTCGCCCCGGTGAGGTGAGCGGGGGCGGGAGACGGGAGAAGGGCGGGAGCCGGGAGAAGGGGCGGGAGGAGGTCCCGGAGCCGGCAAGGGACCGGGGCGGGTGCCGGCGCGCTCGCCCGACCCCCGCCCCGGCACCCCGGCGCCCGGCACCCGGGCACCCGGCACCCGGCCGCCGTCAGCTGAAGATGATCATGGAGCCTTGCGCCAGACTCCTCGTGGCCGCCGCGTGCAGCCCCAGCCAGACATGACGCTCCCTGGCGAACGGGCTGTCGTCGTACGGAATCGGGTTCGCCGGCTCCTCCAAGGAGGTCGGCCGGTCCGGCGGGGTCGGGGGAGAGGGCGGGTTGGCCGCGTCGATCCCGATCGACGCGGCGACGAATTCGAGCTCCCGCAGCAGACCGTGCGTGGAGCCCAGCGGGCCACCGCCCGCGAGGAGTTCCTCGTTCGACAGGGGTACGGCGAAGTCCACCGGGACGTACGCGCCCGCGTGGTCGTAGTGCCAGACCAGGTGCGACTGCTGGGCCGTCGACTCGAACATCTCCAGCAACTGCTCGTAGTCACCGCCCAGTTCACCGACCGGCGTGACCGCAAGGCCGCACACCTGGAGCAGGTACACACGCCGCAGGAAGTGCAGCGCGTCGTAGTCGAATCCGGCGACGGGGGCGACGTCCCCCGAGAGGCCCGGCATATAGGCGAAAACGGGGACGGCGGGGAGTCCGGCGTCGCCGAGCGCCTTGTCGTAGACGGCGATCTCATCGGCGAAGGGGTTGTCGGGGCTGTGGCACAGCACATCGACGAGGGGGACCAACCACAGGTCACAGGCCAAGGGAGGCTCGCTCTCCAACGAGTTCGTACGCGTGCGCGCGATGGTCACGATGGTCGGGACAGCGTAGTGCGGCGGGCACGTTCCGCGAAGGGTGCCGGTCGACCGGCCTTGCTCTCTCCCGTCGACCGGCCTTGCTCCCTCACTATGCGTCACCCGCCTCAGGAACCCCTACAGGCGACGTCGCGGGAGCCCGCCCCCGTACGCCTCAGGACCCCGCCCCCGAAGGCGGCAGGTCCCAGATCCAGACCCCGTCCACCCGCCTCCCCGGCTCACCCAGCAGCTTCTCCACCGTCTCGTACAGCGCCGCGTCGTTCGGCTGCGGCGCCAGCACGACCACCCCCGCCTTCCAGAACGCGAGGTCGAATCGCGCCTGGGCCTGCTGCCCGGGCCCGATGGGCGGCACCTGGCCGGTGTTACGGACCTCACTCAGCCAGTTCGAGGTGAAGCGCGGGGACGCCCCGTAGATCCCCACCCGGTCCGGCCCCCAGGGCCCGTTGAAGTACCCGCCCGGCACCGAGAAGCCGAGCCCGGACGCCGACTGCCAGTGCAGCGCCTCCGCCGCCCCGGAATCCGGCAGCGGTACGGGCACGACGGACTCGCCCGGGGAGACGTACGAGCGGTACGTGCCGTCCGCGATGAACGCCGGCACGTCCGGGCGCTCCCGTACCGGCATCGGCGTCGGAATGATCGGGATCAGCGCCGCCGCCAGCGCCAGCAGGCCGACGAGCCGTTCCGTACGCCGGGGGACGGCCTCCGCGTCCGCCAGCCGGTCCGCCGCCAGCGCCAGCAGCGCGCCCAGCGCCGGGGCGCAGATCATCGCCACCCTCGACTCGATGACCGACTCGAAGAGCGGCTGGTGCGCGAGGGCCCGCCAGGGGCCGGTCAGCACGACGTCCGTGAAGGGGATCCGTACCTTCGGCCCCAGCGAGAGCAGGGCGGCGACCACCGCCGTGCACGCCAGCGCCCGCACCACCGCCAGCCGCCACAGCCACACCACCAGCCCCACGGACAGGGCGATCAACGGCCAGCCGTAGAAGGCGTTCTGCTCGGTACGGTTCATGGCCAGCGGGTCGGCCGTCGCCTCCGTGCCGAAGAGCGCGCGGCCGGAGAAGTGGAGGAAGGAGAGCGGGCTGTTCCCGGCGTTGTCGCCGTGCAGGACGCTGTGGTAGCTCTGCGGGCCGAAGAACTGCCAGTACAGCGGGAACGCGAGCAGCGGCAGACACACCTGGAGCGCGTACCCGAGCCCCCGCAGCAGCGGGCGGATCGACGCCTTCGCGACGTCGCGGCGCTGGACGGCGTACGCGAGCGCGAAGAGCAGCATGCCCATGACGGCGAGCAGCAGCGGTTCCTCGCCGAGGAAGATCTGGTACGTCATGAAGAGGCCGAGGAGCACGCCGTCGCGGGCGACGCGGTGGGGGGCACCGCTCTCGCCCCCGGCGCCCCCCGCACCCGCCTCGCCACCCGGACCCGCACCCGCCTCGCACAGCCGCAGCGCCCGGTCGATGATCACCGGGATCATGAACAGCACCAGGAAGTTCGGATGCGCGTTCGCGTGCGACATCATCGGCGGCGCGAACGCGGCCAGCGCCGCGCCGAGCGCCGCGGCCCACCGGTTGCGTACCAGCCGGCGCGCGAACAGCCAGTACCAGGCCGTCGCCGTCGCCGCCAGCCCGAAGGTCAGGACCAGCGCCCAGGTGACGGTCGGCCCGAAGACCAGCGTGACGGGCGTGAGGGGGACGGAGAGGCCGAGCATGACGGTGTTCGCCATGAGGTTCACGCCGTCGGGGAAGTTCTGGAAGGTGGTGAAGAGCGGGTTGTGGAGGTGGCGCACGTTGTCCGCGGTGACCGCGAAGAACCACTCCCACTGGTTCTGGTCCGACCCCGAGTCGGCGAGGTAGGAGTGGCCGAGATCGTTCCAGAGGCCCTTGTAGAGGACGAGCGCGGCGAGGACGAAGAGGACGGTCACCGTCAGGTCGACGGGCCGCAGACCGGGGGCCCTGCGCGCCCAGCGCGCCGAACGCGACCGGCCCGCCTTGAGGCGTACCAGCTCCAGCAGCACCCGCCCGTAGTCCAACGGCCGTACCTTGGAGCCCGGTTGGTGCGCCCAGCGCACCGGGACCTCCGTCACCGGCCAGCCCGCGCGCCGGAAGTACCGCAGTATCTCGACGTCGATGCCCCAGCCGTCCAGCCGGGAGGCGGCGAACGCGGCGCGCGCCTGGTCGCCGTCGAACAGCTTGAAGCCGCACTGGGTGTCGGCTATGCCGTCGACCGCGACGGCCTGTATGAGGCGGTTGCCGAGGCGGCCCAGCCACTCGCGCAGCGCCCACTGACGCACTTCGATCCGGGCGTCGGGGTGGGCGCGGGAGCCGATGGCGGCGCCGGGGCCGGCGTCCGGGCCGCCGCCTGGACCATCGCCTGTGTGCTGCTCGCTGAGCTGCTTGTCCAGCCGGTCCAGCTCCTCGATCGGCGTCGCGAGGTCCGCGTCGGTGAGCAGGACGCGCCTGCCGTACGAGGCCAGTACGCCGAGGCGCAGCGCGTGCCCCTTGCCGTGGTTGCCGGAGCTGCGTACCACCCGTACGCGCGGTTCCTCGGCGGCCGCGGCCTCGGCCACCGCGACCGTACCGTCCGACGAGCCGTCGTCCACGACGATCAGTTCCCACTCGCCCCAGCGGCCCGGATCGGCGCCGAGATGGGCGCGGACGGCGTCGAGGGTGGGGCGCAGGCGCGCCTCCTCGTTGTACGCGGGGACGACCACGGAGAGGGCGACGGTCCGCCCGGCCGTCTCCGCGTCCGCCCCGCCCCGCCCCTCCGGCGCCCCCGGACCGCCCCCGCTCACCCGCGCGTGCTTTCCAGTCGGTCCGCCCATCTCAGGGCGTGCTCGTCGTACGCCCCGATCACCGCCCGTACCTCCCCGGCGTCCCCCAGGGTGAGCGCGTCGACCAGTGGTTCATGTCCGCTCCACAGCCACTTCTCGCCCTCCGCGTCCGCCCGCAGGAACGGCACCGAGAACACCCAGGCCTGCACCCGCATCCGGTGCAGGAACTCACACACGTAACGGTTGGCGATCAGCCCGCCCAGCTCCCGCCAGAAGCGCAGGTCGTACCCGATCAGGATGTCCAGGTCGCCGGCCCTGGCCGCCCGCGCGGCCTCCTCGGCCCTGCGCCGTACGGACACCAGGGACTCGCCGTGCGCGCGGGTCGCCAGACCCGTGCCGTCGAGCTTGCGGACCACGCCGTCCACGACCAGCGAACGCGCCTCGACCATCCCCCGGAAGTCCTCGACGGTGAACTGGTGGACGTGGAAGCCCCGGTGCTGGTCGGAGTCGAGCAGACCCTGCGCGGAGAGGTCGACGAGCGCCTCGCGCACGGGCGTCGCGGAGACCCCGTACTGCTCGGCGATGTGCTTGACGGTGAATTCCTGCCCCGGCAGCAAACGCCCAGCGAGCACTTCGTCACGCAGCGCGTCCGCGATCTGCTGCCGCAAGGTGCTGCGCGTCACAGCTCCGCTGGCAGGCATGGTGGTACGTCCCCTCGTCCGGCTCCCGACACCCTAAGCCAGCGGGCGCGGGACGACGTCACGCCCAGGCACGGGGTGACGTCACGCCCAGACACGGGGCGACGTCACACCCAGGCACGGGGCGACGTCACGCCCGCGGCCCGCCCCTCACCCGCCCGGCGCCGCGACCCCCGCTTCCGGTGTGGTGCGGGGTGTCGTCGGAGGTGTGGTCCGTACGGCCAGGACCGCGATGTCGTCGTCCAGTTTCCCGCCGCCGTGCCGCAGCAGCGCCCGGTAGAGGTGGTCGAGCAGCGGCCGCGGCGGTACGGACGTCCGCTCCCCCGCCCACACCGCGAGCGGGAAGAACTCACCGTCGCCGTCCCGCGTCTCGGTGACGCCGTCGGTGTAGAGGAGCAGTTGGTCACCGGCGGCGAAGGGCACCTCCTCCACGTGGTACGCGCCGCCCAGCAGCGTCGCGAGGTTGATGGGCGGCGACGACGTCCGGGGCGTGAGGGAGCGGACCCGCCCGTCGTGCGTCAGCAGGACCGGCGGGTGCCCGCAGCTGAGGATCCGCGCGTGCGTGCCGCGCGCGGGGATCTCGGCGAGGACGGCGGTGGCGAAGAGTTCGGGCGAGTCCGGGCCCGGGACCGTCGCCTCGTACCGGCCGACGGTGGTGTCCAGCCGCCGGGCGAGCCCGCCGAGGTCCGGCGCGTCGTACGCGGCCTCCCGGAACGAGCCCAGCACGGCCGAGGCCACCCCGACCGCGTCCAGCCCCTTGCCCCGTACGTCCCCGATGATCAGCCGGACGCCGTACGCGGTGTCGACCACCGCGTAGAAGTCGCCCCCGACCCTCGCCTGCGGCGCGGCGGCCACGTACAGCGTCTCGATCTCCAGGCATCCGATGCGCCGCGGGACCGGCCGCAGCAGGACGCGCTGGGTGGTGTCGGCGACGGCCCGGACCTCGGCGAGCGTGTCCTCGCGCTGGAGGCGCAGGTGGCTGGCGTAGGCGGCGGCCAGCGTGACGGCGGCGATGGCACCGGCGGTGTAGAAGGTCCCGTCGTGGTCGGTGAACAGGGCGTACGCGACGACGCCCAGCAGACACACCACGCCGAGCGCGAGGGTGGCCGCCACCGACCACAGCGACGCGGCCAGCGCGGGCGCGGCGGGCAGGAGGCGGGTGAAGGGGACCTGGGGAGGTGTGAGGAACGCCAGGAGGCCGAGGACGGCGGTGAGGACCAGGGGCGCCAAGAGCATGGGGTCCCGCCGGCCGTAGCCCGGTCGGCGGGACGGAAACCGACCGAGTGTTCTCACATAACGCACCATACCTATATGTTCCGCCCGCCTGACGCTCCCTCAGCGCGGGCGGTTCGTTCCCAGCCGCTGCTCCGTGGACTCGTTCACACCGTGTACGCGTCCGCCACCGCCAGCGCCGTGTCCAGGACGGCCAGCCCCTCCTTCGCCTCCGCCTCCGTGACGTTGCAGGCGGGGACGGCGTGCGTACGGTTCATGTTCACGAAGGGCCACAGGCCGTCCTTCTTGCAGGCGGCGGCGAAGGCCGCCATGGGCGCGTTCGCCTCACCCGTCGCGTTGTACGGGACGAGCGGCTCGCGCGTCTCCCGGTTCCGTACCAGATCCAGCGCCCAGAACACCCCCGTACCGCGCACCTCGCCCACCGACGGATGACGCTCCGCCAGCTCGCGCAGCCCCGGGCCGAGGACGGTCGCGCCGATGTGCGCCGCGTGCTCGACGACCTTCTCGTCCTCCATCACCCGAAGCGTGGCGACGGCCGCCGCGCAGGCCAGCGGGTGCCCGGAGTACGTGAGACCGCCGGGGTACGGGCGGGTCGCGAAGGTCTCCGCGATGGCCGCCGAGATCGCGACCCCGCCGAGGGGTACGTAACCGGAGTTCACGCCCTTCGCGAAGGTCAGCAGGTCCGGTACGACGTCGAAGTGGTCGGCCGCGAACCACTTCCCCGTACGGCCGAACCCCGCCATCACCTCGTCCAGGACGAAGACGATCCCGTACCGGTCGCAGATCTCGCGCACCCCCGCGAGATAGCCGGGCGGCGGCGTCATCACCCCGGCCGTGCCCGGGATGGTCTCCAGGATGATCGCGGCGACGGTCGCGGGCCCCTCGAAGGCGAGGGTCGACTCCAGGTGCTCCAGCGCGCGCTCGCACTCCTCGGCCTCCGTCGAGGCGTAGAAGGGGGAGCGGTAGAGGAACGGCGCCCAGAAGTGCACGACCCCGGCGGTGCCGGTGTCCGACGCCCAGCGGCGGGGGTCGCCGGTCACGTTGATCGCGGTGTTCGTACCGCCGTGGTACGAGCGGTACGCCGACAGCACCTTCGGGCGGCCGGTGTGCAGCCGGGCCATCCGGACGGCGTTCTCGACGGCCTCGGCGCCCCCGTTGGTGAAGAAGATCTTGTCGAGGTCGCCGGGGGTACGGGCGGCGATGAGGCGCGCCGCCTCGGACCGCACGTCGATCGCGAAGGCGGGCGCGAAGGTGGTGAGGCGGGCCGCCTGCTCCTGGATCGCGGCGACGACGGTGGGGTGCTGGTAGCCGATGTTGGTGAAGACGAGGCCGCTGGTGAAGTCGAGGTAGCGGTTGCCGTCGTAGTCCCAGAAGTACGAGCCCTCGGCGCCGGCGACGGCGAGCGGATCGATCAGCTCCTGGGCGGACCAGGAGTGGAACACGTGCGCGCGGTCGGCGGCTTTCACGGCCGCGCCGGCCTGCGGGTCGACGTGCGGGCCGATGTGCGGGACGGCCTGCGGGCCGACGTGCGGGACGGCCTGCGGGTCCAGAGGAGGGGTCATGCGGCCCAGGGTAGGGAGGCGCAGGTGGGGGACGGTATGGCCACCCTGTATGGAGTCGGCCACTTTGCTGGGCAGGGTGTCGAACGGGGTCCGGGGGCCGGAGGGCCGCCGTCAGCGGCTACGGACCACCGTCGCGCTCCCCGTACCCGTCACCCCCGTCCCCGCCGTACGGAACCGCGCCCGGTACGCCGACGGCGTCACCCCCAGATGCCGCAGGAACACCCGCCGCAGCGACTCGTCACTCCCCAGCCCGCTCCGCCGCGCCGCCCCCGTCACCGTCTCCCCCGCCTCCAGCAGCGCCTGCGCCGCCTCCAGCCGTACGGACTCCACGTACGCGGCCGGCGTACTGCCCACCTGCTCGTTGAACAACCGCGTGAGGTGCCGCGCGCTCAGCCCCCCGCGCCGCGCCAGCGCCGCCAGCGAGTGGTCGGCGGCCGGATCCCCCGCGACCGCGTCCAGCAGCCCGCGCAGCACGTCGTGCCGCGGGCTCGGCGTACGGGCCGCGACCGAGAACTGCGACTGCCCGCCCGGCCGCCGCAGGAACACCACCAGGTCCCGCGCCACCTCGCGCGCCAGATCCGCGCCCTCGTCGTCCTCCACCAGCGCCAGCGCGAGGTCGATGCCCGCGGTGACGCCCGCCGAGGTGTACGTGTGCCCGTCCCGTACGAAGATCGCGTCCGGGTCCACGGTCACCGCCGGGTGGCGCCGGGCCAGGACCGCCGCGTGCCGCCAGTGCGTCGTGGCGCGCCGCCCGTCCAGCAGCCCCGCCGCGGCCAGCGCGAACGCGCCCGTACAGACGGACGCGACCCGCGCGGACCGCCCGGCCAGGAAGGCGACCGCGTCGAGGAGCCCGTCCGGCGGCGGGTGGTGCGGCAGGTCGTCGGAGCCCGGGACGACCACGGTGTGGACCTCCCCGATCTGCCCCACGGCCGCGTCGGCGTGCAGCCGGGTCCCGGTGGACGTGATGACGGGAGCGCCGTCGGCCGAACAGACGGTCAGCGCGTACGAACCCCCCAGCCCGGCCGCCGTGGCGAACACCTCCAGCGGCGCGGCGACATCCATCAGCCGAACGCCGTCGTAGACGAACACGACGACGGCGCGGGGCGCGGGGCGCCGCCCGCCAGGCCGCTGTCCAGGTCTCATGGCTCCCATACGGCCACGGTAGCCGGGTTCCGTGTCTGGATGTGTGGGGTGTACGTCTCGGTAGACATGGCGGGGCACGGGCGTCCGGCCCGAGAGTGGAAGCCGGAAGCAGCGCCACCCCAGGAAGCCCCCGGAAGCCCCCAGGAAAAGGAACCCCGCCATGCCCGAGACCGTCGCCGGCGTCGAGATCCCCGACAGCGCGCTCGCCAAGGAAGCCACGGAGCTGGTCAGGGACACGGCGAGCCCGCTGCTGTACGACCACTCCCGCCGCGTCTTCCTGTTCGGCTCGCTCCAGGGGCGGCGGCGCGGGCTGTCGTACGACCCCGAGCTGCTGTACGTCGGCGCGATGTTCCACGACCTCGGGCTGACGCCGGGCTACCGCACCTCCCAGCAACGGTTCGAGATCGACGGCGCCGACGCGGCCCGCGACTTCCTGCTGCGGCACGGCCTCCCCCAGGACAGCGCGCGGATCGCGTGGACCGCGATCGCGCTGCACACGACACCGGAGATCCCCGGCCACATGGAGCCGGAGGTGGCGCTGGTGACGGCGGGGGTCGAGTTCGACGTCCTGGGGATGGGGCTGGACGTCGTACCCCAGGAGGTCAGGGACGAGGTCGTGGCGGCGCACCCGAGGCGGGACTTCAAGCGGCGGATCCTCCAGGCGTTCACGGAGGGCATCGAACACCGCCCGCAGACGGCCTTCGGGAACGTGAAGGCGGACGTGCTGGCGCACTTCTCGCCGGGCTTCGTCCGTACGGACTTCGTCGAGGTGATCGAGAACTCGGCGTGGCCGGAGTGACGGCACGGGGCTGACCCACGGATTCTCGGCGCCCTCCGCCCCGAGGGCGCCGAGGCCCCCGAACCCAACGACCTTGGGACAGCCGACGACGCCCGCCCCGTCATGCGAGATGATCCAGGGCGTGACAGGGGCGTGGCCCGCGACGGATCGGGCGCGTCGGGTGCGTCGGGTTCGGGGAGGGGCCGCGCGGCCATGGAGAGACTCGTAGCAGGAGATCCGCAACACATCGGCTCTTACCGGCTGTTGGCACGCCTGGGGGCGGGCGGCATGGGCCGGGTGTATCTGGCGCGTTCGAACCGGGGACGTACCGTCGCCGTCAAGCTCGTACGGCGGGATCTGGCCGAACAGGACGAGTTCCGCAGCCGGTTCCGCCACGAGGTGGAGGCGGCGCGGCGCGTCGGGGGCGCCTGGACGGCCCCGGTGCTCGACGCCGACACGGAGGCGGAGGTGCCCTGGGTCGCGACGGGGTACGTGGCGGGGCCGACGCTCCAGACGATCGTCTCGGGCGAGGACGGCACCGGGCACGGCCCGCTGCCCGAACCGTCCGTACGCGTCCTCGCGTCCGGACTCGCCCGCGCGCTCCAGGACATCCACGCGGCGGGGCTCATCCACCGCGACCTCAAGCCGTCCAACGTGCTCGTGACGATCGAGGGCCCGCGCGTCATCGACTTCGGCATAGCCCGCGCGCTGGAGTCGGTCGGCGAGGACGGCCTGACGCGGACCGGCGCGCTGATGGGTTCCCCCGGCTTCATGGCACCGGAACAGGTGCGGGGAGACCGGGTGACGGCCGCCTGCGACATCTTCTGCCTGGGCTCCGTCCTGCTGTACGCGGCGACGGGCCGGCAGCCGTTCGGCGCGGCGGACAGCGGGATACCGGCGCTGCTGTACCGCATCGCGCAGGAGGAACCGGACCTGTCCGGGCTCCCCGACGGCCTGCGGGAGCTGATAGGCCACTGCCTCCAGAAGGACCCGGCGGCGCGCCCGACGACGGCGGAGGTGCTGGCGCGGGTGGCGGCGGACTCGCCCGGGCCCGGGGAACCGTGGCTGCCGGGCGGCCTGCTGGCCCAACTGGGCCAGGGGGCGGTGGAGTTGCTGAACCAGGAGGACCCGACGACGCGGGTGCAGGGGGTGGGGCAGGAGGCACAGGCACAGGCACAACCCCCCTACGGATACCCGCAGCCACAAACACAGCCACTCACGTCCACACCCACACCCACACCCACCCCGACACAAACACCCCCCGGATTCGGCCCCCCGATACCACCGTCGGCCCCCTTCGGCCCGACCCCGCCGTACGGGGCGACGCCGTACGGCCCACCACAGCCGTCCCCGACCCTGCTCCCTTCCCCGGTCCCGCCACTCCCCGCCCCAGAACCAGCACCGCCCCGCAGCAGGCGCGCGACGATCGCGCTGATCGCGGTGGCCCTGGTCGTCGCGATCGGCGCGGGTGGTTCGGTGTACGCGTTCATGGACGGTGGCGGTACGGACGACAACAAGGCGAGTCCGAGCACCAGCCCCGCCCCGAAACCCCCGTCGAACGCCTCACCGTCCCCGTCCCTCTCCCCCTCCCCCTCGCCGTCCGAGACGGCGGCGGGCGAGGTGCCGAAGGAGTACCTGGGCACGTGGAGCAGCGGCGTCGACACGGCCACGGGCACGGGCACCCGCCAACTGGTCATCACCCAGGGCGAGGTGGGCGACACGGTCCTCTCCCTGACGGCGGACGGCCCGGCGGCGGACGGCACGTACCACTGCGTCTTCGAGGCCCCCCTGGCCGCCACCCCCACCCCCGGAGACCCGGTGAGCATCGGCCCGTCAAAGGTCACAGTCGGCAAACCGGCCTCATCCTGCACCCCGGGCACCCCCACCGAACTGACACTCCTGGACGACGGCAGACTCCGCCGGGTGACAACAAACGGCGAGGAACTGACGTACACGAAGTCGGACTGAGGAAGTCCCGGCCTGAGGGGGTCCGGCCTGAGGAAGTGCGGGCGAAACGACAAAGGCAAGGAGATCGCTCTCCTTGCCGCTCTCAAGGTATAGCGCACTGGGGGGCTTGCGGCAAGGCCCAGGGGGTGGCGCAGAATCGGCGGGCAAGGCCACTACCTGCGGAAATGAGGGCACGACGTGCGTGTGTTGGTGACGTGTGGGGGACCGGCGGCCGCGTCGGAGTGGGTGCGATGAGCCGGCCGTACGTGTGGGATCTGCGCGAGGTCGACGAGAGCCGGGTCGACCTCGTCGGGGGCAAGGGTGCGCACCTGGGCGCGTTGTCGCGTATGGACGGCGTCCGGGTGCCGGCCGGTTTCTGCGTGACCACCGACGCCTACCGGCAGGTCGTCGCGCCGGCCGTGGGCGGTCTCCTCGACCGGCTCGCGCGGCTGGACGCGGAGGACCGGGACGGGATCCGCGCGCTCAGCGCGGAGATCCGCCGGGCCGTCGAAGAGATCGTCATCCCCGGCGATCTCGCCGCCGCCCTCACCCGCGCGCTCGACGGCGAGGTCCCCTACGCCGTCCGCTCCAGCGCCACGGCCGAGGACCTGCCGACCGCCTCCTTCGCCGGGCAGCAGGACTCGTATCTGAACGTCGTGGGCGCGGCAGCGATTCTGCGGCACGTCAGCCGGTGCTGGGCCTCGCTCTTCACCGAGCGGGCCGTGACCTACCGCCGGCGCAACGGAATCGACCACCGTACGGTCCACATGGCCGTCGTCGTCCAGCGGATGGTCCTCGCGGACGCGTCCGGCGTTCTGTTTACCGCCGACCCCGTCACGGGCAACCGCAAGGTCGCCACCGTGGACGCCGGCCTCGGCCTCGGCGACGCCCTGGTCTCCGGGCTGGTGAACCCGGACGGGTTCACCGTGCGGGACGGCGAAGTGATCGCCAGGTCGGCCGGCGGCGCCGTACCGGCGCTCACGGACGAGCAGGCCGTACGGCTCGTCCACCTCGGGCGCCGGATCGAGGCGCGCTTCGGGCGTCCGCAGGACATCGAATGGTGCCTGGCCGACGACGACTTCCAGATCGTGCAGAGCCGGCCGATCACCACACTGTTCCCCATCCCCGAGGCCGGTGACCAGGAGAACCACCTGTACGTCTCCGTCGGCCACCAGCAGATGATGACCGACCCGATGAGGCCCCTGGGTCTCTCCATGTGGCAACTGACCGCCATGGTGCCGATGCACACGGCCGGAGGGCGGCTGTTCGTGGATGTCACGCGGCGCCTGGCCTCGCCCACGAGCCGGGCCGCACTGCTGGACGTCATGGGGAAGGGCGATCCGCTGGTCAGGGACGCGCTGGAAACCGTCCTCGACCGCGGCGACTTCGTCCCGACGCTCCCGGACACCGGCCCCCCGGCCCGCGGCGTGTCCGCCACGGGCGGGCCGGCCGCCCCCGCCGAGCCGGACCCCGCCATCGTCGCGGAGCTGATCGCGCGCAGTCAGGAGTCCGTCGCCGCTCTGGAGCGCGACATCCGGTCGAAGACGGGACCGGCGCTGTTCGACTTCCTGCTGGAGGCCTTCGAGGAGCACAAGCGGGTGCTCGGAGATCCGCTGAACTTCCGGGCGATCATGGCGGGGATGGAGGCCACGTGGTGGCTCAACGACAAGCTGGCGGAGTGGCTGGGCGAGAAGAACGCGGCTGACACTCTCACCCTGTCCGCCCCCGACAACATCACGTCGGAGATGGGACTGGACCTGCTGGACGTCGCGGACGTGATCCGCCCGCTGCCGCAGGTGGTGGCGTTCCTGCGGGACGCGGCGGCGGCGCCCGAGGACGACGGTTTCCTGGACGGGCTGGCGAAGGTCCCGGGCGGGACCGGCGCGCGGGACGCCATCGAGGCGTATCTCGACCGGTACGGCATGCGCTGCGCGGGCGAGATCGACATCACCAGACCGCGGTGGAGCGAGCGCCCCGCCACGCTCCTGCCGGCGATTCTCGACAACGTACGGAACTTTGAACCGGGGGCGGCCGGGCGCCGCTTCGAGGAGGGCCGCCGGAAGGCGCGGGAGAAGGAGCGGGACGTGCTGTCCCGCCTCCGGGCCCAGCCGGAGGGCGGCGAGCGGAGGGCCGAAGAGACGAAGCGGATGATCGACCAGGTCAGAGCCTTCATCGGGTACCGGGAGTACCCGAAGTACGGCATCGTCAGCCGCTACTTCATCTACAAGCGGGCCCTGATGGAGGAGGCCGCCCGGCTGGTGCGGGCCGGCGTACTCGCCGAGAAGGAGGACGTCTTCTTCCTCACCTTCCAGGAACTCCGCGATGTGTCGCGCTCGAACCGGGCCGAGACCGCACTCATCCACCGGCGCAAGGACGACTTCCGCTCGTACGGGGCACTCACCCCACCCCGGGTACTGACGTCGGACGGCGAGGCGCTGAGCGGCTCGTACCACCGCGCCGACGCGCCGGCCGGCGCGCTGGTGGGCGTGGCGGTATCGGCGGGGACGGTGGAGGGCCGGGCCCGCGTGGTCCTCGACATGGCGAAGGCCGACCTCGAAGCGGGCGACATCCTGGTCACCACCTTCACCGACCCCAGCTGGTCACCGCTGTTCGTGGGCATCGCGGGGCTGGTGACGGAGGTGGGAGGCCTGATGACGCATGGAGCGGTGATCGCTCGCGAGTACGGCCTGCCGGCGGTGGTGGGCGTGGAACGGGCGACGCAACTGATCCGGGACGGGGAGCGGATCCGCGTGTACGGGACGGAGGGGTATGTGGAGGTGGTGGGGTGAGGGGGGGTGAGGTGAGATGTTCGGGTGCGGGTGCGGGTGCGGGTGCGGGTTAAGACCGAGGGGTAGTCGGGGGCACCCGGTCTTGTATTGGTCGGCGTGGGGCCGCCCTGGTTGTTGATTGTCGCGGGTCCGGTCCGGGCGTCAAGGGCGCTCCTGCGTCGCGTCGGCTACGCCGATTGCGCTGCGCTTAACCCTTGACCCCCGGCCCGGACCCGCAAGTGCAGGCAGAGGGGGGCGGCCCGGGGAAAGGCCCCCCGGGGGGCTTGTTTGTGCTTTCTGTTTCGTCGCGGGGTGCGGCTTTCGGCGGGGTTTGCGCACGACTTGAATGGGGCGGTGGCGACTGGGCTTAGCGGCTGACGGCTGTCTGTTGGTGGGCGTGCAGGCACCGTGTCTGAGATCCGTGGTCAACTGCGGCGGCCGGACCGGGGGCCTTTCATCCCGGCAGCCAATATGCCCCATTTGGGTGGGTTTTCAGGCCCGGTGGAGGTCTCTTCCTCTCGGCCTTGTGTCCTGTGTTTCATTAAGGGGCTCCGACGACCCACATCCGGCCGAAACGGGCCGGACAGCCGTCCCGGCAAACACATTCCGCCCCACCACCCACTCAGCTCGGGCATGGGGCCCGCGTACGGGCCGGTGGGTGGCAGTCGGCCGCCGGGGCCGCGCAGCAACCCACCCCACCGGGGGGTTATGCCCCATTTGCCCTAGCTTTCAGGGCTCCTGAGGGCTCTTCCCACCCGGTCTTGTGTCCTGTGTTTCGTTAACGGGCTCTCAGAGCACACAACCCACCGAAACAGGCCCGACAACCGCCCCACCCGGCCACGTCCGCCTCACCACCCACTCAGCCCAGACACGGTGCTTGCGCACCGGCCAACAGACGGCCTTCCAGCCGCTAAGCCGAGTCGCCACCGCCCCATTCAAGTCGTGCGCAAACCCCGCCGAGAGCCGCAGCCCGCGACGAAACCCCAACCGCATCCGGGGATTACCGGGGGACCTTCCCCCGGGCCGCCCCCCTCAGCTGCACTTGCGGGGCCGGGGTGGGAGTCAAGGGTGGAACGCAGTGGAATCGGCAAAGCCGACGCTCCGCAGGAGCGCCCTTGACGCCCACCCCGGCCCCGCGACAATCAACAACCAGGGCGGCCCCACGCCACACACAACAGCCCGGCCACCCCCGACTACCCCTCGGTCTGAACCCGCACCCGACCACCCCGACCCCACCCCTACCCCGCCCCCACCACCCCCAGCACCGCCTCGACCGTCTCCTCCACCGTCTGGGTCGCGTTGTCGATCCACGTTCCCTCCCCGGCCAATTCCGTGCGCATCGCCTTGTCCAGCGGGGACCAGTCCGTCGTCAGGGTCTTTGCCCTCGTCTGGTTGCGCTGCCACGCGGTCGCCGGGGCCGGGGTCAGGATCACCACGTGGAACGGGTGGGTTCTCAGCGTTCGCCGGTAGAAGTCCAGGTGGGTACGGCGGACCACCACGTCGTCGATCACCGCGACGAAGCCCGCCGCCGCGAAGCTGTCCGCCAGCAGGCACGCGTTGCGGGCGCGCAGGAAGATCTGCCGGTCGGCCTCGGCGTCCGGCTCCGGCGTCGGCCAGCGGCCGCCGCTGACGATCATCTGCTGGAGCCCATCCACCTCCACATGAGCCGCCCTCCCCAGCCGGGCGGCCAGCGCGGCGGCCACCGTCGACTTGCCGCTGCCGGGGATACCCGTCAGCAGGACGACACCGGCGGCGGCCGGTTCACGGTCGATGGGTACCAAGGCCAACGTCATACGAGCATCGTCGTACACCGTCGTCCGTGTTCTCCACCGCGCGCAGGCGCGGCCGGTTCTCCTCGAAACGCCCGGTCAGCCACTTTTCCTCGCCCATCGGTCACATCCCTCACTCGCGGAGTGTCACTGAGGTAGACCCTCCCGAACCTGCTGAGGTGACAGGGGGGGAGAAAGCCGCACCCGACCACTGGAGAGACCCATGACCACCCCGCCCATCCTCCTCACCGGCGGCACCGGCACCCTCGGCCGCCACGTCCTCCCCCTCCTCCGCGCCACCGGCCACGACGTACGGGTGCTCAGCCGCCGACCCCAGCCCGACCCGCCGCAGGGCGACGGAGCCCGCGTCGAGTACGTCACCGGCGACCTCCTCAAGGGAGAGGACGGCGACGGCATCCAGTCCGCCGTCGACGGGACCGAGATCGTCCTCCACCTCGCCGGCGGCCCCAAAGGCGACGAAGTCGCCACCCGGAACCTGGTGCGCGCCGCCTCCCGCGCCGGGGTGAGACACCTCGTCCTCATCTCCGTCATCGCCGCCGACCGCGTCCCGCTCGGCTACTTCACGTCCAAGCTCGCCGCCGAGGAGGCCGTGACCGCCTCCGGCCTGCCCTGGACCGTTCTGCGGGCCGCGCAGTTCCACGACCTGCTCCTGACCGTCGTGGAGAAGATGGCCAAACTGCCCGTGATCCCTGTCCCGGGCCTCCGCCTCCAGCCCGTCGACTCCCGCGAGGTGGCCGCCCGGCTGGTGGAACTGACCCTGGACAAGCCCGCCGGGCTGGTCCCCGACCTGGCGGGACCGAAGGTGTACGAGTCGGCCGACGCGATCCGCGCGTACCTGCGCGTCACCGGCAGGAAGCGACCGCTGCTCCCCGTCCGGATGCCGGGAAAGGCGGGCCGCGTGTACCGGGCCGACGGAAACCTCTCCCTCGACGGAACAGACCTCGGCACCCGCACCTGGGAGGAGTTCCTGGAGAGCCGTTTCCTCACCGATGCCGTCCCGCCTCGCCCGTAGAGCAGAGCAGTACAGTGAAAAAGTGACCACTCCGCCGGAAGGCCGGCCGCCGCGCATCACCGAAGACGACCGCGACACGGCGGTACGGCGCCTCCAAGAGGCGTACGCCGAGGGCCACATCTCTCACGACGACCTGGACGAACGCCTCCACCAGGTGCTCACCGTCCCGACGCACAGCGAACTCACGGCGGCGCTGGCCACCCTCCCGGCGGAGAAGGCAGCCACCACGTCCACGATCGCCGCCGCCGGCGGACGGATCCGGCGGCGCGGCGTGTGGCGGGTACCGCGAAGCCTCAAGGTCCGGTCCGCGTTCGGCAGGGTGCGGCTGGACCTGTCCCGGGCGGTCATCGACCATCCGGTGGTCGACATAGAGCTGCAACTCGGCACCGGCCGGGCCAAGATCACGGTGCCTCGCGACGCGATCGTCGACATCGAGGGTCTGCGCACCGGCTGGAAGGACTCGCGCTACACACCCCGGCTGCCCTCCCGCCCGGGCGGGCCGACGATCCGGATCTCCGGGACCATGGGATTCGGACGCCTGACGATCCGCCACGCGCGCCGCTGAGGATCCTTCGGGAATCGGGAATCGGGAATCGGGAACGGCGCGGCGCGCGTACGTACCTATCTACGTACCCACCTTCGTACGTACGGTCAGCGCGCCGCACACACCGCGCCCCGGCTCACGACCAGTCCAACGTAGGCGCCAGCACCCCCTCCAGCGTCAGCAGCCACCGCTTGGTCGCCAGGCCGGTCTCACCCCCGCCGTAACCGCCGATCCCACCCGCCGCCACCACCCGGTGGCACGGCACCAGGACGGAGACGGGCGCCGAGCCCATGATCGAGCCCACCGTCTTGGCCCTGAGGCCGCGTTCGACGGAGTCGTCCTCGAACGCCCCGCTTCGGTCGCCCAGTTCGCCGTACGTGATCGTCGTGCCGTACCCGACCGTGCGGTGCAGGGTCCGCAGGACGGCCTGTTGGGCGCCGGTGGTCGCGCGCCAGTCGATCGGGAGGTCGAACTCCCTTCGCCGGCCCGCGAAGTACTCGGCGAGTTGGGTGGTGACAGCGGCGGCTCTGCGGTCCTCGGTGGTGAGGTCCGGGCCGGTGTACGGGCCGCTCTCCGCGCCCAGGTCCGCGTCGCCGCCGGCCCTCGCCCCGAACGCCACGGTCGACACCACGCCCTGGTCCGTGACCCCTATCCGCATCCCGCCCGTGGGCAACGGGGTCTCCACGCTGAACCAGCCCACCCCTTGATCGTTCCGCATACGGGAAACGTACCGGCGCGGCCACCGGACGCCGCCGCGCTCCCGCGACTTCCGTCGGAAACCCGCCAGCCCCACGAGTCCGGTCAGCGCGGCTCCCGGATGCTGTCGATGATGCGGGTCCAGTTGTCGCCGCCGTGCCCGTCCTCGATCGCGCGCCGGTAGTGGGCCTGTACGGCCACGGCGAGCGAGAGGTCCAGGCCCAGCGACGCGCTCGTCTCCACGATGTGGTCCGCCGTCGCGCCCATCATGGTGACCGTACTGAGGTCGCCGGGATGCTCCCCGGCATCAAGCGCGGCGCCGGGGTTCTCCTCACCGGCCCTCAGGATGCCGCCGATCGCGTCCGCGGAGGCGAGCAGTTCCGGCAGCGCCTCCCTGGCCTTCATGCCCGCCGTCCCCAGCATCGCGGTGGCGTGCATCAGTCCCGACAAGGTGGTCAGGAACACGGTGAGTTGGGCCTGGTACATCATCTGGGCGAGGCCCGGATCCCCGCCCAGATACCGGGGAGTGCCGAGCAGTGCCAGCACCCCCCGGTGGTTCTCCACCACCTCGCCGGGGCCGCTGTAGTAGACGTGGGCCGCCTCCGTGCCGACCATCGGCGCCGGGACCATGACCCCACCGCTGAGGAAGGCGGCGCCATGGCCCGCCGCCCAGGTGGCCGCCTCGCGCGTGCGGTCGGGGGTGTCGGAGCTGAGGTTGACCAGCGTCCGGCCGGCGAGGGACGCGATGGCGCCGTCGGCGTCGGGGGTGCCGTCGAGAATGTCGTACATCGCCCGGTAGTCGGTGAGGCTGAGGATCACGAGGTCGCTCGCCTCGACCGCCTCGCGAGGCGTCGCCGCGCGCACCGCTCCGGCCGCGACGACATCGTCGGCCCGGCCCGCGGTGCGGTTCCAGACGGTGACCGGGTGGCCGGCGGTGAGGAGGGTCCGCGTCATCGCCCGGCCCATCGGGCCGAGCCCGATCACGGTGACTGCGCTGCCCTGCCGGGTGGGGTGGTTCTGGTGTTCGTTCTGGTGTTCGTTCACCCCTCCATGCTCGGAGGGCGCGGCTAGTCTCGGAAGTACCCACTATTTACTGCGGTACTTACCTTTCAGTAAGGGGATCACCGATGGCCAAGGCGCCGAGACGCGGGCCTTACATCTGCGGCATCGACGCCGCGCTCGACGTGGTGAGCGGCAAGTGGAAGGGCCTGATCCTCTGGGAGCTGGAGGCCCATCGCGTACGCCGCTTCGCCGAACTCCGCCGCGGTCTGCCGGGCGTGAGCGAGAAGATGCTGACGCAGCACCTGCGCGAGATGGAGGAGGACGGGCTCGTGCACCGGGTCGTCCACGCCGAGGTTCCGCCACGCGTGGAGTACTCCCTGACCGAGCAGGGCCGTACGCTCAACCAGGCGCTCGGACCGCTCGGCGCCTGGGGAACTGAGCGGATACGCCGCGAGGGCGCGGAAACGGCCGCCGCGGCCGAGACCTCACCCGGATGACCTCACACGGACAGGCGTTCCGGCCGGCGTACCGCGTACATCTCCGCGACGCGCTCCGGACCCCCTCGCCGATCCGACGCAACAGCTCACCCACCACGGCACGGGTGACCTCAGGTGCGGCGGCCCCGACACGCGCATCCGTTGTCGAGTCCGGGCGCTAGGGTCGTTCGGGGGGCCGCCGACAAGGAGATGACGACCACCATGTCCATCGCCGGGGAACTCGTCACCGAGGCGCTCGGGTACGACGGCGGTCGGCACGTCACCGCGTACCTCCCGCCGCGCCCGCCCGAGGCCGTCCTGTACGGCGGTGACGGCCAGCTCGTCCCGCAGTGGGGCGCGGCCCTGGAGGCGGCGGCCGACGTGCCGCCCACCGCGGTCGTCGGCGCGCACCGGGCGGCCGACGAGACGCTGCGGCTCCACGAGTACTCACCGGACTTCGACCCGGAACGGTTCGCCGCACACGAGGACTTCCTCGTCCACGACGTCCGCCGATGGACCCGCTCACGCCTCGGACTCGCCCTCCCCGCCGAGCGCACCGCGCTGTTCGGTGTCTCCGCCGGCGGGGAACTGGCCCTCGCCCTCGGGCTCCGCCACCCGGACCTCTACAGCGCGGTCCTCTGCGCGTCACCGGGCGCCGGCTACCGTCCCTCCGGCCCGCTGCCGACCTCGCTTCCGCGCGCGTACTTCGTGGCCGGCACTCAGGAACCGTTCTTCCGCGAGAACGCGACGCGCTGGGCGGACGCCCTGCGCGTCGCGGGCGCGGACGTCGTGATGACCGGGCGGCCCGGCGCGCACGGCGGCGCGTTCTGGCGGGAAGAACTCCCGCTGATGGTCACCTGGGCGTTCGGCCCATGAGCGCCACCGCTCGCTAGTCGCCCCACTGACACACCGTCGCACCGTCGCCGAGCAGCAGAGCGGCGGTGTTGAGCAGCAGCAGCGGATGTACGAACCGGTCGGGCCCGGTCGGCGGTACGTACCAGGACAGCGGCCAGGTGTCCCCCTTCAACGCGGGTACGGGTACGTAACTCACGTGCCCGTAACTGGAGTTGAACCGCGTCGCCTTCGGCGGCCAGGCCCGCAGCGCGGTGCTTCCGGGCGGTAAGTAGAAGTAGACGGCCCGGCGGCCGTTCGCCTCGGCGACGATGGGGCCCGGGTCCCCGGCCGTGATCGCCTCCATGGCGTCGGCGAGACGACGACCGTCGTCCCCGTCCACGCGTACGGCGTCGAATTGCACCCCGGCCTTGCGAAGTTGGAATCCCGTAAACGGAATCCAGCTTGCCTTTAATTGGCGAGTTCTCGCATCCATACAGACAGTGTGCGGTCCACCGGCTAGCGTTTTCTACACCACGACCAGAGGGTTGTGTACGGCCCTGACCTGCTTGAACGTGGTTGAAGACGGGATGAAAACAGCGGGTTCCGGTTGAGACCGGTTGAGTCCGGTTGAGTCGAGAGGGGATCGCAATGGCGCGAGCGGAGAACAAGGAAACGGTCAGTGCGGCGATGCGTGCTATTGCGGGCATCGCACGACTCCTGCGTAAGCAAAAAGGTTGGACGCAGGAGGAGTTGGGGAAAAAGGTCGGGTTCACAGGCTCGGCGGTGAGCGCGATGGAGACGTGTGCACAGCCCGCAAGCGATCAGATGTTGGTGGGACTGGAGCGGGAGCTGGGCGGGGGAAGCGGAATCTTCGAGCAGGCGCGGTTGGACCTACGGCTGGAGAAGTACCCGAAGCAGTTCAAGGACTTCGCCTTGCTGGAACAGAAGGCAGTGGGGCTCTTGATGTACGAGACGCTCGTCATCAGCGGTCTCTTTCAGACTGAGGAGTACGCCGCCGCTCTGATCGGCGGAGGGTATCCGTTCCTCTCTGACCACCGGGTACGCGAGCTTGTCGAGGCCCGGCTTGCGCGTCAGGCGCTGTTTGACCGCGATCCGCCGGCTCACATTGAGTTGGTGGTGGAAGAGGCGGTGCTGATGCGAACCATCGGCAGTCAGCAGGTCATGGCCGCTCAGCTATGGCACCTTGCCGAGATGACTCAGCGACGCAACGTCACGGTCCAGGTGATGCCGCTGAACCGAGGGATGCGCGGCGAGTATGCGGGTGATCGTGGCGGGATGACACTACTGGAGACTCCCGAGCACGAGCATCTGGTCTACCTTGAGGTTCAAGGGGAAAGTCTGCTGATCAGCGATCCCTCAAAGGTAAGCATCCTTGGCCAGCGATATGCGAGGATCCGGTCACAGGCCCTTGGCCCGGACGAATCGCTGGGCCTCATCAAGCGGTTGGCGGGAGAACAACAGTGAGCAGCACCATGCAGTGGTTCAAGTCCAGCTACAGCGACAGCGGCGGCGGCCAGTGCATCGAAGTCGCCTTCGACTGGAGCAAGTCCAGCTACAGCGGCTCCAGCGGCGGCCAGTGCGTCGAGGTCGCCACCACCCCGCACTCCATCCACCTCCGCGACTCCAAGAACCCCCACGGCCCCACCTTCGCCGTCGCCCCCGCCTCCTGGACGACGTTCCTCAACTGGACGGCCTGACTCCGGCACGCACCACCGCAGGGGGCGGGGCTGATGGTCGAACGGCTGCTGGTGGATTTACGGGACGACGGCCTCGTACAGGTGTCGTCGTGGCCGACGGGTGAGCAGTATCCGCGGCCGGCCGGGGATCCGGTGGAGTTGGTCTGGCCGCTGTCGGACGAGGACCTGACCGACTTGCGGTGGTACCTGGAGCGGTACCTCCGCCTCCCCACCGCCGTGTACGGCGAACGCGGCGCACGCGTGGCGGCAGCCCTGCCGCGGTGGGGCGAACAGGTCTTCGCGGCGGTGTTCGGGTCCGGCCCGGCCCGGGACGCGTACGTCGCGGCGCGGGCGCGAGGCGGCCCCGTAGAGATCGCGTTGCTGTCGAAGTCGGCGGAACAGTTGGGGCGTCCGTGGGAGCTGATGGTTGCTCCCGGCCGTCCGGTACCCGTGGCGCTGGACGGGGTGGCGATCTCGCGCACGCTGCAAAACACGGGGATGGCGGACGTGTTCGACGTCCCGGGTTCGCGGTTGCGGGTGCTGATGGTGATCTCCCGGCCCGGGGGGACGGCGGATGTCGGGTACCAGATGATCGCGCGGCCGTTGCTGAGGCGGTTGGAGGCGGTACGCGGGAGCGTGGAGCTGGTCGTACTGCGGCCTCCGACGCTGGAACGGCTGGGTGAGGTGCTGACCGAGGCGCGGGAGGCCGGAGAACCGTTCCAGGTGGTGCACTTCGACGGCCACGGCGTCTTCGGACAGGCGTCCGGAGCCGGGGTGGGGTGGGGCTCGGTGATGTACCAGTCCCCCGGCCCGCGGGGAATGCTCGCGTTCGAGAAGCCGGGGGGCGGAAGCGACCTGGTCGAGGCGGGCCGGGTGGCGCAGGTGCTCGCCGGGGCGAAGGTGCCGGTCGTCGTACTGAACGCGTGCCAGTCCGCGCAGGTCGGTTCGGAGCTGGAGGCGGCGGTGGCCACACGGCTGCTGGCCGGGGGCTGCGCGAGCGTGGTGGCGATGGCGTACAGCGTGTACGCGGTGGCGGCGGCGGAGTTCATGACGGCGTTCTACGAGCGGCTGTTCGCCGGTGACCGGGTGGCGGACGCGGTCACCGCCGGCCGCGTACAGCTCACGCTGAACGACAAGCGGCCGTCGATGAAGGGGATGCTGCCGCTGGCGGACTGGATGGTCCCGGTGCTGTACACGCGCGGCGAGGCGCGTTTCTCGCGTCTGCGCACGACCCGGAGTCCCGAACGGTCCGTCGGAGACATCCTGACCCGCATCCGCGAGGAGTCCGAGGCGGGCGCGGAGACGGCCGGCCAGGGCCGGGACCTGGAGCCGGTGGGTGAGTTCGTGGGGCGGGACGCGGACTTCTACACGCTCGACGTGGCGGCCCGCCTCCAACACGTGGTTGTGGTGCACGGGCCCGGCGGGACGGGCAAGACGGAGCTGGCGAAAGCCTTCGGCCGGTGGTGGCGGGACACCGGGGGTGTCGAGGCCCCGGAGTGGGTGTTCTGGCACTCGTTCGAACCGGGGGTGGCGTCGTTCGGTCTGGACGGGGTCATCAACGCGATCGGTGACCGCTTGTTCGACGCGAGATTCGCCCTCCTGGACCCGGCCCAGCGCCAGGAGGCGATCGAGGAACTCCTCGCCACCCGCCGCCTGCTGCTGATCTGGGACAACTTCGAGTCGGTACGAGAGATGCCGGACCCGGGCCGGGCGACGCCACCCCTGTCCCCGCCGGAGCAGGACAGGATGCGCGGCTTCCTGACCCGCGTGGCCGCCGGGGGCGGCGAGAGCGCGGTGCTCATCACCAGCCGCACCCCCGAAAGCTGGCTGGGCCCGGACGTACGCCGCGTCGAACTGGCCGGCCTGGGGGCGGAGGACGCCACGGCATACGCCCACCACCTCCTGGCCCCCTACCCGTCCGCCCAGGCGCAACGGCAGACCGCCGCGTTCGCCGACCTGATGCGCTGGCTCGAAGGCCACCCCCTGAGCATGCGGCTGACCTTGCCCCACCTGGACACCACCACCGCGCAACACCTCCTGAACGGCCTCCAGGGCACAGCCGCCCTCCCCGCGGACAGCGTCGGCGGCGACCGCCGTACCTCACTCTCGGCGAGCATCGCCTACTCGTTCACCCACCTCAGCCCGGCGGACCAGGAGGCCCTCACCGTCCTGAGCCTCTTCCACGGGGTCGCCCAGGCGGATGTCCTCGGTATCTTCTCTGCCAAGCAGCAGGCTCCCGAACGTTTTCGCGACCGAATCGGCACTCAATGGATGGAGCCTCTGCAACGGGCGGCAGACCTCGGGTTGCTGACACCTCTGGGGGCGGGCATGTTCCGCTTGCATCCCGCGCTTCCCGCACACCTGGCGGCACAATGGCGCGTCCACTCCGCCGACGCCCACGCCCACGCCACCGAACGTTCCGCCGCTACCCGGGCCCTCATACGGGCCCACGCTTCCCTCGGTATCTGGCTGAGAGAACAGATCGTGAGCGGCAACGCACAGCTCGCGTTTGCCGTGATCCTCCGTCAGCAGCGCATGCTCGGAAGCATGCTCGGCCTCGCTCTGGACCACGGCCTTTGGGAGAACGCTCAGGCCGTACTTGAGCCGTTGCACGCGTACTGGGAAACGCAAGGACTGACGGAAGAGGCTCGATCCTGGTCGGACCGGACACGGCTGGCCGTCGAATCGAACGACGGCACCCCGCCCGGCCTGGACACCCCAGAAGGCGCCCTGTGGCTGTTCGCGACCGGAACCCAGGCTGACCGCGAACGCAGCACAGGGCGGCTCGACCGCGCGGAAAGTACCTACCACGCCATCCTTCACGCTCTGCGAGAACAGTCCGCGGCGCCGAACCGCCTCGGCCGCATGACCGTCGCCTACCACCAGATCGGCATCATCGCTCAGGAACGGGGACTCCTGGAGGAAGCCGAAGACTGGTACCACCAAGCCCTCACCATCCATACCGACCTCAACGACCGCCCCGGCATGGCCGGCATCTACCACCAACTCGGCACAGTCGCCCAAGTCCGGGGCCACCTGGTGGAAGCCGAAGACTGGTACCACCAAGCCCTCACCATCAAGACGGACCTCAACAACCGCCCCGCCATGGCCGGCACCTACCACCAACTCGGCACGTGCGCCCAACTGCGGGGACTCCTGGAGGAAGCCGAAGACTGGTACCACCAAGCCCTCACCATCGACGCGGACCTCAACAACCGCCCCGCCATGGCCGGCACCTACCACGGACTCGGCATCGTGGCCCAAGTCCGGGGACTCCTGGAGGAAGCCGAAGACTGGTACCACCAAGCCCTCACCATCCAAACGGACCTCAACGACCGCCCCGCCATGGCCGGCACCTACCACCAACTCGGCTCAGTCGCCCAACTGCGGGGACTCCTGGACGAAGCCGAAAACTGGTACCACCAAGCCCTCACCATCGAAGTGGACCTCGAAAGACGCCCCGGCATGGCCACGAGCTATGCACAGTTGGGGTTGCTCGCAGAGGAACGTGGGGATGCGGCGCAGGCCCTGACGTGGACGGTCAGGAGTGTCTCCCTCTTCGAGGAGATTCCCCACCCGAGTACGGACCCCGGCCCCGTCCACCTCACCCGCTTCACCCGCCAACTCGGCATGAAGTCCCTCGAAGAGACCTGGCAGGCCGTCACCGGTCACCCCCTGCCCGCCGCTGTACGCGAGTACGTCCTCACCCACCCGACCACCAGCGACTCTGACAACGGGGAGTACGCCCTCATGATCGACGTCATCGAACAAGGCGCCCTGGCCGCCGCCCACCGCCTGGCCGCACGCCACCATCCGGACCTGACCGACGACGTGGAAGCCGCCCTGGCCACCCGCGACACCGCTCGCGAACCCGACCAGTACAGCGACCCCGTCGCCATCGGCAGCCTGGTCGTCAGCGTCGCCAGTCTCGTCTGGATGGTCTACAACGACATCCGCGGCCGGAGCGCCGCCGCCTCCGCCACGCCCGACGCCGTCGCCCGCCGCGTACGCCAGCGGCTCGCTCAGGTGGAGGCGGCGGCGACGCCCGCGCCCCCGCTCGACCCCGCCGAGCGCGACCGGATCATCGACATCACCGTCGAGGAAACCCTCAACGCCGCCCGCGCACAGAACCCCGGGAGCGCCTAAGCACGCGCGGCGCCCCCCTGGCCGCCAAGGGCCACGGGAGCGCCGCGTCGTACACGTACTCGTACATCCACACGTACAGCCGTCAGTCAGGCAGCCGTGCCTACAGGAACGAGTTGATCTGGATCGTCTCCGTGCGGCCCGGGCCCACGCCGATCGCCGAGATCGGGGCCCCGGACATCTCCTCCAGGGCCTTCACGTACGCCTGTGCGTTCTTCGGGAGGTCGGCGAACGACTTCGCCTTCGTGATGTCCTCCGACCAGCCGGGCAGCATTTCGTAGATGGGCTTCGCGTGGTGGAAGTCCGTCTGGCTGTACGGCAGTTCCTCGACGCGCTTGCCGTCGATCTCGTACGCCACGCACACCGGGATCTGCTCCCAGCCGGTCAGGACGTCGAGCTTCGTGAGGAAGAAGTCGGTGAGGCCGTTGACGCGGGTCGCGTACCGCGCGATCACCGCGTCGAACCACCCGCACCGCCGGTCGCGGCCCGTCGTGACGCCCCGCTCGCCGCCGATGCGGCGCAGCGCGTCGCCGTCGTCGTCGAACAGCTCCGTCGGGAACGGTCCGGCGCCCACGCGCGTCGTATAGGCCTTGAGGATCCCGATGACCCGGGAGATCTTCGTCGGTCCCACACCCGCGCCGGTGCAGGCGCCGCCGGCGGTCGGGTTGGAGGACGTGACGAAGGGATACGTACCGTGGTCGACGTCCAGGAGCGTGCCCTGGCCGCCTTCGAAGAGGACGACCTTGCCCGCGTCGATGGCGTTGTTGAGGACCAGGGTGGTGTCGGAGACGTACGGCTTCAACTGGTCCGCGTACGTCAGCAGTTCCTCTACGATCTTCGCGGAGTCGATCGCGCGGCGGTTGTAGAGCTTGGCGAGGATCTGGTTCTTGAAGTCGAGCGCGGCGTCGACCTTCTGGATGAGGATCGACTCGTCGTACAGGTCCTGGATGCGGATGCCGACGCGGTTGATCTTGTCGGCGTACGTCGGTCCGATGCCACGGCCCGTCGTGCCGATCTTCCGCGAACCGAGGAACCGTTCCGTCACCTTGTCCATGGTGGTGTGGTACGAGGTGATCAGATGAGCGTTTCCACTGATGAGCAGCTTGGACGTGTCGACACCGCGGTCGTTCAGCCCGCTCAGCTCGGAGAGCAGGACGGCCGGGTCGACTACCACTCCGTTGCCGATCACCGGGATACAGCTGGGCGAGAGGATTCCGGAAGGGAGAAGATGCAGCGCGTATTTCTGGTCGCCGACGACGACCGTGTGGCCGGCGTTGTTGCCGCCCTGATAGCGCACGACATAGTCCACGGACCCACCGAGCAGGTCGGTGGCCTTTCCCTTGCCTTCGTCACCCCACTGAGCACCGAGCAGCACAAGTGCGGGCACAGGCGTACACCCCTTCCGGGCGGGGCATGTCCAAGGTCGGGGGGCGCACATACGGCGTTTTGTACGTCGCGTTTGCGCCGTACGGCCCGTACGGCATCGCACGACTTCGCACGAGACCGCTGGACGTAGATCACAGACGCGGATCGCACGACGTCGTACGACGCAGCCCGAGCCGTCGAACCGGTTGCCCCGGAATAGACGAAGCCCCTGGCGCAATAGCGCAAGGGGCTCTTGCACAAAGATGCTACCCGAGGAAGGACCGAGGTGTCGGCTCCAGGGCCCGCCGAGAACGGCGCGCAGCAGCTTCTGGTGGTCATCGACCCGGTCGCCCGCCGGACCGACGGCGAATCCGTACGGATCGCGAAGGACGTGTTGAGCGCGGGTGCGGCGGTGAAGATATGCCTTCCCGACGGGCCGGAGGAGTTCGCGCGGGCGCTGGCCAGGCGGGGCGGGCGGCGGCCGGTGGTGATCGGCGACGACCGGGCGCTGTTGCGTACGGTCGCGCTGCTCCACCGCGAGCGGGAGCTGTCCTCCGGGGCGCTCTCGCTGGTGCCGGTGGGCGCGTCGGTGGAGCTGGCGCGGGCGCTGGGGGTGCCGACGGGCGCGGTGGCGGCGGCGCGGGCGGTGCTGGACGGGGTGGTGCGGCGGCTGGATCTGCTGGTGGACGACAGTGACGGGGTGGTGCTGGGGGATCTGCACATTCCGGGGCTGCCGGGGTCGAGGCGTGGGGGTGGGGGCGGGGGCGGGAAGGGGAAGTCGAAGGGGGGCGGTCGGGGGAGCGAGGTCGGTTCCGGGTCGGGCTCGGGATCCGGGTCGGGCTCGGGATCCGATACGGGTGCGGGTGCCGGCGTCGGCTCCGGTACGGGCACCGGGACCGGCTCCGACTCCGGCCCCGGCTCCAGCTCCGGCCGCGACCCCGGCGAGGGGCGGCGGGACGGTGACGGGAACACGGCGGCCGGTGGGCACGGCGCGGCGTCCGTGTGGCACACGTGCCGCTCGCTGGTCCGGACGCTGGTACGGCCGCCGCCGGGCGCGTTCGCGCACACGTACCGGCTGCGGGTGGAGGCGGACGGCGTACTGCTGAGCGATCTGGACGAACCGGTGGAGGGGATCCTGGTCCGCTCGCGGGGCGGGCGGGCGGAGGTGGTGATCCGTACGCGCGCGTCGGCGGAGCCGCTGCGGGCGAGCGCGCTGTCGGTGACGGTCTCGGGGGCGAATTTCCGCTACCGGGCCGACACCCGGGTCACCGGTCCGGTCCGGACGCGGACGTGGACGCTCCGGGCGGGGGCGTGGGGGCTGACCCTGCCGACGACGTATTCCGTTCCGGGGGCTTCTGGGACGGGGTGACCACCGATAGCCTCGGGTGCCACGAAGCCGGTACCACGCCTGGGGGCCGACCGAATGCACGATGCGACACGCGACTCGACACGCGACTCGACACCCGACGCGACGCCCGGTTCGACGCCGGTCGGGGAGGTGGCCCTCGACGTCACCGAGACGGCGGAGGCACTGGCCCGCTACCGCTCGCGGGCGGGCATGTGGTTCCGCGTCGGACTGACGACGGCGGCCGGCGGTGTGGTCGTCGAGCTGGCGAACACCGCCCGGCGCCTGGAGTGGGCGGACCTGGTGGCCGAGGGCATGGGCGGGCTGGCGCTGGCGCCGCTGCTGATCGGGCTGAGCGCGCTGCGCCTGGCCCGCCTGATGCGTCTGCGCCTGGCGGCGCACCCCTGGACGGCCGTCCGCGCGGAAACGGCCCCGCACGGCCCCCACGCGGCGGCGGTGATCCTCCACGACCCGTCGGGGGGCGCCCCGGTCGCCCTGACCCTGGTGGGCCTCCAAGGCCGCCACCACGCGGCGGACCCCCGCCCGACGGGCGAACTGTGGTGGTGCGGCGACCCGGCGACGGGCGGCGTCCTGGCCCGCCCGGGAGGCGCGGAACTGATCTGGGCCCGCACCCCGGGCCGCCTGACCCGCGACCGCATCCTGGGGGCGGGGGACTCCCGCTAACGACGTGGGTCGGCGGCAACGGCCGGGGTGGTGCCGGAGCCGGTTCCGCCGGCCGTGGCCGGGATCGCGTTGTCGATGAGGACCGCCGCCATCGCGGCGGCCGTGGGGAAGGCGTCGGCGTTGAGGACCCGGCTTCGGGCCGCCGCGCCGTCGAGGAGTAGTGCCAGCTGCTCGCCGAGCTGTTCCGGGTCGGCGGCGCCGGCCTCGCGGGCGGCGTTGGCGAGCCGTACCGCCACGGCCTTCTTGTAGTCGCGCGCGTACTGCGACGCCGGATGCTCGGGGTCGTGGAGTTCGACCGCGGTGGCGATGTACGGGCACAGCGGCGTGGTGGGCGGGATGTCGAAGGCCGCGAGGAGCCGTTCGCGGGGCGTGAGGTCGGTGCGGTCGAACACGTCGGACAGCACGGAGGGGTCGAACCGGCGCAGGTACTCCGTGACGAGTTCGTCCTTGCCCGCGAAGTGCTGGTAGGCCGTGCGCTTGGACACCTGGGCCGCCGCGCAGAGCTGGTCCATGCCGGTGCGGTTGATGCCCTGCTCGCGGAACAGTTCCCGGGACGCGCCGAGGATGCGCTCGCGGGCGCCCCGGCCGCGGCGGCTGCCCGTGGGGCCCTTCTCCAACTCCGTCATGGAGTCATCGTACCGCAGCAGGGTAACGACCGGTGTACATAGTTGCGCCCTGGTCGCGGCGCCCGTACCGTACGTACACAGTTCGGTGTACGTAACGCCGCCACTCCAGGTGTCCCGTCGCACGCGTACGGCATCACCGGAGGACCAGAGGACCAAGGGAGTCACTGTGGGAAAGCTCGACGGCAAGGTCGCGGTCATCACCGGCGGCACCACCGGCATGGCACTGGCCGGAGCGAAGCTGTTCGTCCGCGAGGGAGCACACGTCTTCCTCACCGGGCGCCGTCAGGACGCCCTGGACGAGGCCGTGAAGCAGATCGGCCGCAACGTCACCGGCGTCCAGGGCGACGCCGGCGACCTGGACGACCTGGACCGCCTGTACGACACCGTCAAGCGGGAGAAGGGAAGCCTGGACGTGCTGTGGGCCAGCGCGGGCGTGGGCGCGCCCGCCCCGCTGGGCGAGATCACCGAGGCCCACTTCCACGACGCGTTCTGGCTCAACGCGCGCGGCACCCTGTTCACCGTCCAGAAGGCGCTCCCGCTCCTCAACGACGGCGGGTCCATCCTCATGACCGGCTCCAACGCCTCCCTCGGCGCCTTTCCCGGCTGGAGCGTCTACGCCGGCAGCAAGGCCGTCCAGCAGGCGTGGGCCCGCGTGTGGCTCAACGAGCTGAAGGACCGCCGCATCCGCGTCAACGTCCTGACGCCCGGCCAGGTGGCGACCGCCAAGCAGGCGGAACTGTTCGACGAGGCCACCAAGCGGCAGTTCGAGGCCCTCATCCCCCGGGGCGAGATGGGCCGCCCCGACGAAATCGCCACCGCCGCGCTCTTCCTCGCCTCCGACGACTCCAGCTACGTCAACGGCATGGAACTCGTCGCGGACGGCGGCACCACGGCCATCTGAACCCCACCCCACGCACCACAAGGACAGGACGCCTCATGAGCGACATCAGCATCATCGGCACCGAGAACATGGCCCGCACCCTCGGCGCGCGGGCCCTGGCGGGCGGCAACACCGTCGAGGTCATGGGCCGCGACCGGGCCAAGGCCGCCGCCCTGGCCCAGACTCTCGGCGGCGGTGCCACGACGGGGGAATGGGGCGCCACCCCGGCCGGGGACATCGTCATCGTGGCTCTGTTGTACGACGGTGTCGTGCCGGCCGTCGCCCAGTACGGGGACTCGCTCGCGGGGAGGGTCATCGTCGACATCAGCAACCCCTTCAACTCCACGTTCGACGGGCTGGCCCATCGCGAGGAGACCTCGATCGCGCGGGAGGTCGCCAAGGCGGCCCCGGCCGGCGCCCACGTGGTGAAGGCGTTCAACACCGTCTTCCGTCACGTCCTGGAGACGGGCCGGCCCGACGTCTTCCTCGCCGGCGACGACGCGCGGGCCAAGACGCGCGTGGCGGCGTTCGTCGAGAGCCTCGGGCTGCGCCCGCTCGATGTCGGCGGCCTGAAAATGGCGCACTGGCTGGAAGGAGCGGGCGTGGTCGCGGTGGGCCTCGCCAACCACGGGGTGGGGAACGTGGACTTCGCGCTCGGCGTCACCGAACTTCCCGTCCGGGCAAACGGTTGACGGATGCGGACCCGCGTCCGGTATCCGGCGGGGCGGGGTGCCGGAGCGTGCTAGAGATAGGGGCGAATAGTCGCAATCAGTCCCCTATCAGGAGGTACGTGACGATGCGTTCAGCTCTTCTCCGTGCGACGGCCACGCTGGGTGCCGCGGCGGCCCTGGCCCTCTGTGGTGCCGGTGTGGCCGGTGCGCACGACATGTGGCCCGCGGGCGTGGGTAACTCGGGTGCGTTCAGCACCGGCGTGGGCAACTCGGGCGCCTTCAACGCCGGCGTCGGCAACTCGGGCGTCGCCAACTGGGGCGTGGGCAACGCGGGCCTCGGCAACACAGGCATCGGCAGCTCCGGCATCGGAAACTCGGGAATCGGCAGCTCCGGCATCGGCAACTGAACGACCGACGGCGAGGGCGTCGGCGGCCGGAGCGTCGGGGGCCGGGGCCGCCCCTCGCCGCCGCCGCACGGGGACCGGTTTGTCCACAGGGTGTGGATGAACCGGGCCCCGTACGGATCCCCCGTCCCGGAGCGAGCCTCGCTAGCCCGGGGTCACCAGCCGGGCCTCGTACGCGAACACCGCCGCCTGGGTGCGGTCGCGCAGGCCCAGTTTCACCAGGATGCGGCTGACGTGCGTCTTGATCGTGGACTCCGCCACCACCAGGTGCTCCGCGATCTCCGCGTTCGACAGGCCCTGGGCGATCAGCACCAGTACCTCCGTCTCCCGCTCCGTGAGATCGCCGACGCGGGCGAGGGCCGGGGGCCTCGGGGTCTCCGCGAGCTTCGAGAACTCCGTGATCAGGCGGCGCGTCACCGTCGGGGCGAGCAGGGCCTCGCCGGAGGCCACCACCCGTACCCCGTCGGCCAGTTGCCGCGCCGACGCGTCCTTGAGCAGGAAGCCCGAAGCGCCCGCGCGCAGCGCCTGGTACACGTACTCGTCCAGGTCGAACGTCGTCAGCACCAGCACCTTCGCCGCCGCGTCCGCCGCGACGATCTCGCGGGTCGCCTCGATCCCGTTCAGCTCCGGCATCCGGATGTCCATCAGGACGACGTCCGGGGCAAGGGCGGCGACCTGCGTGACGGCCTCGCGCCCGTTCACCGCCTCGCCGACCACCTCGATGTCCGGCATCGCGTTGAGCAGCACCGAGAAACCCTCGCGGACCATCACCTGGTCGTCGACGATCAGCACCCTGATGGTCATGCCGCGTCCCCGTCCTTCACGGCGGTCACCGGGATGAACGCCGCGACCTCGTAGCCGCCGTCCTCCTGGAGATCCGCGGTCATCTCACCGTTCAGCATCGACACCCGCTCGCGCATCCCCGTGATGCCGTGCCCCGCGCCCGGCGAGGGCTTCACCAGCCCGCGCGGCGGTGTGTTGACGATCCGCAGCCCGAGCCCGCCGAGGACGTAACTGATCTCGACGCGTGCGGTGGATCCCGGCGCGTGCCGGAGCGCGTTGCTCAGTGCCTCCTGGACGATCCGGTACGCGGACAACTCGACGCCCTGTGGCAGCTCCCGTACCGCGCCGGTCACCGTCTTCTCCACGGTCAGCCCGGCGTCCCGCACGTTGGCCAGCAGCCCGTCGAGGTCGGCGAGCGTGGGCTGCGGGGCGTCGGGCGCCTGGTAGTCCTCCGCCCGTACGACTCCGAGGACGCGGCGCAGCTCGGTCAGCGCGGCGACGGCGTTCTCGCGGATCGTCGCGAACGCCTTCTCCAGCTCGGGGGGCGGATTCTCCACCCGGTACGGCGCGGCCTCCGCCTGGATCGCCACGACCGACATGTGGTGGGCGACGACGTCGTGCAGCTCGCGCGCGATGGTGGTGCGCTCCTCCAGGAGCGTGCGCCGGTCGCGTTCGACGGCGGTGACGCTCTGCTGGATCGCGACCTCCTGCTCGGCGTCGCGGCGGATGTGGAGGACGGTCACGGTGAGGAGGACCAGGGCGGAGAGGAGGAGCATGGGGGCGGAGGTGGCGCCGCCGCCGTACCCGCCGACGAAGACGGTGGCGAACGTCGCGTACAGCGCGGTGCACACCCACAGCCAGGCGGCGGTGCGCGGCCGGGTCCGGAGCGCGACCACCGTGATCACGAAGAGGTACCCGGCGAAGGCGCTGGGGGTCCAGGGCCAGCCGTCGTAGTGCGCGCCGATCACGCTCGTGACGGCGGAGACCGCGAGGGAGAGCCACCAGGCGCCGATGGGCCTGACCAGCGTCATCAGCAGGGGGATGGCGGGGAGCCCGCCGAAGAGCGAGCCTTCCTCGACCACGCCGATGAGGCAGATCATCGTCGCGGCCACCACCACCACGGCGTGCGGCAGCCAGGCCGCGTACTCCCGTATCCGGCCGGGCAGCCGGCGGGTGAGCGGGCCGTCCGTCCGCCTGGGCTTGAGCGGACGGTAGGCGAAGGCGTCGTGGAAGAGGTCCTCGCGCAGGCCGCCGATCGCGTCCATGGCAAGGCGGAACTCGGGGCTCCGGGTCTGCCCGGTCTCTGTCTCGGTCACCCTGCCAAGGTAGGCGGAGCCGGCGCTGGGGTCGTCACCACGGAAGCGGATCCTGGCGGGTCCGTCGTAGGTACTACGGGGGGACGGGGGCGTGGCCCTGCCGGGACGCGTGGCGGTGGCGGTGCGGTGGCGGTCCGATGGCCCGCGCGTCACTGATTGTCCTCAATCGCCGGACGGGCTTGATCAGGCCGCCGCGGGCCGTCGCCGAACCTGGTGGGACCTACCCGTGCGGGACGGGCTTGACGGTGTCGGACGGGCTTGATCGTGCCGCTGCGGGCCGTCGCCGCGCCTGGCGGGGACTACCGGGGACGGACGGGCCTGATCGTGCCGCCCGCCGGCCGTCGTCGCGCTCGGTGGGAGCTACCGGGGCGGCCCGTGCGTCTCACCACGCCAGTTGCGCGATCTCCTCCGCCACCACCGCGCACGCGTCCGCCGACGGGTCGATCAAGGGGAAGTGGCCCACGTCCGGGAGCAGGGTCAGGCCCACCGTTTCGCCTGCCTTGGCCGCCGCGTCCACGTATGCCTCCGCCACCTCGTACGGCACCGTCAGGTCCGTGCGGCCCTGGACCACCGCCGTCGCGATGCCCGTCGGGAGCAGGGCCGCCGGGTCGGCGCTCGGGCGGCGCTCCTCGAAACGGTCCTCGCCGCCCAGGAGTTGGACGATCGCGCCGCCGCACACGTCCAGTTCCACCGCTCGCACGAGGTCCGCGATCGGGGCCAGCGCCACGACCCCGCGCAGGGGCGGCGGGTGCGGCAGCCGCCAGGGCGAGCCCTCGGGGAGGACATGGCGGGCCGACGCCCAGAGCGCCAGGTGACCGCCCGCCGAGTGGCCGGTCACCACGATCCGGCGGGCGTCGGCCTGCGGTACGGCGGCCGTCACCAGCGCGGGCAGCGCGTCCAGCGCGGCAGCCACGTCGTCGAAGGTCTCGGGCCAGCGGCCCGCCGCCGGACGGTCGGTGTCCGGCTGCGGGGTGTCCGTACCCTGGTGCGGGATCGCCGGGCCGCGCCGGTACTCCACGTTCGCCACGGCGAAGCCCCGGCGCGCCAGGAAGTCCGCGAACGGTGTGAGGTGCGTACGGTCGTACCGCGCGCGCCACGCCCCGCCGTGGAGCACCACGACGAGCGGGACCCGCTCCTGGTTGCCCCGGGGCGCGTAGAAGTCGATCACCTGATCGGGGTGATCCCCGTACGCGGCGGTCGCGTCGGGCGGGACGACCGGGTGCGAGAAGGCCGACTCGGTCTCTGCCGCGTCACGAACCACGGGATCGTGCGCGCCGGGGTCCGGCATGGTGCTCCAACCTCTCGGTGCAGGATGCGAATTGACCTGATCAGCCGGGACGGTACCAGTCGGAGCCGGAGTCGATCACATCCCCGGGCGCCGCCCGGTACGCCATCCGCCGGACGGCGGCCGTACCACCTGCCCGACGACGGCAGCGTCACCCGCCGGACGGCAACCGCGTCACCCCCCGGCCGGGACCTCCGCCGGCACCTCCGCCAGCACCTCGCCCAGCACCCGCGCCGCCCGTTCCGCGTCCGCGAAACCCACGTACAGCGGCGTGAAGCCGAACCGCAGCACGTCCGGCCTGCGCAGGTCGCCGACCACCCCGCGCGCGATGAGCGTGTCCATCACCGCCGGGGCCTCGGCGCAGCGCAGGGCGACCTGACTGCCGCGTTCGGCGTGCGCCGAAGGGGTCAGCGAGCTGACCCGCCCCGGCGGGGCGTACGCCTCCACGCACTCCAGGAAGAAGTCCGTGAGCGCCAGGCTCTTCGCCCGTACGGTCTCGATCCGCACCCCGTCCCAGACGTCGAGCGCCGCTTCCAGCGCCAGCATCGAGAGGATGTCGGGCGTACCGACCCGGCCCCGCGTCGCGCCGTCCGCCGCCTCGAAGTCCGGCGCCATCGCGAACGGATCGGCGTGCGAGGTCCACCCCGGCAACGGCGAGTCGAAAGCGGCCTGGTGGCGCCGGGCCACGTACAGGAAGGCGGGCGAACCGGGCCCGCCGTTCAGGTACTTGTACGTGCACCCCACCGCGAGGTCCACCCCGTGCGCGTCCAGCCCCACCGGCAGCGCGCCCGCGCTGTGGCACAGGTCCCAGACGGCGAGCGCGCCCGCCTCGTGCACGGCGGCGGTGATGCCCGGGAGGTCGTGCAGCCGCCCCGTACGGAAGTCCACCTGGTTCATCAGCACGACGGCCGTACGCGGTCCGAGGGAGCCCAGCAGCTCCGCCGGGTCGACGGGGACGAGCGGTTTGCCCGTCATCCGGGCGGCGGAGTGCGCGATGTACCCGTCGCTGGGGAACGTCGTGGCGTCGACCAGGATCTCGTCCCGCGCCGGGTCCGTGGGGTCGAGCAGCCGGACGGCGGCCACCAGGGCCTTGAAGACGTTCACGCTGGTCGAGTCGCCGACGACGACCTGACCCGGTCCGGCGCCGACGAGCGGGGCGATCCGGTCGCCGATCCGCTCCGGCGCGGTCCACCAGTCGCCCTCGGTCCAGGAGCGGATCCGCAGCTCGCCCCACTGGCGGCTGATGACGTCGCGCATCCGGTCGGGTACGTGGCGGGCCAGCGCGCCGAGCGAGTTCCCGTCCAGGTAGACGGAGTTGTCGTCGAGCGCGAAGAGGTCGCGCCGGGCGGCCAGTTCGTCGGCCGCGTCGAGGGCGGCGGCTCGTGCGGCGAGGGAAGCGGTCGGGGCGTCCGAAGCCGCCGTGCGGGTCGTGTCAGACATGGCTGCGGGCCGTCCAGAGCTCGGGGAACACGTTCTTGGTCGCGCGCTTCTCCAGCCACGCCACCCCGGCGGAACCGCCCGTACCGGTCTTGGAGCCCATCGCGCGCCGCGTGGCGACCAGGTGGTCGTTGCGCCAGCGCCACACCAGCTCACCGACGTCCGTCAGCGCCTCGCCCAGCCTGATCAGCTCGGAGTGCTGGTCCGCGTCGGCGTAGACGCCGGCCCAGACCCGCTCGACCTCGGGCGACGGCTCGTACTTCTGGGAGAGGTCGCGCTCGACCACCGCGCCGGGCACGGGCAGCCCGCGCCGGGCCAGCAGCCGCAGCGTCTCGTCGTACAGGCTCGGTTCGTGCAGGGCCTTCTCCAGCTCGGCGTGGACGCGCGGGGCGCCCCGGTGCGGTACGAGCATCGACGCCGACTTGTCGCCGAGCAGGAACTCCATCCGCCGGTACATCGCGGACTGGAAACCGGAACCCTCGCCGAGGGCGCCGCGGTACGAGTTGAACTGCGCGGGCGTCAGCTGGCCGAGCGGCTTCCACGAGGCGTTGAGCGCCTCCAGCTCGCGTACGGACCGCTTGAGCGCGTCCACGGCGACCTGGATCCGGTCCTCGCGCAGGGCGCGGGACGCGGTCTCCCACTCGTGGACGATGACGGTGAACCACAGCTCCATGACCTGGGTGGTGACGAGGAAGACCATCTCGCCCGGGTCGTCGGAGCGGGGGTGCTGGAGGTGGGTGAGGACGTCCGCCTGGACGTAGTCCTCGTACGGGGTGGTACCCGCGAAGTCGAGATGCGGGGTGTCAGGATGCGGCGTGTCCGAACCCGCGGATCCGGAGGCATCGGGGGCGTGCGACATTGCTGTCTCCTCGATATTGCTACCGGGTAGCGGTCCGCCCCTTCCGTTCGTCTCGGAGCTCCGGTCCCCTGTCCGCATCATAATCCGGCTCCCGGCGCGCGGCTCCGCCAGGCCACAGAAGCCCCGCGAGGACCGTCAGGCCGGGGGCCCCGAGAGATACGTCCCCTTGTCGTCGTACGGCCAGGCGTTCGCCCGGCAGCCGTCCAGGCCCTTGATCTGCTGCATCATCACCGGCGCGGGCCGGCCGGGGCCCGGACAGGCCAGATGCCGCCGGATGCCGATCTCATGGCCGATCTCGTGGTTGATGATCAGGTGCCGGTAGTCGGAGGCGGGCCCGTCGAAGGTGGGCGAGCCCTCCGTCCAGCGCCGCAGATTGACCACCACGCCCTCGGAGGTCTCGCAGTTCAGCTCGCCGTGGGTGTCGAGCCCCTCGGCCCGGCAGAGCCGGTCGGCGGTCGCCGGGGTGGCGATCCTGATGACGAAGTCGGCGTCCGCGTGCTCGGCGACCAGCTGGAAGGCGCCGCGCCCGTGCGCGGCCCAGCTGCGCGGGTCGGCGAGGATGTGCTGGATCTCGGTGGCCGCCCGGTCGGCCGACAGGCCCGTACCGGTCTCGACCTGTACGAGGTACCGGCGCGGGGTGCCGGAGCCGACCGGGCTGCCGTGCCCCCGCGCGGTCGTGAACGTGGCGGGCTCGGGGCCGCGCTGCCAGGAGCCCAGGGAGGCGCCGGCGCCGATCAGGACCGCCAGGCAGAGACCGAACAGCAGCGCGCGACCGCGCGGCCCACGGCGTTCCCCCGTCACCACGGCCATTCACCTCAGCCCCTCCCGCACCGGAAATCGACGAAGACCCGCCCCCGGGAGAGACGGGGCGGGCCTTCGCAAGGTTGCTCGTTCAATGATTATCGAACCGCGATCCGCTGTGAGCGGACGTACGAGCCGGGCGCACGTACGGGCCGGGCTCAGCCCAGCGTGTCCGCCGCCAGCGGCGACGAGTCGCGCAGGAACGTCGAGCAGCGCTCGTACTCCTCCTGCTCACCGATCGCCTGCGCCGCCCGGCCGAGCGCGTGCAGCGCGCGCAGGAAGCCGCGGTTCGGCTCGTGCTCCCACGGCACCGGGCCGTGCCCCTTCCACCCGCTGCGCCGCAGCGAGTCGAGCCCGCGGTGGTATCCGGTCCTGGCGTACGCGTACGACTCGACGACCCGCCCGCCCTCGAACGCGTCGTCGGCGAGCCGGGCCCAGGCCAGCGAGGAGGTCGGGTACTTCGCGGCGACGTCGGCGGGCGAGGTCCCGTTGGCGAGCAGCTCGCGCGGCTCGGGATCGTCGGGCAGTTCGGTGGGGGGCGGCCCCCCGAGAAGATCTTTGTGAATGGCCATGCCTACAGTCTGCCCTGCCCCGCCCGGCCCCCGCCCCGATCGGCGGCGCCGCTCAGGAGGCACGTCCCGCGCCACCGTCCGCCGCCGGACGGTCCGCCGAACGGTCCGCCTCCCGCACCGGCTCCAGCGGCGGCGACGACAACCCGCAGTGGATCCGGCACTCGGGCCCCTCGGACCGCTCGTGGTCGCCGGGCGCCCCCGCTTCCGCCGGCTTCGGCGTCCGTACGGTCAGGAACGCGACCACCGAGCCCACCGCCAGGATCCCGGCGCACAGCGGCATCGACGTACGGAAGGTGTGGTTGAACTCGGTCGCCGACCGGAACGCCTCCGGGCTCGTCCCCGCGATCAGCGGCAGCGCCGCCACCGCGAGCAGCCCCGCCGCGCGGGCCGCCGCGTTGTTGATCCCGCTCGCCAGCCCCGCGCGCCCCACCTCCACCGACGCCAGCACCGTCGCCGTCAGCGGCGCGACGATCGTCACCATCCCCAGGCCCAGCACCAGCAGCGCCGGCAGGACGTCCGCGAGGTACGAGGCACCGGGGCCGACCCGCAGCATCAGCAGCAGCCCGCCCGCGCACAGCAGCGGCCCCACCGTCAGCGGGATGCGCGGCCCGATCCGCCCCGCCAGCTCCCCCGACCGCGCCGAGAACAGCAGCATCAGCGCCGTCGTCGGCAGCAGGGCCGCGCCCGCGCCCAGCGCCGAGTACCCCACCACCACCTGGAGCTGGAGCGAGCCGAGGAAGAAGAACCCGCCGAACGCCGCGTACACGCACAGCGTCACCAGGTTCACCGAGGTGAACAGCCGGGACTTGAAGATCGACAGGGGCAGCATCGGATCGGGCGTGCGGTGTTCGTACAGCACGAACCCGACCGCGACCAGCACGCCCGCGAGCCCCGACCACGGCTCCTTGGCGATCAGCGCGTACGTCACCAGCGCCAGCGCCCCCGCGCCCAGCACCGCGCCCGTCACGTCGAACCGGCCGTGGTGCGCCGGGTCCCTGGACTCCGGCGCGTGCCGCAGCGCCACCGGCACGCAGATCGCGGCCAGCGGCAGGTTGATCAGGAACACCCAGCGCCAGCCGGGCCCGTCCACGAGATACCCGCCGAGGAACGGCCCGACCGCCGCGCCCACCCCGCCGAGCCCCGACCACACGCCCACGGCCCGCGCCCGGTCGTCCGGGTGGAAGCTCCCCTGGATGATCGCCAGGGAGCCGGGGACCAGCAGCGCCCCGCCGATGCCCTGCAACGCCCGCGCGAGGATCAGCAGATCGGCGCTGGGCGCGATCCCGCAGAGCAGCGAGCCGAGCCCGAACCACACCACCCCGATCACGAAGACCCTGCGCCGCCCGTAGCGGTCGCCGAGCGAGCCGCCGAGCAGGATCAGCGCGGCGAGGGTGAGCGTGTACGCGTTGACGGTCCACTGGAGGGCGGAGAGCGTCGCATCGAGGTCGTCCCCGATGTGCGGCAGCGCCACGTTGACGACGGTCCCGTCCAGCAGGGCCATGCTGGAACCGAGCACCGTCGTGAGAATGATCCAGCGGCCCTTGGCCGAGGACAGCCTGATCTCCATACCCGGATCATCCCTGCCGGGAGGTCAGGTGGCGAGCCTCCCGAGCGCTCGGATCAGCGCGTCGGCACCCCGTTCCGCCTTGGCGCGCGGACAGCCCACGTTGAGCCGTACGAATCCGTCGCCGCCGGCCCCGTACGTCGAACCCCGCATGATCGCGACCCTCTCGCGCTCGACCAGCTCCCGCTGGAGCGCGTCGTCGTCGATCCCGAGGGGGCGCAGGTCGATCCAGGCGAGGTAGCCGGCCTGCGGGGGGCGCCAGCCGAGCTGGGGGAAGGCGGTGTTCAGCCGGTCGGCGAGCAGGAGGAGGTTCTGTTCGACATACGTGTTGAGGGCGTCGAGCCAGGGGGCGCCTTCGCGGTACGCGGCGATGTGGGCGGTCAGCGCCAGCACGGCGGGCGATTCGAGCCCTTCGCCGGTGGCCATCCGGCGGAGAAAGGCGGCGTGGTCGGCGGGGTCGCCGATGATGCCGTACGAACCGGTCAGCGCGGGGAAGTTGAAGGCCTTGGAACCGGAGGTGATGAGCGCCCAGCGGCCGGATCCGAAGCGGGTCCAGGGGAGGTGGCGGGGGCTGGGCGTACCTGTCGTACGGGAGGCGGCGGGGGCGGGGGCGTCGCCCGCGAGAGCGTCGCGCGGGACGTCCGCGTGCGGGGAGCCCCCGTACAAAAAGTCCTCGTGCAGGAAGTCCGCGTGGATCTCGTCGCTGATCACCGCGACCCCGTACACCTCCGCCAGCCGCGCGAACTCCGTCAGCTCGGCCTCCGTCCATACCCGCCCCGTCGGATTGTGCGGCGAGCAGAGCAGCAGCACCTTGCTGCCGGGCCGGGCGAGCTGCCGCTCCAGCGCGGCCGTGTCGCCGACCGGCGCCCCGCGCAGCTCGCGCCCGAGCCCGGATATCGCCTTGAGGAAACCGTCGTACGTCGGCGTGTGGACCACCACCCCGTCCCCCGGCCCGGTCCACATCCGCAGGAGCTGGGAGAGCTGGTTGAGCACGGACGGCGCGTACACCAGCCGGTCCGTGTCGATCGCGGTGTCGTACCGGCTCGCGAACCAGTGCCGTACCGCCGACAGGAAGTCGTCGTTGCGCCAGTCCGTGTAGCCGAGCACGCCGTGCGCGATCCGGCGGTGCAGCGCGTCCAGCACCACCGGCGGCGACGCGAAGTCCATGTCGGAGATGGTGAAGGGCAGCATCCCGTGGGCCGCCGCCGCGCCGAAGCGGTCGGCGACGCCGTCCCACTGCACGGACCAGGTGCCGGTGCGGTCGATGGCGGTGTCGAAATCGAAGTCCACGTGGCCCATGGTGAGGTCCCTCCGGGCATGACGCGGGCCCGGCATCGTGAGGGATACCGGGCCCGGGGTGCTGAGCTGGTGCCTGCCGCTGGATCCGCTACGTGACCGCTACGTGATCCGCTGCTTGATCCGCTATGTGATCCGCTACTTGATCTTCGTGCCCGAGGAGCGCAGCGCGCCGCACGCCTCGGTGACCCGCGCGGCCATGCCGCCCTCGGCGAGCTTGCCCCAGGTGCGGGGGTCGTAGGTCTTCTTCGAGCCGACCTCGCCGTCGACCTTCAGCACACCGTCGTAGTTCCGGAACACGTGGTCCACGACGGGCCGCGTGAACGCGTACTGGGTGTCGGTGTCGAGGTTCATCTTCACGACGCCGTTCTCCAGCGCGGTGGCGATCTCCTCGGCCGAGGAGCCCGAACCGCCGTGGAAGACGAAGTCGAAGGGCTGGCTGCCGGAGGGCTTGCCGTACTTCGAGGCGACGCCCTCCTGGAGGTCCTTGAGCAGCTCCGGGCGGAGGACGACGTTGCCCGGCTTGTAGACGCCGTGCACGTTGCCGAAGGACGCGGCCAGCAGGTAGCGGCCCTTCTCGCCCAGGCCCAGGGCCTCGGCGGTGCGCAGCGCGTCCTCGACCGTGGTGTAGAGCGAGTCGTTGATCTCGTGGCTGACGCCGTCCTCCTCGCCACCGGTCGGGGTGATCTCGACCTCAAGGATGATCTTGGCGGCGGCGGCCTTGGCGAGCAGCTCGGAGCCGATCTCCAGGTTGTGGGCGAGCGTCTCGGCGGAGCCGTCCCACATGTGCGACTGGAAGAGCGGGTTACGGCCGGCCTTGACGCGCTCGGCGGAGACGTCGAGCAGCGGGCGGACGTACGTGTCGAGCTTGTCCTTGGGGCAGTGGTCCGTGTGCAGCGCCACCGTGATGTCGTACTTCGCGGCGACGATGTGGGCGAACTCGGCGAGCGCGACGGCGCCCGTCACCATGTCCTTGTTGTACTGGCCGCCCAGGAACTCCGCGCCACCGGTGGACATCTGGATGATGCCGTCGCTCTCGGCCTCCGCGAAGCCGCGCAGCGCAGCGTGCAGGGTCTGGGACGAGGTGACGTTGATGGCCGGGTAGGCGAACTTGCCTGCCTTCGCCCGGTCGAGCATCTCGTTGTAGACCTCGGGGGTTGCGATGGGCATCGGGCCGCTCCTTGTGATGTGCGGGTGTGAGGACTAGTCCCTGACCGGGGGCATGTCGTGGGGCGACGTCATCGTCGGCCCCATCTTTCCAGACTCTCGTCCGGGCTCGGCCCTGGCCGGGGGCCGTTTCACGTGAAACGGCCCCCATGCCCGCAAAGGGCCAGGTCAGGGCGGGTGACAGACACCGGCAGGCAGCAGACATCGCAGGAGCCTCAGGCCGGAGTTCCGGAAGTTTCCGGCGGGGCTCAGGCCAGATCGAGATCCGCCGTCGTGTACGCGTGGAGGTACGGGAGCCCCGCCTCCCGCACCGTCGCCGCCGCGCCCCGGTCCACGATGACCGCGACCGCGACGACCTCGCCGCCCGCCTCCCGTACCGCTTCCACGGCGGTCAGCGGGGAGCCGCCGGTGGTGGACGTGTCCTCGACCACCAGGCAGCGGCGGCCCTTGACGTCCGTCCCCTCGATCCTGCGCTGCATGCCGTGCGCCTTCTGCGCCTTGCGCACCACGAACGCGTCCAGCCGCTTTCCGCGCGCGGCGGAGGCGTGCAGCATCGACGTGGCCACCGGGTCGGCGCCGAGCGTGAGCCCGCCCACGCAGTCGAAGTCCAGCTCGGCGGTGGTCTCCAGCATGACCTGACCGACCAGCGGCGCGGCGTGACCGTCCAGCGTGATCCGGCGCAGGTCGATGTACCAGTCGGCCTCAAGACCCGAGGAGAGGGTCACTCTGCCGTGGACCACGGCGATGTCCTTGATCTGCTGGAGCAGTTCAGCGCGTACGTCAGTCATGGTCACGAGCTTAGACCGCCCGGTCAGGGGGGTTGCCGGTGCGCTCGGAGCCCGCCGCTCCGGCTCGCTCGGCGCCGCTGTCCGCTCGCTCAGAGCCGCTGCCAGCTCCACTTCGCCGACACTTCGAGCGGCTCCAGCGGGGTGACGAGGCGGGGCGCGGTGTTCAGGCCGTTCGGCGGGCCCGACTGCGGTTCTACGCAGACCGCCTCGTCCTGCTCGTCGTACACCACGACCCACTCCTCGCGGCTGGTGACCTTCAGCCGCAGCTGTCCGGGCCAGGTGAGGGTGACGTCGACGCCGTCGGGCATCCCGAAGCAGTCGTCCCAGGGGCCGGGCACCGGCTCGATGCGGCGGCCGGTGGGCAGCGAGTTCTCGCCGCGCTCCTCCTGCCAGGCGGGGTTGAAGTCGAGGTGGACGTCGCCGTTGCCGAGGTTGCGGCGGAACCACGGGTGCCAGCCGGCCTGCGCGGGGAACGACGAGTCGTACGTCTCCACCCCCATCGTGAGGACCAGGGAGTCCTCGGCCAGCTCGAAGGTCTGGGAGACCCGTCCGCTGTACGGCCAGGGCTCGGTCAGGTCGTAGCTGAACGCCGCCCTGCTCGCGGTCGCCGCCGCCCGGCCCTCGGTCTCGGTCCCGCTGGTGCGGGCGACCCGCCAGCTGGTGTCGCGGCCGGTGCCGTGGATGGCGTGCGGGCCGGAGTTCAACGGCATCTGGTGCACGACGTCACCCGTGCGGAACTGGCCGTTCTCGATCCGGCCGCACCACGGCACCATCGGGAAGCAGCCGAACCGCTCGCCCTGGCGCAGCAGTTCCGTCCCGTCGATCCGCAGGCTGCTGATGCGGCAGCCGTTCTCCGGGTCGATGGTCAACTCGGCGTCGCCGGCTTTCAGTCGGATGCTCTCATCGCTGCTAGTCACCCTCCGACAGTACTGGCGCCCGCCCCTGCTTGCGCCGCGGCTGCTCGCGCTGCCCCTCCTTGCACGGGCCCTCCTTGCACGGGCCCTATTTACGCGGGCCCTATTTGCGCCGGCGCAGGACACGCCCGACGACCACCGCGGACGCGAGGGCGAGGGCGGCGGCGGGCGCGATCCACCGGAGCGTGGCGCTGACGGCCCCGGTGGCCTCGGGGGCGGGCACGGGGGCGTACCGGCCGCGCGGCGGCGCGTGGTCGACCTCCTCGGCGCTGCGCCCGATCATGGTGCGGCGGGCGTGGGCGGCCTCGGCGGGGGGTTCGTCGGGGACCAGGAAGTCACCTTCGCCGGCGGTGGTCTCGCCGTCGAGGGGCACGTCGAGCGGGCCGTCGAGGGCGGAGGGGGGTACGGAGGCCCCGAAGCCGCTGCCGGCGTCGGCGTCGGGGTCGACGCCGTCCGTGTCGGCGTCCTGGTCGTCGTCCGCGTGACCGTGGTCGTCCTGGGCGGGCGACAGCGGGTCGGCGGCCCGGTCGGCGGACGGCGGGGGCGCGGGCTTGTCCGACGGGACGGCGGACGTCTCGTCGTCGGAGTCGTCCTCGGAAGAATCCGAGCTCGCTCCCGAGGAAGCCCCGGCGGCCCCCACCCCCTCGGCCTCTTCCGCCAAACGGGTGACGAACCGGTTCAGCAGCCGGTGGGCCGCCGCCGTGGCCGCCTCCGGGGGCAGCTCGGCGAGGCGTCCCTCGGCCCGCGAGGCGCCGGTGAAGACGAGGGTGGTGCCGTCGCCGCCCGGCGTGTCGGTCAGCCGCAGCGTGAGCGTCAGCTTGGCGGAGCCCGTACCCCGGATCTCCGTACCCTCGGCCCCGGCGGTGAAGACACCGTCCGCGCCCTCGGTCAGCGTCAGGGCGCCCCGGTACGTGATGGTGTGGCCTCCGGCCCGGACCTTGAGCCGCCCGGCGAGCGCGCCCGCGTCGGCGTCCGCGTCCTGTTGGAGTCCCGGTACGCAGCGGGCGACGCGGACGGGGTCCCGCAGCGTCTGCCGGAGGACCTCTGCCGTCACCGGAACGAACACCTCATGCTCCATGGAAACCGAGCCTACTCAGCCCAACCCCCCAGGGCGCCCCCAAGCACAGAACCAAGCCCGTACGAGTACGGCTCCCGCCCCCTGACCGGCCCCAGGCAGGCTTGACCGCCGACCACCCCCACCCACGCGGACCGCCACCTGAGCCACCCACGGCCAGAACCGCCCCGACCCCGGCCCCGCGGACCAGCCGGCCCCGCAGGCCCGGCCCCGGTCGCCGTCAGGCGACCCCCGCCCGGACGGGCCGCCTCACCCCCCGTACCGCGGATGCACCAGCGTCGAGGCCGGCAGGCCGTCGAGGCGGGAGCGTGTTGCCTCGTGGGCGTCCGACGCCAGCTCCGGCAGGGTCAGTGAGCGGAGGCGCGGGGCGTCGGGGGCCAGGCCCAGGTGGGGGCGGTGGCCGCTCGCGGCCAGGAGCAGGCCCCAGTCGCCCGGCGCCGGGCGGCCGCCCCTGACGCGGTCCGGGCCCGCCGTGAAGCGGGTGAGGCGGCCTTCCGCGCGGTACGGGCTCGTGCCGAAGCCGGCCGCCCGGAGCGTCGCGTCGACCGTCCAGTACGTACGCGGCTGGGCCGTCGGCGAGCCCGCGTGCACCGCCAGCCGCCCGCCGTCCGCGAGGACCCCGCGCGCGAGGCCGTAGAACTCCTCCGAGTACAGCTTCGTGCTCGCGGTGATGCCCGGGTTCGGCAGGTCCGAGACGATCACGTCGTACGGCGCGCCGCGCCGGCCCCGCAGCCAGGCGAACGCGTCCGCCGTCACCACCCGCAGCCGGGGATCGTCGTACGCGTGCCCGTTCAGCTCCGACAGGGCCGGGTCCGTACGGGCCAGCCGGACCACCCCGGGGTCCAGCTCCACGACCGTGACGGCGCGGACGTCCCCGTACCGCAGCACCTCCCGTGCGGCCAGCCCGTCGCCCCCGCCCAGGACCAGCACCCGGCCGTGCGGCCCGCGCATCGCGGGGTGCACGAGCGCCTCGTGGTAGCGGTACTCGTCGCGCCCGCTGACCCGCAGGCGCCCGTCCAGGTACAGGTCGAGCGGCTCGCCGCGCCCGCCCGTGAGCACCACCTCCTGCACCTCCGTGTGCACCGCGACCCGCACCCGGTCCCCGTACACCGCCCGCCGCGCGGCCCGTTCGAAGTCGTCCACGAGCACCGCGGTCGTCGCCAGCACGGCCAGCACCAGGAGGTTGACGATCACCAGCAGCAGCCGGGAACGCGGCGTCAGGTCCCGGCGGAAGACCCACAGGACCAGCGCCCCGCCCGCCAGCGCGTTGACCGCGCCCGTCAGCAGCGCGCCGGTCAGCTGGCCCAGCCACGGCAGCAGCAGGAACGGAAAGGCGAGACCGCCGACCAGCGCGCCCACGTAGTCCGCGGCGAACAGGTCCGCGACCGTCCCGCCCGCGTCCTGCCGGGAGACCCGCTGGATGAGCGTCATCAGCAGCGGGATCTCCGCGCCGATCAGGACGCCGATGGCGAGCGAGAAGGCGACCAGCGCAGGACGGGACTCGCCGATCCACGCGAAACTCGCGTACAGGACCAGCGCCGAACAGCCCCCCAGCAGCGCGAGCGCCGCCTCCACCAGCCCGAACCCGACCGCCGCCCAGGGCCGTAATCGCTTGGCGAGCAGCGAGCCGACGCCCATCGCGAAGACCATCACCGAGAGCACGACGGACGCCTGCGTGACGGAGTCACCGATCAGGTACGAGGCGAGCGCGACCAGCTCCAGCTCGTACACCAGTCCACACGCGGCGCAGACGAAGACCACCGCGAGAATCAGGAAGCGGCCGGCATCCGGCCGCACGGGCAGCCGCGCCCCGCTCTGCGGCGGTCCGCCTGGAGGGGGCCCACCGCGAGGCGGTCCACCCTGCGGTGGCGAGGAGACGGACTGCTCGATCATGCCGTAACGCTACGTCACAGCAACATGCCGGTTTGTCACCCACACGGGTGTAAAAAACGGCGCAAGCGTGTAACTACAGCGTGGCGGGCGTACGGACCCCGATCCGGGTCCGGGTGACGACGAGCCGCCCCTCCTGCGGGTAGGCGTGCCACGTGCGCCAGCCCAGCTGCCCCTTCTCGCGGTGCGCGACCATCGCGGTGAAGGCGTGCGGGGAGCCGGGGAACGTCCCGGCCAGCCCGTTCGGGTGGTCGGTGACCAGCGCGAGCAACTCCTGCGCGCGGGCCGCGAACTTGCCGGGCGACAGGGCCTCCACCCGCGCCGCGAATTCGTACTCCCACTCGCCCAGGCGCTCGGAGACCCCGAGCGGCAGCGGTGTGCTGCTGCCGGGGATGCACGCGACGGTCTCGGAGCAGGTGCCCCGCTCCTCCTCCACGAGCACCTGGTGGGAGGCGCCGAGCAGCCTCAGCTGGAGTGTCGTACCGGACAGTTCGAGATCGAGGACGGCCAGGGCGGGAAGCGGCTCCCGCCCCAACGCCCAGGCCAGATCGGCGGCACGGGTGTCGGTGTAGGCGGTATTGAGGGTCGTGAGCATGGGTCGGCTCCGCAAACACGCTTGACGGGTGGACCGGGGGCTTCCCGGGAACGAGCGAACGGACTGATGGGGAAGGTGGCCCGCCCGGCTTGAACGAGGGCCGGGGGCTGGGGCTCTCCACAGCGAGGGAATCACGAACTACGCGTCACTCACAGCGTTTTTACCCAACTTGACGGGGTTTCCATCCCCATGGGGGCTGGTCGGTTCAACTGTTCACCAGAAAACGAAAATGAAGTCAACGAACCGGTCAACATGGGTACTTCGGCCACACGACGACGCCCGGTGGGCACCTGCTCCCCACCGGGCGTCGTCGCGATCAGCGGCCGCGGACCAGCTGCCCCGTGTCAGCCGCCTCCGCCGCCGCATCCCCCGCCCCCGCCGCACGACGATCCGCCGCCGCAGGAGGAACCCCCGCCCCCGCAGGACGCACCGCCCCCGTCGCCGCCGACGGCGCCGCCCCCGGCCCACCAACTGCCGTCGGAGCGCTTCTTCTTGGCACCCTTCTTCTCCAGCGACGTCACGCCGCCCACGGACGCCTTGCGCCGCTGGTCGCGAGTGACACTCCCGACCACCGCCTTCACCGCTATCGCGATCACCACGAACACGACAAACGCGATCACCAGACCTGCCATGGCCCCCACCGTCCTTCACTCCCCCGAAGCGAGACCCTCGCGCCTTCGCGTGGCCGGCTCCGCTCCTGCCCGGCTTCCTGCGTGACAGGGATGTCCCCCCAAGCCCCCACGGCCAAAGCCGAATTGAGCAACTCCAGAGGTTCGAACGCGACGCGCGCGTTCAGCGGGCGAGCGCGGACAGCCGCTCCACCGCCGTCCCCAGCACGTCCGCCCTCTTGCAGAACGAGAAGCGCACCAGCCAGGCCGGCGCGTCCGCGCCCACGTAGAACGCCGAGGTCGGGATGGCCACCACGCCGGTACGGCCCGGCAGTTCGCGGCAGAAGTCCACGCCGTTCCCGTACCCCGCCGGGCGTACGTCGGCCTGGACGAAGTAGCCCGCGCCCGCGCGGAAGGGGCGCAGGCCGGCCGCCGCGAGTCCGGCGCTCAGGAGGTCCCGGTGCGCGCGCAGGGTGCCGCGCAGCTCCGCCGCCCACTCCTCCACCGAGCCGAGGGCCCGGGCGAGCGCTTCCTGGTACGGCGTGCCCGAGGCGTACGTCAGGAACTGCTTCGCCGCGCCCACCGCCGCCACCAGCGGCGCGGGCCCGCAGACCCAACCGATCTTCCAGCCCGTCGTGTTGAAGGTCTTGCCGGCCGACGAGACGACCACGGTCCGCTCCCGCATCCCGGGGAGCGCGGCGACGGCGAGGTGCCGGACGCCGTCCTCGTACACGAGGTGCTCGTACACCTCGTCCGTGATCACCGTCAGGTCGTGCGTACGGCACACGTCCGCGACCTCGGCCAGTTCGGCCGGGGTGAAGACCTTGCCGGTGGGGTTGTGCGGGGTGTTCAGGATCAGGACGCGGGTACGGGGGGAGACCGCGGCGCGCAGCGCGTCGGCGTCCAGCGCGAAGTGGTCCCCGTCGAGGGCCAGCGGTACGGGGACGAGCGTGGCCCCCGCGAGCCGGGCGTCCGCCGCGTACGCGTCGTAGCAGGGGTCGAAGGCGACGACCTCGTCGCCGGGGTCGCAGAAGGCCAGCACGGCGGCGGCGAGCGCCTCGGTCGCGCCGGTCGTGACGAGGACCTCGCCGACCGGGTCGTACGCGAGCCCGTACCGCCGCAGCTGGTGTGCGGCGACGGCCTCGCGCAGGGCGGGGAAGCCGACGGCGGGCGGGTACTGGTTGTGCCCGGCGAGCACGGCGTCCGCGACGTCGCGCAGGAGGGCGGGCGGGCTGGGCAGCTCGGGGACGCCCTGCCCGAGGTTGATCGCGCCGGTGGTGCGGGCCAGCTCGGTCATCTCGGTGAAGATGGACGTACCCATCCCCCGCACACGCGCGGCGACCACCCGGTCGCGCGCGCCACTCCCCGTACCCACGCCGACGCCCACACCCAGATCCATATCCACGCCTCCACGCCTCCACGCATCCGCCGGTCCGCCGGTCGCCGGCCCATCTCTGCGAAAAGCCCGGCCAGGGCGGCGACCGTGATGATCACTGCCCTGGCCGGGCTGTCGTACCGCTACGGGACGTACGAGACCTAGGCGTCCTCGGGGTTCTCGTCGCCCGGCGCGAGGCCGAACTGCTCCAGGAGCCACTTGTCGAACTCGATCGACGCGCGCACCCAGCTGACCGTGGACGACACGAAGTGCTCCAGGTTGACGCCCATGCTGATGAGCATCTGGGCCTCACCGATGAGGCGGATGGTGGGCGGACCGTCCCCCTCCTCGTGGATGTGGCTGTACACCTTGGGCCACAGCGTCCGGCGGTTCCAGTCGTCGATCGCGTCGAGGATCTTGTCCTTGTCCGTGATCGGGTGCGGCCGGTCGTAGAACGTCCGCACCGAGAAGACCTGCTGGTCGTCCTCGCCGCGGAACATGAAGTACGTACGGAATTCCTCCCACGGCGCCGCGAGGTCACCCTCGTCGTCGACGACGTACTTCAGCTCCATCTGTTCGAGGAGCTGCTTGACCAGATCCTGGTCGGGGACGACGGGGCCCGCCGGTCCTGCACCCTGCGGCTGGGGCGGTCCCCCGAAATTCGGAATCGAGGACGGGTCGATAGACATCGCTGGAAACTCCTGAGGATGGCGTGCGTGCCGTTGTCTCCCATCGACCCTAGTCGCGATGACCGTCCGATGCGCTCACGGGTCAGTCATACGGTCCGTGAGCCGCCAAACACCGGTCGACGGGTTGCGGGCATGATCCTCGCCCGTGGGGTCGAGCGTGCGGGCCCTGGCGGTCGCTTGATCCAGATTGTCCCGGTAGCGGGTGAAGTCGATGCGTGTCTTGTCGTAGGCCGGGACGTGCTTGAGCATGAGGGGCAGCAGCTTCTTGTACGTGGCGACATGCGCGCGGTGATCGGCGAAGTGGAGCAGCAGCCACAGCTCGAAGCAGGGGTTGGAGACGGCGATCCTGATGCCGTACCGGCGGGCGAGAAGGGCCGACGCGGCCACGTCGGGGTATTCGTCCACGTCGAAGACGCACCACACCTCGTCGTACCCGTCCCGGTTGAGGTCCCACTGCCCGCGCGCGTACTCGACCAGCTGCGTCGGCGAGCACGCCTTGCCGCGTACGACGACCGAGACGGCGGGGTTGCGCAGATGGTCGCGTAACCCCTGCAAGTACTGCCGCTCGGTCTCCTTGCTGCCGCAGACGACCAGCATGGTGCGGGCGGACCGCCGGACCGGAGCACGGCGCCGGCCCGAGCCCTCACGTGGAAATGACCTCGGCACGAGCCCCCCAGTACTTCTTGAGCATGTCCTCGAACGCCGTCTCCGGCAGCAGTGGTACGGCTCCGTAGCCGCCCGCCAGGTAGCGCCGCTCAAAGTTCTCTCCCTTGCGCGGCTTGAAGTCACTGAGCGGATAGAGCTCGGAGGCTCCGGTCGCGGGGTCCTTCTCCACGAACCACACCTGATCCCGCCACAAGACCTGGTCACCGAGCATGGTGCCGAGGAGGGACGCGTCGTGCGTGGTGAAGATCAGCTGAGCTCCACGCGGGTTCAGCTCCGGGTTCTGGAACAGGGAGACCAGCTTGGCCGTGAGCATGGGGTGGAGGCTGACGTCGACCTCGTCGACCCACATGGGTTCGCCCTCCAAGATCGAGCTGAGACCTCCCGTCACCATGGTCAGCCACGTTTTGGTGCCTGCCGATTCAGCGTCGACGGGCAGGACGAACTCCTCCGTGCCTACGCGGTGGACGAACTCCAAGGACTCCGACTTCGCCGCTTCGAGGGCGTTCACCTGCTCTGCCCGATCTTGCGACGCATCCGCCGGTCCGCGACGAATACCGTGCACTCCGAGGTCCGCAGCCGCCAGAACCTCCGGTCCGAGGGGCAGCCCTATGCTCGCGAAGCCCTCGTAGGCCGCAACCGCGAATGCCCCCATGCGGGTGACCGACTGCCGTGAGTTGTCCTTGATGATCAGCGAAGTGCGCAGCGCGATCCATACCTTGCTGAGCTGCCGGTGTGCCGACTGGGCGGCAGCGGAGAGGTAGAGGCTGTTGGGCCGCATGATCCGCTCGGCGGCGACCCGCTCGCCCGTCAGCGTGGCACCGTACGTCATCGTCATGCCCGCGCGCTCGAAGAGGACACGTCTGCGGCCCTTGGGGTAGACGTACAGCCACTCCTCGGCGACTTCGGCGTCCGTGACGCTGAAGCCGTACACGTGCCGCACGCCCCCCAGCAGCAGGTCGACGGCGTACGAAGACGCTTCCGTCCGGCTCTCGTGATCAAGGAGGAAAGGCCGTCGCGGGACAGGCGCTCCGGGCACCCACCTGGCCTGCGAATGATTCACGGCCTCCGTGAAGAAGTGGAAGGCGTCCACGACGGTCGACTTCCCCGACGCGTTCGCACCGTAGATCGCCACAACCGGCACCGCGGGCCGATCGTTCCCGTACACCGGTGCGAAATTCAGCTCCTGCGGCTCGCGCAGGGAGCCGTGATTGGCGACACGAAAGCTCAGCAACATGCTGTGGCGCCTCCAAACAGCCTTGTGCGCAAGTGAACCGCCAGTTTCAATCTTTGTCCGATGGTAGCTTCCTGCCCACGCACGTGGACGGGCCCACCACCCGGGTGGGTGAGGGGCCCGTCAGAGACGACACGCGTGCGCTACAGCGTCTTCTCCGTCGGCGTGGTGCCGGGGTCTCCCGGCTGCTCCGGGTCCCCCGGGCCCACGAGCAGGCCGTCGGCGAAGCGGGCCACTCGGACCGTGTCGCCGTCCTTGATCTCGCCCGCCAGGATCTCCTTCGCCAGCTGGTCGCCGATCGCCGTCTGGATCAGGCGGCGCAGGGGGCGGGCGCCGTACGCCGGGTCGTTGCCCTCCTCCGCCAGCCAGGCCAGGGCCTCGGGGGTGACGTCCAGGGTCAGGCGGCGTTCCGCCAGGCGGGCGGCCAGGCGGTCGATCTGGAGGGCGGCGATGTGGGCCAGTTCGTCCTTGGACAGGGCCGAGAAGACCACCAGGTCGTCCAGGCGGTTCAGGAACTCCGGCTTGAAGGAGGCCCGTACGACCGTCAGGACCTGCTGCTTCTTCTCCTCCTCGCCCGTCAGCGGCTCGACCAGGAACTGGCTGCCCAGGTTCGACGTCAGGACCAGGATCGTGTTGCGGAAGTCGACCGTCCGGCCCTGGCCGTCCGTGAGGCGGCCGTCGTCCAGGACCTGGAGCAGGATGTCGAAGACCTCGGGATGGGCCTTCTCCACCTCGTCCAGGAGGATCACCGAGTACGGGCGCCGCCGCACCGCCTCCGTGAGCTGGCCGCCCTCCTCGTAGCCGACGTACCCGGGAGGCGCGCCGACCAGCCGGGCCACCGAGTGCTTCTCGCCGTACTCGCTCATGTCGATGCGGACCATCGCCCGCTCGTCGTCGAAGAGGAAGTCCGCGAGCGCCTTCGCCAGCTCGGTCTTGCCGACGCCCGTCGGGCCGAGGAAGAGGAAGGATCCGGTGGGCCGGTCGGGGTCGGCGATTCCGGCGCGGGTACGGCGTACCGCGTCGGACACCGCCTGCACGGCCTCGTGCTGCCCGACCAGGCGCCTGCCCAGCTCCTGCTCCATCCGCAGCAGCTTCTGCGTCTCGCCCTCCAGCAGCCGCCCCGCCGGGATGCCGGTCCAGGAGCCGACCACGTCCGCGATGTCGTCGGGGCCGACCTCCTCCTTGACCATCGTGTCCTTGGACGCTTCCTGTTCGGCCTCCGCGGCCTCCTCCAGCTCACGTTCCAGGCCGGGGATCTCGCCGTACAGCAGCTTGGACGCGGTGTCGAAGTCCCCGTCGCGCTGCGCGCGCTCCGCCTGGCCGCGCAGGTCGTCCAGGCGCTCCTTCAGCTCACCGACGCGGTTGAGGCCCTGCTTCTCCTTCTCCCAGCGCGCGTTCAGCCCGCGCAGCTCCTCCTCGCGGTCCGCGAGGTCGCGGCGCAGCTTCTCCAGCCGCTGCTTGGACGCGGGGTCGGACTCGTTCTTGAGCGCCAGCTCCTCCATACGGAGGCGGTCGACGGCCCGCTGGAGCTCGTCGATCTCCAGCGGCGAGGAGTCGATCTCCATCCGGAGGCGGGACGCGGCCTCGTCCACCAGGTCGATGGCCTTGTCGGGCAGGAACCGCGAGGTGATGTACCGGTCGGAGAGGGTGGCCGCGGCGACCAGCGCCGCGTCCGCGATCTGCACCTTGTGGTGGGCCTCGTACCGGCCCTTGAGCCCGCGCAGGATCGCGATCGTGTCCTCGACGTTCGGCTCGGCGACCAGCACCTGCTGGAAGCGCCGCTCCAGCGCCGCGTCCTTCTCGATCCGCTCGCGGTACTCGTCCAGCGTCGTGGCGCCGACCATCCGCAGCTCGCCGCGCGCGAGCATCGGCTTCAGCATGTTGCCCGCGTCCATGGCCGAGTCACCGCCGGCGCCCGCGCCGACGACGGTGTGCAGTTCGTCGATGAACGTGATGATCTGTCCGTCGCTGCCCTTGATCTCGGCGAGGACGGTCTTGAGGCGCTCCTCGAACTCGCCGCGGTACTTCGCGCCGGCCACCATCGCACCGAGGTCCAGCGAAACCAGCCGCTTGTTCTTGAGCGATTCCGGCACGTCGCCCTTGACAATCCGCTGCGCGAGCCCCTCGACCACGGCCGTCTTGCCGACGCCGGGCTCACCGATCAGCACCGGATTGTTCTTCGTACGGCGTGACAGCACCTGCACCACCCGCCGGATCTCCTGGTCCCGGCCGATGACCGGGTCGAGCCTGCCCTCGCGGGCGGCGGCGGTGAAATCGGTGCCGAACTTCTCCAGGGCCTTGTACTGGCCCTCCGGGTCGGGTGTGGTCACCCGGCGCCCTCCCCTTGCCTTCTCGAACGCGTCCAGCAGCTTCTTCGCCCCGGCACCCTGCCGGTCCAGCACCTCTCCGGCCCGCCCGCCCTTGGCGGCGACGCCGATCAGCAGGTGCTCGGTGGAAAGGTATTCGTCGCCCAGCTCCTTCGCCCGCCGGTCGGCGTCCGCGATGACGGCCAGCAGCTCGCGGTTGGGCTGCGGGGGCGCCACGGTGGAGCCGGCGGCGGTCGGCAGGGCCGCCAGCAGCCGCTCCGTACCGGACCGTACCGCCGCCTGGTCCGCCTCGACGGCGGTCAGCAGATCGGTGACGTTCTCGTTGTCCTGGCCCGAGAGCAGGGCGAGCAGCAGGTGGGCGGGGGTCAGGTCGGCATGGCCCGCCGCCACGGCCCTGCTGGTGGCGGCGTTGATGGCGTCCCGGCTCTTGTTGGTCAGCTCGGCGTCCACGGGCGCTTTCTCCTCCTCGCGCGGATCTCAACTCTGGCTGCGGTGTCCTGCGGGTGTCCTGAGGTCTCGCAACCCTGACTCAGGCAACCTATGCAAAGTTGAGTCTATTCCACTCAGGGTCGCACGCCTACGCTTTCCGCATGGCTCTTGACGTACACCACCCCAGCCCCGAGTTTCTCGCGTTCTGGCGGGAGCACCACCTGTGCACACTGACCACCCTGCGGGCCGACGGCACGCCGCACGTGGTCGCGGTGGGGGTGACGTACGACCCGGAGGCAGGCCTCGCACGGGTCATCACCAACAAGAACAGCAGGAAGGTGGCCAACATCCTGGCGTCGAGCGCGGAGAGCGGCGGCGCGTCAGGCGCGGAGAGCGGCGGCGCGTCGGACCCGGAGAGCGGCGCGTCAGGCGCTCGCGGCGCGCGCGTCGCGGTCTGCCAGGTGCACAAGAAGCGCTGGGCGACCTTGGAAGGCGTCGCCACGATCCGTACCGAACAGGAAGTCGTGGCAGACGCGGAAAGCCGTTACGCGGAGCGCTACGGACGCACTCCCGCGCCCAACCCGGACCGGGTTGTCATCGAGATCGCCCTGGACCGGGCGCTCGGTCGCGCGTGATCGTCCGGTCGGGGCCAGGGGGGTGCCCCGACCGGACGTGCCCGCACGCGGGCGGGGGGCACAGCGGCGCCATCGTGTTTCAGGTCCACGATGGCGCCGCTGTGTGGGGGAAGTGCCGGAGCGATTTACAACGACGGGGGAATCGCTCAGGCACTGCGGGGGGTGGCGAGGATGGTCTTGGGTTCGACCAGCTGGTGGTCACGCTGGTCGAGGTTCACGAAAATCATGTCGTACCGGATGGCACAGCGGACGGGCTGTGGGGCGCCCCTCGGCTTCCGCAGGCAACGGTAGGCCCGGACATCGTCGTCCTCCTCGCGTACCACGAGGATCGGCTCTCCGAACAGGGTCACTGTCAGCGAGTCGCCACGGTGCGGAATCGCCGTGACAAGGTCGATGAAGTGCCAGCCCGACCGGTAAGCCGTGGCCATCTCCCGCCGGAAGACCCGGTCGTCCGGCGGGACAGTCATGCGCCGGTGCCAGCCGGCTCGCCCCAGGCGATGTCCGTCGGTGCCGGGCCCCACGCGATGTCACCCGCAGCGGCACCCCACGCGATGTCACCCGCCGCGGCTCCCCACGCGATGTCACCCGCTCCCGCGGCCTGCGATCCGGCAGGCGTGGTGACCTGACCCGCGTCTCCCCCGACAGCCAGCACACCACAGGCCAGAGCCGCAGAGAAAGCAGTGGCAGCCACCGCGCGAAGCATTCTCTTATACATAGTCGGCTTCGTCCTCACTTAATGGGTTCCTCTTCCCCCGCCATGAAGACGATGTCCCACCCGGGCACACCAACGCCACCGGATCGAGGCATCATGTTCCTGTATGTTCAGGACCCTGGGGGGTGGAGATTTGCCCGCAAGAGACACAAACCCGACACATCCCCATGCCATCACCGATATGTGTGATGAGGGCAGGCGGCTTTACGCCAGTGCGCTGCGCTCCGGACGCATCGCCCGGAGCGAAGCCGCGGTGGCTCCGTGCCTCATGGAATTCCCGCTTCTGCACCCGGATCCGGACGATGCGGACTGGCTTCGCCCCGTTCCGCCGTCCGCGGCGCTCGCCCAGCGGCTCCACCCCATCGAGCGGGAGATCCAGGAGAGGCGACATTTCGCCGTCGAACTGACCGACTCTTTCGAGCCGTTCATGACGATCAGCGCCCAGGATCCGCCCATCACCCACGCGATCACGGTCCTGGAGGGCGACAGCCGGATCAACGCCGCGCTGGACCTCTCCACCGCCGAGTGCAAAACGGAAGTACTGACCCTGCAACCGGGCGGCGGCAGGAGCGCACACCTGCTCGCCCAGGCGTTGGAGCGCGGCAGGGCGGTCGTGAACCGCGGCGTCAGCATCCGAACCTTGTACCAGCACACGGCACGCCACAGCCAGGGCACCCTCGCCTACGCGGAGATGCTGGGCCAGAACACGGTGGAGATCAGGACACTCGAAGAACTCACCGAGCGCCTGATCATCTTCGACAGGACCGTCGCGTACATCCCCGCCAGGTCCGACCGCCAAGTGGCCCTTGAGCTGCGGCACCCGGGGCTGGTGGACTACCTGGCGCAGGTCTTCGAGCAGCTCTGGCGGCGCGCCACGCCCCTCACGGAGCAGGTGGAGTACGAGCCGACCCCGGCCGGGATCACGGGCGTTCAGCGGACCATCGCGCAACTCCTGGTGGAGGGGTACGTGGACGAGGCGATCGCGCGCCGGCTCGGGATGAACGTACGGACGTGCCGTGCGCACATCGCCAAGCTCGCCACCACGCTGGGCAGCGGCAGCCGCGCGCAACTGGGCTACCTCATCGCGAACTCGGGGATCCTGAACCAGCAGTCGTGACCGGAACGGGGAGGTCTGTGACCAGCATCCTGCATGTGCGGGCCTCTTGGAGGACCCTTCGGGACACAGCACAACGCCCCCGGAGCCGACCAAGGCTCCGGGGGCGTGCTGTTGGGTCTCTCGTGCCGCTCTCGCGGGCCCGCTACGGCCTCTCCGCCGGCCGCCACACCACCAGCGCGCCGGTCGCCTGTACGTCCGTGTACGGCACCAGGTCGCGGCGGTACGAGGCGTGCACCTGCGCCTCGCGCTGGCGCATCGCCGCCGCCGCGCCGTCCACGGCCGCCGACAGCTCGGCGACCCGGGCCTGGAGCGCGGCCACCTGGTTCTCCAGCTCGATGATCCGCTTGATGCCCGCGAGGTTGATGCCCTCGTCCTGGGACAACGCCTGCACCTGGCGGAGCAGTTCGATGTCACGGGCCGAGTAGCGCCGGCCCCGCCCCGCCGTGCGGTCCGGGGAGACCAGGCCGAGGCGGTCGTACTGCCGGAGGGTCTGCGGGTGCAGACCCGAGAGCTGGGCCGCCACCGAGATGACGTACACCGGCGTCTCCTCGGTCAGTTCGTACGCCCTGCCGAACGCAGAGGGCGGTCTGCGCCGCCCGTCCCTGTCCATCTCGGGTCATGCTCCCTTCGCGGCCTGGAACAACTCCGCCCGCGGGTCGTCGTCCGCGGTCGCCTTCCGGTAGGCCTCCAGCGCGTCACGTGCCTCCACGCCGAGGTCCTTGGGGACGGCTACCTCGACGGTGACCAGCAGGTCCCCGCGACTGCCGTCCTTGCGTACGGCGCCCTTGCCACGGGCGCGCATCGTACGCCCGTTCGGGGTCCCCGCGGGCAGTTTCAGCGTGACCGGGGGGCCGCCGAGCGTCGGCACCTTCACCTCGCCGCCCAGCGTCGCCTCCGTGAAGGAGACCGGCACCGTCACGGTCAGGTTGTCGCCCTTCCGGCCGAAGACCGGGTGGGAGCCGACGTGCACGACCACGTACAGGTCGCCCGCCGGGCCGCCGCGCTCGCCGGGGGCGCCCTTGCCGCGCAGCCGGATCCGCTGGTTGTCGCTGACGCCCGCCGGGATCCGTACCTGCATCGTCCTGGACGACCTGGCGCGCCCGCTGCCCTTGCAGACCTCGCAGGGGTCCTGGGCGATCAGGCCGCGGCCCTTGCAGTCCACGCACGGGTCGGTGAGCGAGAAGCCGCCACCGGTGCCCCGGGAGACCTGTCCGGTGCCCACGCAGGTCGGGCAGACCCGCGGGGTGCCGTTCTTGTCACCCGTACCCGAACAGGCCTTGCAGGGCGCCTGGCTGGACATCCGCAGCGGGACCGTGGCCCCGTCCACCGCCTCGGTGAAGCTGAGCGTCACCTCGGACTCGATGTCCTGGCCGCGGCGCGGCTGCACGCGGGTGGTGCCGGGGCCTCCCCGGTTGAAGAGGCCGCCGAACATGTCCCCGATGCCGCCACCGCCGCCGCCGAAGCCGCCGCCCTGCGCCGTTCCCGTACCACCGCCGCCCGGGGCGCCCCCGAAGAGGTCGCCCAGGTCGAAGTTGAAGGAACCGCCGCCGGCGCCCGGTCCCGGCCGGAAGCCGCCGTTGCCGAAGAGCGCGCGGGCCTCGTCGTACTCCTTGCGGCGCTTGGCGTCGCCGAGCACGTCGTTGGCCTCGGAGATCTCCTTGAAGCGCTCCTCGGCCTTCGCGTCACCCTTGTTGGCGTCCGGGTGGAACTCGCGGGCGAGCTTCCGGTACGCCTTCTTGATCTCGGCCTCGGTGGCGTCCTTGGGGACGCCGAGAACCTTGTAGTAGTCCTTCTCCACGAAGTCCTTCGTGCTCATTCCCGACGTCCCTCCTCTCCACCGGCCACCCTCACGCCGTCCGTACGTACGTCAGCACTCTTCCGTGCCTCGGCGTCAGCCCTCGTCGGGGCCACCGTCGTCCTTGCCTTGGGCGGACGAGCCGGACTCGCCCGCCTCCTCCGCCGACTTCGGCGTCGCCCCCGGCTGGGGCTCCGCCACCGCGACGCGAGCGGGCCTGATCGTCCGCTCGCCGAACCGGTACCCAGGCTGAAGGATCGCGACGCAGGTGTCTTCCGTGACATCCGGCGCATACGAGTGCATCAGCGCTTCGTGGATCGTCGGGTCGAAGGGCTCGCCCTCCTTGCCGAACTGCTGGAGGCCCATCTTGGCGACGATGGTCTCCAGCGACTCGGCGACCGACTTGAAGCCGCCCACCAGCTCTTCGTGCTCCCGGGCGCGCCCGATGTCGTCGAGCACCGGCAGCAGCTCCGTCAGGAGCTTCGCGACGGCGATCTCCTTGACGGTGACCCGGTCGCGCTCCACCCGGCGGCGGTAGTTCTGGTACTCGGCCTGGAGCCGCTGGAGGTCCGCGGTGCGCTCGGCGAGCGCCGTACGCACCTGGTCCAGCTGCGCGGTCAGAGCTATGTCGTTCACGTCCCCGGCCGGGGCCGCCGGGCCGGTCTCCTTCGCGGAGTCCGGCCCGCCGGCCTGCGGCGCGGCGTCTTCGGGGGTCGCGCCGGAGGGGACGTCAGGCTTCTCTTCGAAGCCCGGGGTCTCCTCGGTCACGCGGCACCACCCTTGGTGTCACGCTCGTCGTCCACGATCTCGGCGTCGACGACGTCGTCCGTACCGTCCTGGGAGGCCTGGCCCTGCTGGCCGCCCGGCGCCTCAGCACCGGCGGTCGCACCCTCGGCCTGGGCGTTGGCGTACATCGCCTGGCCCAGCTTCTGGGAGACGGCCGCGACCTTCTCGGTGGACGTACGGATCTCGGCGGTGTCCTCGCCCTTGAGCTTCTCCTTCAGCTCGGCGATGGACTCCTCGACCTCCGTCTTGACGTCGCCGGGGACCTTGTCCTCGTTGTCCTTGAGGAACTTCTCCGTCTGGTAGACGAGCTGCTCCGCCTGGTTGCGCGTCTCGGCGGCCTCGCGGCGCTTGTGGTCCTCGTCCGCGTACTGCTCGGCCTCTTCGCGCATCCGGTTGACCTCGTCGCGCGGCAGCGAGGAGCCGCCGGTGACGGTCATCTTCTGCTCCTTGCCCGTGCCGAGGTCCTTCGCGGCCACGTGCATGATGCCGTTGGCGTCGATGTCGAAGGCGACCTCGATCTGCGGCACCCCGCGCGGGGCGGGCGGCAGGCCCGTCAGCTCGAACATCCCGAGCTTCTTGTTGTACGCGGCGATCTCGCGTTCGCCCTGGTAGACCTGGATCTGCACCGACGGCTGGTTGTCCTCGGCCGTCGTGAAGATCTCGGAGCGCTTCGTCGGGATCGTCGTGTTGCGCTCGATCAGCTTGGTCATGATGCCGCCCTTGGTCTCGATACCCAGGGACAGCGGGGTCACGTCGAGGAGCAGGACGTCCTTGACCTCACCCTTGAGGACACCGGCCTGGAGCGCGGCACCGATGGCGACGACCTCGTCGGGGTTCACACCCTTGTTGGCGTCACGGCCGCCGGTGAGCTCCTTGACCAGCTCCGCCACGGCGGGCATACGGGTCGAGCCGCCGACGAGCACCACGTGGTCGATCTCGGACAGCGCGATGCCGGCGTCCTTGATGACGTTGTGGAACGGCGTCTTGCAGCGGTCCAGCAGGTCGGAGGTGAGCTGCTGGAACTGCGAGCGGGTGATCTTCTCGTCCAGGTGCAGCGGGCCCTCGGCCGACGCCGTGATGTACGGAAGGTTGATCGTGGTCTCGCTGGACGAGGACAGCTCGATCTTCGCCTTCTCCGCGGCCTCGCGGAGACGCTGGAGAGCCATCTTGTCCTTGGACAGGTCCACGCCGTGGCCGTTGGCGAACTGCTTCACCAGGAAGTCCACGAGGCGCTGGTCCCAGTCGTCACCACCGAGGTGGTTGTCACCGTTGGTGGCCTTCACCTCGACGACGCCGTCACCGATCTCCAGCAGCGAGACGTCGAACGTACCGCCGCCGAGGTCGAAGACCAGGATCGTCTGGTCGTCCTTGTCGAGCCCGTAGGCCAGCGCGGCCGCCGTCGGCTCGTTGACGATACGCAGGACCGTGAGGCCCGCGATCTCGCCGGCCTCCTTCGTGGCCTGGCGCTCGGAGTCGTTGAAGTACGCCGGGACGGTGATCACCGCGTCGGTGACCTTCTCGCCCAGGTACGCCTCCGCGTCCCGCTTCAGCTTCTGGAGCACGAAGGCCGAGATCTGCTGCGGGTTGAAGTCCTTCCCGTCCAGGTTCATCTTCCAGTCAGTGCCCATGTGGCGCTTGACGGAGCGGATGGTCCTGTCGACGTTCGTGACCGCCTGGCGCTTGGCCACCTCTCCGACGAGCACCTCGCCGTTCTTGGCGAAGGCGACGACGGACGGCGTGGTCCTGGCGCCCTCTGCGTTGGTGATGACGGTGGGCTCGCCGCCTTCGAGAACGCTGACGACGGAGTTAGTCGTGCCCAGGTCGATGCCGACCGCACGTGCCATTTCGATTCCTCCAGCTGACTTGAGTGGAACAGGCTCAAGGATGCATCACGGATCGCGGTGAGTCAAAGGACCTGAGTCGAGGGGGCTCAATAATCGTGCTGACGCGGTGCAACGGGCCTGGCGGGGGGCTTGCGGGGAGCCGGCGGGGTGTACGCCGGCACGCGGGACACCTCCTGCGGCGAGGCGGCCGCGTCCTGCGATCGTTCTGTCATAACTTTCACAAAGGCCCCGAAAGTTCCCGGGGAGCCCCGTGAACCCTCCTGAGCCCCTTGAGCCCACTCCAGCCCTCTTGAGCCCGGAACGGTCAGGTGTCCGCCATGGAACGACTCACGTCATGGGTGGCGAGGCGAGCGGCCCGGCTCGCGTCACGGGTGGCCGGACGCGCGGCCCGGCTCGCGGACCCCAAGCGCCTCCTGGACCTGACGCTCGGCTCGGTCCTGCTGGTTCTGGCGGCGCCCGTACTGGTGGCGGCGACGGTCGCGGGGGCGGTACGGGGCCGGCGCCGCGGCCGGGCCGCCCTCACCGCCGACCGCCGCACCGGCCTGCACGGCCGCCCCTTCGTCCTGCACGCGCTGCGCACCCGCCGCTTCCGCCTCGACCTGCTGTCCCGGCTGCCCCAGGTCGTACGGGGCGACCTGTCCCTGGTCGGACCCGCCCCGCTGCCCCACGGCTCCCCGGCGGCGGCCGCTCCGTGGCGGCAGCTCGTACGGCCGGGCCTGACCGGCCTCGCGCAGCTGCGGCGGCACTCGCCGAAGCCGTGGGACGAGGCCCCGCTCCTGGACCAGCACTACGTCGAGCACCACTGGATCGGCCTCGACCTCCTGATCCTGGTCCGTACGCTGCCGGCCCTGCTCCTGGCAGAGCCGGGGCCGTACCCTCCGCACCCTCCGCGGCCTCCCCGGCGCGCCCCGGCGCACGTACGCGCGGCGCCCGCGCCCCGCTCTCCGGCCCGCGGGCGCGCCCCAGCGACACAGATCACCACCCGCGCCACTACATTGCGTCGAGACAACTGGGTAACCTCAGCACGAACCGATTAAGTTACTGATTAGTACGAGCGCGGGACCGGTACCCGTGCCGACCTTCCACCCGCGCAGGCCCGAGGAGCCCCCACATGCAACTCGCCGCGATCATCGTGTCGCTGGTACTCGGCGTCGTCGGCGTGGCGCTGTTCGCCCGAGCCATCGCGCAGATCTACCGCTTCGTGCGCCTCGGCCAGGACGTCCCCGCGGGTACCCGGACCGACGCTCCCAAGCAGCGCACCCTGACGGTGGCCAAGGAGTTCCTCGGCCACACGCGGATGAACCGGTGGGGTGTCGTCGGCGTCGCGCACTGGTTCGTGGCGGTCGGCTTCTTCTCGCTCGTGCTGACGCTCGTCAACGCCTTCGGACAGCTCTTCCAGGCCGACTGGCTGCTGCCGGTGATCGGCGACTGGACTCCGTACGAGGTGTTCGTCGAGCTGATCGGCGCGCTGACGACGCTCGGCATCCTGACGCTGATCGTCGTCCGTCAGCTGTCGCTGCCGACCCGCGCGGGCCGCAAGTCCCGTTTCGCGGGCTCGAACTTCGGCCAGGCGTACTTCGTGGAAGCGGTGATCCTCGTCATCGGGGTGGCGATCCTGCTGCTGCGCGGGCTGGAGGGCGCGCTGCACCACGCGGACGGCTACCAGGCCGCGTACGTCATCTCGTACCCCCTGGTCGCGGCCTTCAGGGGACTGAGCCTCAGCACGCTCCAGAACCTCGTCTATCTGATCGCGATGATCAAGATCGGGACGTCCTTCGTCTGGATGATCACGGTCGCGCTCAAGACCGACATGGGCGTCGCCTGGCACCGCTTCCTGGCCTTCCCGAACATCTGGTTCAAGCGCGACGCGGCCGGCGGCACGGCGCTCGGCGCCCTGCTCCCGATGACGAGCGGCGGCAAGGAGATCGACTTCGAGGAGCCCGGCGACGACGACGTCTTCGGCGTCTCCCAGATCGAGCACTTCTCGTGGAAGGGCATCCTCGACTTCTCGACGTGTACGGAGTGCGGCCGCTGCCAGTCGCAGTGCCCGGCCTGGAACACGGGCAAGCCCCTCTCCCCCAAGCTGCTGATCATGTCGCTGCGCGACCACGCGCACGCCAAGGCCCCCTATCTGCTGGCGGGCGGCGGCAAGACGATGGAGGGCGAGGAGAAGGCGACGCCGGAGCAGCTGGCCGGGGTGCCGGCCGCCGCGCTCGCCGAGGCCGAACGGCCCCTGATCGGGACGCTGGAGGAGAACGGGGTCATCGACCCGGACGTGCTGTGGTCGTGCACCACGTGCGGCGCGTGTGTCGAGCAGTGCCCCGTCGACATCGAGCACGTCGACCACATCCTCGACATGCGCCGCTACCAGGTGATGATCGAGAGCGCGTTCCCGAGCGAGGCCGGGACGATGCTCAAGAACCTGGAGAAGAAGGGCAATCCGTGGGGGTTGCAGAAGAAGCAGCGGCTGGAGTGGACGAAGGAGGTCGACTTCGAGGTCCCGGTCGTCGGCCAGGACGTCGAGGACCTGTCGGAGGTCGACTACCTGTACTGGGTGGGGTGCGCGGGCGCGCTGGAGGACCGGGCGAAGAAGACCACCAAGGCGTTCGCGGAGCTGCTGAACATCGCCGGTGTGAAGTTCGCGATCATGGGCGGCGACGAGAAGTGCACGGGTGACTCGGCACGGCGCCTGGGCAACGAGCCGCTGTTCCAGCAACTCGGCCAGGAGAACGTGGCGTTGCTGAACATGGCGTTCGGCGAGGACGACGAGGACGCCACCACGCGCAAGCCGAGGTCGGCGAAGCGGATCGTGGCCACCTGCCCGCACTGCTTCAACACGATCGCGAACGAATACCCGCAGCTGGGCGGGGAGTTCGAGGTCATCCACCACACGCAGCTGCTGCAACACCTGGTGGACGAGGGCAAGTTGGTGCCCGTGACGCCGGTCGAGGGTCTGATCACGTACCACGACCCCTGCTACCTCGGCCGTCACAACAAGATCTACACCCCGCCGCGCGAGATCATCGCGAGCGTGCCGGGCCTGCGCAGCGAGGAGATGCACCGTCACAAGGAGCGGGGCTTCTGCTGCGGCGCGGGCGGGGCGCGGATGTGGATGGAGGAGCGGATCGGCAAGCGCGTCAACAACGAGCGGGTGGACGAGGCGCTTTCGCTGAACCCGGACATCGTGTCGACGGCGTGCCCGTTCTGCCTGGTGATGCTGACGGACTCGGTGAACGGCAAGAAGAACGAGGGCGCGGCGAAGGAATCGATCCAGGTGGTGGATGTGGCGCAACTGCTGCTGGATTCGGTACGGGTGCCGGCGGGGGTGGCTTCGGCGGTGTCACCGGACGCCACACCGGACCCGGCCGCGTCGCCCCAGCCGGAGGCGAACCCGAACCCAAACCCGAAGCCGAACCCGAAGCCGGAACCGACCCAGGACGAGGCCCCGGTCCAGTAGCGGACCCGGCGGGAATGGCCCTTAGGGGATGTCACAGCTCGGCAGCAAACCCCGCCCGGCCCCGTACCGCGTCGGCTGTACGGCTCAGGAGCGGGTACGTTCGATGACGTGGCTGGATTCAGGATCGGACGCGGCCGGGACAACCGCACCTCGCGACAGCAACCGCAGCGGCAGCAGCAACAGCAACAGCAGCCGTACGGACGGCAGGCGCCGCCCCCGAGCTACGGGGGAGGCGGCCAACCCACTCCTCCGTACGGGCAGCCGCCACGCCCTCCGCAGCAGCAGTGGCCGCCCACGGGCGGTGGACAGCGGTACGGCGGCGGCCAACAGCAGCAGCAGTACGGCGGCGGCCACGGCGGCCCCGCCCAGGGCGGCGGCGCGCACGGCGAACCGGAGTACTTCGGCGACCCGTACGGCCAGCAGCACCAGGGCCAGGGCGGCGGCCGGGGAGCCGACCCGTACGCCAACAACCCGGGCCACACGCAGATGTTCAGCGTGAACGAGGACCCGTACGGCGACGGCGCGACCTACCACGCCGGCGCCGCGGCGGCCCCCGCGGGCCCGCGGCTGGCCTGGAAGGACCTGCTGAGCGGCATCGTGCTGCGCCCGGCCCAGACCTTCCTCCAGATGCGGGACTACCCGGTGTGGGGCCCGGCCCTGACGGTGACGTTCGTCTACGGCCTGCTGGCGCTCTTCGGCTTCGGCACGGCCCGCGAGGACACGATCGACGCGACGCTCTCCACGGCCGTCCCGTACGTCCTGGTGACCGGCGTGACCTTCGTCATCGGCGGCCTGATCCTGGGCGTGGTGACCCACACCATGGCCCGCCAGCTGGGCGGCGACGGGGCCTGGCAGCCCACCGTGGGCCTGTCGATGCTGATCATGTCGATCACGGACGCCCCGCGCCTGATCTTCGGCGTCTTCCTGGGCGGCGGGAACTCCCTGGTCCAGGTTCTCGGCTGGGTGACCTGGATCGCGGCGGGCTTCCTCTTCACGACGATGGTGAGCAAGAGCCACGACCTGCCGTGGCCGAAGGCGCTGGGAGCGTCGGCGATCCAGCTGATCGCGCTGCTGTCACTGCTGAAGCTGGGCACGCTGTAAGGACTGCCCCAGGGTCATGGCCTCCCCCTCCCCTTCCCCTTCCGCTCCTCCCCGTCCTTCCCCTTCCCTCCCTCTCACACCTGAGTGCGATGAAAGTTTTGGAAGGACCGGGAGGCGGTGGGCCCACGCTGCCCCTGATAACGGGACCCGTACCGCTCGGAACCGTACGGGAACTCCGCCGGCGAACTGAGCCGGAACAAGCACAACTGCCCGATCTTCATACCGGGCCAGAGCTTGATGGGCAGAGTGGCGAGATTGGACAGCTCAAGCGTGACGTGCCCGGAAAACCCAGGATCGATGAATCCGGCGGTGGAATGGGTGACGAGCCCAAGCCGCCCGAGGCTGGACTTCCCCTCCAGCCGGGAGGCGATGTCGTCGGGCAGCGAGATGACCTCGTACGACGAGGCCAGCACGAACTCCCCGGGATGCAGGATGAACGCCTCATCGCCGTCCGGCTCGACCTGGCGCGTCAGATCGCTCTGCTCGACGGCGGGGTCGATGTGGGGATAGCGATGGTTCTCGAACACCCGGAAGTACCGGTCGAGCCGCACGTCGATGCTCGACGGCTGCACCATCGATGCGTCGTACGGTTCGACACGTACGCGTCCGGAGTCGAGCTCGGCCCGGATGTCCTTGTCAGAGAGAAGCACGCCCCGAGGATACGCAAGGAGCACGAGCCACCCGCAATCGGCCAACGCGCACCCCGAGCGCCCCCATCCCCAGAAAAACCCACAACCCCTAGAAAGCGCCCCCCGCACCCCCGGTAACCCCCACGGCCACCTTCCCCACCACGGCGTCCACGTCCCCCGCCCCCACCGGCACGGCATGCCGCAACCGAGCACACCGCGGACACCGAATGAGCCGCCCGGGCCCGATGCGCCCGGCGTCGAGCTGCTGCATCGGAAAACTCGACGTACGGAACACATGCCCCTCGGCACAGCGAACAACAGGGCGCTCGATCAGATCCATGAGGTCCTTTCCCCAACAAACGCGGACAAAGCCCCACACTAGAGGATCCCCAGAACACCCCACCCCCGGCACCCCGCCCACCCACCCGCCCGGCCCCCCAGAATGGGGTAGAGTGTCCGACGACGCGAGGCAAACAAAGCCTCCCTCGGCGGGTGTAGTTTAATGGTAGAACATGAGCTTCCCAAGCTCAGAGCGCGAGTTCGATTCTCGTCACCCGCTCCACGACAAACCCCCAGGTCATTGACCCGGGGGTTCTTTGTTGTCTAGACCTCTTCAGGACCCTTGTGCCCGTTGCGTGCCCGATGACAGATCGGCGTTCTTCCGGCGCTGGGCCTGCACCATCTGGTCCAGGCCAGCCGCCACTTCCTGCTGACGCTCGTGGTCCGAGTGCTGGTAGATCAGCGCGGCACGCTCCGAGGACTGCCCGGCACGCACCATGGTGTCCTTGAGGGTGGCCCCGGACCGCGTCGTCAGAGTGTGTCCGGTGTGGCGCAGATCGTAGAAGCGGAAGTCCTCCGAAAGGCCGACCGCGGTCCTGGCCTTGCGCCACTTCCGGCCCAAGGACGACCGCCTGAAGGGCTTGCCCCGCTCTCCCACGAACAGCAGCCCGTCTGGACCCTTCTCGGCATACCAGTCCAGATGCCGCCGCAGATCGGTCCGCAGGAAGGCAGGCAGAGCGACCAGCCTCTTACCTGCGTCCGACTTCGTATCGCCGATCGCGCGCCGTCCAGTGGTCAGCTCCGGGGCAGCCATACGAACCCTGATGGTCATCGCGTCCAGGTCCACATCCTTGCGGCGCAGCTCTGCCTGCTCCTCCGGTCGCATGGGGCCGTAGGCGCCGAGGTAGACCATCAGCCTCCAGCGAGGACCGAGCACATCAGCGAGGGCATCGACCTGAGCGACGGTGGCGATTTGCCGTTCCCCCGGCGACTCCTTCCCCGCCCCCTTGATCCGGCAGGGATTGCGGCGGATCAGCTCGTCATCCACGGCCGTTTCCAGGATGGCCTTGACAAGCCGGTAGGACTTGGCGACGGTCGTTGGTGCACCCGTGGTCGCCAGCCGCTCTGCTCGCCAGCTACGCACGCGGGGAGCGTTGATCTCATCCAGGTCCCACGCGCAGAACGTAGGCAGGATGTGCAGACGCAGGAGGCGCCGGTACAGCTCCTCGGTAGTCGCCGACAAACCCCGCTCCGCAACCCACTTGAGGGCGTAAACCTCAAAGTTGATCGCGCCAGCATCGGGGTCTTGCCACTCCCCCTTACCAATCTCGCTCTGTCGGTCCGCAAGCCAGTTGTCCGCGTCGCGCTTCGTGGGAAACGTCCGCGGCGCCGGCCGGTCGATACCATCAGGTCCCAGGTAGCGCGCCTGATACCGCCCAGATGCCAGCTTGCGAACACGGCCGAACGATCGCTTCTTAGCTGCCATCAGGCCACCGCCCGCAGTCGCCGGGCGGACGGCCGAACCGTGTTGGAGGCGATGAAGGTCGCAATGACGCTCTCCGAGATCCGGACGTGTCGGCCCACCTTGACGTACTCGATCCTTCGTTCCTCGATCAGCCGCCGGGGGAACCGGACCGTGGTGCCGAGCAGTTCGGCGACCTGTTCGACGGTCAGCAGTCGGTCAGCCATGCTCACCACTCCCCCCCTCTTGGAGTTCGGCTCGTACTTCGCGGGCGGTTTCGCGGTTGTGTTGGATGTCGCGGTGGATGTTGGCGGCGAGCCAGGATTCGCCGGGGGTGTGGCCGTGTCCGGCGTAGGTCCAGTGGGCGACCGTGAGCGTGGTGGCCTCGGGGTTGTCGTCGGGGTTGGGCAGGCCGAGGGCGGTGCGTTGTTGGTTGGCGCGGTAGTCGGCGCGGACTTGGCGGAGTGCGCCGAGGGTGGTGGAGTAGCGGCGGGATTTGGTGGAGAAGTGGCCGCGGAAGCCGAGCATGTGAGCCCACGCCCACAAGCGGCGGTCGGGGTATGCCGCGTCGAGGTCCCAGCAGGCCCGGATGAGGCGGCGGGTGTGGTCGGGCAGGTCGGGAAGCTTGTCGAGTTCGGCGAGTTCCCCAATCCGGCGGTCGACCGTGCCGGTGGTCTCGGCGGCTTTGGTGGCGTATTTGGCGACGTAGGAGGCGACGGCTTGTTCGGTGAGGTCTTCGCCGTTGCCGAAGGCGCCGATGGGCTGGACGTCGAGCTGCGTGCCCCAGCGCAGGACCCGGGCCGGGTAGTCGCCCGCGGCTGGGAGGGCAATCTCAGCGCGGGCGGCGGCGGCACGGAGTGCGTCGGCGAGCAGGTCGAGGGTGGCCCAGGCCGGCGGCGGGGAGTCCGGCCCGTCGGGTCCGTCGAAGCGGATGACCGCGTGGAAGTGGATCGCACCGCGCTTCTGGTACTCAGCAACCTTGCCGTACGAGACCCGCAGGCACTCCCGTAACGCCTTCTGGGTGACGCCGGCGCGAGCGGCCAGTTCCCGGGGGAGGTAGATGGTGACGTAGCGCCACAGGTGCCCGGCGTGGTTGTTCCACAGCACCGCCCCCGCGTAGTCATACGTAGCAGGGTCGAGTGCGGTCCCCAACTCCGTTGCTTCGTCTGGGTGTTGGGTGCCGCACCGACAGCGCCCGGAGGTGGGCCGGTTGTGGACGGGGCCGAAGCTGGGGGCGGTGAGGGTGGCGAAGACGCGGGGGTGGTCGCGGACGGTGTGGGGGGTGCCTTTGGCGGGGTCGCCGGTGAGGCCGGCGCGGATGAGGTGGTAGGTGTCTCCGGCGTAGGTCCAGGCGCAGGAGGGGCAGCGTGAGGCCCGCCGGTTGCCGCAGGCGACCCGGAGCCGTCCGCCCGGTTCGGTGTCGGTCGAGTAGGCGTGGAGGACGGTGCCGGTGGCGGGGTCGATGGTCTTGGTCCCGCCGGACAGGTGGATGGGGTCGGCGCAGCCGCCGGTGCGGCGGATCTGGTCCTGCCAGCGGTCGAAGCCGGGGGACCCCGGCCACCCTCAGGAGATCCCCCAGGGTGGTCGGGTCCAGGCCCGCCAGGGTGGCGGAGTCGCTCACTTGTCCTCCTGCTTGGAGGGGTGGGCGTCGATCCAGTTCTCGGCGCAGACCTTGTGGACGGGCTTGCCCCGGTCGGAGCGGAGGGGGGTCGGTGTGCCGCAGAGGACGCAGGGCTTGTCGCCGGTGTGGTCGAAGTGCTCGGACGAGCGCCAGTTCAGGAAGGCCATGGCGCTCACCGGCCGGCGCGCACGAGGGCGGCGGCGAGGGTGACGTGGCCGGTGCCGTTGCAGGTCCGGCAGACCACGGTGATGGTCTGGCGGGCGCCATCCGGGCGGCGGGTGCCGGTGGTGATGGCGACGGTGGGGAAGCCGTCGCAGTCCTGGCAAAGGCGCGTCCGGGCAAGGGTGTGCTGGGACATGATGGGATCTCCCTTTCGGGTCCGTTGGATCTGGGATGGGTGGGCACCCGGGGCGGCGGATCTTTGGCGAGAGAGCCGCCCCGGGGGCTGTTACTTGCCGCGGTGAGGGCGTTTGAGGGTGAGGCCCACGCCGCCGGTGGCCGAGAGAACGGCGACCGTCGCGGCGGCGGCAACGTGCAGGGTCACGGCGACCATGAGGATGATCAGGGCGATACCACCGGTGATCGTGACCGCGAGCAGGATGGGCCCGGTGTAGTTGCGCGGTGCGGCCCGGACAATGACGATCTGTTTCGGGTCGGTGCCGGGCGGGAGCTGTCCGAGCAGGTCAGCGGGGATGTGACCGGCGTTGAACTGGTCCTCGGGGTAGCGCATGAGGGTCACCTCCGGTCAGGGGTTGCAGTGGTGGGTGCGGGCGGCGAGTTCGGCCGCCGGGCGGCTGTCGTAGTCGGCGGAGAACCCGCACTTGGGGGCGGTGCAGGCGGCGGTGTGCTTGGTCCGTCCCCGGCCGTCGGTGTGGGTGCCGACCTGGACCGGACCGATACGCAGCAGGTCGCGGAAGCGGTTCGGACGCGGCATGAACTTCCCTCCTTGTCAGGCGAGTTGGGCGGCGATCGCGTCAGCGAGCTGCGGCGGGACACCGAGCCTGGCCCGCAGCGTGGCCGGGTCGATCTCCTTGCCGGTCGCGGTGTGGTGTGTGTCCGCGATCTTCCGGGCGTGATCGAGCAGAGCCGGAGGCACCGGCGAAACGGTGACCGGCAGCGGCGCCGGGGGCAGCTCCGGGACCGTGGGGGCAGGGTCGGGAACCCGCTCCACCTCGATGTCCGCGACTTCGACCGCGGTGGGTTCCGTTTCCGGTTCGGCCAGCGGGGCGGGGCCGTCGTTTGCCGGGGTGGCGACGAGGTTGTGCACCTGTCGCATGAGTGCGCCGAAGGCGAGGAGCGCGGCCGACGGAGGCACCGCGGCCACGACGTAATGCAGGCGGGGTGCACCCGCGCCGACTCCGGCGACGTTGAGACCGATCGACCCGAGCGACCCGGCGACCGTGAGGCCGATGGCCCACCAGTCGGTGACACCGCGCAACGCGGCCCGGAACATGAGGACTTCACCGGCCACGATGAACAGGTCGAGGGTGGCGGGCCAGGCCCAGGTGCGGGCGTTGGAGGCGGCGAGGCCGTTGGTCTTAGCGACGTCGGCGAGGTGGGCGTAGGAGAGCCAGAACGCCACCGCTGTCAGGGCGAGGATCACGACTCCCGCGGTGAGGATCGCGGTCCGTTCGGCTTCCTGTTTCGTCATGCGAGGGTCCTTCCGTGTGGTCAGGAGGTGGTGGTGCCGGGGCCGAAGCAGGCCAGGCAGAAGCCCTCCTGCTGTACGACGTTGCGGTGTTTGCGGCCGACACGGACGCTCACGGTGACCTGTCCCGAGCCCTTGCACACCCCGCACTCGGCAGGCTGAACGGGCACCGTCTTCGGGGTGGTGCGAGCGGTGGTGGTCTTCCGGGCCATGGCGGTGATTCCTTCCGGTTTCAGGCATGGGCGGGGTAGGGACCTGGCGCGAGAAGGCCGCGCCAACCTATGGAGCAAGGGGGTGTTACTCGGTCACGGGCCGAGCGGTGACCAGCGGCGGCGCCTCACCCGGGACCACCACGTCAGGAACGCTGGGGCGGAAGGGGGCCAGGGCCGGAAGGTGCGGGGTGAGGTGCGCGTACTCCCGGCAGACCGCCACCGCTTCCGCCGGGCTCATCTCCGGTGTGCGGATACGGGACCAGCCGCCGGACGAGTCACCGGCCACCGCGACGCCGGGGCGGTCCGGGGCAATCGTGGTCACGGCCGACACCGCGTCAGGGGCGATGTCCCCGAGCCCCATTTCGGCGGTCTGCTTGTCATTCACGCGATGGATCACACGGCCGGTGAGCTGGGCACGAAGGGTGGTGGCGCCCTTGCCGAGGTCAGAGCCGAAGCGCTGCCCGCAGATCTCCAGATAGATCCCGACCGCGCGGGCCATCTGACCGAGACGGATCATCTGCATGACCATCCGGTCCCGCCGCTCCTCATCCTTCCTCGCCGCCGTGAGGAACAGCTCCGCCACCTCATCCACCAGCACCACCAACGGCACCGGCCGCACGGCCTTGGGCAGCTCCCACAGGTCCGAGACCTGATGCTCACTCAGCAGGCAGAACCGGGAATCCATCTCTTCCACCAGGGCATCCAGCAGCGCGGACGCCTCATCCGGTGTGGTCGCCAGGGCAGACAGGCGCGAGGCGAAACGGCCCTGCTCGACACCGCGTTTGCAGTCGATGCCGACCAAGCCCACGGGGAGCCTGGCCAGACCGGCAATGAGGTTGCGCTGATACATCGACTTGCCCGACTGATTCGCACCCAGGGTCAGGGCGTGCGGGATCTTCCGGTAGTCACGGACGAACGCGCTCCCGTCCTCCCGCAGCGCCACCGGCACCACCAGCTCCCCCGACGCGATCCGGCGGGGCATCCGCACCCGGCGCAGCACGTCGTACCCCGTCATCCGCAGCTCGATCACACCCGGCTTCGCTTCCACCACGTGGACGGAGTGGACACCCCAGGCGTGGCGCAACCGCTCCGAGGCGGCGGCCACGTCGGCGGGCTCCAGACCGGCCGGGAGCCGCAGCGACACGAGCAGTCCGGTCGAGGTGCCCCGGACGCGGCGGACCTTGGGCGGGACGGGCTGTACGTCGCGGCGGGCGACGTTGCGGACCATGAACGCCCGCAACCGGGAAGGCTGCACCGTCAGCCCGCACACGTCCATCGTGGACCCGTACGTCACGGTGAACCGGCCGATCGCAACCGGCATGCCCACCAGTGACCAGTACACCCGAGGCGCCCGAGCCTTCGCGTAACCGAGACCACCCGCAGCCGCTACAGCCCCGGTGACCTCGGCGATCGTGGTCAGATCCGACATGGCGTCAGATCCCCGCCGTGATCGCGACCGCACGGAAGGAGATTCCGTGGCGCTTCTGCCCGTTGAACTCGTTCTCCCAGTCCCGCGCCTTCAGCCCGATCACCGACACCGGCGTCCCCGGGGTCAGCTTCTCCGGGATGCCCGTGTTCGGCACGGTCACCTGGTAGAGGTTCCCCTCCCCCTCGTCCGAGATCAGCAGACCCACCGTCGCGAGCTGAGCACCGGTCTCCCGATCCACCGCGACCTCACCGGTCTGCTTGTTCACCAGCTTCGGCACCGGCGCCGTCGCCACGAACACCACAGCGGTCGACACATCAATCTTGAAGGACGGCATGCGTCACTCCTCAGTCGAGGGCACGCGAATCAAGCGTGCCAACTGGCTTGAGCCACTTACTGGCTCAAGCCAGTTGAGCATGACGTGGTGCGCCGGGTCAAGCATCTGGCTTGAGCCAGTTGCTAGACTCTTCACATGACCCCGTCCGACGCCCCGGCTCAACAGCCGCCCAGCAGGCGCATCGCCGAAGATCTACGCCGCAAGATCGAAACTGGAGAACTTCCGAGCGGCGCCAAACTGCCGTCCGAACGAGTGCTCGCCGAGAAGTACGGAGCAGCCCGCAACACCGCACGCGAAGCCGTTCGGCTACTCGCCGAGCAAGGGCTTGTCACCGCGAAACACGGCAGTGGGGTATTCGTGCGGACGCCACAGCGACTGTTCCGCTTCGGCAGTGACCGCTACTCGCTCAAGAACCGAGAGACGGGACTGACGCCCTTCCGGCTCGAAGCGAAGCGCCAGGGCAAGGTAGCGAGGATCGATGTTCCCTCGATCGCCAGGGAGACTCCGCCGGCCGACGTGGCAGAGCGACTGCGGGTTTCCGCGACCGAAGAGAGCGTCGTGCACCGCGAAAACCACTACTTCGCGGATGACGAGCCAGTGCAGATCGTTTCGACGTACCTACGGTGGGACGAAGCCAAAGGGACGCTGCTCATGCAGCCCAAGACGGGGAAAGACGGGATCTACGGTCGCCTTGAGGATCTTGGACACGTCATGACCCGGGTGCGCGATGAGATCAGCGCCCGGATGCCGACACCCGAGGAAGCCGCAACACTGCAACTCCTACCAGGGGTCCCGGTTCTCGAAGTTCTGCACACCAGCCTTGACCAGGATGGAGCCCCGTTCGAGGTGTCACGCTATGTCCACCGGGCGGACCAAACCGGCTTGCTCTACGAACTGCCCGTCGAGTAGCTGGGAGATACTGGTGGAGAGTGTGGTTGTACGCCCATTCGAGGACAGCGATCTACCTGGCGCCGCCTCCGCACTGGTCGATGTCCACGAGACGGACGGGTATCCGGTCGAGGGCATCGAGGACCCGGAAGCCTGGATCAGGTCTGACGACACTTTGGCAGCGTGGGTAGCCGAATCAGACGGCAAGATCGTCGGTCATGTGGCGGTGATGCGAGCCCTTCACGAAGCCGCCGTCGAGTTGTGGACGAAGCAGAGCGGCGACGACGAATCCCACATCGGAGTGCTCGCCCGGCTCTTCGTGGTCCGTACGGCCCGGAAGCATGCGACAGGCCAGCAACTCACCGAGGCCGCCACAGCCTACGCGCGGGCTCGGGGGCTGCGTCTTGTCCTCGATGTCATGACCAAGGACGCCTCAGCGATCCGTCTCTACGAACGGCTCGGATGGCGCAAGATCGGCGAGACCGTCCACCACTACGGCGACAGCGAGTCCATCCCAGCCGTCTGCTACGTCTCCCCGACCGACTGAGCTGTTACAGGTTTCTCTACCTCATCAAGTGCCCGCGCAAGGCGCGGGCTGGCCCCTTGTGCCCGGCCCTCTGCGCCTTCGGCGCCCAGGCCGGACACCTGGGGCCGCAGCGAACTACGGCCCCGAGTCGAGAACCAACCCACGGGACAGGACAGCCTCCGGCGGGGGCGCTCAGACTCCGGGATGGGAGGGGCGCCGTACGCGGGTACCGGCCGGAGCGTGGCGAGCGTTGTGGGCTCCCATCCCGACCACCTTCGACCCAGGCAAAGCCGAGCAGCCGCGGCCCAGGGCGTCAAGGTCGTTCGTACAGTGGCGCGCTCCACCTTGACGCCCTGAACCACGCCCGCTCCACGACGTGTGGGTCGAAGGCGGACGGGATGGGAGCCGGGGCGAGTGGTGGGATGAGGTGGGTGGGGAAGGCGACGGGCGGCGTGCCCGTTGCGTGCCCGATAGGGCGGGGAACCACGGGGAAAAGGGGAGATGAGCGGGCGCGTCAGGAAGGGCGCGAGGATGGGAATAGTCGCTGGTCAGAGGCCGTTTCTCCGCTTGATCAACCCGCGATTCCCAAGCTCAGAGCGCGAGTTCGATTCTCGTCACCCGCTCCACACAAAAGCCCCAGGCCAGCGGCCCGGGGCTTCCTTGTTGTCTAGTCCATTCCGAGGACCGCGCACCACTTGTGCACGACATCTGGCGGTCAACAGGAGCAACGAACCGCGCTCCGGAGACCTGTCGAATATTCATTCGGACACGTTCTCGAATTCTGACTATGCCATGTACCTGCCCAGCTCACGATGACCGGACCGACCATGTGCCAAGCAAGCACCCAGTCCGCCCCGGCCTTGGCCGCTCCTGGTCTCCAGCGCCGACTTCCGCAAGACGCCGCGGCCCTTTTCGTTCATGGGACGCTCCAGTTCGATGCCGTACTCGAAGCCTTGATCGGCCGAATACCCCAGGGTGAAACAGCCAGCGCGCCCGGTTGGCGCGCGGCGTCCCTGGAGGGACGCGTCTACCCCGGGCTCGTGGCCTCCCCCGACGCTGCGGCGCCCGGCCTGCTGCTCACCGATCTCAGTGAGCGGGAATGGGCGATCCTCGACGCGTTCGAAGATGACCGATACGACCTACGCGAGGTACGGCTGACCTCCGGAGGGCGCGGGCTCGCCCATGTCTGGCCCGACGGCGAAGTCCGAAGCGAGGACTGGGACGCGAAGCAGTTCACGGCCCGTCATCTCCAGGACTACGCCGCACGATGCGCACGAATCGCCCCGAGACTGGCTGCCGAATTCGGTCAGTAACCTGACCGCGTTGGAGGGGGCCCAGAGGCCCTCGAACGCTGGTGAGCAAGAGACACGGTGAACCCTCAGGTTCCACCCCTGCGGGCGCGGGGAGTAGCCAGCGAGCCCGGCGCGGGGGCATTTGATCGGTCATCCCCGCAGGCGCGGGGAGCAGCAGGCCCTCGCGGAGGCCGTGGCGGACGAGGGTCCATCCCCGCAGGCGCGGGGAGCAGTTGAGGCGGTGGTCGGCGACGGTACCGGTGTAGGGTCCATCCCCGCAGGCGCGGGGAGCAGTGGAAATCGGCACGATCGGCGCCGACGAGCTGGGGTCCATCCCCGCAGGCGCGGGGAGCAGTGGAAATCGGCACGATCGGCGCCGACGAGCTGGGGTCCATCCCCGCAGGCGCGGGGAGCAGACCATGCCGCCGACCGGGGAGGTGATGGTGGCGGGTCCATCCCCGCAGGCGCGGGGAGCAGGCTGCGTGACCAGCGGGTTTCCTAGCGAGCAAGGAGGTTTTGAACCAACTGCAGCGAGAGCGACAAACGGGGCAAATCGGCCAACTAGTCGCATACAGCTCTCCAGCGAAACAGGTTACGGCGGCCCGCAGACCGTCGCCAGTCTCCCGCCGAGATCACGGAATCATCGTGCGGGCCGAGCCGGCCCCATAGAAGACGTCGGACTCCGACGCCCTCCCTCCCCCGCACCACACACAACGGCATCCTGCGGTCAGTCACGGCTCAGCCGCGGCGACACACGAGTCCCGCCCGACCAGCGAAGGAACCACGAAAGCACCCGTGATTCCCAAGCTCAGAGCGCGAGTTCGATTCTCGTCACCCGCTCCGGCGCACAGCCCCAGGTCAACAACCTGTGGCTCCGCAGGCCGCGCGTGGCTATCTTGATATAGAACCGACCGCCCAAGTGGCGGGCAGGTCCGCGGGTGGCGGCTACTCCTGAGGCGTGTTGCCCGGGGAACGTTCGGCGTTGTCGACCAACTCCTTGTAGGTAAGCACCTCGACGCGATGGACGTGTGAATTGAGGGTGCGAAGTGCCTCGTTGATCGATTCCTCCGGTACGGAGGGCTGGACCGAGGGGTGTCCGACAAGGACCATCGCGCCGGCCCGGCGGGTCTCGATCCCGAGCTCCTCGCGGAGCCGGTGGCGGTTCTCGTCCAAGCCCACCAGGTAGTTCACCGCCTGGCCGACGGCGTTGTGCACCTGAGCCGTGGGAACCCACGATCCGCGGTATTTCTTCACCAGTGGGCCGGCCAGGCTCGCGGCGCGCTTCAGTTCGACCACATGCAGCGCTCCGTCACCACGAATCAGAGGGATGTCGACTTCGTCGCCCGGCACAAGCCTGCGGTGGGCGGCCTCCCCCACGAACCGCCCGCCGAAGATCCAGTGCTGCCCTTCCAGGGCTCGCTGTAGCGAGCCAGCGTTCGGAAGCCGTGGCGTCCTCCACAACTGTACGCAAGGCCTCCAGGCCCGCCGCTCGCCGCTGCAACTCCGCCGCTCTCAGGACCATCTGCCCCTCTGTGTCGGCGGCAAGAAGGGCGACGGCGGCGGGTGAGGTGGCGATTCGGCGGGCGGCCTCTGCCGGCTCCTCGATGTCCACCCGTTCACGCAGGACCCGTTCCAGCCACACCCCCAGCTCCGCCCGGCCACGGAGAACGCGGTACCGCCCCGGGCGGTCCTCAGGAGCGTCGAGAAACCGCGCGTCCTCCGAGAGCGAGCCGAGGTGTGCGATCAGGTCGTCCACTCCGGCTCGGGGGTGTTCATCCACGTACTCGCGGCTCGCCCTCGCGGCGAAACCGAACGAGTTCCACAGCGTCTTCGCGGCGAACTCCCGCAGGTTCTCATTGCGCGCGCCCTCCTGAAACAGGCGATACCGCTCGTCGAAGTCAGGCTGGAGAATCCGCCCCTCGGCGTAGTCCAGAGGGTCCTGGAGCAGCCGGACGACGTGCCACTCTCCGACATCCGCCGCGCGCTGACGAGTCGCTTCCAATATCTGGACGAGGGCCTTCCCACCTCTGCGATGGCCTCCACTTCCACTGCTCATATGTGCGCGCGCCGAGACGAGGGCAGCCTTCACGTCCGGATGAACTGCCGCCTCCAGCACACACTCCAGCTGCAAATCCAAAGAGGGATCTGATCTGACACCCGTGTGACGAGTTTGGCCGAAGGGTCCGACAGCCCGGGCCCACCGTGCACGACGCCATATCTGTCGGGCGCCGGGGACGCCGATCGACCGTTTCCGGCCCGCGCTCGCCCACACGTGAGCGTCGTAGCACATGGTGCTACAGAGTGCTACCCTGGATCCATGTCAGCCCAGCCTGAAATCACCCAACGTGACCTGCGGAGCCGTTCCAAAGAGATCATGGACGCCGTCCAGGGCGGGCAGTCCTTCACCGTCACTCGCGACGGGCACCAGATCGGCGAGCTGATCCCCTTGCGCAGGCGTCGGCGGTTCGTCCCGCGTTCGGAGTTCGCCGCCATGTCCCGTACCGCGTCGGATGTCTCCCTGGAGGCGTTCCGGTCCGATCAGGACGCGACGGCCGAGCAGGGGACGGACGACCCCTATGCCCGCTGAATACGCTCAGGGCCTGCTCGACACCAACATCGTGATCCTGCGCAAGTGGGTCGATCCCCAGGAACTCCCTGCCGAGATGGCGATCAGCGCCATCACGCTGGCCGAACTCTCCGCGGGGCCGCACGAGGTACGCAGGAACGAAGAACAGGGGGATTACGACGAGCACACGGAACGGGGTCGCCGCCTCGACATCCTGCAACGCGCCGAGAGCGAGTTCGACCCCATCCCTTTCGACGCCGAAGCCGCCCGCATCTACGGGAGAGTATGTGCGGCCGTGATCGGCGCCGGCCGCAAACCCCGCCGCCGGATCGCGGATCTCATGATCGCCGCCATTGCAATCGCCGAAGAACTACCGCTCTTCACCACCAACCCGGACGACTACAAGGGCCTCGACGGACTGCTGACCGTCGTACCCGTCACCCGGCCCACCGTCCTGCACGACCGGTAGGGCTTGCTCGCCGTGCCACTTCCGCCAGCCTCCACCTGGCATCCGTATGCGCAGCCGCAGGCCAGCCGGCTTTCTTGCCCGACCTGGGAAGCCACATCCGGGCCGCAGATCCTCGCCCGCCCGCGCAAGTGGTCGAGGCAGCCGGAACTGCCTGACCCGCCCCAGCCGCTCCGCAACCGTGTACGGCCCGCCAGAGCGCGGGTGTTGTCAGGTCTGCGGGTCGCCCCCGTAACCCGCAAGCGCCTCGCCCGGCCGGCCAGGCTCACACCTCGGCTTTCAACAGAGCTTTCGCCGCCGCCCGCTTCCGTCCCTCGGCGGCGAGACGACGGGCGTGTACGACACCGAGCAGGGCCCGTTCCCGGGGTGCGGCCGCCTCACAATGACGAAGGGGTGGCAGGTTCAAATCCGCACCCCGGCAGCTGAAGCAGCAGAGCTCAGGGCCGGCTTCCTTCACAGGAAACCGGCCCTGATGCGTTGTGCGCGTTGTGTGCCCTGTCAGCCGGGGAGCTTAGCCAACTGCGCCTCCAGCAGGGGGCGCGGAATCGTGTCCGTGATCACCATGATCGTGGTGAGGATGCGGTCGGTGCGGACGACGACGTAGGTCGCGGGACTGCTGACGTCGGAGGCGCTGGTGGTGAACCGGAAGCCGACGGATTCGTCCCCGAGATCCGGTGCCTGGGCCGGTTGGAGGTCGCGATAGATCACGGGAGCGCCGGGAACCTTGAAGGTGCCCGAGCACTCCGTGAGCGCCGTGCGGACATCGTCGAGCGCCGAGCGGGCGTCATCGCCCCGGTGGACGGTCACCCAGAGCGCCCCGACTACGGAGTGGTGCTCGCCAGGGCCTGAGAATTCGCGGACGGCCCGGGCGGTCGCGGAGCGCGGCGTGTCGGTCCAGGCCAGCTGTGCAATGGGGCGGCATTCGTCCTTGTCGGCCCGGTGCTCCCCCTCCGGGAGCGGGTCCTCTGTCGGCTTGGTCACCCGAAGGCCGGCGACAGTCCCCACCACGGTGAGCTTCTCAAGGGTGGCGTCGGACAGGGAGGGCCCGGCCGCGGGCCCGCCTGCCGGGCCGCCGTGCTCGGAGCTGCCGCAGGCAGTGAAGAACAGGGAGATCGAAAGGGCAGCCACGGCGGCGGTGGGGCGAAGGCGCATAAAAGGTGCTCGGTTCTCTGAACGTCGCCTCCAGGCAGAGGCAAGGCATAGGCGGACAGGCTGTGTTGAGCCTCCGGCCGCGGGGCGCCCAGATGTTCGACGGGCGTAGATATATGGCCAGAAGCCCCGAGGCGTCAAACGCCTTCGGTGGTACTTGGCTGCCCCCGACACCTCAAGGGCACTGGGTCTCTCGCACGTATGCCGTAGTGCCCAAGACGGTGCAGCACGCCCCGACCCGCATACGCGATGGGCAGGGTTTCCGCGTCGGTACGGAAGCGCCGTATCGCACACAATGTCCGCGATTCCCGCGCTCAGAGCGGGAGTTCGATGCTCGTCACCTGCTCCGCGGTGAGGTTCCGGAGGCACCTCACCGCTGGTGAGGAAGAGACATGGTGAAGCCCCGGATTCCATCCCTGCGGGCGCGGGGAGCAGTCGGCGGAGGACGGCCTCAGCGCGGCGAGCCGCGATCCACCCCGCGGGCGCGGTGAGCAGTCCTGGAGGCGCCGGTGCATCTGCGCCCCCGCGGGTCCATACCCGCGGGGGCGGGGAGCAGGGAAGCCGTGGCGCGCCAACTCGCGGGCGAGCGGGTCCATCCCAGCGGGCGCGGGGAGCAGAACAGCGGCCGGGCGGTCGCGAAGCGGGGGACGGGTCCATCCCCGCAGGCGCGGGGAGCAGAGCGGCACCAACATCCAGGAGATCTGGGACGCGGGTCCATCCCCGCGGGTGCGGGGAGCAGATGTCCTCGGTCCAGCGCCAAACGCCGGCCTCGGGTCCATCCCCGCGGGTGCGGGGAGCAGGTTCCGTCCGTCTCCAGGCGGATGCGGCCCGGGGGTCCATCCCCGCGGGTGCGGGGAGCAGCTCGGCGCCGACGGCATCCTGGTGGCCGACGCGGGTCCATCCCCGCGGGTGCGGGGAGCAGGCACTTCCGGGAGCAGTAGATGGCGTTGCCTCGGGTCCATCCCCGCGGGTGCGGAGAGCAGTGTGCCCGAGCGCCGGCAGCGTCGCCCGCCACGGGTCCATCCCCGCGGGTGCGGGGAGCAGCCAGCGGAAACACGCATGATCACCGGGAAGGGGGGTCCATCCCCGCGGGTGCGGGGAGCAGATCATCGGCGCTTCCCCTTGGGAGGTTCGGGAGGGTCCATCCCCGCGGGTGCGGGGAGCAGCCCGCCAAGGGCAGGGCCAGGCCCTCGACATCGGGTCCATCCCCGCGGGTGCGGGGAGCAGGCGGGCTGCCAGGAGTCGACTGCTGACGCCGTGGGTCCATCCCCGCGGGTGCGGGGAGCAGGCGGGTTTCTTGTGGGCGGGGGGTCCATCCCCGCGGGTGCGGGGAGCAGATATGACCTACGGTGGATTCGCTGATATTCAAGGGTCCATCCCCGCGGGTGCGGGGAGCAGCGAAGTACGCGTGGCTGTACGGCAACGAGACCGGGGCCATCCCCGCGGGCGCGGGGAGCAGTCTGCGTGACCTGCGGGTTTCCGGGCGAGCGGGGCAGCTTTGAACCTGCTGCGACGGGAGCGGAATATGGGACAAATTGGCCAGTTAGTTGTGCACGGATCTCCAGTGAACAGGTTACGGTCGCCCACAGACTGCCACCAGCCTTCCGCCCGAGAGCCTGGAAACGTCGCGCGGGCCGCGCCGGCCCGATGGACGATGTCGGACCCCGGCGCCCTCCCTCCACCGCATCACTTCCGCACCACACACAACGGCAGCCAGCGGTCAGCCCCGGCCAAGCAATGGACCGACGGCTTAGCCGACGCCGGACGCTGGCCCCTTCCGGCCAGCGGGGAATCGCAGAGGCGCCCGTGATTCCCGGGCTGAGAGCGCGAGTTCGGTGCTCGTTGCCCGCTCCATGCAAAAAGCCCTAGGCCAGCGGACCGGGGCTTCGTTATAGTATGGGGCGGTTCGGGGGTTCCGTACCTGATCGGCCTTCTTTTGGGTGGATCGGACGTGATCGTCTCGCCCGGTTGCGACTGCCTGCCGGCGCTCAAGGTCCCAGCGACGATGGGGGATCAGCGCTGCCTTCTCGAGGGCTGGCCAGTGGCGGGCGTCCTGTCCTTGAGCGTGGCACCTGATCGCGTGGCCAAGGTGTGCCGCGGGTGGCGGGGACCGTAGAAGCGGGAACCGTTCGGTGTGCCGGCCGCGGGGCGGGGCGGCGCCAGCCCCCGGCCCTAGAAGGAGTGCGCTCAAGCCGGTCGGTGTGCGCGTGGTTTGGGCGTGCGGCGAAGAGACAGACGGCGGTCGCGGAGAGCAACCAGTGGCTCCGCGGCCCCGCCCGGTCCGGGTGGAGGCGGCCGGGATCGGGGCCGGGCCCTGCGATCGGTGCGGAGGCGGCGGGCCGGGTGTACAACCAAATGAGGGTTTCGATGGTCACCTCCTGGTCCAACTGATCATCGTTGAAAGGAAGCCTCGCCCTGTGAGACCCCATCATCGGTTGAGCGGCGTCAGCGCGGCGGGCATCGTCTGTGTCGTCGCGGGCACGCTGCTCGGCGCCACGGCCAACCCGGCCGTCGCGGACGTGAGTTGTGCCTCCCCGGCCTGGAAGGCACAGTTCTACGCCAACACCGCTTTCAGTGGCACTCCCAAGTTGACCACCTGTGACACTGCCGTCAGCGAGAACTACGGCACCGGTGACCCGGCGGGAGTCACCCTGCCCCGGGACAACTTCGCCGTGCGCTGGAGCGTCGTCCGCGACTTCGGCTCGGGTGGTCCCTTCACGTTCTCGGCCGCGTCCCAGGACGGCATCCGCGTCTACCTCGACGGCGTACGCAAGATCGACCTGTGGCGGAACGTCTCCAGCACCCAGACCAAGAACGTCAATCTCACGGTCCCCGCCGGCAAGCACACCCTGCGCGTCGACTTCGTCGCCTGGACGGGGTCCGCGAACGTCAAGTTCTCGTACGCCCCCCGCAGCACCGCCGCGGTCGACAAGGTCCGGCCACTCGCCCCCACCGCGGTGACGGGCCGGCTCGACCACGCCACCGCCAAGGCCGTGGTGTCCTGGGCGCGCAACAAGGAGATGGACCTCGCCGGCTACCGCGTGTACCGGCGGGAGTCGGGCAAAACCGTCTGGAGCCACGTCGGTACGACCACCGGCGCCTCGCTCGCCAACCTGCCCCCGGAGGCCGGCCGTACCTACTACTACGAGGTCCGGGCGTACGACAAGGCCGGCAATACTTCCGCGGGCAGCGCGGACGTACCGGTCACCAGCGTCGCCGTGGCGCCCCCGGCCGGACTGGCCGCGCAGGGCCTGGACGCCGGCAACAAGCTGACCTGGAAGGCGGTGCCCGGAGCGGTGAAGTACTCCGTCGAGTGGCGTGCCACCGACGGCAGCGTCCGCTCTCTCGGCGTGACGACCACCACGGGTTACACCGATACCGCGGCGCCCCGGTCCGAGGAGCGGACGTACCTGGTGCGTTCCGTCGACGGCGCCGGCCGGTACTCCGGCTACGCCGGTGTGGAGGCCTCGCGCCCCGTCGCGGCGCCGCACGAGGTCACCGCCCGGGCCGACGCCCATCGGGTGGCACTGACCTGGAAGGTCAACTCGGCGACGGGCGGGGCCTATTACGGCTACCACGTCTACCGCTCCACGTCCCTGCCGGTGGACACCACCGGCGAGCCGGTGCGGTGCGACGCGCGGTCGACCACGCTCGCCGACGGGCGGAAGCAGTACAGCTGCACGGACACGACCACAGCCGCCGAGACCACCTACCACTACGTGGTGAAGGGTTACGACAACGGCCTCCGCGAGTCGGCCGCCTCCGGCACCGCGTCCGTCACCACGCTCGTCTCCGACCGCGACCTCACCCCGCCGGCCGCCGTCAGCGGGGTCACCGCCGAGGCGACCGAGTACGGCATTACGCTGGACTGGAACGCGAACACCGAGTCCGACCTCGCGCGGTACGTGGTCTACGTCGGGACGGTACTGCGCGGGGACGACGGCGAGACCGTGTGCAGCGGCGCGGAGTACGCCTACCTCAACACGTCCACGACGCACTACCTTTACTCGGCGAAGCCGAACGGCGGCGAGCACTGCTTCTGGATCGACGCCGTCGACACCAGCGGCAACTCGAACTACCGATGGACCAAGACGGCCGACGCCAGGATCGTCACCGCGCTGGACCTGACGCCGACCGTCCCCACTCCCCCGGGTTCGCCCCTGTCCCTGAACGCCCAGACGGGGGCGCAGGGCGCGGTGGAGCTGTCCTGGAACGCGGTCGAGGGGGCGACGGGGTACCGCGTATACCGCTGGGACCGGGCCGCGGGCCGGTACGAGCCGCTGACCGGCGCCGACGCGCAGGCGTCCACGTCGTACACGGACACCACAGCGGCCTCCGGGACGACCCACTACTACTGGGTGACGGCCGTCCTCGCCGACGGTACGGAGAGCGCGCCGGGCGCGGACTGGGTCCCGATGCCACCGACGGCGGGCTGACTGGCCGGGGTTTTACGGGCGGGGCGGGGTTCCTCACGGGCCGGACGGTGGCCTCCGGGGAGGGGTGGGGCCTCAGAGGCGGGGTGGGGCCGATACGAATTCCCCGGCGCCGACTGCTCGCGAGACGGTGGGGGCGCGTGGCCGGGAGCGGTGATCCGAAGGGCTCATCGGTGTGATCGATGAGCCCTTCGGCGTACGGTACGGGCCACCGGTCCGTGACCTGTGAGGGGGCCGGCTCAGCCGTCGTCTGCGGGGATCGCGTACGGCGCGATGGCTGTGACCGGCGTCCGCTAAGGGCATGCGTACCGGAAAGCGCCGCAACTCCCCGCACGGCGGCGGGGGATCCTCTGCCCCTGCCCCCGCCGCGCGCTGCCCGCAACGAGCCGCGACGACAGGGGAGTTGGCTACTGCTGACTTCGTCGGCGACGTCCTCATCTGGTGCCTCGCTGCGACACCGAGTTCCCGGCCGCATAGCGCGTTGCCGGGCGGTGGCTTGGAGGCGTGCCTGGACGCCGAGCTCTTCGTCGGCGATCTGGCACCTATCGCGCGGCTGCTCCAGGCCGCAGGCCGCTGCGGGCGCGCCATGAACTGGCACGTCAGAGGGGCGGAGACGTGCCTGGGAGCGTTCTGACCTAGCGAGGGAGAGGGTCTCCGTCTGTGGGTGGCGAGCGGGTTGCTTACCGGGAGAGCCTCGTCACCGGAGAACCTGAGCGCCCCGGCCTCGCCGTCGGCCTGATGCGTTCTGTGAAGCAGGGGGGAGAAGATCACGGAAATCGTGTCCCCTCCCTCATTTAGGTCAGAAGCTGCCCTCTATGACCTCTAGCGTCCTTCTTGCCCGGCGGAACACAACCCACGGAAGGCAGCGAGCATGAGCGAGAACGTGACTACCGACGACAGGTACGCGACTGACGACGAACTGGCCACCCCCGATCCGGCCGATGCGCCGCCTGCCACCGGCGAGCGCGCCGACCTGCTGGAGGCACTGGCCAAGCAACGGCGCTTCCTGCGTTTCACCACCCGTGATCTCACCGACGAGCAGGCCGGGCGCCGTACCACCGCGAGCCAGCTCTGCTTGGGCGGCTTGATCAAGCATGTGGCTGCGGTCGAGCGGGCCTGGGTGGAGTTCATCCTGGACGGCCCGTCGGCGATGGGCGACTTCACCAACATGACCAAGGCCGACGAAACCCGACGGGCCGACGAGTTCCGGTTGCTGGCCGGCGAAACGCTGGCCGGCGTGCTCGCCGACTACGCCGAGGTGGCCCGCCGTACCGACGAACTGGTTTTGACCCTGCCCGACTTGGACGCCGCGCAACCGCTTCCGAAGGCCCCGTGGTTCCAATCGGGCGCGCGGTGGTCGGCCCGGCAGGTGCTGTTGCACATCGTCGGCGAGACCGCCCAGCACGCCGGCCACGCCGACATCATCCGGGAGTCCCTGGACGGCGCCAAGACCATGGGTTAGTCAGCGGCCTGAGGGGGCTGCGACGGGGGCCGGGTACGTTCCCCAGGACGCCGTACGTACGGAGGAGACCAACTGTGCAGGAGTACCTGACCGTTCTGACGACGACCGACTCCGCCGAGAAGGCCCACGCTCTGGCCGCCGGCGCGGTGGAGGCCAGGGTGGCGGCGTGTGCGCAGATCGACGGGCCGATCACCAGCGTGTACCGCTGGGACGGCGCCGTACAGACCGACCAGGAATGGCGGGTGCTGTACAAGACAACCGCCGACCGGTACCCGGCCCTGGAAGCGCACATCTAGAACGTCCACGACTACGACACACCCGAGATCATCGCCACCCCGATCACGCACGGGAGCGACGCCTACCTGTCGTGGGTGAGCGCGGAGACCACCACGGAGTGAGCGAGGCGGCGAGGGCGACCGCGCCAGTCGGTGCTACTGAAGCACGACGTGGCGGCAAACGCTGACTTCCTGCCGAAGCTCGCCATCGGGCAGCCCCGCCGAGCGGACAGCAACGGGCGCGTAGCCGCAGGCCCAACAGGGGCGGGGGCCGAACGGAACGACGGCCCTTCCCGCGGGCGCGGGGGGTAGTGGGCTGAGGGGCTTCTACCGGAGCAGGCGCGGGGAGCAGATCGTGAACTTCGCCTCGAACTTGGCCGCCTCGGGTCCATCCCCGCGGGCGCGGGGAGAGGTCGACCGCAAATACACGATGCGGAACATGCAGGGTCCATCCCTGCGGGCGCGGGGAGCAGTGGTGGCCCCTGACCGAGCTCCCCGCCCTCGCGGGTCCATCCCTGCGGGCGCGGGGAGCAGCACGACCCAACCCTCGGGGCGCTCACCGACCTGGGTCCATCCCTGCGGGCGCGGGGAGCAGAAACAACAGGTCGACGAAGCCGTCCAGGCCGGGGGTCCATCCCCGCGGGCGCGGGGAGCAGTTGCGTTCCAACTCGATGTCAACTCGACTCGGGGGTCCATCCCCGCGGGCGCGGGGAGCAGAGGGACCGCTCCCTAAGCGGGTACTTCTCCGGGGGTCCATCCCCGCACACGCGGGGAGCAGAGCCCACCCCTGGTGTCGGTCCCGCCACTACAGGGTCCATCCCCGCACACGCGGGGAGCAGTGCTGGACGGTGCGGCCCCTGACAGCGTCCGCGGGTCCATCCCCGCACACGCGGGGAGCAGGAAGACGTGGAGTCCGTGGTTGGCGCCGCGTTTGGTCCATCCCCGCACACGCGGGGAGCAGGCTGCGTGGCCTGCGGGTTTTCTAGTGGGCGAGGCGGCTTTGAACCAGCTGTGACGGGAATCTGTCAGCTAGTTGTGCGCGGCTTTCCAGCGAACAGGTTACGGCCGCCCATGGACCGCCGTCAGCCTTCCGCCCGAGAGCATGGAAACGTCTTGCGGGCCGAGGCGGCCCGGTGGAAGGTGGCGGACCCCGACGGCCTCCCTCACTGCACCGCACAACGGCGTCCTGCGGTCGGGCGCAGTCAGGCGTGGCATTGACGGATCAGCCGCTGCCGGACACAAGTGTGGGGGAGCCACGCAGGCACCCCGGATTCTTGAGCTCTGAGCGCGAGTTCGATTCTCGTCAGCCGCGCCAGGTGTGTCGCACGAAGGCCCCAGGTCGCTGACCTGGGGCCTTCGTTGTCCGGAACCCTTACCCCGTTGGGGCTTGAGGGAGGCTGAGGATCGCCGGCGGGCTGATGGAACCGTCAGACCGGCTCGGCCGCGGAGAGGGCCCGGCCCGGTCAGGTCTGTCGTTTGAGTTCTCGTACGGTCGCGGGTAGGGCGAGGCACAGGGCGAAGGAGGTCGCGAATCCGCCTCCGCCCGCCAGGACGGCATCCGTGGTGCCCACGCCTGACCGGAGTACCAGCACGGTCACGGCGAGGCCGACCACCAGGGAGCAGGTGACGTACAGCGCCAGCCACAGTTGCCACGTATAACCGGAATGGGCTGTCGATTTGGGCATGGACTCGATCCTTTCGAGGAGCACGGGCGAGGTAGGGGGAGGAAGGCAGCTGTGGGCGGTCGTCAGCGTGGGTCTGCCGAGCCGTGCAGCAGATGTTCGGTGAGTTCCGCTCGTAGGCGGTCAAGTGCCGAGGCGTACGCGGCGTGCGCCTCGGCGCGTTGGCCGAGTTCGCCCAGCAGGTTCACGCATTGCCGCTGTCGTTCGATCGGCGGGAAACGCACCGGAAGGTGGCCCAGAGCGGCGGAGCTCAGCGAGGGGGCCGCCGTGGCCGCCGCGCGGTGGGACATCCACTCGCGGGCGTACCGGAGGCCCAGGTAGGCGTGGAGGTACAGAGGGTCGATCCCGGCGTCCGGGCGTACCCGTAGGCGCGTCACGTTCGAGCTGAGCAGCCATCCGGCCTGCGGACCGGAGACCAGCGCGGGTTGCTGCTGGGCCCCCGTACGTACGCAGACGATGTCGTCGGGAAGCAACTCGAACTTCTTGAAGCGCTCGGCCGTCAGCCACGGCACACGGTACTGGGGTACCTCCACGATCTTCCCTCCGACGAGATCCTGCGGGAAGACAAGAGGAGTACCGGCGTCCGTCGTGCGCGCCTCCGCTGGAATGCGGGTGTACGACGGACCGGGACGGATCTCGCACAGGTCCTCGAGAGTTGCCTCGTTCCAGCCCCCCGGGCCCGCGCCCGTGAGGTAACCGCCGCCCGGTCCCGCCCCTCGCCGCTCCAGCAGGCGGAGCGCGTCCATCTGCTCCGACGCCTCCTCATCCGCTTGGCGCAGTTGGGCCGCGTCGGGGGCAGCGCCGTAGGTGCCGCCGCCCAGGTAATCGGCGGGGCGCAGCGAACACCCCTCGTCGGCCATGATGACCGTGCGAGCCACGGCAACGGCCGACAAGCCCCGATCCGCGGCCCCCGCCAGGTATGACTCACCGTCCGGGCCCTGTCGTTCGCCGAGCCAAGGGCTTTCGTCGAGCCACGGGCGAACCACGTTCGTCATCGCCTCGCGGTCCGCGTCGCGCAGTACTCGTCGACGCCGAACCCTCGTCCCCAACTCCTGGGCATCGACGAACAGGACGTCATCCCTGATCGGACGTTCCACACGTCGCAGCACCCACAGGGAAACCGGCACGGGCGTCCCGGAGAACAGGTGGGACGGCAGTGTGATGACGCACTCCACGGCGCCGCCGCGGACAAGGGCGCGGCGGATCTCACGCTCGGCGGCGTTCACCGAGTTGCCCGCCTTCACCGGCATGACCACCACGGCTCGACCGCCGGGGCGAAGGGCTCCGAGAACGTACTGCACCCAGGCGAAGTTGTCGTTGCCCTGCGGGGGCGATCCGTACGGCCAGTTTCCCGTCCGGCGCCCGGGGCCGGGCGCGTCGCTCATGTTGAACGGGGGGTTCGTCAGCACCACGTCGACGCCGTGTTCGCGATTCGGCGGCCATCTGTCCGACCGGGTGCTGGTCAGCTTCGGCCGCACGCCGAGGTGGAGAAGGTACAGACTCGCGACCGCTTGGAGCCGGCCGTCGAGGGTCTCGCCCTGGACGGTCCCCCGCGCGTCCCCGATGTACCGGCACGCGGCCGCCAGCATCTCTCCGCCCCTCGTGTAGGGGTCGAGCACCGTCGCCTTCTGCCCCGCGGTCAGTACGAGTGCCGCCGCCAACGACGCCAGGCCGACCGGGCTACAGAACTCGGAGCTGTGCAGCCCCTCCCGGGCGCTGAACGACTCCCACACCAACTGGAACGCGCCAACGCCGGTGTCCGCGGCCGTCCTTACTGCCGTGGTGAGGTCGTCCCAGCTCCGCGGTTCCAATTGCAGCAAGCTGCCGCGCATGTCGGTACGGTCGCCGTTCCGGCGCAGCGTGTCCTGGGCCAGGTCACCGAGGTTACGGAGCAACGACGGTACGTCCCTGGCCTCTTGACCGGCCGACATGGCGTCCTCGATCCGGCGCCACCGCTCCGGTTCCGCGTGTCGTACGTACATCACGATGAGGCAGAGGTTCACGAAGTCCGCCATCGCCGCCGGGCCCCGGACCCGGTCCCCGAGTCGGCCCATCAGCTGATCGACCGCCTTCCTGTCCTCGGCCGCGACGCGCGAGGCTCCGCTCCCCACGGCCTTCGGTTCCGCGGGCGGTCGGTCGTCGCCGGTCCGGCGGAATCGGTCGGCGTACGTGGTTCCCGCCTGCTCCCCGTCGAGCAGTTGGGATCGCGGAACGGTGCGGTTCGTCAGCCACCGCGCGACCTCGGCCTCGTGGAAGAGCTCCGTGTCGCCGGAGCGCACAGGGGTGGGAAAGTCCTTGTGCCGCCGGGCCCAGTTCGACACCGCCGGGCGCCTCACGCCCGCTCGGTCGGCGATCTGGGTCCTGGTGACGAGTCCGATGTGCTCATGGTGCTTCAACTGCACTGTTCCTCCGGTCGGTTGTTCCGGTTGGCCTTCCGATGCGAGGACCGTACGACGGAGGAGGCTTGCGGGCCAAGTGCGCATTCACGGTGCTCATGCAGCAGCAGCTGTTTCAGCGTGAGGGGACCCGCCCCGCCACGACTGCGGAAGAGACGAAAACGTACGTGGTTACTGGTCCAGTATCGCTCAGGCGTCGCTCAGGCGGCTGGACCCATCGCTCCGATTCTTCGAATACATGGGTTAACAGAATGCCTCGGCCGACCCGCTGCGGTTCGATGACATGGCCGCCGAGGTCCGGGACGCCTGGGGCGACCGGCGACCGCCCGGTTCCGGCCCGGCCGCGTGGACCGGCGTACCACCGGACCCCGGGAGTGGAAGACATGATGTGATGGCGGGCGCGTGCGGCGAACACACCATGCGGAGGGGGAACGTTGGGCACGTGGGGTGTGGGGAACTTTGACTGTGACGCGGCGGCGGATCATCTTGGGGTGCTCGCCGGCAAGTTGGTGGCCGAGGTGGACGAGGCCATGGCCGGGGATCCCGTGGGGCTCGAACCGGACGAGTACGGGGGCGTGTCCGTCCCGTGCAATCTGGAGTTGCTGCTCGTTCTGGTGCGTCAGGGGTGGGTCGGGGTGACGCTGCCCCCGCCCGAGGTGATCGGGGCCTGGCAGGAGAGGTTCCTCGGGGTGTGGGAGCGGACGATCGACGACTTGGAGCCGGATCCCGCGTACAAGGACGCACGCCGGGTAGTGCTCAACGAGACCTTCGAGCGTCTGGCCGAGGCTTCTGCGGCGGTGCGGGGAGCCGCCTCTCGCTGAACCACCCGCGGGGCATCGGGTGCTTCGGCCCGCGGTCAGGGCCCAGGCTGGTGGCCTGGGCCCCTGGTGTGCGCTGTGGTGGCCGCCGGTCAGGTCAGAACGCCGACGTGTACGCGGTGAAGAACGGGACCCTCGCCGGTGCTCCGCCCGGGGCGAAGCACGCGATGTAGAGGCGGACCGAGCCGCCGCTCCTCACCCACGGGGTGTGCAGGCCGCAGTAGGAGGCGCCGCTGCCGTAGGCGGTGACCTGCGCGGTGTCCGGGGGGTTGCCCACCGTCGGCATGGTGACCGTGAAGGGTGATCCCGAGCCGCCGAGGGTGTTGGTGGCCCCGGCGGAGTTGTAGTTGGTCAGGGGAGGCAGCGAGCCGTTGTACCAGAGGTAGCCGAAGGACCTCGGCGGGAAGGCCGGTCCGTGCACCGCTCGCAGGTACGAGTAGCTCAGCGTCCACTCGGCGTCGTACGGGGCGTTGGACGCGTCGTAGCACGTGACCAGGATTGTCTGCCCCGTCGTGCCCGGTGCCCAGTCGGCCACCTTGCAGCGCGCGCCCTGCACCGCGTCGACCGCGGTCACCTGGAGGTCGCCGGCGTTGCCGGACAGTCCGAGACCGGGGAGCCACGCCTTCCAGACACCGGTCGAGCCCTTGCTCACCGCGTTGACGGCACCCGTGGAGTTGTACTGGGTGAGCACCGTGCCGGCGCCGTCCGAGTTCAGGTAGCCGTACGAGCCCGAGGGGGTGGCGGGCACCCCGCTGCTCCTCGTGTAGAGCACCGTGAAGGTGGAGTTGGCGGGCGCGCCGCTGGGCAGGTAGCAGCTCACGTAGACGTCCTGGCCGGACCCGACGGTCGTCCAGTCCGCGACCTGGCACCATTGGCCGGCGCTGTTCACCGCGGTGGCGTGGGCGATCCCGCCCGATCCGCCGATCAGCGGGAAGTGCACGACGTACGCACCGAGACCGATCTGGTCCACCTTGACGGGGTTGGTGGACGGGGAAGCCCAACTCCCCCACTGCCGGGACGGATCGGGTACGTAGGCGGGGGGCGGGGTCGCGTTGTCCAGATACGCGAAACCCCAGCGGTCGGGTACGGCGGCCTGGGCGGAGCCGGCCCCGGGAAGGGCCGCGGCCAGCAGTGCGGCCAGCATGCCCAGGACGAGCAGTACGGCCCGGACGGGTCTGGTGGACAGGTGTGAGGTGCGGACGTGCATGGGCGTGCCTCCTGTTGATGAGTGCTGCCTGCGCGATCCGGTGCTTGAGTTTGCGGGGTTGGGCCTGTGGGTCGAGCCAGTGGGGTTGGGCCGGTCGGAGTGAACCTGTGCGCTTGAGCCTGTGCGCTTGAGCCTGTGCGCTTGAAGGTGCTTGCTTGAACGTGCGGGCTCGGAACCGTACTTGATACGGCGCTTGAGACGGTGCTCGAGGGCGGACGCCTGACACGTGCGCCGTTCGAATCCGATGCCCACTTTCCCAGAAGTACGGCCCCGCACAACGCTCTCGGCCAGCCGTTCCGTTGCTCGCCGCATATGCCCCTGGGGCCCCGAGGCCCCCTCCGTTCCGTCGGCCCGCGCCGTCGGTCAGCCGTTCCCGCCGCTGCGCTGCCCTCTGCCACGTCTTCCCGCCTCTTCCACCCCACCCCCTCCTCGGGCACCACAACCGGGATTGTCCGGAACACACCTCCCCCACCCCGGATCCGCCAGGTGCCGCACAGGGGTTACGAGGTTCGTTGCAGGTGGCTACTATCGGCCACCAGTCGCCGGACTTTGGCGATTTTTCCTCATAGAGGCACCGAACGGTGAGGGGAGCATCCCTAAAGTGACCGGATTGGGTAGGTTCGGGAGCGGGCCCGGGGGCGGGCGGACCCGAGACGTCGCCATCGGGAACCAGCCATCGGGTGCGGCCGCGCCGACGTCAACCCACCTGGTCGCGGGGCCCGTTGGGCCAGGAGTGGGCGGCTCCCGCCGGCTGCCCCTGCGTACCGTACTGATCATCCTCGTGGTCGTACCGAGCCTCGCGCTCGCGACCCTGTGGGGCCTGAGTACGTATCAACTGGCCACCCGCTGGCAGTCGGAGAAGTCGCAGAGCGACCTGACCGCCTCGCTGAACCGGCCGGCGTCCGTCCTCTTCCGGGCCCTCCAGGAGGAGCGGCGGCTCAGCGCGGAAGCGCTGGCCGACCCCGGCGCCACCACCCGGGACAGGCTGGCCGCCGCGCGCACCGCGACCGACAAGGCCGTGACCGGCTTCCGTCCCGTCGCGGCCGAGAGCACCTCGCACGGGCAGCAGGGGCTCGGCAAGGCCCTCGCCGACACCGTGCACGATCTGGACGAACTCCCCGCGAAGCGCCGGGCGGTGGACACCCGGTCGGGCGGCCAGAAGGCGGCGTTCGACTACTACAGCGGTACGGTCGACTCGCTGATCGGCGTCTTCACCGCGCTCGGCCGCAGCAGCAACGGCGGTGTGACCCTGCTGGCGCACACCATGGTCGACCTCTACAGCGCCATCGACATGCTCGGGCGCGAGGACGCCCTGCTCGGCCGGAACTGGAAGAGCGGGTATCTGACGATCCAGGAATACAACGTGTTCGTGGACGCCGTCGGCGCGCAGGACTACCTGCTCCAGCGGGTCGCGCTCAGCCTCACCGGCGCCGAACGCGACACGTACGGAAAGCTGACGGCCGCCGCGTCGTGGGCGACCCAGCAGGACCTGGAGGGGCAGGTTGTCGAGGCCGGCCCGCACCACACGCAGGGCGAGTTGGTGCTCGACCAGATCCACACCCGGTGGCGCGGCTCGGTGGACGCCAACGCCCCGCGGCTGTCGGACCTGGCCCTGGTCCGGGCCGCCCACCTCAGCGAGGTCGCCGACGACAGCGTCGGCCAGCTCCAGCGGACCCTCCTCGTCATCAGCGCCGTCGGCCTGCTCGCCGTGATCCTGGTCATCCTCACCAGCTGGCGCCTCACCGTCACCCTGCGCCGCCGCATCCACGCCCTGCGCGAGGAAGCCGTGGAACTCCAACGACGGCTGCCCGACGTGGTGTCCCGGCTGGAGCGCGGCGAGAACGTCGACGCGGACAGTGAGGTACGGCTGGTCGAGCCGACCCCCGACGAGCTCGGCGAACTCGGGCGGGCCCTCAACGCGGCCAGCCGCAGCGCCGTGTCCACCGCCGTACGCCAGGCCGAACAGCACCGCGGCTTCGAGCGCCTGCTCCAGCGGATCGCCCGCCGCACCCAGATCCTCATCGGCCTCCAGCTGCGCAAGCTGGACGAGTTGGAACGTACCCATGACGACCCGGACGTCCTGAACGGCCTGTTCGACCTGGACCACCTCACCGCCCGGCTCCGCCGCTACGAGGAGAACCTGGTCATCCTCGGCGGCGGCCAGCCGCAGCGCCGCTGGCACAAGCCGGTCCAGCTGCTCGACGTGCTGCGCGCCGCGCAGGGCGAGGTGCAGGACTACCGCCGGATCACGATCGACGTCGAGGACGAACCCTGGGTGCACCAGCGGGCGGTGGGTCCGCTGGTGCACATACTGGCGGAGCTGATGGAGAACGCCGCCGCCTTCTCCAAGCCGCCGAATCCGGTCGAGGTACGGGCCGCGCTGGTCAGCCGGGGCCTCGCCGTCGAGATCGAGGACCGCGGCCTGGGCATGGAGCCCGAGCAGTACGCCGCCGCCAACGCGCTGATGGAGAACCCGCCGCAGCTCGACGTGATGGCCCAGGCCGATGACGTACGGCTCGGTCTGTACGTGGTCGCCCGGCTGTCGGCGGGGCTGGGCCTGCGGGTGGAGCTGCGGCCGTCGGCCTTCGGCGGCACGCGGGTGATCGTACTGCTGCCGCAGGAGATGGTGGTGGCACCGCAGGGCGAGGCGCCGGGGCAGCCAGCCGTGCTCGCTCCGGAGGTCCCGTCGTACCCGCCCGGTCCGCGGCGGCACCCGCACGGCGCCGGTTTCGGTCCGGGGACGTCGCACGAGGACGGGCGGCTGCCCTTCCGCGCCAGGGGACACGCGATGGCGAACGTCACCGCGGGCGGTCTCCGGGCGCCGGGCGGTGTCGAGGCAGCGCCTCCGGCCTCACCGGCCTCTGCGGCCCCGCCGCCCCCTCCGGCCGAGGTGAGACCGCTGCCCCAGCGGGTCCGCCAGGCCAGCCTGGCGCCCGAACTCCAGATCCCGGCGGAACCGCGGGCGCCGGAGGAGCCGGACCTCTGGACGGTCCCCGACCGGCCGGGCCGGTCCGGGGCCACGATCGGCGCGTTCCAGCGGCAGTCCCGGCTGGCCCGGGGCGGGAACGACTCGGACGGCGGCACGGCGGGCGGTTTCGGCAACGGGTACGGAGACGGATACGGCGACGCCTTCGGCAACGGTTTCGGCGGCACTGGGGGCACGGGCGGGGGCGGCGGGGGCGGCGGCGGTTACGACACCGGCTACGACACCGGTCACGCCCATGGCTACGGCTACGACTCCGGCCGCGGGGACGGCTACGGCACCGGCACCGGCGATCTCGGCGGCAGCAGCGACAACGGCAACAGCGACGGCAATGGTGACGGCTACGGCTACCGCGAAGGGCCTCCCGCCTCCAACTGGCCCGGCCCTTCCAGAACGGATGAGCGAGAATGACGCAGCGAACGACGGCCACCGACATCGATCTGGACTGGCTCCTGGACGGCCTGGTCGACCAGGTCACGGGCACCCGGTACGCCATCCTGCTCTCGGACGACGGACTGGCGATGAGCCGCTCACGGACCATCGACCGCTCGGACGCCGAGCGGCTCGCCGCGATCGCCACCGGCCAGCAGAGCCTCGCCCGCGGCGCCGGGCAGCTCTTCGGCGGCGGCCCGGTGCACCAGGTCATCGTGGAGATGGCCGGCCTGTGGCTGTTCGTGATCTCCGCCGGCCACGGCACCCACCTGGCGGTGATCGCCTCCCAGGACGTCGACGCCGAGCTGATGAGCGTCGCCATGCACACCCTGGTCCAGCAGGTCGGCCAGCGGCTGGGCACCGACACCCGTACCCCGCCGTCCGATGACGCGGGGAGAGCCGGATGACGCACTGGACCGAGGGGTTCGACGGCGACGACGCCGCCGAGCAACTGGTCCGCCCGTACACGATCACCAGCGGTCGCACGACCCCCGAGCGGGCGGACCTGACACTGATCACCCTGCTGACGACGGTGCCCGAGACCACCGCGCGGGCGGCGCTCGCGGCGCGCCGGATGCAGCCGGAGCACCGCACGATCCTCGCGATGTGCCGGAACCCCAAGGCGGTGGTGGAAGTCGCCGCCGAACTGGGCCTTCCGGTGTCGCTGGCCAAGATCCTCATCGGCGATCTGGTCGACTCCGGCCAGATGTGGGCCCGTTCGCCGCGGCCGTTCACCCAGGCGGGCGGCCTGCCCGACATGACTATCCTTGAGGCGGTGAGAGATGGACTACGCCAGCTCTGAGCACACGTCCGGCCGCGCTTCCGACCCCGCGGCGGGCGGTACGGACACCGCTCCCCTGGCGGTGAAGATCCTGGTCGCCGGCGGGTTCGGCGTCGGGAAGACGACGCTGGTCGCCTCGGTGAGCGAGGTCGCCCCGCTGCGCACCGAGGAGTACCTGACCCGGGCCAGTGTCGGCGTGGACGACCTGGAGGGTCTGAACAGCAAGTTCACCACCACCGTCGCGCTGGACTTCGGGCGGATCACCATCAGCGGCGACCTCGTGGTCTACCTGTTCGGCACCCCCGGGCAGGAGCGCTTCTGGTTCATGTGGAACGACCTGGTCAACGGGGCGATGGGCGCGGTGGTGCTGGTCGACACCCGGCGGCTGGACGTCAGCTTCGCCTCGATCGACTTCTTCGAGAGCCGCGGCATCCCCTTCGTCGTCGGTGTCAACCTCTTCCACGGGGTACGGGACCGGACCGTGGAGGAGATCCGCGGGGCACTCGCCCTGGACCCCCAGGTGCCGCTGGTGCTCTGCGACGCCCGCGACCGGGCGGCCGGCCGCGATGTGCTGCTGGCGCTGGTCGATCACCTGATGGACAGTCAGCGGGCGTCGTCCGCCTAGGAGTTGGGAAGCCGCGACGGGGACGACGGCCCCTCCGGACGAACACCGAGGTTCGCCCGGAGGGGCCGGCCGCCAACGGCGGTGCCCCCGGCCTACCTGCCTACCTGCCTGCCTACCGGCCGTCGCGGTCCGTGGGCCGGAAGCCCACCGTGTAGGTCCGCGTGACCGAACCGTTGGCCGAAGTCACCTTGACCGTACGGGTGGTGAACCGCGACCCGGGCGACGAGAGGACCGAACCCCCGTCGGTGACCCTCACCCGCGCGCCAACCCGCGCCGGTACGGCGGAGACGGCCGGGATCCTCGTGCTCTTCGGCCAGTCGACCACGTACGTGGACACCGCCGGGTCGAAGCCGTCGATCGCGGCGCCCCCGACCGTGATCGCCCTCGCGTCGGCGGCACTCGCCCCGGTGGCGTCCGGGAAGTTCGTGACCGTGACCGACCCGTCGGCGCCGACCTTCACCCGCGCCGTCATCGCGGCCGCCAGGTTGATCCGCTCCCAGCTCGCTCCCCCGGCCGCGGTGAGGTCGAGCGGGTACCCGGAGTCCGTCGCGGTCTGCTCCAGGATCTGCCTGCGCTGCCCGGTGGTGAGGTCCGGGAACGCGGTGATCAGCAGGGCCGCCGCGTCGGACGGCGTCCTGAGGGCCTGCCCGGCCTTCCCCACCCGGGAGAACCCGTACGTCAGGCGCCGCGTGTACAGGTCGACCTGCTGCTCCCGGCTCAGTCCGCCGTACGAGTCCCCCGCGCAGGCCGCGAGCGTGGCGCCGTACCCCTCCTGCTCGCACCGCGCGAGCAGCACGTTCTCCATCTCGGTGTGCGCCTGGGTCAGCAGCTTCGCGAAGCCGGGGTCCGCCCAGCGGTGCGCGACGGTGGCCTGTCCGGCGATGCGGCCGCCCATGACGTCGAGCGGGTAGTGGAACCCGAGGACTACGCGGTTGTCCCCGTACTCCGAGGTCCGCGCGAGGATCGACGGTGCCAGCTCCGGCAGGAGCGTGGCGAGGAGGGTCCCGGTCTCGTAGCCGCTGTAGGTGTGGCCGCTCGGGTACGAGCCGCTGGCCGCGAGGCTGCCGTACGAGCCGTCCCGCGACTCGTAGATGTCGCCGCCGTCGCCCACGAACCCGAGCCGTACGTACGGGCGCGGGTAGGCGTAGTGGTCCTTGGCCGCGTCGACCTTGTCGAGATTCTTCGAGACGCGGGCGAACAGGGTGCTGGTCTTGGGCAGTTGACCGCCGCTCAGGGCGTCCTGATAGAGCGGGCCGAGCCGCGAGCCGAGGCCGTCGGCCATCGTGACGGTGGGGCTGTTCGTCGCGTCGACCTCGGCGCGGTCCACCTCCCGCTGGGTGGCCGCGTTGTTGATACGTACGGCGATCTCGTCGTTCTCGGCGGTGAGCGCGGTGCCGTGGGGCACCTCGGTGGGGGCACCGAGGAGGGCGGAGGGGAGGGCGTCGAAGCCGTTGAGGAGGGCGTTGAAGTAGTCCGTGCCGTCGCCGGCGCCCGGCCACGTGTCGGACGGGTAGGTCGCGTTCAGCGTGTCGTCCGGGAAGGGGGTGGGCTCGTACGCGGGGTCGGGGGCGGTCGCCGAACCGGGGGCGGTCATCGGAGCGGTCGCCGGAGCCGTCGCGCCGGAGTCGTCCGAGGTGCCGGCCAGGGTGATCGCGGTCACGGTGGCCGTGTGCGCCCTGGCCTTGCCCGTGGTCGTGAGCAGGGCCGTACCAGTGGTGGCGGGCACGTGCGCGGTGGTCCCGTCGCCGAGGGTCACGGTGTAGCCGATGACCGGGAATCCGCCGTCGCCGGCCGCCCGCCAGGTCACCCGGACCTGCTTGCCCTCGGTGAACACGCCCTGCACGGACGGCTTCTGCGGCCTGCCGCCGCCGGTCACCACGGGTGCCGTGGCGGGGCTCGGGCGCGAGGCGCCGACCTTGTTCACCGCCCGGACGCGCGCCGTGTAGGACCGGCCCGTCCGCAGCCGGGTGAACGTCGTGCTCCGGCTGTCCGGGTCGTGGATCTCCACCTGGTGGCCGTCGTCAAGGGTGACCTCGAAGCCGGTGACCGGGGAGCCGCCGGTGTCCCCGGGCGCGGACCAGGCGACGGTCACGCTGGAGCCGGACGACGTGGCCGACACCGCGCCGGGCGGCGCGGGCACCGTCCTGGGCTTCGTGGTGAGCGCGGACCTCGCGTGATCGAGGGCGTTGAAGCGCGCGGTGAGGGTCGCGTCCGTGGCCGTACCGTCCGCGACCGCGGTCCTGGCCTCGGCGAGCGCCGTGGTGAACGCCTTCCACGACCCTTCTGTGTAGCGCTCGTTGGTAAGGGCCGACGCGATGGTGACCAGGTTCTCCAGCCGCAGCCTCGGCAGCGGCACCAACTGGGTCGCGGCCAGGGTGAGTCGGCGCGTCTGCGCGTCGACTTCGAGCTGCGTCGCGTCGTCCGCGCCGAACAGGGCGCGGGCCGCCGCGAGTTCACGTACGTACACACCGAAGTCGATCGGGTTGTAGCGCTCCGCGTCGCCGGAGACTCCCTCGTACCGGTCGATCGCCTTCCGCAGCGCGGACTTGTCCGTGACGGCGGGCGTGTCGACGTGGTCGAAGGTGATACGGGCCAGATTCGCGACGTACGGGTGGGCGGCGTCCGGGTTCGTCGTGAGCCGCAGGTGGACGGCGTGCTTGCCGGTGATCGCTTTGGGCAGCACCAGAGTTGTCGTCCCCCCTGCCGACCACGCGCTGCCCGTGACCGGCAGCGGTACGGTCGCGTACGGCGTGCCCGGGGCGGCCGGGTCGAAGGAGTCCAGGTAGAGCTGGACGGCCGAACCGGTGCCGCAGCGGGCGGAGTTGTTGACGTAGGTCAGCGTGACGCTGCTCTTGGGCGAGGCGCCGAAGTCGATGTCCCCGTAGTCGAGCCAGGCTCCGTCGTACGTACCGCCGAGGTCGGTGGTGGAGCCGGACCCGGGCCAGCCGACGGGCTCGCTCTTGAGGCCGCCCCCGCTGTGCGCGCGGAACGCGGTGGCGTCGAAGCCCACGGGGCCGCCGGCCTCCCGCGTCAGGGTCAGCGCGTAGACGTTGCCCACGTACGGCTGGGCGTCGGTCTGTGTGCTGGAGAGAAAGGCGGCGTACACGTCCTGGACGCCGGTGAGGACGGCCGGGTCGAGCCGGACGCTCGTGGTGGCGACCGTTCCCCAGCCAGGACCGCTGTAGTCCAGGGGGATGTCGACGCTCTTCGGGCCGTCCTTCGAGCCGAGGCGCAGTTCGAGGTGCGAGTCGGACGCCGCGCGCGACTGCGGCTTGTCGTAGCGGACGGTGACGGTGTCGGCGCCGTCGGCGAGGTCGGTGTCCTTCCACCGCGCCCACGCGCCGTTCGTCACGTTCTCGAAGATGCCGTTAGAGAGGTTGAGCGGGAGCGAACCACCCCCGCTTTCCGTGGTGTTGGCCGTGGTCAGTGTGGCGAGCGTGGTCGTGGGCGACGCGGAGACCTCGTACGGCGAGAACTGGTGCCAGTCGAAGTTGGACACCCACTGCTGGCCGGACGGGGCGTGGAAGACGAACGTCGCGCTCTCCGCCGCCAGCAGGGCGTCCGGGTCGGTGACACTCGCCCGCACCGTGCTGTAGTACTGCCAGCCGCCGGTCCCCGGCAGCTGGACGGTGGCGACGACCGGGCCGTCGGCGGCTCCGGCGTGGATGTCGACGCTGCTCGGTTTCGCGTCCACCGCCTGCGAGTTGGCGTAGCGGACCGAGACGCTCTGCGGGGCGACCCCGCCGAAGTCCAGCTTCGTGAACCGCTCCCACGATCCCTCGGTGACGCCGCCGAGGTTGCCGTCCGAGTTGTTCCGCTCGCTGACGAGGCTGGGGCCCTCCTTCTGGTCGGGGTCCTCGGCCTGGAGGACGGCGTAGCCGCCCTCGTCGAGCGTGAGCGTGTCGATGGCGGAGTGCAGCGCGTCGTCCGCGGCCATCAGCGTGCCGGTCGCGGACGCGGGGTCCGCGAGGACGGTCCGCGCGCGTTCGAGGGCCGAACGGAACAGGCTCCAGGAGCCGTTGGAGTAGGAGGCACCGCGCACCAGGGACGCCTGGTCGACCAGGGCGCCGAGGGCCTTGCGAGGCACGGCGGCGGCGGAGAGGACGAGCGGGTCGGTCGGCGAGATCCCGGTGCCGCCCACCGTCGAGGCCGGTACGCCGTGGGCGAAGGCCGCGTCCTGGAACGTGACGCCGAAGCGCGCGTCGACCTTCGTGGTGCCGGTGAGCGACAGCGTGGCCGTGCGCGAGCCGCTGACGCGGAGGTCCGCCGTGACACCGCCCGGGAGGCCGGTCACGGTGGCCGCCCCGGTCCTGGTGAGGCTGGTTCCCTCGCGGGCGGCGAAGGACGCCGGGCCGTCCAGGGTCAGCCTCACGCTGCCGCGTACGGTGCCGTCCGCCGCCGTGTCGACGGTGCCCGGGCGGGCGGAGAGGACGGTGTCGCCCTTGCCCGTCCCCGTACCGCCGTGGTCCGTACCCCCGCCACCGGTGTCGTTGTTCAGCGAGTACGCGGGCTCCGTGCGGGCGCCCCATGAGGAGGGCTGGGAGCCCATGGTGAAGTCCAGCGTGCCGCCGGAGATGATCTGGGAGTAGTCCAGCCAGGTGTTGGTGAACCGCTTGCCGTTGAGGGTCGCGCCCTGCACGTAGTAGTCGCTCGGCGAGACGCCGCCGGCCTTCACCGTGAAGCGGCTGCCGTTGGCGTACGTGATGGTCGTGGAGTCGAAGAACGGGCTGCCGATCTGGAACTGGCTGGAGCCGGCGGTCACCGGGAACAGCCCCAGGGCGGCACCGACGAACATGGTCGACATGGTGCCCGCGTCGTTGTCCATGGTCGGCAGGAAGCCGTTCGGCGCGAGCTTGTAGACCTGCGTCTTGACCGGCGGGGTGAACTGGCCGCCGGAGCTGGGGGCTTCGTTCGTGGAGCCCGTCGCGATGTAGCGGTTCCAGGTCGTGCCGGTGTAGATGGCCCGTACCCACTTCTGGGTCAGGCTCGGCTCCCCGACGTAGTTGAAGAGGTACGGCGCCTGGAGGTCGATCTCGTTCGCGTTGGAGTGCAGCATGGTCGAGCCGTCGTCGGCGGTGGAGTCCTCGCCGAACATGTGCCGGACGGCGGCCTTTCCGGCCTTCGGACCGCCCATGGCCTCGATGAGGCCGCCCATGTCGTACGCGTCGTACCAGTGGTACTGCCACAGCGTGCCCTGGTAGAGGCCGGCCGCCTCGAACTTCTCGTAGTCGGCGCTCTGCCACTCGCCGCCCTCGGCGCGCGGGGTGAGCAGGCCGACCTCCGTTCCGTCGGCCGCCGTCCAGGCGCCTGACTTCACGAGGTGGTCGATCGCCATGGTCGACTCGGTACGGAGCTTCTTCGCGTCCGCCTTCCTGCCGAGCGCGTCGGCGACGACGGAGAGCGCCCACTGGTCGTACCCGCGCTGGACGGTCGTCCCGGGATCCCCGGTGACGTACCCCTGGCGCAGCTGCTCCCCGGTGTAGAAGCCGGAGTACGACAGCAGCGCCGGGTACGCCTCGTCCAGCCGGTCGAAGTTCTTGAAGCCCTTCGACAGCGCGTCGGCGACCAGCACCGCCGAGCGCTCCCAGCGCACGGTCGGGACGGAGTGGGTGAGGCTGCCGAGGCTCTTGCCGGAGGCGCGGGCGTCGGCGAAGAGCACGATGAGCGACTGGACCATGTCCCGGTAGGTGGACGGGTCGATGTACGCCTCGACGGAGTACTTGCGGAAGTCGTCCCAGGTGGACCAGCCGTCGTAGTACGTGAAGCCGTTCGCCCGGTGCACCGCTCCGTCGGCGCCGCGGTACGTACCGCTGGTGCTGGTGGCGTTCACCGGCAGCGCGTACATGCGGTACAGGTGGGTGTAGAACTCCTTGGTGAGCGTCGACCCGGGGTCGGATGTCGCCGAGGCGCGTACGGCTACGGCGCCGAGCGCGCTGTTCCACTCGGCCTTCGTGCGGGCGCGCGCCTGGTCGAAGGTGAGGCCGCCCACCTCGTTGCGCTGGTCGGTCGCGGCCTGTTCCGCGCTGATCGGGGAGAGCGTGACGCGCAGTTCGATGTCGTCGCCGGCCGCCCGGTCGAACCCGAGGACGGCGCCGGTGTCGGAGCCGTCGCGCGTGGTCGCGTCGCTCAGCCTGCCGTCGTTGCCCCAGGTCTTCAGCGAGGTCACGGGGGCGTTCGTGGTGGCGTGGTAGTAGAGCTGGTACGAGGCGCCGTTGAAGGATCCCGCGACGAGCCCGGCGATCGAGGTGGTCCCGTCCGGGAGCGTCGTCGCCTTCAGGGTCGAGCGGGTGCGGCTGGTGAAGTTGTTGGCGAGGTCGAGGACCAGCTCGGGGTCCGATCCGGCGGGGAAGGCGTACCGCTGCAACGCCGTACGGGTCGTCGCGGCCATCTCGGCCTTGATGGTGCCGGAGTCCTGCTTCACGGCGGACCCGGTTCCGGAGAGGGCGCCGAGGCCCACCCGGTAGGAGCCGGGGGTCGCGGTCTCGTCGTCGTGGCTGTACGGGTGGGCGTACGTGCCGGCGGCGGGGCGGCTGTCGTACCGCACGGAGGTCGGGACGACGAGCAGGTCGCCCCCGCCTCCCGAGCCGCCGACGCCGTCCAGGTTCGTGGCGGTGAACCCGGCGATGTGGTCCTCGTTGTAGTCGTACCCGGTGTGGTTGCGGTTCGGCGTGGTCAGCGGGTTGACCTTGGCCAGACCGTGCGGCGCCTGGGCGCCCGGCAGGTCGTTGCCGTCGTCGCCGGCGGTCGAGACGAAGGGGTCGACGAGCTTGGTGTAGTCGGTAGCGCCGGCTGTTCCTGCGGCTGTCCCGGCGGGCGTGGTCGCGGACGTGGTCGCGGACGGCATCGCGGCGGCCGGGCCGACACCGGCACCGGCCAGCGCGCCGAGGCCGAGCGCGCCGGTGAGCAGCGCGGCGACGGTCGCGCGCAGAGGCCGACGACGTCGGCGGGCGGCCCCCGGAAGGACCGCGCGGGGCAGGGGAGTTCGGGGTCTGATGGGCACGTAACCTCTCCAGCGTCGCGATGTGCCCGCACAGTCCGCCCTGGGGGAAGACAACGTTGTCGGTCTGAGCGCCGGAGCGTGCGGAATGGGACGGCCGGGGGCGCCACGGGACAGCACCCGTCGGGTTCACGGCCGCGTCCCCATCAGACAGGGAAAAGGCGTACAAGGGGCAAACAGCGCTCACACAGGAGATGTGCGCCGGACCCGGAGGGCCGGGCCGCGCCGTGCCGGGAACAGCGGGTCCGGTCGGCACGGTTACATGTCTCAAGGGACCGGCGCCGCGCGGGCCGGGAGTACGGAGACCGCAGGTCTTCCGCCCCACCAGGATCCGGGTTCACGCAGGAGGACTTTTTCATGACTGGCCGACCCTTGACGCTCATGGCCGTGCACGCCCACCCCGACGACGAGGCCACCGGGACCGGAGGGGTCCTCGCGCGGTACGCGGCGGAGGGCATCCGTACGGTTCTCGTGACGTGTACCGACGGCGGGTGCGGTGACGGGCCGGGGGGTGTCAAGCCGGGCGACCCCGGGCACGATCCGGCGGCCGTCGTCTCGATGCGCCGCCGGGAGCTGGAGGCGAGCTGCGAGGTCCTGAAGATCAGCGATCTGGAGACGCTGGACTACGCGGACTCCGGGATGATGGGGTGGCCGACCAACGACGCGCCCGGGGCGTTCTGGCGGACCCCCGTGGAGGAGGGCGCCGCGCGGCTCGCGGAGCTCATGCGGCACTACCGGCCGGACGTGGTCGTCACCTACGACGAGTACGGCTTCTACGGGCACCCCGACCACATCCAGGCCCACCGCATCACGATGGCGGCGCTGGATCTGATCGCGCGGGAGACGGGCGCGCCGACGCCGAAGGTGTACTGGACGACCATGCCCCGCTCGGTGATGCGGCGGTTCGGGGAGGCCATGCACGAGGCCGGCGAGCACGCGCCGGAGCCGGATCCGGCGGAGGCCGCCGAGATGGCGAAGATCGGCCTTCCGGACGACGAGATCAGCACGTGGGTGGACGCGACCGCGTTCAGCGGTCAGAAGTTCGACGCGTTGGCCGCGCATGCCAGTCAGGGCGAGAACATCTTCTTCCTCAAGATGGGCAAGGAGAGGTTCGGGGCGTTGATGGGCGTCGAGACGTTTGTACGGGTCAAGGACGCGACGGGGGCGGTGCTGCCGGAGGACGATCTTTTCGCCGGCCTGCGCTGATCCGCCGGGGTCCGGCGGTGGGGGCGCGGCGTCTTGCGTGTCCTCGCGCTGGACGGGCGCCTGCGCCCCGGTGGTGGGCGCGCCTTACTGATGTCCTCAAACGCCGGACGGGCTGGGTTTGTCGTGGTGACGGGGGGCGGGGCCTCCGGAGGCACGTATGTCCGGACTGCATGTTTTACGGCGCGTGCGAGGTCTTGTTTTGCGTAACGGTAGCCATGCGCCACAAAACACGCTTTACGTCCGGACACACGCACCTCCTCCGACCCCACCCCCCTCACGCCGAGGGGAACGGTGAACGACCCCGCCCGCCCCGGGGGTGGTTGTGGCCCGGCACGCGGGCGCGGCTCACTGATGTCCTCAAACGCCGGACGGGCTGGGGGTGCGTCCGGGCGGGCTGGGTCTTGGTGCCCGTTGCCGGGTGCGGGTTAACGATGTCCTCAATCGCCGGACGGGCTTAAAGACCCGGGGTGGGCCGGGGTTGTTTTGACGCGGGCCTGGAAGGGGGACGGGCAGGGGTCGTGTCCGGAACGTAAAGCGTGTTTTGTGTCGCATGACTACCGTTACGCAAAACAAGACCCCGCACGCGACGTAAAACATGCAGTGCAGGACACGACCCCTGCCCGGCCCCCGGCAACAACCCGCACCCAGGCCACCGGCCCGCAGCGGGCACCACCAAGCCCGTCCGGCGATTGAGGACATCAGTAAGCCGCGCCCACCAACGGCGCCCGAACCGCCCCGCGCAGACCCACCGGACCCCACCGATCCCGGGCGGTTTCCCCGCGCCGGGTACGTCCTGCCCGGTGTCGTACTACGGTGGGAAACATGGGGCAGCATCACCACAGCGACAAACCCTGGCGGGTCAGGGTGGACGACGCGGACGGGACTCCCCGTGGTGCCGGGGTGTTGCTCGACGAACGGCACGTCCTGACCTGCGCGCACGTCGTCAGGAACGCGGGGGCCGCGCCCGGCGGGACCGCCGGCGGTGTGCGGATCACCAGTGTCGCCTGCCGCCCGGAATGGACCAGGACCGCGCGGGTCGCCCCGGGGTCCTGGGTGCAGAAGAACGACACCCAGCGGGGCGACGTGACGCTGCTCCGGCTGGACGAGCCGGCCGACTGCGGGACCCGTACCACCCTGTGGCGGGTGCCGCTCTCCGCCGGCGGCGTGAGCGTGTACGGCTTCCCCGAGGCGTCCGGGACGCTCGGCATGGGGGCGGACGCCGAACTGGCCGGCTCCGGCGGCCGGGAGGGCGAGTGGGGTCTGCTCAACCAGGTCCGCCCCCGGGGCCCGTGGATCGAGCCGGGCTACTCGGGCGCCGGAGTGGCCGTCAGCGAAGGGGAGTTCAGGGGCCGCGTCATCGGCATCGTGGTGGCCGACTACGTGGACGGCGACGCCCACGCCGCCTGGATGCTGCCGACCGAGACCATCCAGGCGTACCTGCCGCAGATCGAGCCGTACACCGACGGCGTACGCACCAACGACCTCGGCCCCTCCGCCGGGAAGTGGCCCGACGACGTGCTGGGCGACTCGCTGCGGCTGGCCCTCACCCAGGAACTCACCCGGCTGCTCGACGGCAGGTGGGCGGGCGCCGTGGTCGTCGGCACCGGCGGCGCGACCGGGGCGGGCGGCTCGTGGCTGGTGCGCCTGGTCCGTACCGCCGATCCCGCCGCCCGGGCCGGCCTGTCCGACGCCGAGATCGCCGGGGCGCCCGGGGACACCGTGCTCGGGCTGGGCGCCATAGACGCGGCGTACGACGCCCGGGGCAGGAGTGTCGAGGACGTACAGGGCTATCTGACCGAGCGGTTCGGGCTCCCGGGCGGCGACGACCGGGACATCGTGCGCCAGTTATTACGCCGCCGCCCGCCGGCCTGCCTGGTGGTGGGCAGCGTCGACCGGGCGGAGGATCCCGGGGAACTGGTGCGCCGGCTGCTGGGGCCGCTCGCGGCCCGCGCCCGGACGCGCGGCCTGCGCCTGGCCCTCGGCTTCGAGGACCGGCCGCCGTCCGGCATGCCGTACGAGGTGTCCCTCGACGCCGAGCGGCTCACCTCGACCGTACGGGGCGGGGCGCCCGGCGGCGTGACCGCGGAGGCGGCCGAGGCGGCCGTCGGGCAGCTGGCGGCCGAGGAGGACGCGGCGGCCCGGCTCCAGGCCGCGTCCGGGCGGTGGTTCTTCGCCGCGCCCCGCCTGCCGGTCGCGGCCGCGCCGCGCCTGCGGGTCCGTACCGCCGTCGCGCGCGGCACCGGGCCCGATCCCGAACTCGCCGCGATCCACCTCCATGCCGCCGCCGCCCGCGCCGAAGTCGCCCGGTTCAGCAAGGAGTTGGGGCTGATGACCGCGGCCCTGGAGGATCTGCGCAAGTCCCTGGAGGTCCACCGGGTGCGGGCCGCGCGGTACTTCGGCGACGAGGACCTGGCGCTCGGCGAGCTGTACGCACCCGCCGCCCGCGCTCTCCAGACCCCGCCGATCGACCTGCCGGCGGCACGGAAACGGGTGCGGCGCTACATCGACGAGGTCAACCGCCGGATCGAGGAGGGGGAGTGGCGTGGGGAAGGGTGAGGCGGCGGAGAAGGGCGGGGGCCGGGCGGCGCAGAGGTGCAACCGCCCCGACTGCGGGCGCGGCCCGATCGACGAGCAGGGCTTCTGCGCCGTGTGCGACCGGCGCCCGCTGGAGCGGGCCCCCCTCCCGCCCGCCGAGCACCAGGCCGAGACACAGGGCGTGAGCATCGGCGTGGCGAACGTACGCCCCGATCCCTGGTACGGGCTCGACCTCGCCGAGGCCGGACAGCTGCCCGAGGCCGTCGACACCCCCACCCCGGAGCCCACGGCGATCGCCGAGGAGTACCGCTTCTGCGACAACGCCGCCTGCGGAGAGCCGGTCGGCCGCGGTCACGACGGCGCGCCGGGCCGCGTCGCGGGCTACTGCCCCCACTGCGGCGCCCCGTTCGACTTCGCCCAGCCGCGCGGCCTGACCATCGCCGGGCGGTACGACGTCGAGCGCTACCTCGGGGCGGGCGCGTACGGCGCCGCGTACCTCGCCCACGACCGCAACCTCGCCACGGACGTGGTCCTGAAGAAGCTCAGGAACACCTCGGTGGCCTCGACGGTGCACCACGAGCGGACGGTCCTGGTCGGGCTGCGTCACGACAGCATCGTCCGCATCCTCGGGTACGAGACCGAGGGCCCGCACCTGGTGCTGGAGTACCTGCCGGGCGCGCCGCTGACGGCGCTCCCCGGCGACCGGCTCGAATTCCTCCTCGCGCACGGGGTCCGCATCCTCCAGGCGCTCGACTACCTGCACGCCAGGGGGCTGTTGCACTGCGACGTCAAGCCGCTGAACATCATCCGGTTCAAGGAGGAGAGTTCCGCCGGGCCGCGCGACCGGGTGCGGCTCATCGACTTCGGTGCCGTACGGACCAGGAAGGACACGGGTCCGGTCACGGCGTACACCGACGTCTACGCGCCCCCGGAGCACGATCCGGAGCACGTACGCCCCACTCCGGGCTTCGACCTGTACGGGCTCGGCGTGACGCTGAAGGAGGTGTCCCGCCTCCACCTGCTGGAGCGCACCGCGCCCGGCATCGACTCGCTGCGCCTGCTGCTGGCGCGCGCCACCGACACCGCCGTGCCCCAGCGCCGGTTCGTGTCGGCCCGGCAGTTCGGTGAGCAGCTCAGCGGGGTGATACGGCAGGTCGTGGCGGCGCCGCCGACGCTGCGGCAGGTGACCAGGCCGTCGGCGCTCTTCGGCTCGATGTCGGAGTCCCTGCACGGTGGCCTGGGGGCGGCGCGCCCGCTCGCCCACTGGTTCACGGCGGAGCTGACGGGGGACGGGGCGCTGACGCTGCCGCCGACCTTCTCCTCACCGGCGCCCGCGACCATCGCGGTGGCGCTCCCGACGCCGCTGGGCGATCCCGACGAGCCGGACATAGCCGAGTCCGCGGAGAGTTCGCTCGCCGAGGCCCGGCTCGCGCTGCGCAGGGACGACGCGGACCTGGCCGAACGCGCCCTGGCCCGCGCGACGCTGCCCCGGTGGCACTGGCTGCACTCCTGGTACTCCGGTCTGATCGCCCTGACCCGCGCGGACGCGGTCGCGGCCACCGCGCACTTCACCGAGGTCCGCGCCGCGCTCCCCGGCGAACTCATCCCCCAGCTCGCCCTCGGCCTGTGCGCGGAGCTGCGCGGTGACCTCGCCGTCGCCCGCTCGCACTACGGCACGGTCTTCGACACCACCCCCGCGCTCGGCGCGGCGGGCTTCGGCCTGGCCCGCGTGCACCTGCTGTCCGGCCGGCGCGCGGACGCGGTGGCCACGGCGGAACGGCTGTCGCAGGAGTTCCGGTACGAGCGGGAGGCGCGGGTGGCGGCGGTACGGCTGCTGGTGACCGTCGCCGCGCCGGAGCCCGGCGGGAACGGCGACCCGGGCGGCGCGGCGGCGGGCGACGCGGTCGGCCCGGCCCGGCCCGCCGACCCGGCGGAGGCGGAACTGGCGCGCGCCCGCGAGGCGTTGGCCCGGCTCGACGTGGGCACCGCGGCGGCGGCCGGGCTGAGCGCCGAACTCCAGTACGCGGAGTATCTGCGCACCGGCGACCGGCTGGCGCTGTCGGAGACGGTCCGCCGGCTCGGCCCGCACGCCGCCACCGCGCGCGACTACACGGCCCTGGTCGATCTGGCGAACCGGCTGCGTCCGCCGCTGGCGTGGCGATGGCGGGGGCGCGAGCGGGGGCGTGAGCGGGGCCGCCGGGACGGGACAGCCGACGGGAACGGTCAACGCGTTTCGGAGAGCCGACCGGGCCGCTAGGCTCGAATTTGGAGGGGGACATGACATGTTACGAGGCGGTCAGGTGACGCCGGCGGGGGACAGACCGCCGTTAGGGCTGAGCTTCGCCCTCGAGGTCGACGCGTCCTCGGACGTCGCGTACGACGACGAGCGGATGGACGCGCTCCTCACGATCAGGGCCCGTACCGACGCGCGAGCGCCCGCCGTGGCGCCGATCGCCGAAGTCCTGATCATGGACAAGTCGCTGTCCATGGCCGGCCAGGGCAAGCTCAACGAGGCGAAACGCGCGATGTGCGCGGCGGTCGACGCCCTCCAGGACGGCACGTACCTGGGAATCGTCGCCGGACACCACGAGGCCGAGGTCATCTTCCCGGCGACCGGCGGCCTCGCCCGTATCGACGCCACGGCCAGGACGGAGGCCAAGAACCGCGTCCTGGACCAACTGCCCGAGGGCGGCACCGCCATCGGGAAGTGGCTGGCCTGCGCCGACCGCCTCTTCGCCACGGTGACGGCGCGCGGAACCGTACGGCACGCCGTGCTCTACACGGACGGCAAGGACGAACACGAGACGCCCGAGGAACTGGGCAGGGCGCTCGAAGCGTGCGCCGACCGGTTCGTGTGCGACGCCCGCGGGCTCGGCGGCGACTACCACTACGCCGAACTGCTCCGTATCACCGAGGCGTTGCACGGCAGCGCGGAGGCGGTCGTCACCGTCTCCGACCTCACCCGGGACTTCACCCGCCTCATGGAGCAGGCCCGCCGCATCGTCGTCCCCCGGGTCTACCTGGGCCTGCGCCTCAACGACCGTTTCCGGCTGGGCTTCGTCCGGCAGACCCTTCCCGTCGAGGCCCACCTGACCGCGCGGCAGCAGCACCGCGACGACGAGATCCACGTACCGCTGGGCTCCTGGCCGCCGGAGGACCGGCAGTACCTCGTGTCGCTGCGGTTCGACCCCGCGACACTGCGCGTCGGCGAGGAGCTGCGCGCCGCCCGCATCACCCTGCGCGCCGAACGGGACGACGGCAGCCGCGAACCGTGCGCCGCCCCCGAGGCGCTCGTCGTGGTGCGCCGCGCCACACCGGACTTCCCGGTCAGGACGCCCGAGAGCCACACCCGGGTCGAGAACCTCCACGAACTGGGCCTCGCGATGCGGGCCTGCGCCGACGCGCAGCAGAGCGGACGGTACGAGCAGGCCGACCGCGAACTGCGGACCGCGCTCGAACTGGCGGCGGCCCTCGGGGACTTCGGACGGCTGGAGCTGCTGCGTTCCGTCACCGTCACCGGTCCCGACGGCCGGCCGCGGCTGGACCGCTCGGCGCCGCGCGGGATCATGCAGCGGCTCGGCCTGAGATCCACCAGGACCAGGGCTCCGGACGACGACCCGATCCATCCGCCGCCGCCGGACGGCGAGCCGCTGCGGCGCCGATGCCTGCGATGCGGTACGACCACCACGGCGCGGCGGCCGCGGCACTGCGAGGAGTGCGGGTACGAGTTCGACGGCGGGGCGGACGGGCAGGGCGGCGGTCGGGGCGGGGATCCCGGCGGTGGTCCTGACGACAACGGCCGGGGCGGCAACGGTCGTAGCGGCAACGGCCCCGGCGGCCGTGGCCATGGCGGCGGCACTCCGGTGGACGCCTTGTGACCGCCCCCGACGGACGCCTCACGACCACCGACCCCACCCCGCCCCGGCGCTCCCCGCGCGGCCCCCTGGCCCGAGGGCGGACCCGGCTCCGGGCCACCCACCCGACCACACTGCTGCGCTGGCTCCGCGCCGGCGTTCTCGCCACCGTGGCGGCCACGGCGCTGCTGTACCTGGTGGTGTCGACCAAGGCCGAGGAGCAGCTGTCCGCGGCCCGGAACACCGACGAGGCGATCAGCGACATCAGGACCGCGCACGGCGCCGCCGAGAACGCGGCCGAGGCGCTCACGGCCGCCTTCGACACCGGGCAGGTCTCCCTGATCGGCACCGGTACCGAATTCGCCAACCAGACCGCCAGCGTCTACACGAACGTCACGTCGGCGGCGGAGGGCAACGCGGCGGGCGAGCGCGGACTGACCCAGTTCCAGTTCGTGCTGGGCCAGTTGACCACCTGCCTGCAATTGGCCGACGCCGCCGTCCGCGACTATCCCCGTACCGGCGCGAAGGGCATGGAGGCCGCCCACGCGGCGCTGACCGACCGGCCGCAGGTGGACCCCGACACCACTCCCGGGGCCATCCCGGGCACCGGCGGTCTCACGGCCTCGCTCGACGACCTCACGGCCACCCAGCAGGAGGCGCTGACCCGGCAGCTCGACTCGGCCTGGCTGGACCCGGCCCACGTCTACCCCCTGCTCGTCGGCCCCTCCGCCGTCATGCTGCTGCTCGTCCTGGCCACCGGCCACGTCGTGGCACGGCACTTCCGCCGGTACGTCGGCCCGGGCCTCCCGATCGCCCTGCTGGCCACCGCGTCGGTCGGCGCCGCCACCGCCGTCCGCGGCGCGCGGGACGCCCAACAGGGCCTGGAGAGAACGCCGTTGGCGGGACATCCGCTGACGATGACGCTCGCGCTCGCGTTGCTCGCCGCCGCGGCCGTGCTCGCGTACCTCGCCTACCGTCCCCGCCTCGCCGAGTACCGGTTCCCGCGGTCATGAGCGCCCTCACCGCGCGCCTGACGCGCTGCGCCGCGGCGCTCGGGCTGCTCCTGACCGCCGTCGCCTGCGGCAGTGGGCCGCGCGACGAGCGGCTGACCGTCATGGTCCCCTGGTCGGGGGACGAATTCCAGGCGTTCTACACGGTGATCAAGACGTTCGAGGAGGACACCGGCGTCCAGGTCGACCTGGAGGTCACCCGGGCCCAGACCCAGCAGCTCGACGCCGCGGTCGCCGCGGGCGCGCCGCCCGACCTGGCCGTACTCCCCAGTGTGGGAGCGCTGAACCAGTACGCCGGGGACCTTCAGCCGCTCGGCGACCCGATCACGGAGGAGTACGCGCAGCCGTTCCGCGGACTCGGCACCGTCGGCGGCCGGGTGCTGGCGGTGCCCGTCAAGGCGGACGTCAAGAGCCTCATCTGGTTCAACCCCACGGTCACGCGTGCGCCGCGGTCGACCAGTCCGCCCGCGCTCCGGGCCCTGTCCGGCCGGGCGACGGGGACCTGGTGCCTGGGCCTGGCGTCCGGTCCGACCTCCGGCTGGCCCGGGGCCGACTGGATCGCCGACATCCTGCTCTCCCAACACGGCACGGACGCCTACAAGAAGTGGTTGTCGGGCCGGCTGCGGTGGAACTCGCCGCAGGTCTCGGCGGCCTGGCGGGCGTGGCGCGGCATCGTCGCCGGCAGTGTCGAGGGGGCGTCCGTCCGGAGGTTCGCGGACGCGGCGAACGGCATGACCACCAAGCCCCCCACCTGCTTCTTCGGTCACGGCACCCTGTCCGCCATGGGCTTCCCGGACTCCGCCGCGGCGGGGACGGCGTACGACTTCGTGACGTCGGCGCCGGAGCCGGTGCGCCGGCTGGAGGTCTCGGCGGACTTCGTCGGCAGGTTCACCACGAACCCGAACGCCGGCCGGCTCATCACCTATCTCTCCGGCGCCGAGGCCCAGCGCACCTGGGTCAACGAGCCCGGGGGGTACGGCTTTTCCGCCAACAGCCGGGTACGGCCCGAGGAGTACGCCAACTCCGCGCAGCGGCGGATCGCCGCGATGCTCCGGCCGGACTCCGGCCACACGCTGTGCTTCAGCGCCGCCGACGCGATGACCCCCGACCTGTCGGCCGCCTTCTACCGGGCGGTGCTCGACTACACGTCCGACGAGTCGCTGCTGCGGACGCTCCTCGACGGGCTGGACCAAGTCCGGTCCAGCAGGGGCGGGTCCCCGGTCCCGCCGGACCAACTGTGCGCGCCTCCGTCCTGACCCCCACACGCCCCCGAACCACCCTCACCCCCTCACCCCCTCACCCCCTCACCCCCTCACCAGAGGAGTCCCATGCCAGACGCCGTCCAGTTCACCCTCGCCGACGGAACCGCCGTTCTCGTGGCACTTCCCGCCCGCGCCGGTACGGGAGCGGTCAGCCTCGGCCGCCGCCTGGAGGCCGCCCAGCAGACCCTTCACGAGGCCCTGGCCCCCATCACCGGCGCCGCCGTCGAGGTGATCGACGGCTTCCGTACCCTCGCCCACCGCCCCGACGAGGTCGAAGTCACCTTCGGCGTGGTCCTGGACGCCAAGCTGGGCGGCGTGATCGCCAGCTCCAACGCGGGCGCCCACCTGGACGTCACCCTCCGCTGGACCGGCTCCCCCACGACCCCGCCCCCCGACGCCCCCACCCCTTCCGCCTGATCCACGCGCAAGGGGCCACCCGGACCTGGTCGACGCCCGGATGCCGGGCTCCATGGACGACGTCCGCTCCGGCGGCCGGCAGCGCCGGCGTACGGTACGGGGCGCTCCCGACGCCCGTACGGGATCAGGGGACGAGGTGGCCCGCGGCGCGGAACAGTTCGTACCACTCCGCCCGGGTGAGCGGGAGGTCGGAGCCCTGGGCGGCGCCCGCGACGCGCTCCGGGCTGGTGGTGCCCAGCACGACCTGCATCCGGGCGGGGTGGCGGGTGATCCAGGCGGTCGCGATCGCGATGGCCGGGACGTCGTACTGGCGGGCGAGACGGTCGATGACGGCGTTGAGCTCGGGGTAGTCGGGCGAGCCGAGGAAGACGCCCGTGAAGAAGCCGGCCTGGAAGGGGGACCACGCCTGGATGGTGATGTCGTGCAGACGGCAGTAGTCGACGATCCCCCCGCCGTCGAGGGTGACCGCCTGCTGCTCGGCGAGCATGTTCGTGGAGACGCCCTGGGCGATGATCGGCTCGTGGGTGATCGAGAGCTGGAGCTGGTTGGCCACGAGGGGCTGGCGTACGTACTTGCGCAGCAGGTCGATCTGGCGCGGGGTCTGGTTCGACACGCCGAAGGCACGTACCTTGCCCGCGGATTCCAGCTCGTCGAAGGCGCGGGCGACCTCTTCCGGCTCGACCAGCGCGTCGGGGCGGTGCAGGAGCAGGATGTCGATGCGGTCGGTCCGCAGGGCCGCGAGCGAGCCCTCGACCGACTTGACGATGTGCTCGTACGAGAAGTCGTAGTACGGGCCGTCCGTGACGATGCCCGCCTTCGTCTGGATCGTGATCTCGTCGCGCTGCGACGGGGTCAGGGCCAGCGCCTCGGCGAAGCGGCGTTCGCAGTGGTGCAGTTCGCCGCCGTAGACGTCGGCGTGGTCGAGGAAGTCGATGCCCGCGTCGCGGGCGGTGCGGACGAGTTCGCGGATCTCGTCGTCGGTCTTGTCGGCGATACGCATCAGGCCGAGCACGATGTTCGGGGCGAGGATGTCGGTGCCGGGCAGGGTGAAGGTCTTCACGACGGTGTGCCTTTCGGGTGTTCAGGTCCGCTCAGGTGTTCAGGTCCGCACAGTGCAAACGGGGCCAGTCTGCACTTTAGGGGGCGGGGGGTCCATCGGCGGTGAGCAGCGGGACCTCGGCGCGCGGATGGCTGAGCCGGTTCGTGACGGCCTCCGGAACCGCCGGGTGCGGGGGGTCCGCGGGTTCTGCCTGAGCCCCGACCGCAGCGCCGCGTCGTTCGGGAAGGCGGCGGACGAGGCCGGCCAGACCTGGAGGGACACCGGCCGGGCGGTGGACGACACGTTCGGCCCCTCGCCCGAGGAACGGGCCGCCCGGCGGCAACAGCCCCCGGGCGACGGGTGACACGTGCCGGTGCGGCCGGGAGGCCACCGCCCGCGCACTCGTCCGCCACACCGCCCACGGCATTTTCGGCGTACATCTGTCAAGTTCACAACACGCCGATTCGGCGTGGCCGACCGGGCGTGGGCGGGCTGGGCCGGAAAGGCCCCACAGCGCCGGGCGGTGGCCGGTCCGGCGAACCAGGAACCACGTCGACCCACCTGGACCAGCCCTGACCAGCCCTGACCAGCCGGTCGGCCACCCCCGCCGGGAAAGGTTGCCCCGACCTCTCTTTTGTCCTGAATCCAGCTGTGCCGCGTGGCCGGTTCCTGGAAGGGTTTGCTCCCGTCGAAAGGTCGTAAGAAAAGCACCCATTCTGGGGGAGCTTTACCCCGTACAAAGTACGTCGGCCCGCCTTTCGGCCGCCGGATGAACGCCGCTGGTCATGATGTCGAAATGGCACCGAAACAGATCCGCCCATGGCCCCTGCCCGACCCGGAATCCGTCTTGTGCACGATGCGCTCAACACCTGCGTCAAACCTGCGGAACGACAATTTTTCTACGCGCGTCATGCACACGAAACAAGGACGATATCAGCACTGCCGGAACGATCAGTCAAACGCCACAGAATTCGGAGACCTGCCGTGGTCAGTCAGCTCACCTCAGCATCACCGGGGATCGTCGCTTCGAACGAGACGCAAGGCCCGCGCTATTTCGTACTGGGGCCGGTGGCGATGTATCAGGACGGCCGGCTGTGCACACCCAGCGCCCTCAAGCAGCGGGCCCTGCTGGTCCTGTTACTGCTGTCGGCCAACACTCCCGTACCGACCGACCGGCTGATCGAGGGGCTGTGGGGGGAGCGGCCGCCGCAGGCCGCCGGCGCGACCCTCCAGATGTACGTCTCCGGCCTGCGCCGCGCCCTGGACCCCGCGCACGGCGCGGCCTCCCGGGACCCGCGGCACCACCCGCTGCTGAGCACCGAGACCGGCGGCTACCAGATGCGGCTGGCGCCCGGCGAACTGGACCTCGACCGCTTCCGCTCGCTCACCTCGTCCGGCCGCCGCCACCTCGCCGCCGGACGATGTCAGGAGGCGGGCGTGGCACTCAGACAGGCCCTGGCGCTGTGGCGCGGGCGCCCCTTCTCCGGCATGGAGCACTCCGGCCGCCTCGGCTCGTACCGGGTACGCCTGGAGGAGGAGCACCTGTCGGCGCTCGGCGACTACATCGACGTGGTCCTGTGCCGCGGCCGAAGCCATGAAGTCGTCGATGTCATCAGTGAACTCAGCGAGTTGTGCGCCACCCACCCGCTGCGGGAGTCGTTCCACGAGCAGTTGATCCGCGCCCTGTGCCGCGTGGGCCGCCGCGCCGACGCCCTCATGGTCTACGCCCGGGTGCGCGGCATGATGATCGCCGAGCTGGGCATAGAGCCGGGCCCCGGCCTCAAGGCGGCCCAACTCGCCGCCCTGGAAGGCCGAGAGCCCTACGGAACCGGGCATCCGCGCTGCCGATGACAGAGCCGGACGGGCGCGGGGCGGGGCTTCGGGGACACGCCCCCGCCCCGCTCACCCGCGTCCGTCCGGCGGCCTGACGCCGGGGCGTGCCACGCCCCGGCCCGCTCACGGAGTGAGCGTGCTACACCCCGACCCGCTCGCCCCGCAGGCAGGAGGCGCGGTGGGCGCGGGCGTCCTCGTCGTCGGTCTCCGCCAGCACCGCCTCGAAGTCGCTCGCGGCCTCGGCGAAACGGCCCGCCGCCTCGTACACCAGACCCCGGTTGTAGCGGATCTCGATGCCGCCGCCGAGCCCGATCGCCCGGTCGAAGTCGGCCGCGGCCGTCTCCAGATCGCCCGCGCCGAAGGCGATCTCCGCCTTGACGGCCCACGCCTCCGACAGGTCCGGGTCGCTCTCCAGGGCCGCGGCGAGCGCGTCGAGCGCGGAGTCCGCCTCGCCCCGCTCGGCCAGCAGCCGGCCCTTGAGGGAGAGCAACTGGGCGTGGCCGGGCTCCAGTTCGAGGCCCGTCGCCACGTCGCGCAACGCGGCCTCCTCGTCGCCCAGTTCGGCGTGCACCCCCGCCCGGTTCAGCAACGCGTCCGTGTTGCGCGGGTCGAGCACGAGCGTACGGTCGAACTCGGCGAGGGCGCCGGTGATGTCGCCCAGCTCCAACCGGGCGTCCCCGCAGTTGTAGTGGCCCTCGGGGAAGGGCGGTTCCAGGGTCAGCGCGTGCTCGTAGTCGGCGAGCGCCTCCTCCGTACGGCCCAGGCGGCGCAGGATGTTGCCCCGGTTGAAGTAGTGGTCGGAGAACGAGTCGTCGAACTTCATGACCACCGCGTAGTCCGCCAGCGCGTCGTCCAGCCGGCCGCTCATCGCGTTGGCCTGGGCGCGGTTGTAGCGCAGGCCCACCCGGTGCCAGCTGCGCTCGCCGAGGCCGAGTTCCCTGTCCAGCCGCTCGATGCCCTCGTCGAGCAGCCGCAGCGCCTCGTCGATGCCCCCGGTGCGGGTGGCGACGAGGGCGAGCCCGTTGCGGTTGAAGACGGAGAAGAACGTCCGCTCCTGCGGGTCCTCCAGGATCGACGCGATGGCGATCGCCTGGTTGATCCAGGCGCGCGCCACGGCCGGATCCCGCTTCTCCGGGCCGAAGTGGCGGGCGTAGAGCATGCCGGTCTCGTACGCGAGTTTCATGTGCACGGACGGGTCGATGGTGATCCGCCGGGCCTCGTCCTGGAGCTCCGCGGACTCGTCCGCACGGCCGGCCGCGGCGAGCGACACCGCGGTGTCCCGGGTGAACTCCCACCAGAACTCCGGCTGTTGCTCCGCGTCGACCAGGTGCAGCCCGCGCCTGCCGTACTCGACGGAGGTCGCGTACAGACCGAGGTACTTGCAGCGGGTCTGCGCCCAGCGCAGCGCCTTGACGCCGTCGGTGGCGCGGGCGCTGCCGCGTTCCAGGTGGTACGTGAGAGAGCCGAGCCGCAGCGAGGGCTCCGCCTCGGCGGCCTCGGCCAGGACGGCGGCGCGCGCGTCGTGCAGCGCGGTGCGGCGGGCCGGGTCCAGCGCCTCGTACGCGGCGAGCTGCTTCGTATCGTCGGAGACGCCGTCGGACTCGACGAAGGCCCGGGCGAGGTCGTCCGGGGAGGTGGTCCCGTCACCGTCGGACGACACCGAATCCGCCTCGGACGACACGATCCGCTCCGTGTACGCGAGGAGGGCCCGCGGCAGGGACTCGGAGACCGGGCCCGGCTGCTCGGGCGGTGTGTCGAGGCCGGTGGCGACCACGACGGTCAGCAGCCGCGCGGGAATCCGCCGCAGCAGCACGGCGAGGAACTCCTGGTCGGTGGGGTCGGCGTGCTCGACGTCGGTCACGACCAGGGTGTACGGGGTGTCCCCCGCCGGGCCGTCCCCCGCCGAGTTGTCCCCCGCCCCGGCGAGGTGGCTCTCGATGAAATCGACCAGACCGTGGCAGACACGCAGCGAGTGCAGGCGCGCGGGATACCGGCTCAGCGCGACGGGCCCCTTGGCGTTCGCCTCCAGGGGCCGCAGGATCGCCGGCACCAGGCCCGCCAACTCGGGCGTGGTCTCCTGGATTTCGATGCGGTGGCGCTGCGCGAGACCGGGGTCGCGCCGCAGCGTCTCCGGAGCGATCTTCCGCAGGAGCGTACCGACCGCCGTGTACGGCCCGCGCAGGTGGCGGTGTGCGCTGACCGTCGCGAGGACGGGCGGCAGCACGAGACCGGCGATCAGCCGGTCACGGTCGGCCCGCAGCGGCGCCTGTATCCAGTAGTGGCTGCTCATGAGCCTGCCTTTCGAGCGGGAAGGGTCGGTGCCCCGGGGCGCGGGGCCGTCAGGCGGTGAGGTGGGTGGACGGAGAACGGCGGCGCGCGCGGCGGTCCCTGAACGCGATCCACACCGGGAGCAGGATCTGCGCGAGCAGCAGGACGAGGAAACCCACCGCGTCCAGCAGGCGCAGACCGCTCGACTCCCCGGAGCCGAAGCGCTCGACCGAGCCCAGGAACATGTGGACGAAGACCGGCAGCAGGGCGAACAGCGTGGTGCTGAGGCTGATCGTGTAGCCGACCAGCACCAGCCACGAGTACCAGCGGGCCGCCTTGAGGTCCACGGGATACGCCGTACTGAGGTCGGTGACCCGGTCGCGCCGGCCGACGAGGCGGAAGAAGCGGTTGCGCAGCGTCTTCAGCGCGACGGTGTGCAGGTCGACGTTGCCGAGCACGGTGGTGATCAATACGTAGATGTCGGTGCGCAGGTAGAAGAAGAACTGCCACAGCAGACGGGTGAAGGTGGCGAAGGCGACGCTCAGGCAGATCCGGCCGGCCAGGGACGGGTCGCCGCCCGCCCCGCCGAGGACACCGGCGAGGACCACCAGCGCGCTCAGCACCAGGACGTCGGCGAGCATGCCCGCGAGGATCGGCAGGTAGCGCTTGCGCCGGGGCACCGCGACCAGCCCGTCGAGGGCGGTCTCGACCACCAGGAAGTAGAAGCGGTACGACATCGACACGCGCGAGCGGATGCCCAGCCGGCGTCCGGCCAGCGCGTGGAAGATCTCGTGCAGCGCGATCAGCGGGGTGACCGCGACCAGCAGGGTCAGATTGACCACGGAGTAGTAGGAGCTGAAGACCAGGTCGTACGACGTCGGCACGAGGCTCGGCGTACGTACCATCATCACCACGGCCGCCAGCACCAGCGCCGCGTAGCAGACCCAGGCGTACGGCGAGAACACCGCGCGGCTCAGGCGCACCCACCGCAGCGGGGCGGTCTCGACGGGGTCCTCGTCGGCGGTCCTGGTGAAGCCCAGCTCCTCCAGCGCCGCCAGGACGTCCTCGACGTCCGCGCTCTCACCGTAGGCGCGGCGGTAGCGGTCCGCGGCCTCCTCGGCGGTCGCGCCGGCTTCGAGCCAGCGGACGAGTTGGGCGCCGTCCGGCGGGAAGACCGCGTACGAGTCGATGTCCGCGCGGCCGATCGTCACGTCGTCGCCGTCTTCGAGATAGACCAGCGGGTGGAAGAGGACCGGCTTTCCCGTGCCCTGGCTGGTGGTCTGTTCCGGCACCGCTCACCCTCGCTTCTCCGTGACCGCCCCCGGTCGCCCTGTGCCGCCGCGCGCCCTGAGGCGGGCGGGTGCCGCCGCCCCGCGAGGTTCCGCGGGACGGCGGTGCGCCCTAGGGCGTTTCCGCCCTAAGCCTGGATCAGGCGCTCGGGTAGACGGAGCAGCCCGCGGTCGTCAGACGGACGGGACCGGCCTTGCGGATCTGGATCTTCTTCATGGTTTTACCTCCTGGAGTGGCGGATCGGACGTACACATTCACCTTCGGGGAGCGCTCCAGAACCTCACCAAAGTCCCGCCAAACGCCGTCCGGCGAGGCAGGACGACGAGAGGGACGTCACGCGCGGCGCCGGCGTTCGCCGCCGTCCCCGTAGGTCCGCGCGAGGGCGTGCGCCGTGTCGGAGATCGCCCGGCGCAGTTCCTCCGGGCCGACGACCTCGACGTCGGTGCCGAGGCGCAGGAGTTCGCCGCACGCGTGCTCGGTGCTCTCCGTCGGGATGACCGCCTCCGTCCAGCCGTCGGCGCCGGCCGGCGTCGCGGTGGCGGCGAACGCCCGTACCACCTCGGGAGGGACGTTCGCGGCCAGCCGCTCGCGGCCTCTCGGGGACAGCCGGACGGTGGCGGTGCCCGTGTACCGGCGCGAGGCGAAGTCGTCCAGGTAGGACGACCAGTAGTCGCGCAGGACGAAGTCCTCAGGCCGTTCGAAGCGCTCGTCGCTCGGCGCCGCGTCGAGGATCTGGCTGATCCGGTACGTGGCGGTCCTGCCGCCGGGCCCGCCCCCGGTCCCGCCCTCCGTCCCGCCCTCCGTCCTGCTCCCGGCCGCCGCCACCACGTACCAGGTGCCCGACTTGAGCACGAGACCGTACGGACACAACCGCCGCTCCACCTCCTGCGGTTCGCGCCAGCGGCGGTACCGCACGTCCACCGCCCGCCGGCCGAACACCGCGTCCACCAGCAGGGGCAGATACGGCGTCGCCTCGGCCTCCCCGTACCAACCCGGGGCGTCCAGGTGGAACACCGCGTCCGCCCGCGTGGCCTCGTCGCGCAGGGCGGCGGGCAGGGCAGCCAGCAACTTCAGCCGCGTCGCCGCCACTTCCCCGCCGAGTCCCAGATCGGCGGCGGGGGCGGGCAGTCCGGCGAGGAACAGCACCCTGGCCTCGCCCTCGCTCAACCCGGTGAGGCGGGTGCGGTAACCGTCGAGCAGCTGGTAGCCGCCGGTACGGCCCTGCTCGGCGTAGACCGGGACCCCGGTGGCCCGCAGGCGGTCCAGGTCGCGGTAGGCCGTCCGTACGGACACCCCCAACTCGTCGGCCAGCCGCCGCGCCGACATGCGGCCACGGGTCTGGAGCAACAGCAGCGTCAGCAGCAACCGGTCGGCGGACATACGGCGATTCTGCTCCGGAACACTGACAGGCCGTGGCACACCCGGGTCCTACGGTCGTGCACGGGCCGGGCCGACCGGCCGCACGACGTACGCCGAAGAACGGATTCCGCTGTGTCCAGTGTGTCCAGAACCGAGCCCGTCCACCGCCCCGCCGTCATCGAGCTGCGCCAGTACACCCTGCGCCCCGGCCGGCGGGACGAGCTGATCGAGCTGTTCGAGAGGGAGTTCGTCGAAACGCAGGAGGAGACCGGGATGTTCGTCCTCGGCTCGTTCCGCGACCTCGACCACCCGGACCGTTTTGTGTGGCTGCGCGGCTTCACGGACATGGAGGCCCGGCGGGAGGCGCTGTCGGCCTTCTACGGCGGGCCGGTCTGGGCCGCGTACGGCCCGCGGGCCAACGCCACCATGCTCGATTCCGACGACGTCCTGCTGCTGCGGCCCTCGCCGGCCGGGTGCGGCTTCCCGACGGATCCGGCCGGGCGGCGGCGGGCGGGGGCGGGGGCGCCGGACGGGTTCGTGGCCGCCGCGCTGTGGCACTTCCCGCCGGGCACCCACGACGGCGGCGCGCTGATCCAGGACGGCCTCGTGCCGCTCCTGCGGCGGACGGGGCCCGCGCCCTTCGCGGTCCTCACCACGGAGCCGGCCACCAACACGTTCCCCCGGCTCCCGGTCCGTACCGGGGAGAACGTCGTCGCGGTCCTCACCTCGTACCCGGACGAGGACGCCCACCGCCGCCACCTCGCCGACGCGGCGGCCGATCCCCTCGTACGGAACGGGCTTCTCACGGACATTGAGCGCGCGCAGAGCTCGGCACCCCAACTCCTGCGGCTGGCGCCCACGGTCCGCTCACTCATCCGTTGAGGGCGGAGGCGAGGGCGGGGCGTCACTTCGCACGAGCCGCGGTCACCGTACGGGGAAACCGAAGGAGTACCCCTGCTCCCGCAGCCAGGGCAGCACCTCGCGCAGGGCCGCCACGGTCTGGGAGCGGTCGCCGCCCGCGTCGTGGAAGAGGACGGTCGGCCCTTCGGTGATCTCCCTCTGGACGGTGGCGACCATGGTGTCCACACCGGGACGTTCAAAGTCCTTGGAGTCGACGTTCCAGCCCAGCGGCCGCATCCCCCGGGACGCCGCGAGGTGCCTGCTGTACGGGGTGAAGGCGCCGCCGGGAGCCCGGTAGTACTGCGGCCGTACGCCTCCGGACGCCTCGGTGATCATGCGTTCGGCGTCCAGGATCTGCTGGGACTGGTACGCCTCGGACTTGGTGTCCATGGTGGTGTCGTGCGAGACGGTGTGGTCGCACAGCCGGTGGCCGGCCGCCACGACGTCCTTGACCAGGTCCGGGTACGCCTTGGCCTGTGTGCCCACCATGCAGAACGTGGCCTTCACATGGTTGTCCGCGAGCAGTTGAAGCACCTGCGGCGTCCAGGCCGGGTCCGGTCCGTCGTCGATGGTGATGTTGACGCCCTGGGGGCCTCGGTCCGAGGCGTGCGCGATCTCCGCCGCGACCTTGGTCACGGTACGGTCCCCGGCCCCGGCGCCCGGCGCCGAGACGCGCGCCTGCGGCTTCGACGCGCCGGCGGGGGCGGCCTGCACGGTCCACATCGAGGCGGCGACGGCCGCCGCCGTCACCCCGAGCGCCGCCGCGAGAACCCGGCTGTGCCATCCCATTCGCCTGTGCCGCGCCATGTCCGTCCGCCCTTGCCGTTGCCGTGTCCGTCTGCCGACTCCACCGGTGCACCGCACCCCTGCCGTGCACCCAGGAGGACATACGAACGGCCCGGCGGGCTCCCTGTGTTACCGATCACAGACGAACCCGCAGGGGCCCGGCGACAAACGGAGGAAGCCCGCGACAGAGAGGGGACGGCCCCGGCGCTCCGGGCCCGGGCGGCGGCGCGGGGCGTTGTCAGTGGGTGCCGGTAGCTTCTGAGTATCCGGGGACGGAGGGTGTCCACGGATCGTCAGCGCATCACGCCTGCTCGCTTACTGAGGGACGCTCATGGAACCGGTCTTCGCGGATTTCTCCACCACTCCGGCGCAGCTGTCGAACGCCGTCGTGGCGTACCACCGGTGCGGAGTCGCGCCCTCGCATCTCTCGGTGGGCTCCGACGGATACATCAAGCTGGACTTCCACGTCGCGGCGGAGGGGCGCGGGGACGCCGCCGAGACGGTCCTCACCGTGACGACCCTCGGCGCGGGTGTTCCCATGGACGTGCTGCTCAACGGCAAGACGGTGGCGGAGGGAGTGACGTTCGCCGGGGCCGACGGGCAGGACGCTCCCCTGGGCACGGACCGGTCCGTCGACCGGGTCCTGTCGCTCCCGGGCGAGCTGCTGACCCCCGGCGACAACCTCCTGGAGATACGGAGCCCCGCCGGCGAGGAGGGCCTGCTCCGGGTGACCGCCCTCACCCTGGACCCCGCCGAGGACGCCGGCCGCGCCCGGCGCGCCCTGGCGGCCAGGGCGGCGACGCGGTCGGTCTTCGCGTTCGACACCGAGCAGCGCCCGGTCGACTCCGCCGTGTGGCAGCCCGCCTCGCGGCTGCTCTTCCACGTCGACCGGGGCGACCGGGCGGTCCCCGCGCAGCTGTCCTGGCGCGGGACGGACGGCGCGGAAACGGCGATAGCGCTGCGGGCCGACCTGTCCGGCTTCCACGGACACCACCGGTCCGCCGACGGCGCGCTCGGTGAGTTCCGCGGCAGGCTCAGCGAGCGCTGGCCCTACCCCGAGGGCACCGCGGACGTACCGCTGCACCGGTTCTCCACCGAGGAGGGGCGGGACGGCGACTGGCGTCCCGCCGGTGAGCTGCGCATCCTGCTCAACGACGGCCGGGGGGCGCCCGTGGAGCGGGTGACCTGGACCGACCGGCGGGGGAACGCGGCGTCGGTCACCCTGACCGCCGCCGTCCCCACGGCGGACGCCGGCGCCGCCACGCCGCCCGGCGAACTGCGCGACGTCACCGACACGGTCGCCGGTGTCGAGGCGAGCGACGAGTTCGAGGCGGGCGGGGAGGTCGCGCGGAACGTCCTCCGCAAGTCCCGGAGCAAGTGGCTGGTGCACGACGACACCGCCGATCTGGACTTCACCCTGCGGAGCCCGGCCGCCGTCGCGTCGTACCGCCTGACCACCGCCAACGACGCCCCGGACCGCGATCCCCGGGACTGGCACCTCCAGGGCTCGCACGACGGCGGTACGTGGACGACGCTCGACACCCGTACCGGCGAGCGCTTCTCCCACCGCTTCGAGACGAGGGACTTCACCTTCGCCAACACCACGTCGTACCGCCGCTACCGGCTGCGTATCACCGGCAACGCGGGCGGCGACGAGATCCAGCTCAGCCAGGTCCAGTTCCTCGCCGGCGCCGGCCGGGCCGCCACGACGAGCGCGGCGGACTTCATCGGCTACTACGGGGCGGCCGGGGAGGCCCCGACCGGGTACCGGGGTACGACGGTTCCCGGACCGGGGTCCGACCACCCGGGTGAGCCGACGGACGGGCCGCGGGAGAAGCTGCTCGCGGCCGATCTGACGGACACGGCCCAGGACTTGGACGGGGCCGCCCGCCTCCTGGGAAAGCTGGCGGAGTACCTCCGTACCTCCTGACCCGCGCCCGCCGCCGGGGCGGGAGCGTCGTGGTCCAGGGTCCAGCGGTCGACGCGGCGTACGGCGGTCCACCGGCCGCCGGCGGGGCCGGTACCCGTACGCGAACCGTGGCGCCCACCGGCGACGGGGTCCGGCGCGAGCTCTGGGGAAGGGTCTGGGGAAGGGCACGCAGGAAGGTGTCGGGGACGGGGTGGAGCAGTCAGGGTCTCGCCGGACCCGAACTCCGGTCCGGGGTGGCGGTCCCGGGTGCCGGTCCCGGGTGCCGGTCCCGGCCCGCCGACAGGCGCCGGACGTAGTCGTGCGGGATGTGGCCGGCCACGGCCCGCACGGTCCAGCCCGAGACGTCGACGACAGCCACAACCGGCCCGAGCGGTGCTGCCGCTTGTGACAGCCCTGTGACCCGAAGTGTGACCTCCGCCACGCGCGCGGGGCCAACTCCCCGATGAGGATGACCGGATGAGCCGACGACCCGCCCCTCTCCGCCCGCGCCCCGCCGCGACCGCGCCCCTCCTGGTGGCCCTCGCCGTGATCGGCCCGCTGCTCACGGCCTGCGGGTCGGAGAGCGTGGGCGCCGGGAGCGCCGGCGCGGGCGGGGGCGCGGGCGCCGCCGCGTCGCCGACCCGTACACCGGTCGCCGATCCGGGCATGGACGGGGTACGGATCACCTCGTTCACCGTTCCCGGGGACTCGGCGATCTCCGCCGCGTACGAGGTCACCAACGACGGCACCGAGACCCTGACCTACTCGGTCATCTTCACCTTCACGAGCAGTGACGGCGGGGCCATGGACAACAAGGACGTGACGGTACGGAACGTCGCCCCCGGGAAGACCGTGCGGGGCACGGTCCGGGCCGACCAACTGCCCTCCTCCGCGCCGCTGGTGACCGGGGCCAAGGTGTTCCGGGTGCTCAAGGTCCCCGCCGCCGAGGCCCCGGCCGAGCCGGGCACCTGCCCCGCCTCCGGGATCCGGGTCAGCGCCGACCGGGGCGACGCGGCCATGGGACTGCGCGTCGTGGGCCTGCACCTGGACAACTGCGGTACGGACACGTACACCGTCGAGGGCTACCCCCTCCTGGAACTCCTGGACGACGACCGCGAGCCCGTCACCGGCGTCAAGATCCTCGACGGCAGCAACGAGATCACCACCGGCGCCGGCCCCGACGAGCCACCCCGCCCCGTCACCCTCAAGCCCGGCGAGTCGGCGACCGCCGGCCTGGTGTGGCGCAACACCACCCAGTCCGGAACACCCGTGAACGTCCCGTACGTACGAGTCCGCGCACAACCCGGCGCCGCCCCGGTCACGGTCACCCCAGGCCTCGACCTCGGAACGACGGGCAAGCTGGGCGTCAGACCATGGAAAAAGACGGAACTCCAGTAGAGCCCGCCGAGCGTGACCGTCCCCCGAACACCCCCGGACATGCCCCGGGACGCCCCCGCATTCAGTCGAGCCAGACCAGCATCCCCTCGTCCGCCGAGGCGGCCGCCTCGAAGAAGCGCGTCAGGCCGTCGTACCAAGGGCGACCCCACTCGAGCATTCCGGGCTCGTCCCACCCCAGGGGATACACCTCCGCCCTGGTGAGGTCGGCGGGGTCGACGCCCTCGACAAGCCGCTCGTACGAAAGGGTGCGCAGCGTTCGCGCTGCCAGCCGGACCCGGTCGGGCCGCAGGCAGCGCGGAGGGCCGTAGCCCCAGTCGTCTCCTTCGGCGAAGGGCTCCTCGCCGAAGATCACGTCCACCGGAGCCTCGGCACGCGCCAGCAGGAAGCGGAGCAGGTCCCAGGCCTTGTACGTGGTGAAGTGGCGCGCCCCGGCCGGAGAGGGCTTCGACTCCCCCTCGGAGTCGCGGACTTCCTCGACGTGGGCCAGCGCCCAGGCGGGGTCCCGGATCGCGCGGTCCAGCTCGGCAGCGGTCACACGTACGTACTCACCGATCATGCTCATGGGGGAAGGCTAGGCACGGCCACTGACAACGGCACCGCGCCGACCGGTGGGTGGGTAAGTGGGCCGTCACGGAGGTGTGTTGCCCCGTTGCCTTGTTGTGTTGAGGAGTTCCGGGAGGTCCGTCAGGCGGTCCAGGCCCCTGACCGCCTGCGCTGTGCGGGGGTTGGTGGACAGGCGGGAGCGGTGGCGGTGGAGGAAGGACCAGTAGCCCGTCGTGTAGGGGCAGGCCCGGGGGCCCGTGCGGTGCGTGGGGGTGTAGGGGCAGGGCGCGCACAGGTCGCTCATCTTGTTGATGTACGCGCCCCCGGAGGTGTACGGCTTGGTCGTCATGAGGCCGCCGTCCGCGTACTGCGACATGCCGACGACGTTGGGGAGCATGACCCAGTCGTAGCCGTCGACGAAGCAGCGGTGGAACCAGTCGGTGACCGCCGCCGGGTCCCAGCCGTCCTGGAGGGCGCGGCTGCCCAGGACCATCAGGCGGGGGATGTGGTGGGTCCAGCCGGTGTCCCGTACCTGACCGAGCACCGTGGAGAGGCAGTTGGCCGTCACCGCGTCCGCGTCCAGCTCCAGGAACCAGTCCGGCAGCGGGGTGGTGTGGTGCAGTGTGTTGCGGTGGCGGTAGTCCTCGCCGAAGTGCCAGTACACCTGCCACACGTACTCGCGCCAGCCCGCGATCTGCCGTACGAAGCCCTCGACGCTGTTGAGGGGCGCGGCGCCGGTACGGTACGCCCGTTCCGCGCGCTCCACGCATTCCGCCGGGTCCAGGAGGCCGAGGTTCAGGGGGGCGGAGAGCAGGCTGTGGCTCATCACCGGGTCGGCCGTGAGCATGGCGTCCTCGTAACGGCCGAAGTCCGGCAGCCGGTGGCTGACGAATCGCCGCAGCGCGGACAGCGCCTCCCGGCGGGTGGCCGGGAAGCGGCGCGGTCCGTCCCGGCCGACGAAGGAGACGTCGCCGTCGCGCTCCCAGCGGTCCAGGTCGTGGCGGACCTCGTCGTCGACGGCGTCCTCGCGGGGCCGCCACGGGCCCCGGACGTCGAGCGTCCGCTGCCCGCGCGGCGGGGGTTCGCGGTTGTCGTGGTCGAGGTTCCACCGGCCGCCGGCGGGCTCGTCGCCGTCCATGAGCAGGCCGTGCCGTTCCCGTACCCACCGGTAGAAGCCCTCCAGCCGCAGGCCCTTCCCGCTGCCCCGGCCGGCCCACTCGGCGAAGTCGTCGTGGCTGACCAGGAAGCCCCTCGCCGGCAGGATCTCCACGTCCTCCCGCGCGGCGGCGAAGTCCAGCGCCCGGCGGGAGGTGGGGTGGTGGACGGTCAGGCGGGGGCGGCGGTGGGATGCCGGGGTCCCCAGGGCCCGTTCGAGGCCCTCCGCGTACGTCTCCGCGCGGATGTACGTGACCCGGTCGCCGAGTTCCGCCGCGCGGTGCCGCATCGCCGAGAGGATCAGGTGGGCCTTGGCGCGGTGGAAGCGGCGGCGGCGCAGTACGGAGCGCGCCTCGATCATGATCAGTGGCGCGTCGGCGTCGGGGCCGCCGTGGCGCGGGTCGAGGAAGTGCGGGCCGAGCTGGTCGCCGAACAGCCAGTGGGGGCGTGGTGTCATGACGTACCACCCACCTCTCCGGCTCGCGGCTGCTGACGGACGGCTGACGGCTGACGGCCGCACCCCGCGTCCCAGCCTGTCAGGCCGCGCGCGGCGCCCGCCGCCGACACTCCGGGGACCGTCCGCGACCCGCCGCCCGCCCACGGGCGTCCGTACGAGGACCGGACCGGCCATTTCGAACCGTGGGTTCACCCGGGCTCACCCCGCCGTCGGCCCGGCGTTCACCGGCGAGCGCGAGGTTCAAGCCATGACTTCAAGCCCCTTCTCTCGCAAACACACCCGGATCGCCCTCGCGATCGGTGCCACCGTCGCCGTCGTGGGGGCGGGCACCGTCGCCGCCCAGGCCTCCGGCTGGCTGTCGGCCCCGTCCCACGACTTCGGCGCGACCGCCGACTCCTTCTCCGGCCACGGCAAGGTGACCGGAAACGTACTGCGGAACGACTCCGGCGCGACCGCCGTCGTACGGAACACCGATCCTTCCGACGGTACGGTGACGGTCGGCGCGGACGGCTCGTTCACGTACACACCGAAGTCCGGCTTCCGGGGTACGGACACCTTCACGTACACGACGACGGACGCGGTGCGGCTGTTCAAGGACGCCGGCCCGAACGGCGCGCCCCTGCCGCCGCTCAAGGAGGTCGCGGGGCCGAACGGCACCACCACCAGGATCTCCGGTGAGGGTTTCGGCTCGTCGCTCGCCCCGGTGCCGGGCAAGGCCGGCTACTTCTACGGCCTCACCGACCGGGGGCCGAACGCGGACGGCCCCGACGGCAACAAGTCGGAGATGCTGACCGACTTCACCCCGCAGATCGGCGAGTTCAAGCTGGTCGACGGCACGGCGCGGCTGGTCAGGCAGGTCACGCTGAAGGGGCCGAAGAGCCTCGGCGGGGTGAAGTACAGCGGCCGGCCGCCGCACGACACCAGCGAGGTGATCAGCGACGTCGACGCGACCAACGCCAACGGCGGTACGCCGACCCCGGTCGCCAGGGACGCGTACGGCTACGACTCCGAGGGCCTGGTGGCGCTGCCGGACGGCACGTTCTGGGTCTCGGACGAGTACGGGCCGTACGTCACGCACTTCGACGCGAAGGGGTACGAGCTGGGCCGGCTGACCCCGTACAGGAACAGCCCCGACAACGCGTCCCACAAGATCGTCGGGTATCTGCCGGCCGAGCTGGCCAACCGGGTCAAGAACAAGGGCATGGAGGGCCTGACGGTCACGCCGGACGGGTCGACGCTGGTGGGGATCATGCAGTCCGCGCTCCAGCAGCCGGACCTGGGCGGCACGAAGGCGGCCGGCGTCTCGCCCGCCCGGATCGTCACGGTCAACCTGCGGACGTACCAGTCCAAGCAGTACCTGTACCTGCTGGACAACCCGGGGACGACGGGGAGCGCGAACAGCGAGATCACCGCGCTGTCCGGCACGAAGTTCCTCATCGACGAACGTGACGGCAATTTCGAGCCGTTCGCGCAGAAGACGCTGTACGAGATCGACCTCAACGGCGCCACGGACGTCAGCGGCCTGACGATCGGCGGCAAGTCGCCGGAGGCGTTCGTGGGGGCGGGCACCACCAACGCGGCGCTGGCTGCGCTCACCGGCGCGGGCGTCCACGTCGCGCAGAAGCAGCCCTACCTCAACGTCGGCACGCTGGTGAGCCAGCTCGACCCGACGGGCAAGTTCTTCGCGCACGACAAGGTGGAGGGCGTCGCGGCCGCGGACGGCGGCAAGACGCTGTACCTCTCGAACGACGACGACTTCGGCATCGACACGATCGCGGTCGACCCGGACGGGAAGTGGACCATCCACCAGAAGGTGCTGCCCCCGACGGGCCGCACGGACAACGCGGAAATCCTGAAGGTCGACACCACCAAGCTCCCGGCGGTCCTCAAGACGGTAAAGGTAACGGTCCACGTCCGCTGACGCTCCGCGCGCGGCGACGATCCGCCGGTTGTGACGATCCGATGGCGGTGACGATCGCCGTACGCCGGCGCGCCCAGCGCCCGCCGGGGCCGCCCGCCCACGTGGTGGGCGGCCCCGGCGGCGTGCGCCGCGCCCTCTCCGGAAGGGAGCAGGACAGGCACCGTCGCGCATACTCCAGTATGCTTCTCTTATGTCCTCCACGACGCGCATTACCGTCACCCTGCCGAGCGACCAGGTGGCGGAGCTTCGCAAGCTCACCGACAACGTGTCCGGCTACGTGGCCGAAGCGGTGGCCCGCCAGATCCGGCACCAGCTTCTGGGCGACGACCTGCGGCGCCACGAGGAAGAGCACGGGAGGTTCAGCGAGGAGGAGCTGGCGCGGGCCCGCGCGGAGATCTCCGGTGCCGCCGGTCCCGCCAGGGACGCGGACGCCGCGTGAGTGAGCGCATCGAGACCGTCGTTCTGGATTCGGAGGGGCTCTCGTCCTGGATCGGACAGGACCGCAGGTTCCTCGCGCTGCTGAAGGTGTTCCACGAGATGGGCGCCGACCTGGTCATCGGAGCGAACACCATCGTGGAGGTCTGCCACTCCCGCACCAATGTGCCCCGCCTGAACTGGGCCCTGTCGCGCATCAAGGTGGAACCGGTCACGGAGCAGGCGGCGAAGGCAGCCGCGGGCCTCCTCAAAGAAGCGGGACTGCACGGCCACAAATACGCCATCGACGCCACGGTGGCGGAGGTGGCGCTGCGTCAGCCGAAGCCGGTCGCGCTGCTGACGTCCGACAGCGACGACATGACCAAGCTCTGCGGGAGTCACGTCCGGGTCGTCCCCCTCTGACCCGCACGGCTCCGGGCGGCTCGGCTCGACGCGGCGCGGCGCGGCGCGCGGAACGCCAAAACGCCCGGCCGGGAGGGCCCGGTCGGGCGTGTTGGGGTGCTGTTGGCTCCGATCAGATCGTCGGAGTCTCGTCGACGACCTCCTTGTGCGGTTCGACGACGAACTTCCAGCCGTCGCTGGGCTCCAGGAACCGCACGCGGGTCGGGTAGATGTCCAGGGCGCGGCGGTCGCGGTTCTGCGTGCTCGTGCCCTTGCGGCCGCGGGCCGGCTCCTCGAACAGGTCGACCTTGACGTCCGGCACCGCGGCGACTTCCTCGCTCCAGCGCTGGACGACCCCGACGCCGAACGCGTCGCGCGCGGCGGAGTAGAGCGCGTCCAGGGATTCCTTGGTGCCGTTGGGCACGAAGAGGGCGAGGTTCAGAAGAACGCCGGCGCTCTGGAGGACCTCGATCTCCTCCCCCGTCTTGTCGGCGACCCAGATCCCGCGCTCTTCGGCGTTGTCCGGGAGGATATGGCGCTCCTCACCGAATACCGTCCTGGCGGTGAAGGACCCTCCCTCAAAATTCTTGCCCGGCTCTGTGAGGGAAGCCGGGGCGTAGCAGTCGAGAGGAAGACCATCCATCTCCGCCGAAACAAAGATGCTGTCTTGGAGGCCCAACTCCGAAACCTCTTCGGCCGTAAGACGTCGAGCCGTTACCTTCTCGGTATTCACGCCATTCCCCTTTTTTCGAGGCGTCCTGTAAACCCGTCAAGACTCTACCACGAAACAAGGCGCCAGTTCCCATTGCGCACTTCTCGGGCCGGGGAACATCTCAGGTTTCTCCGCCGCTTTTCTCCTTCGGCGGGGGATGTGGATTTTCATTCGACCGGCGGCGATTCCTGTCGATCCAGGTCGTCAAATGCCCGGTCAGAGCTGCTTACTTGACCTGTGGGCCGCCCACTTGGCGCCATTCGGACAAACCTGTTCGCATTTCGCACGAGGACTGACCCCGCATTTATCTCCGGGCGTTTACGCACATGCTTCCCGCCCGGTTCAATTCTGTCGGCGCAGTCCCGCGACGAGCAGGCCGATCAGCCGGCGCGAGTCGTAACGGGGATTGTTCCCCGCCCCCACGCACAGACTGGCGACCCCACGCAGAAGCTCGTACACGTCCTGGCCGGGCCGGATTTCCCCGGAATCGACGGCGGCGTCGAGCAACTGGGTGCACACGGGCACCAGCCGGTCGAGGAAATAGGAGTGGAGCGGATCGAAACAGGGATCGTCCGACTGCAATACGGCGGCGAGTCCGAGCTTCGTGACCAGGAAGTCCACAAAAAGGTCGATCCACAGCCCCAGGGCGGCGTGCGGGGTCACGCCGGACGCCAGGAGGTCGGGGCCGGCCGCCGCGAGGGCCTCGACCTGGTGGCGGTAGACGGCCACGATGAGGTCCGCCCGGGTCGGGAAGTGGCGGTAGATCGTCGCCGTACCGACGCCGGCCTCGGCCGCGATGTCACGGAGCGGCGCCTCGACGCCCGCCTTGACGAAGACCGCGGCGGCCGCGTCGAGCAGGGTCTTCTCGTTGCGCCGGGCGTCCACCCGCTTGGACCGGGCCTTCGGCCCCGCACCCTGATCGCTGCCGCCCATCGCTCCCCGTCGCTCCAGATCCCCGCGCTTCGGTCCCGTACGGGATTGATAAACGGTACACCGTCCCGTATTTTCGACACCATCCGAAGGAAACGGGACAGCGTCCCGTTTCTTCGTCGTGCGCGGAGCTGTTCCGTACCCGCGCACCCCCCGAGCGGAGCGAGAGAACCATGTCGACCTACCTGTTGGTGCACGGCGCCTGGCACAGCGGACAGTCCTGGGACCGGGTGGCCCCCCTCCTGACGTCGGCCGGGCACCGGGTGTACGCGCCCTCCCTCACCGGCTACGGCGACAAGGCGCACCTGCTCGGACCCGAGGTGGGGCTCGACACGCACGTCGAGGACATCGTCGCGCTGATCACCGACGAGGACCTCACCGACGTGATACTCGTGGGACACAGCTACGCCGGACTGGTCGTCTCGGCCGCCGCCAACCGCGTCCCGCACCGGACGGGCCGGTTGGTCTACCTGGACGCGATGGTCCCGGAGGACGGCGAGAGCGCGGCCGACGTCATGCCCGTCAGCCAGGTCCTCATCGACCGGGCCCTGACGTCCGAGAGCGGCTGGCGGGTCCCGCCGCTCCCCGAACTCCCGCCGCCTTTCGGCCTGTTCGGGGTCACCGATCCGGAGGACGCCGCGTGGCTGCGCACCCTGCTGTCGGACCAGCCGGTGCGCTGCCTCCAGCAACCGGTCCGCCTCGACCACCCGGCCGTGCACACGATCCCCCGTACGCACATCCACTGCACCGTCGTGCCGGACGGCTTCGTACGGCGGCCCGTCCCGGCGACGCAGCCCAACGGCACCCCGGCGCAGGTGTTCGAACTGCCCACCGGCCACGACTGCATGATCACGCTGCCGACCGAACTCGCCGACCTGCTGCTCAAGCTCAGTTGATGGTGACGACGCGGGCCCACGACGGTGGAGTGGTCGGGATGTATACGGGGTCGTCGTCCTCGTCCGTGACGAGGGCGGGGCGGGGGAAGAGGCCCACCACCGTGCGGCAGGGCGGCGGGGCGGCGGGCCACGGGGTCTGGCCGTCCGTCAGGGCAACGATCACGTCCGGGCGGGCGCGGGAGCGGAGTGCGCGGGCGAAGCCCGAGCGGAGGTCCGTGCCCCCGCCGCCGATCAGTTCGACGTTCTCGGCGCGGCAGAGCGGGGCGGCGATCCCGGCCGCCGCGTCGCAGGAGATCACCGAGACCAGGTCACGCCGTCCGCCCAGCGCCCGCGAGATCGCCGCGACCTCCACCAGCGCGCTGCCCAGTTCGGCGTCGCTCACCGAACCCGAGGTGTCGATCACCACGTAGACCCGGGGTGGCGTACGGCGCAGGCTCGGCAGCAGCACACCGGGCACACCGGCCGAGCGGCGGGACGGGCGCCGGTAGCTGTGGTTCTCGCCCGTCCCCGGCCCACTCGCCGCCGAGCGGATCGCCGCCCCCAGCAACCGCCGCCAGGGCTGCGGGGGTTGGAACGCCACGTCGGCCCAACGGCGCCACCCCTCCGGGGCGTCGCCCGGCCGGCCCCTGATCCCCTCGGCGACCCGGAACCGCACCGCGTCACGCTGCTGCCCGCTCAGCCCGTGCGCCCCGTCGGGGCCCAGCTCCCAGGGCCGCTGCTGCCCGTCGGCCCCGCTGCCGCAGTCGAGCCACGCCAGGTCCCCGGTGAGCCCCGACATGGACGACCGCCGCAGGTACTCCTCCATCAACAGCCGTTCGGGCAACCCCAGGAGAGACGGCAGCACCGCGCCGGAGGGCCGGGGCAGGCCGTCGCCGTAGATGTCGTCGTTGATCTCGAAGTCGGCGGCGATGTTACGGCGCAGCCGCTCGCCCGGCCCGTACTCGTCGTGCTCCCGCGCGTACCGCTCGCCGCGCCCGTGATGGTCCCGGAGCAGGTGGGAGACCTCGTGCACCCAGACGCCCGCCAGCTCCTCCACCGGCATGCGCGCCACGAAGCCGGGAGAGACGTAGCAGCGCCAGTGCGCGTCCACGGCCATCGTCGGCACCGACCGGTCCTCCACCACGTGCAGCGCGAAGAGCGCGCTCGCCAGGTACGGGCGGACCTTTACGGCGTGGAGGCGGGCGGCCAGCAACTTCTCTGTGTCCAGGGGGAGTCCGGGGCTCGTTTTGTTGTACGCGGTCCGGTCGTACGAGGTCCGGTCGTACGGAGTCCGGTCGTACGAGGTCCGGGGGCCGGGTGGTGCCGTCGGCACGGTGGCCCGCACCGGGCGGGGTGGCGCGGGGCGGGGCATGGGGCGGGGGCGGGGGCGGGATTGGGGTTGGGGTTGGGGCTGGGGGTGGGCTTCGGAGCAGGGGCCGGGGTGCTGCGCGGGGTCCGTCATCGGCGTGCCCCCGCCGTGCGACCGGCGTCGGCCGCCCCCGCTGCCCGTACCACCGAACGGTCCGCCCGCCGGGCCACACCGATCACACCGACCAACCGTTCCACCGCCTCCGGCACCTCCCACTCGTCGCGCCGCAGCGACGCCAGCGCCGTCGCGGGGGCGACGAGGAGGTCCGGGGCGCCGGTCTCCAGCGCCCGTACCAGCACCGCCCAGCCCGCGTCCCACCTCGCCCGCTCGGGCCGCGCCCCGACCGCCGCCACCACCGCCTCCAGCGCGGCCTGACGCAGATCGCCCCGTACCGGCAGCTCGGCGGAGGCCGGGTCGGCCAGCAGCGACTCCGGGTCCGGGAGGTCCATCCGGTCGAGATGGGCGAGGAGTTCGAGGCCGGGCCCGTCGCCGACCGTGCCCCGTACCAGCAGGGCCAACACCTCCCGCGAGACGTCGGCCGCCGTACCGAACGCCAGCAGGGCCAACGCGGCCTCCCAGCTCCGGGGCGAGGGCCAGGCACCGCCGCGCCGGGTCTCCGTACTGGGCAGCCGGTGGATCAACGTCGGCCGGGCGCGCAGGAATCCGCAGACCGCGCGGAGGGCGAAGGCCACCGCCTCCGGCAGGCGTTCCGGCGCCAGCCGGGGCGGTTCCGCCCGGGGCCAGACGCCGCCCAGCCCGCGTACCACGACGTCGCGGTCGTGCACCCAGTACAGGTGCACGAACCGGTTGGCCAGGGGCGGGCTCAGCTCCCATCCGTCGGCCGCCGACGCGCTGGGGTTGGCCGCGGCCACGATTCTTACGTCGGGCGGGAGTTGGAGCGCACCGACCTTCCGCTCCAGGACAACCCGGAGCAGGGCGGCCTGAACGGCCGGGGTGGCGGTGGAGAGTTCGTCCAGGAAGAGCAACCCCCGTCCGGCGCGCACGAGTTCCACGGCCCATTGCGGCGGTGCCATCGGCACTCCCCGTACGGCCGGGTCGTCGCCGACGATGGGCAGCCCGGAGAAGTCGGTCGGCTCGTGGACGCTGGCGATGACGGTGGTCAGCGGCAGGTCGAGGGAGGTGGCGAGTTGGGTGAGGGCCGCGGTCTTGCCGATGCCGGGCTCGCCCCAGAGCAGGACGGGCAGGTCGGCCGCGACGGCGAGGGTGAGTGCTTCGAGCTGCTCGTCGGGGCGGGGCTCGGTGGTGCTGGAACGGAGGAGGGCGAGGAGGTCTTCGGCCAGGGTCAGTTGGGGGTTGGGGTGAGGGTTGGGGTGGGGGTTGGGGGCGGGGGCGGGGGCGGGGTGGAGCGTGGTGGAGGTCATGGGCATCACCTTGGGTGGGTTGAGGTCGAGATGGCGCGGAAATGAGCCGGTCTGTACCTGAAGGCGGGGCATGGGCGTGCAGCGCCCTAGGTGCGGGCGCGGTGGGCGGTGCGGGCGCGGTGGGCGGTGAGTTACGGGCGGCTGGGCAGCCGGTACGGCAAGCGGTACGCGGTCAGGTCAGGTCAGGTCAGGTCACGGCTGGGTGGTACGGGGCCGGTTCCGCCTGCTCCGCTTGAGGAGTACGGCGGGAGGTGTACGGCGGTCGAGGCGGGGGCGGTGGGTCGCCTCCGCATACCTGGGGTCCGCGGCCGTTCCGCGCCCCGCCGTACCGGCACCGGAGTGCGCGGGGACCAACCCCGCGCGGTATAGCCCGTGTTCGACACGGCGGGCGGCGGCTGATTCCAGTTCCTCCCGCAGCGGCCCGTCACGCAGGAACGCGCTCGGCCCGAGCAACCCCTCGACCACGGCCAGCGCCCCGGCGACGTCGCCATGGAGCAGCCGTTCCCGTACCGCGGGCAGTGCCTCCGGGTCGCGGTGCACCTGGTCGATGGTCCGCAGACAGGGCAGCGGGGGGCCGCCGAACGCCACCAGCAGTTCCTCCCGGCGCAGTTGGGCCCGGGTGTGGTCGATCGCGGTCAGTGTGCCGTCCCGCAGCGCTATCCGGTGGAGCTCGCCCCGGCACTCCACCCGGTGCGGATCACCGGGCGGGTCGGCGGGGTTGGGGCTGGGGGCGGGGGCGACGGCGGGGGCGTGGGTGGACAACAACACCGAGCCGGACGGCGGCCGGGAGCCGAGAGCAGCCCGCGCCGCCGGCACTGGCCGCGCTGCCGGCACTGCTCCCGCCGCCCGCACCGCCAGCGCCCCGGCGACGAGCGGATGCAGCATGTCGGCCGCGATCAGCCCGTTCCGTAGCAGCTCCAGATCCGGAAGGACCCGGGCCGCCGCCTCCGGCAACACCGGAAGCGCGGCCACCTCCTGCGGTGGCAGCGTCTCCCGCAAGATCCGGAACGTCGGGGCGTGGCTGTCGTCGGGGGCGACGAGTTCCAGTACGGCGCGGCTGCGCGTTCCGAGGCGCACGGTGAAGGGCCCGCGAGGGCGCCCCTCGGCCCGCAACAGCAGCTCCGCCTCGGCGGCCCAACTGGCCGACGCCCAGGGGGAGGCAGACGCCCGGCGGGAGGGCGGCGCCCAAGGGGAGGGGGGCGCCGCGCCCGTACCGCACCGCCACGCCAGTTCGCCGCTCCGCTCGGAGTCCCAGAGATGCCGGTGCAGATCGAGCCGGAAACGCCGGTGAGGACGCGGGTGCGGGTGCGGGTGGCCCGGGCCGGTGCCGCCCCCGGACTCCTCCCACAACCCCAGGGACATCCGCTGCCCCGCGTCCGCCCGGACCGGCGGTGTCCGCACGACCAGGTGAGGCGGCGGCGCGGCGCCCGAACTTCCGTACCGGGCAAGGGAGATGGTGAGGCCGGCCCGAAGCCGCCCGTCGGGCGCGCTCCTGGGCATGTGCCAGCGCAGCAGATCCGGCGCCAGGCGGCGCAGGTCCGCGCGGAGGCGGGTGGCGAGTTCGGTGCCGTGGCGATCGCGCACGGCGCGCAGATCGAGATCGACGTCGACTCGGGCGGCGGCGCACGCCCCGGCCCAGTCACCGACCGCACGCCGTGCGGTCGCGGTCTCGATCATGGACGGTGGTACGGCGTACTCGCGCACGCGCTGCCACATCAACAGGTGGGACGGAATCGGGTTCTCGGAGCGAAGTGCCATCAGCACTCACCTTGCGAGAACGATTCCCCCGATCCGTACGAGGAGTTGTAGTTCATCCCGCGCATCATAAGCACCACGCCGAGGATCTGTCAGCGGCATGAGGTCCCACGTGACGAACGCGCCGATCCGTGAGGCATGGGGCCGCAGCCACAGAGAATGGCCCACCGCGCCGAGCATCAGGATGCTCCCACCTTCTACCGACGGTACCGTCGACGACGACCTGGCAGCGGCGTAGATGGACGAGAACATGGGCTGGTCGCCTTTCAAACAATCGACCCGTGCGTCTTCGTAGGGACGCGGGAGACCTCGGAAATCCCTATTTTTATCGCTCCGAAGAGACCCGCCGTTTCTCTAGCCGACAAGCAAGCATGGGCGGATACGGCCCCGTCGACGGTCAACTCGCCCTGTCCGGACATGGCGCCATTGACTTCGGCATCTGGTCGGACGTCCCCGAGGAGCGTGTGGCAGGAGTAGTCGATGACGGTGGAGTACTGGTCAACAGACCGTCGTACACGGTAACGGCGTCTTGAACACCTAGCGTACGTTCAGCGTGAGCAGGTTACGCTTTCTTGTGGAGCAGCGTGACCTTAGTCCGCCATGGTCGGGGCGTTGACGAAAATGGCGGTGTGCGGACACCGCTCCGCGAAAATTCAGTGACGGGTTACGTTGGCGCTTCCGAAGTAGTTTTGCTCTCAAGGGTCACCTCGCGCAGCATCCAGTTACGGGAGCGTGAGGGGCAGGATAGCGCCTTGCTCGATCGGCTCGAGCCCGTTCACAGGGCTCTAGATTGCTGAACTCATTGACACCGCTGGTGAAAAAAGCATCTCTGGCTGCGCTTTGCCGAAGAACGTACATAGTGACCATCCCTTCATTGTTACCGCAATGCAGTAGGAATTAGCCATCGCCCTGTCGCGTAAGTTCGGTGGGAGGTGTTGACGTCGAACTCCATCCGTCAGACATACCAGCGCTGTTCACAAGATGTAGCTCGGCAACGACATTGACTCCGCCTCGTCGCGAGCCCGTTGACACCCAATAGCTGCTACCTCGCCCCGGAAATGGATGTCCACAGAAAAGGACCGTCCAGGCACCGTACGTCACGACCCACCCGACCATCACCGCCACGCTCGGCGTCGACACCGTCGCCCCGAGAAATGCGGCAACACTCGAGCAAGCCTGACATTTTTGTCCTTCAGCTCTGCATTGCACGCGCGAATTTGAAGCCGCTTCTGGCGCCGATTAACGATTTCGAACAAATTCAGAGAATGAGGTGGATACAGGATACGGCTTAGGCCGACCGCTTGAAATTGACCCCCGGTTTGCGAACACGATCTATCACCAAGAAACTCAAGTGAGCGGCAATTTTCGGAACGCAATGTGCTGCGGCCCTAGCAGTCCCCCGCCAGTTCGCGGCTCGCTTTGCCCGACCAGGCTGTGGACCTCCCAGCCCTCCGAACCTGCGGGACCGGCTCGGTCAGAGTTCATCCATACCCGCCCGCAGGCCCCTCAAGCCTCCTAGTGAGGAAAGTGCTTGTCCACGGGACGCTGCGCGATGCATCCGCCCACACGGAACTTGGCATTCACGATCTTGTCGGGGTCGGTCGCCTCCCCCAGGAGCCGGGTGGCCGGCACCAGATGCAGGGGAAGCTGCATTCCGAGTCAGCAGCGACCCACCGGGACGCGGACCACACCCATCTCACCCCCTTTCAATGCGAGCCTCGCCGTCCTTGGGCCGGTTAGCGCGGGAACGAACGGCCAAGGGCGACTTCCAACCAGTTGCTCAGCCGCCCTGTCCGCCCGGCCAAGCGCTGGGGGGCTCATCCAGCCCACAGGACAGCTAGCCAATGGCATCCTCAACGAGCGTGGCCACCTAGCTACGGGTATTACGAGTCCTTAAACCTAGATATAGGTGCGCAGATGCCACTAGGCCGTGTTTTGGAAGTGGCGGGTGGCGAGCCAGATGATGAGGTCGCTCGCGATTCGGCCGATGCTGTTCTCGGTGGTCACGTGGTGTTCGCGGTGGGTGGTGTCACGGCGGACGATCTCGTAGCCGCCTTTGTCGAGGACGGCGACCGACGCGAACCAGGGAGGGTCGTCCTGGTCGGGCTGGATGACGACGAAGGTGTTGTCCGTGCCGTTGAGCTCGCTGATCAATTCGAACAGGGCGTCCTCGGACGGGTCGTCGATGTGGTCGCCGTTTTCGCTGTCCGCGCAGTAGTACTCGGCGGCCACTGGACTTCTCCCCACGGTGCGCTGTCGGTTCGGACGTCAGCATGGCACGGCCGTAGGGGCCGTCGGCGGGTCACAGCCACTGCTGGATCGCCGCGATCTGGACCGTCGCCTCGAAGCGAACGGCGAGCTTGTCGTACCGGGTGGCCACGGACCGGTGCTGTTTGAGGCGGCTGATCCCGCACTCGACCGCGTGGCGGGCCTTGTAGTCCTGGCGGTCGAAGGCCGGCGGACGGCCTCCCGCGCTGCCGCGCCACTTACGGTTGCGGATCTGGTCGGCCGGCTCGGGGATCGTGCACCTGATCCCGCGACGGCGCAGGTAGGCACGGTTGGCGCGCGAGGAGTACGCCTTGTCGCCCCGCACCCGCAAAGGACGCACCCGGGGGCGTCCGCCGGCGGTGCGGGCACCCGGATCGCTTCAAGGACCGGCTCTAACTGCGGGCTGTCACCCCGCTGGCCCGCGCTGACCAGCAGCGACAACGGCTTCTGCCCCTGCTCGCAGGCCAGATGAATCTTCGTGGAGAACCCGCCGCGTGAGCGGCCCAGCCCGTGATCGTCCGGCTCGGTCCGCGTCCCGCCCGCAGGTTCCTTCTGCCCGGCACCGTTCCGGCGGGCACCGGCGGCATGCTATGGGCCCGGCAGACCGTCGAATCGACGTTCACCTCCCACGCGATCAGACCCGCAGCATCAGCCCTGACCTGCAACGCAGTCAGGATCTGGGCCCACACGCCCTCGCGCTGCCAGCGCCTGAACAGCCCATACACGGTCTGCCGGTGCCCGTACTCGACCGGCAGATCCCGCCACGGCACACCGGTCCGCACCCGCCACCGCACCCCGTCGATCAGCCGCCGACGGTTGCGAACCGGACGCCCCAGCCCCACAACCGGCAACAACGGCTCCAGCACCGACCACTGCTCATCAGACAGATCCCCACGCCCCACACCTAGATCATCACGATATGACACACGGTCAGGGACTCAGTTCCAAAACACGGCCTAGGGTTGTCCCACCGTGTTCAGTTTTCGCGCATCCGGGTAGGTAGGACTCCATACTCAGGGACAGCAGGCCCATACACCAACGGGTCATGTCCGGACACACCCCTGCGGCAACGTATCGAAGCTGTCGGGCTACCACTTTTGAACACGAGCCAAACTCCAGTTCTGCTACTCGCCTTTCAGCGGCGAGTCATGCACGTCGCTCCCTTGGCTTGGCATCCCACGCCAGCTCCTACTCCACTGGCCATGTACTCACATCCCGTCCATCGCCACCTACGGACACTGCAAGTTCGACAAGTCCGGGGTCGGTGAGCCCGAGCCGGCATTCATTGAAACCCAGTCGGCGATCTGCCGAGGCCACCCTCAGGCACGTCCTCGCCCAGCTCCACGCTTTCCAGATCTGGATGGATCACTTCAAAAAATTCACCCATGCAGATAGAAGGAATAAAATGGTGTAAATTCCATCAAATTTGATCAGTCTCCGATCATAAACTGAGCAAAAACGTAAGAACTATTCGTCGACTGGCCTAATGGCGAGTCTTGTGTCAAGGTCTCCACATGGACGAATCCGAGACGATCCACCGTTCCGAATTTCCGATCCCCACCGTTGTTGTCATCACTCCGGACATGGCGAGCGAGATCTTGAGGCGAAATACTGGTAACCGACCAGTAGATAAATCGCTGGTGACTCAGCTCGTTGGCGAGATCCATAGGGGGAGCTGGCAGGTAACCCATCAGGGGATCGCCCTCGATGGCCCACTTTCCAGTGGGAACCTTGTGGATGGCCAACACCGCTTGCATGCAATTATGAAGTCAGGTAAAGCAACGCCGGCCTTAGTATTCGAGAATATCCCTCCGGCAACGTTTTCAGTCCTAGACACTGGAAAACGCCGGTCCGGTGGCGATGTACTCGCCCTCACCGGCGAACGTGATTCCACTCTGCTTTCCGCGACCATTCGCCACGTATATCTCTTCCGGACCTTTCCAACTGGTAGCTGGGTGGGTAGCAGCTCTCGAGTCACAAACAACGAGCTTCTTGCTATTTTTCGAGCCCAGCCGGAGGAATTCCGTACGGCGGCCAAGCAAGGGAGGATCCTTGGTAAGGAAATGGGTTTGATTCCTACAGCAGCGGCGTGCGCCTACTTCCTGACTGTTGAATCTGCACCGGTAGCCCAGGTAGGAGAGTGGATGCGGGGGCTAACAACACAGGCCAACCTCGACTCTGACGACCCCAGGCTTGCCCTGATCAAGGTAATGAGCCAGCTTCGAGGTGGTGGCTCCCAGCGACGACGGACTGATACGCGCGGCCAGGTCGGCCTCTACATCAAGGCATGGAATGCTTGGGTGTCCGGTAGGCCGGTCAAATCACTACGCCTGCAAAAGGGGGAGAAGATTCCGCGCCCCATCCAGATGCTCATCGCCGAGTGACCCTATATGGCCGATTCCACGTTTTCATATCGAGAATCCAGTGATGACTACATCCACAGCGACACTTGTTTTGCTGTTCGCACTAACAGTGTTACTGCTCGGCGGCCTTCTGTTTCAGGTAGTTCGTGCCCGTCCAGCGCTAGCCACCCCCCTTGTAGTTGCCATAACAGGTATGACGTTGACTGTCGCGTGTGCCACAGTAGTCACCAGTCGATGACATCCTGCGGTTTCCGCGCCACAGACGAACAGCCATCAATGTTGAACTCAAGATCGCCAAGAGGTGGATGACGGCCTTTCGAGTAGGTCGGAGAGTGACCTTGCTGTGCTCAAAGCAGGGCATCCATCTTGGCGATCTTGAAAAGATCCGACCCGCTCGTCCCGACGGTATGCCGATCAAGTTTCTACGTGCGCATCCTGTCGCGGCTCCCCCGGCCCCTCCTCCGGCGCAACTTGAAGTGAGGATCTCAACCCCTATCGCTCGCATGGGCGCTGGAACCGGCATGGGCATACCTACGCAGCGGCAAGCGCGACGCATCCACATCCTTAACCCGTCGCGGACCGCATATGACCGTCAGCCGCCTTCTCGCGGGATCCACTCGCCGCCGCCCAGCGGGTAGTCGTAGCCGGGGCGGGCGGCGCCGGCGCTTGTACGGAAGGGGGTGCCGGCGTTGTCGATGTGGACCGTGCCGCGGCGGCTGCCGCTGGACCACTCCAGGCTGAGGTCCCAGCGGACGTCGTGCGCCGAGGCGTGCGCGGTGATGTAGAAGACCTCGGGATCGGACTCGCTGACCTTGTACGGGAAGTCGCGTTGGCCGTTCTTGGCGTTCACCGCCGGGCTGCCGTTGTCGAGGTCGACGTCGAACGACTTGGTGTCCACGCCACCGCCGCAACCCACCCCCATCGCGTAGTCGTTCCAGGCGAGGGGCGCGCCCTTGGTGACCACACGTACGTGCAGCGCCTCCAGGACGACCGTGTCCCGGCCGGTGCCCTGGACGGTGAGGGCGACGCGCTGCTCCCCCGAGGAGACCGCGCCGTAGGCGGCGGCCCAGCGCGGCGCGTCCTGCTCGCTCGCGGGCGGGCCGACCTGCTCGGGTTCGCTGTCGACAAGGAAGTGCTGGCTGCACGGGTTGTCGTAGATGTACGGGCGGGTGGCGACGTTCAGCGGTACGGCGTTGCCGCCTTCGGCGGGGTCGGCGGGGTTGGCGGCGCCTTGTCCGGCGCCGTCGTCCGGGGCGCGGGGGTCGGTGGTGCGGGGTGGGGCGGCGGAGGTGGACGGCTTGCGGGTTCCGCCGCTCTCGCCGCTCCCACGGCTGGGGGAAGGTGTACGGGAATCCGTCACCGACGGGTGTGGTGGCCGCGCCTTGCCGGTAGTCACGGACGTGGCGCCGGCGGCGCCCCGGGCTCCGGTGTCGTCGTTACCGCCGCCGAAGGGGCCTTGGGCGGCGAGCGCCGCGGCTCCCAGTACGGCGGCCACGGCGACGGCGGCGATGAGGGCGGTACGGCGACGGCGCGCCGGGGGCGCGGGGGTGGGGGCGGGCGGGACGTCGGTAACTACGGGGACGGGGACGGGGACGCGGCCGGGGTTCGGGCCGGGGCCTTGCGGCGGGCTGTCCGTACTGGCTGTCGATGCGGAATCGGTGGCCGGTACGGGATCGCTCGCGGGTACGGAGCCGCTCGCCGCAGCTGATCCCTGCGCGGGTACGGACCCGGTCGCCGCACCTGATCCCTGCGCGGGTACGGACCCGGTCGCGGCGCCCGATCCCGCCGCTGGTACGGAGCCGTTCGCCGCGCCCGATCCCTGCGCGGCATCCGAAGCGGAGCCCGAGCCCGTACCCGTACCGGTACCAGCACCCGCCTCCTCACCGGCACCCGAACCCGAGCCCGCACCCGCACCAGCGGCAGCCCCGGCGCCCGCCCCCGCCGCCGACTCCGCCCTCCCCCCTCGTACCGCATCCGCCAGAATCCACCGCCGGTGCAGCTCCATCAGCTCCCGCGGCGTCGCCCGGCACGCCCGTGCGAGGCGCTCCACCGGCGCGTACTCGTTGGGCACCGCCGCGCCGCTGCAATAGCGGTGCAGCGTCGACGTACTCATGTGCAGCCGCTTCGCCAGCGCCCCGTAACTCAGCCCCGAGCGCTCCTTCAGCTCCAGCAGCAGCTCCGCGAACTCGTCGGCCCGTCCCGCCCCGGTCGCCTCCGGCACTCGTCCCACCATCTCCCCAAGTCCCCGTATCCCCGTGTCCCGTATCCCCGTGTCGCGTGTCCCCACGTCCCCGACGTCCCATTCGGGCGTTCCAGGGGGACGACGTTTCCGCAGCTCACAGCCCGTTCCAGTGTCCCAGTGTCCCGGACTGCCCGCTGGCCGTGGCGGTTGGGACGGATCACCCCACAAGCTCCAGTCATCCAAGCACCACACCCTCCCGAACACCCAAGGGGCTCAGCGACATGTCCAGTATCCGCACCTCCCGCACCCGCCTCCTGAGCGCCGCCGCGACCGTGGCGCTGGCCGCGCTCACCCTGACCGCGTGCAGCGACGGGACGGGCACGAGGGACGAGGGCGCGTCGTCCGGCCCGGCCAAGAACGCGCTGGCGGCCGCGACCGTCCCCGCGCCGGCGTCCGCCTCGCTCAGCGCGAAGCCGGCCGACACCACCTCAGAGCCTTCGACGTCCTCAACGTCCTCGAAGTCCTCCGGATCGGCGAAGCCCGCCAAGGCCGCCAAGCAGACGCCCGTACAGGCGACCTCCCCAGCGAAGGCCCCGGCCGCCGCCGCCAAGGCGGTGACCTGCGAGGGCTCCAACACCAGGACCGTCGCGGCCCCGCTGAACCGCCCCATCAACCACATGCTCCTCACCGTCACCAACACCGGCGGCAAGACCTGCTACCTGTACAACTATCCGATCGTCCGCTTCGGCGAGGCCCAGTCCGTACCGCCGGTCATCGAGGACTCCAAGCCGCAGGCCGTCGTCACCCTCGAACCGGGCGAGTCCGGCTACGCCTCCGTAAGCCTCTCCGCCGCCGACGGCAGCAGCGACAACGGCTACACGGCGAAGACCCTGACCCTCTACTTCCAGGGCCGCTCCACGGACGCGACCACCGGCAAGCCCGCCCACCCCAAACTCCCCGCCAAGGGCGTCTACATCGACGAATCCCTCAAGGTCACGTACTGGCAGCAGTCGATGAACGACGCCATCATCTGGTGACCTCCCCGCCCCACCCACCCGGCCACCACCCCGCACCCCCCGCGGGTGGTGGCCGGCCCCGCTCCCCGACCACCATTCCGCCGTTCAAGCACCTCGGGTGCCTGTGCCCGGTGTTGTGGAGGTCATCGGGCACGTCCCGGGCGCAGGTGGCGGGAGGCCACCAAGCAGGAGGACAGCCATGTCACCTCTCCGCGATCGATGACCAGGCCGTCGACAGTGATCATGCCTTCCAGTTCGCCGTCCACTCGTATCGAGTGGTCGCCGACGCGGAACATCTCCCAGTCGGCGTCGCCGTGCCAGAGCCTGGCGGTCTTCTCGCCCCGACGCTGGGCGAAGACGAGTTCCTCACCGAACTGGTTCATGAAGTAGCCGACGTAGTCCTCGGGAGTGATCGCACCTCCGCACAAGCGGGCCAGGATCAGCTCAATCGCCGGAGGTGTGTCGCTGTCGCTCATACCGCGGGCTCCTCGTTCGGTTCCGGGTCCTGCGCAGCCGACGACAGGGCCAGCATCCGGGCCGCCGAATCGATCAGGGTCTTGTAAGTGATCACTTCTATGCGCGCCGTATGCGTGTTGTAGGTCCGCAGCGTCTCCGCGATCTCCTGGGACGTGACACTCCCGCTCGCGTATTGCGGGTGCCCGATCACGACAGTCGCTGAGGCCCTGCGCGTGTCGACTCCGTACTGCGTGAGGATGGTGTGGCGGTTCTCGTCCATGACGCGGAGGTAGTTCTGTGCCTGAGATACCGCCTGGTGTGCCGGGGCGCCCAGCATGAGATGGCCGTGGGGCCGGATGACCAGTTTCTCGATGTTGGCACGCTTGAGTTCCACCACATGCAGCGAGCCGTCGCCGCGCAGCAGCGGAATGTCGAGAATGGTGTCCGGGGTGTACTGGCGGCGAGCCAGCTCGGCCACGTAGGCGCCGCCGAAGATCCACTCCTGGTTCTTGAGGCAGGCATGCAGCGTGCTTTCGGAGCTGCCAGGGTTGTCCACCGCCGCCCGCAGGGCCGCGAGGCCGGCTTGCCGGGCCTTCAGTTCGAGCAGTTGGGCGAGCAGTCCCGCGTCGGCGTCCGCCAGGACGTCGCTCATCAGCCGGGCGGCCTCCGCGGAAGCGGGCCGGGGCAGGTTACGGAGAACCAGCTCCATGTGCCCGTACTCCTGGAGCCGCCTCAGGTACTTGGTGGACAGTTGGATCCCGCCCTCTCCGGGCCCGATCCCCAGGTAGTCGGTGGACTGGGCGATGCCCTGGAAGAGGGCACGGGCGTCGGCGGCGGTCGCCTCGGGGTTCTGGTCGCACAGCACGTCCAAGGCGGCAACCGCCCGCTCCGCACCCATGGCGGCCATCCGCCGCATGTACTTCTCGCTGCGCTGCCGCGCCTCGTCGTCGTAGTAGTTCTCCACGGTCTCGAGGAAGAGTTCGCCGCTGGCATAGCCGGCAAACCGCTGGAAGCGCCGGGCGAATGCGATGTCCCCGTGCAGGAGGGACTCTTGAGCGACATCTTCTAAGGCGTCCACCAGTGGTCTGCCCTTGCCGTGCCTCCCGCCGAAGCGCGTCCCCATGATGCGCAGCACCACGTCAATGCGCTCCCGTACGTTCGCGTGCTCGGTGAGCTTCCGTGCTTCTTCAACCATGAGCCGGAGCGTGGAGCTGGATCGGAATGTGGTCGCCATGTGCGGCACCCTAGAACCGAACACTGACAACTGCCCTGAAATCTGCCGTGATCGCACGCAGCGGGACGTGAAGGGGCAGCGGACGGGGAGGCATTGGGGTTGCATCGGGGGCAGCGTCTCTGCGGAGGCGTGAATTGTGGATGGGGGTGCTGCTTGAGGATCGAGGTGGCTTCCCATCGTCCGGTGAGACCGACTCCGCCACGCGGCCTCGTACGCCATAAGAACCGGCCTCATCTGACTCGCCCAACTGCCCCGGCTCGCCTGTCTCCCCCGGCCCGCACACCCACCCCACACCCCACTCACACCGACCCCCACTGGTAATCTCCGCTCACTTGTGCGAGGGCGAAGACCCTCGCGAGGAGGGACATCACGTGGGCAGACACGCCCTGAGACGGGGCGGTCCTACCGCTGCCGTCTCGTCGCTCGCGCTCGCGGTCGCCATCGCGGCCTCGGTCGTCGCCGTTTCCTCCGGGGGAGTCGACTCCGCCCAGGGGGCCACGGCCGGGGCCACCGCGGCCGCCACCACACAGATCACACTCCCCGACCCGAACTCGGACCGCCCGCGCGTCGACCGGCCGCTCAGCGCCGGTACGAGCGGGTTCCTGCACCGGCAGGGCGGGGTCGGCGGACTGCTGTGGACGGACTACGAGCACGGCAGGACCGTCACCGTCGAGAACAAAGCCGGCGTCTACACCCCCGGCCAGGCCTGTACGGACGTCAACTCCGCCTGCCGTACGGCCTGGTACGGCGCGGACAGCGACCTGGTCGCCCTGCCGTCGGCGCTGAGCAGCAAGTCCGTCACCCTCTGGGACCCGGCGACCCGCGCGCTGTCCGACGTCACGTCCGCGTACTACTACCGGGCGCTGGCGGGTGACACCGTCGTCACCGAACGCACACTGATCGACACCGTGGACGGCGAGCGGCGCGAACGATTCGTCAGTGGCGACTGGCTCCGCATCCCGGACAACGCGATCGTGGCCGCCGACGCCTCCGGTGCGCTGGTCGAGCACGGCTCCGACGTGTTCTTCATCGACTTCGAAACGGCCGTCAGCACCGCGGTGTTCACCGGCCTGTCCGCCAGCTCGTCGCAAGTGGCCTATGTGCAGAGCGAGAAGTGGATCGGCTGGTACGACATCGACTCCGGCGCCCTCCACCTCAAGTCCCGTACCGACCTCACCGCCGACGAACAGGTGATCGACTCGCCGGCGTTCGGCGAGCTCGCCGGCTCCCCGGTGCTGCTCGACGACCGGCTGTTGCTGCCCACGTACAAGGCGACGACCGGCAGCGCGATCACGGAGGTGTCCCTCGCCGACGGCTCGTCGCGCACGCTGCTCGATTCCGGCGGCGCGTACGCGATCAACAGTCCGGGCGGCACCGCCCTCGTCACGGGCGGCACCGGACCCACCGACTGGTGGGTGCAGCGGGTCGGTGAAGCGGCCGACGGATCGCTGGAGTTGACGAAGGTACGCGCGGTCCCGGCGACGGAGAACGTCAAGACCGGCATCGCGCTCAGCCGGGGCAGCCTGCGGGTCGCGGAGGACGACCCCAGCCGCAGCGCCCACACCACCTCGGTCCGGACGCTGACCACGAACGGCAGCACCACGCTGTCCGCCACTGCGGCCACGGGGAGCCGGACGATCAGCCCCGCGTGCCCGTACACCGGCGTCAACTGCACCCCGCTCTGGGGCAACAACGGCTCCCTCCCCGAGGACGTCCACCTCGTCCGGTTCGAGGACGTCGACGGCGACGGCGCGAGCGGCCTGGAGAAGGCGGACAAGCTCGTCTCCATGAACGACCAAACGTCCGACAGCGTGCTGGAGTTCAAGACCGGGGGCGGCGCGATCGTCGACGTCTCCGACGACTACGCGGTCTACAACTCCGGTGGCACCACGCCCATGCAGTACGTCGGCGAGTTCGGCCAGGGGCAGCAGCTCAAGCGCACGATCCGCGCCGCCGCCCTCAACGGATCCACCCTCTGGAGCGCCACCACGACCGCCGGCACGGTCACCTCGTACAGCCTCACCGAGAAGAAGACGCTCGCCACGGTCAAGATGCCCGGCGCCGGCTGCGTACCGACCGAGCTCCAGGCGGCGGGGCGCTGGGTGTACTGGGCCTGCGGGACCACTTCGGCGGGCCTGTACGACACCAAGGCCGGGACGTCGGTCGCGACTCAGCCGGGTGACGTCCTGCTCGGCGACGGATTCGCCGTACGGCACAACCACACCACGGACGAACTCGTCCTGACGGAAGCGGCCACCGGCGCCACCCGCGTGCTCGCGTCCGGGCTGGCGCAGGCCGGCCAGGCGGGCTCGGGACCGGCCGTCGACCGGCGCCACCGGTGGACGGTGGACGAGTACACGGGGCTGGTCGGCTGGTTCGACGCGTACGAGCAGACGCACGTCGCCACGACCGGGGTGACGCCGTCCGTACCGACGACCTACCGCGCGACGGTCGACGACATCGTCTCGGCGAAGTCGTCGGACACCGACTCCAAGACGTGGAACGGCAGTTGGCTGCTGTCCCGGCCGGTCACCTCGTGGTCCCTGGCCTTCACCTCGGTCGGGAGCGGCGAGAGCGGCAGGGCCACCCGTACGATTACCGGCGGCGCCGCGTCGGCGTGGCTGGGGACGTCCTGGAACGGCAAGGCGAGCAGCGGGAGTTACTTCCCGAACGGCCGCTTCACCTGGACCCTCAAGGCGACCGGCCTCGGCACCGCCTCGGCGTCCACCGTGGCCACCGGCACGGGGTCGATGTACGGAGGCGCGGCGACACGCCACGACTTCAACAGCATCGAGGGCGAGCCGGACGGTGTCGGGGACATCCTCACACTCAACTCCTCGGGCGGGCTGACGTACCAACTCGGGACGGGGGCGGGGAAGTTCAGCGACAAGCTCACGGGGACGGGGTGGCCCACCACCATCAAGGCCGTCCCGTTCGGTGACCTGAGCGGCGACCGCTGCAACGACCTCCTCGTCCGCCTCAGCAGCGGGGCCCTGCGCCTCTACAAGCCGGGCTGCACCACGGCGGTCAAGCCGACGACGTCGTACACGACGATCGGGACGAGCGGCTGGACGCAGTACGACGTCCTCACCTCACCCGGCGACCTCAGCGGCGACGGCCTCCCCGACCTGATCGCCCGCAACACCTCCACCGGGACGGTCTACCTCTACAAGGGCACGAGCGCGGGCAAGCTGTCCGCCCGCGTGAAGCTCTACGACAACTGGAAGACGTACAAGAAGATCGTCGGCACCGGCGACCTCAACGGCGACGGCAAGGCCGACCTGATCGCCCAGGACAAGTCCAACACCCTCTACCGGTACGCCGGCAAGGGCAACGGCACCTTCGCGGCCCGCGTCAAGGTCTTCACCGACTGGGGCGGCTCGTACAACGTGATCGTGGGCACCGGCGACCTCAACCACGACGGCAAGGCCGACCTCGTCTCCCGAGACACGTCGGGCATCCTGTGGCGCAACTACGGCGACGGAAAGGGCTCGTTCGGCGCCCGCACAAAGATCGCGACGGGCTGGAGCGGCTACAAGTCGCTTTCCTAGCGGGTGGGTTGTGGCGGTGAAGACCTGGAGCCGGCCGGACCGACCTGTTCGGGCTCGGGCTCGGGAGCCGAGCAGGTCGGTCCGGCGGGCGGCGGGTGGCGGGTGGCGGGGGTGTTACGCCTGGGGGTGCTCTGTCGCTGAGCGGCGGCGGGACGATACGACGACCATGGCCGCGCCCGCCGCTACGGTCAGGGCGGAGGCCGTGCCCAGGAACCAGGTCGGGATGTCGGCTCCGGTGGAGGCGAGGTTGCCGGTTCCGAGGGGGGTGGATCCCGTGGTGCCGCCGGCGGTGGTCGCCGCTTCTGTTGTGGTGCCTGTTGTGGTGCCGGTTGTGCCCTCGGTCGTGCCCGTCGTGCCTCCTGTGTCGGGGTTTCCGGCCGGGTCTGAGCCGCCCGTGCTCGATCCGCCCGGGTCGGCGGGCAGTTCGGCCGCTTCGGTGAGGGCGAGGTCCAGGTCCACCGGGTCCAGTGCCGTACCCGCCGTGTAAAAGCCGCCGAACGCCTTCGCGCCCGCGCTGGTGAGGGTGGCCGTGACGTCGTCGAGTGAGATCACGTCGTCGGTCGCCGTCAGGTCGGACGGGGTGGCCTTGAGGTCGGCCAGGACCACGTCCTGGGACGTCTTGCCGAGGCTGTCTACGTCGGCGGAGAGCGTGCCGGTTCCGCCGTCGAGTTCCACCCGCAGGCCGCTGAGGGTCAGGTCGAGGCCGTACGCGCCGCCCGATTCGTGGCCCTTGAACGTCACCGAGCCGGCGAAGGTGGCGGCCAGGGTGTCGGCGTCGAGGTCGTATGCGCCTGTGCCGTCAGTGAAGGTGAAGGCGCCGTTGGCGGCCGCCTGCGTGGCTCCGTCGGCGGTGCTGATCTTGCCTTTTGCTGCCCCTTCCACGACGTACGCGCGGAAGGATTCCTTCACACCCCAGCCGAGTTGGCCGTCGGCGACGTCACCGTGGTCGGGTGCCTCGGTGGGAGAGGGCGTGGGGGTGGGGGTGGGGGTGGGTGTGTGAGTGGGGGTTGGGGTTGGGGTTGGGGTGGGAGTCGGCGTGGGGGTTGGAGTCGGGGTCGGGGTGGGAGTGGGCGTGGGAGTGGGGGTTTCGGGTCTCTTCTGGGTCACCGTCAGCGGGTCGCCGGCTGCGCCCTCGTAGCTCCCGCTGCCTAGCGCGTCGGCCGCGCCTTTGGTGAGCGTGGTGGCCATGTCGGTCATGGCCCGGTTGACCGTGACCTTCGCGAGGGCCACGTCGTCGTCGGTCTTGCCGCCCCGCGTGACGTCGGCGGTGACCTCGGCCGTACCGCTGTTGAACTTGACGTCGGTCAGCGTCACTTCGAAGCCGTGCGCCGCGGACCGGACCGTCACCGCGCCGTCGAAGCCGAGCGCGACCGCGTGGGTGGTGGAGTCGTACGTACCGGTGCCGCCGGTGAAAGTGAAGGCGCCGTTGTCGGCGGCCTGCGTGGCGCCGGACGTGGCGGTGAAGGTGCCGGCGGCCATGCCGGTCACGTACGCGCGATACGACGCCTTGATGCCCCAGGTCAGCTCGTACCCTTCGAGCGGCGTGTCGGCGGCGGACGCGGGCGTGGCCAGCAGGGCGGCGGCGCCGAGGGTGACGGCGGTGGCGACAGCGGCGGCGAAGGCGATGGGTCTGCGGGTGGCCATGGAAAGCGATCTCCTCGGGAAGGTGGTGGTGTGGTGTCGTGGTGTGGTGTGGTGGTGTCAGAGGGAGGTGAGTTGGGCTTGTTCCGTGTGAATCATTCGGTGTGACTTGGTCGGTGGGTTTTGGTCAGCTCGCCTCGTCAGTCAGCCGCCTCCGCCACTTTCGTACGACCCCGAACCCCGCCCCCGCCGCCAGCAGCACACCCGCCGCGATACCGAGCGGCAGCACCGGGACGTGCGACGCGTCCGCCGCCGCCTCCGTCCTCGGCGCCGTGCTCTTCCCGGGCCGCGCGCTCCCGCTCCCGCTCTCCCCCGCCCGAGCCCGAGGCGTGGCACCCGCCCCGCTGCCCAGGTCCGGCAGGGCCGGGAGCGCGGCGGCGGGATCCAGGGCGACGGAGAGCGTGACGGGGTCCATCTCCGTACCCGGCCGGTACATGGAGTGGAAGGCCCTCGCCCCCTCCGCCGTGAGCCTCGCCGGCGCCTCGGTCAGCGTGACCAGGCCTTTCCCCGCCTTGAGCCGCGTCGCCGCGAACGTGACCAGGGGAACGTCCCGCATGGTCGTACCGCCGCCGGTGACGTCCGCGCTCAGTGTGCCCTCGCCGTCCTCGACGTTCACACCGACACCGCCGAGGGCGAGGTCGAGGCCCTGCGCGCCGGTGAAGCGGATCGTCCCCGCGAAGTCGGCGTCCAGGATCTGCTTCTTCTTGTCGTACGTTCCCTCGCCCCGGGAGAAGCGGAAGAGCGCCCCGCCGTCCTCGGCGCCACCGGAGAGCTTCCATCCGCCGTGGGCGATCTCGCCGGTGACGTACTCGCGGAAGGTACGGCGTACGCCCCAGTCGACGGCCCCGTCCTCGATCGTGCCCGGGGGGTTCTTGGCCGGCTTTTTGGCCGGCTTCTTCGTGGGTTTCGCCGACGAAACCTTCGCCCCGGCCGCTGACCCGGCCGCCGACCCGCCCCCCTTTCCGCTCCCGGACGGCTTCGGCTTCGCCGCCCCCGCGGCCGGGGCCTTGACGTCCGCCGACAGGCTGACCGGATCGAGGGCGGTGCCCGCCGTGTAGTAGCCGGCGAAGGATCGCGCGCCCTGGGCGGTCAACGTGGCGGGGATGCCGGTGAGTTGTACGACATTCCCGCCGCCCCTCATGGTGATCCCGCCCAGCGCCAGCGAGGCGAACGCGACCTGCGAGGAGGTCGAGACCTTGCCGCTCCCCTTGGCCCTGCTCGCGATGTCGACGTACAAGGTGCCGCCGCCCCCGGAGATCCGGACGGTCGGGCGGCTGATTGTCATGTCGAGCTGGTACGAGCCGTCGTTCTGCCGGTGGCCGAGGAAGTGGACGGAGCCGGAGAAGCCCGCGGTGAACCCACCGCTGTCGGAGTCGTAGGAACCGATGGCCGAGTGGAAGCGGAACCTGCCGCCGCCGACCGTGGCCGCGCCGCCCCCGAGGGAGTAACTGCCCTGCGCGATCGGGCCGGTGACGTACGACTGGAAGGAGGACTTGACGCCCCAGTCGAGCCGCCCGCCCTGCACCGTACGGCCCGCCGCGTGCACGGTGGTGGCGGGGAGCAGGGCCGCCGCGAGGCCCGTGAGGAGTGCGAGGAGTACGAGGAGTACGAGGAGTACGACGCCGGAGGCGCGCGGACGTCTGGACGATGGCATGAGGAATCCCTCCGGGCCCCTGGTGACTTAGGTAAGGCTAACCTAAGCTATGCCGTGGCTCGATGGGAACCCCCACCGAAACAACGACAACAGGACGACAGGACGGTGCAGCTCGTGCGCACACGACTGGTGGGCGGTGCGGTGGTTTCCGCGCTCACACTCACCCTCGCCTTCACCGCGACCGCGTGCGGAGGGGCCGGGGCCGGGAACGGTGACGGTGACGGGGGAAGCGGCGGTGGTACGAGGGACTTGACCCGGGCCGACGACCGGGCCGCTGACGGGGCCGAGGACCAAGCCGAAGGAAACGCGGCCGTCGCGGACCGCGTCGAACCGCTCGCCGACACCCCCACCCCCCACCTGCCCGTCACCGTCACCTCCGCCGACGGCCGGACGGTCACGGTGAGGAAGTCCGACCGGATCGTCCCGCTGTCCGGCAGCCTCAGCGAGATCGTCTTCACACTCGGGCTCGGCGACCACGTGGTCGCCCGCGACATCACCGCCACCTTCGAGCAGGCCGCCCGACTGCCGGTGGTGACACGTGGCCACGATGTGTCCGCCGAGAGTGTGCTGTCCCTCAAACCCGACCTCGTCCTCGCCGAGACCACCACCGGCCCCGCCGAAGCCCTCGGCCAGATCCGCGACGCGGGCATCCCGCTCGTCACGATCGAGGGCGCCAAGAGCCTCGCCGACGTGGGCACACGCATCGGGGCGGTCGCCGACACTCTCGGAGTCGGCGCGGCCGGGCGGGAGTTGACCACACGCTCGGAGGCACGGATCGCCGCCGTACAGAAGGACGTTCCCGCGAAGCACGACCGTCCGCGCGTCGCGTTCCTCTATGTACGCGGGTCGGCGTCGGTGTATCTGATCGGCGGCAGGGACTCGGGAGCCACCCCGCTGATCGAGGCGGCCGGGGCGGTCGACGCGGGCGCCGACAGCGGGCTGGAGAAGGACTTCACCACGATCACCACCGAGGCGCTGGCCCGGGCCGCGCCGGACGCGATCCTCGTCATGACCAAGGGACTTGAGTCGGTGGGCGGGGTGGACGGGCTGGTCGCACTGCCCGGCGTGGCGCAGACGCCCGCCGGGATGGACCGCCGGATCGTGTCCATCGACGACGGCGTCCTGCTCAACTACGGGCCGCGCACCGACCACGTACTGCGGTCGCTGATGGAGCAGTTGTACGGGAAAGACACCGCGAAGTGACCACGCACGAGGGGCCCACCGCCACGACGCCCCCGGCCGAGAAGCCGACCACGACCCCGACTGCGAAGCCGACCCTGGCCACGACCGCGAAGCCGACCTCGCCGCGCTCGGAGCCGCCTCCCACCACCCGCCACACCCCCACCACCGCCTGGCTCCTCACCGCCGCCCTGGCCGCCGCACTCCTCCTCCTCGTCCTCGCCTCCGCCCGACTCGGCGCCTACGACCTCTCAACCAGAGACGTGATCGGCTCCGTCCGGCACCGAATCGCCCTCGGGGGAACGGAGTTGGACCGGGTGGGCGAGTCCGTCCTCTGGAACGTCCGCTTCCCGCGCATCGTGCTGGCCCTCCTCGTGGGCGCGTCGCTGGGCTGCGCGGGCGCGCTGATGCAGGGCGTCTTCGGCAACCCGCTCGCCGAACCCGGCGTCATCGGCATCTCCTCCGGCGCGGCGGTCGGCGCGGTCGGCTGCATCTCGCTCGGGCTGGACTTCCTCGGTACGTGGACGGTCCCGGTGGCCGCGTTCGCCTCCGGCCTGGCGACGGTCCTGCTCGTGTACGCGCTGTCGCGGTCGGACGGGCGCAGCGAGGTGGTGACACTGATCCTCACCGGCATCGCGGTGAACGCCTTCGCGGGCGCGCTGATCGGCCTCTTCCTCTTCTTCGCGGACACCGCCGCCATCAACCAGATCACCTTCTGGCAACTCGGCTCGCTCGCCCAGGCCACCTGGCCCAAGGTCCTCGCCGTGCTGCCCTGCGCGGTCGTCGGTCTCGCCGTCGCCCCGTCGTACGCACGCAAGGTGGACCTGCTCGCCCTCGGCGAACGCCCCGCCCGCCACCTCGGGGTGGACGTCGAGCGGCTGCGAATGGTCCTGATCCTGGTCATCGCGCTGCTGACGGCGGCGGCCGTCTCGGTGTCCGGGATCATCGGCTTCGTCGGCCTGGTCGTCCCGCACCTGCTGCGGATGGCGGCCGGCCCCGGTCACCGCTTCCTGATCGGGGGCAGCGCGCTGGGCGGGGCGGTGGTGCTGCTGGCGGGCGACCTGGCGGCCCGTACCGTCGCCGAACCCGCCGAACTCCCCCTCGGTGTACTGACCGCGCTCTTCGGCAGCCCGTTCTTCTTCTGGCTGCTGCGCCGGACGCGCCGCAAGCAGGGGGGCTGGGCATGAGTTCCCGATTCCCGAGATCCCGATTCCCGAGATCCCCGTTCCCGGGATTCCCGTTCCTGGGCTTCCCCTTCCCGAGACTCACGCCGTTCACCACCCGCGAGCGCGACCTCCCCGCCCCCTGCTCGACAGGGACCGCAGTCGCGGAAGCCCGTGCCCTGCACGTGAGTCGGGGCGGCCGAGACGTACTCACCGGCATCGACCTCACCTCCCGCGCGGGCGAGGTGCTGGCCCTGGTCGGTCCCAACGGGGCGGGAAAGTCGACGCTGTTGGCCGCGCTCGCGGCGGATCTCGCTCCCGCTGAGGGTGAGGTACGGATCTGCGGCCGCGACGCCCGCGCCTGGTCCGCCCCCGAACTGGCCCTGCGCCGGGCCGTCCTCCCCCAAACCGCCGCGCCGGCCTTCCCGTTCACGGTCGAGGAGGTGGTACGGATGGGCCGGGCGCCCTGGTCGGGCACCGCGCGGGCGGACGAGGACGACGCGGTGATCGCGGAGGCGATGGCCGCGACCGAGGTGACGCCGTTCGCGGGCCGTGCCGTCTCCACGCTGTCCGGCGGCGAACGGGCCCGGGTGGCGCTGGCCCGCGTACTGGCCCAGCGGACCCCGCTCCTCCTCCTGGACGAACCGACGGCCGCCCTGGACCTGCGCCACCAGGAGTTGGTACTCCGCGTCTGCCGCGCCCGCGCGACGGCCGGCGACGCGGTCGTGATCGTCCTCCACGACCTGGGCCTGGCAGCGGCCTACGCGGACCGCGCCGCCGTACTCCACGCCGGCCACCTGGCGGCCGAAGGCCCACCGCACGAGATCTTCGAGGAAACCCTCCTGACCCGCGTCTACCGCCACCCGGTGGAGGTACTACCGCACCCCCACACGGACACCCCCCTCATCCTCCCCAAACGCCCGGCCCGTCCCCCCACGCCCTGATCGCTACGACGAGCCGTCGATGTCCTCGTGCAAGTGGACGATCAGCCACGGGCCCCCGGGGCCGCTGCATTGCAGGATCGCTGTGTTGCGTGCTTGTACGGAGGGGGAGCTGTGGAAGTCGACCTGGAGCCAGTAGCGGGCCACCGCCAGGTCCTCGAAGATGTCGATCACCTGCGGGTCCTCGCGGTCGCAGCCCTCGAAGGCGAGCGGGCAGCGTGGGTGGAAGCGGCAGCCGCTCGGGGGTGCGGGCGGGGCCGGTACGTCGCCGGGGAGTTCGGCGGGGAGCCGGCCCGCGCCGTCGGGCTGCGGGATCGCGGCCAACAGCGCCCGCGTGTACGGGTGTCGGGGGCGCCCTGGCTGTCCGGGCCGAGCGCGTCGACCTGGTCGAGTTCGGCTCCGGCAGCCGGCCGGTGGAGGTCGGGCGCGGCGCGTCCGTGCTCCAGGCGCTGAAGCGGTTCCACGACCTCGGCGGTACGGACACGGCCGGGGCCGTCACCCGCCACTACCGGGAGCACGACCGGGTGGTCGTCGTCACCGACGAGCAGGCGCAAGGGACACCGCCCGGCCGCGAACCGCCCGGCCGCGACGCGCTCGGCGCCGTACCCGAGCACGTGCGGGGGGGGCGGCGGGGCGGCCCTGGGGTAGGGGGCGCGCTTGCGGGGGCGCGCGGGGTATTCGCGTCAGGTCCTCGGGCGCGGGGTATTCGCGTTCCGGTCCTCCGCGTGTGAGGAGCGGCGGGAGGAATGTGGCATTTAGTCTGATCTGATGCGACTCGCACCCTGGTGGGCCTTGCTCTCGTCCGGGTCCGCTCCCCTCCTGCTGGTCGGTGGGTGGGCGACCGCGGAGGTCTTGCAGGGACCCGGTTACAACCCCGTCACCCAGACGATCAGCATCCTGGCGGCCTACGGGGCACCCGGCTACTGGGTGATGAACGCCATGCTCGTCACCCTCGGCACGTGCTATCTGGCCACCGCGCGCGGACTCAAGGCCGCGCGGCTGCCCGGACGGCTGGCGCTCGCGGGCGGCGGTGTGTCGGCGATCGCGCTGACGATCTTCCCCGCGCCGGTGCGCGGGGGCAACTTCCCCCACGGGACGGTGGTCACCATCGGGTTCGCCCTCATGGCGGCGTGGCCGGTGCTGGCCGCCCATCGCTCCAGGACCGGGCCGTGGGCGCTCCAGCTCCCGGCGTCGATCGCGGCGAGCGCGGTGATGGTTCTCGGGGCGGCGTGGTTCCTGGTCGAGTTGCAGAGCGGCGGAGCCGCCGGCGTCGCGGAACGCGTCCTGACCGCCGCCCAGGCTTTGTGGCCGCTGCTCGTGGTGACCTCTTGCCTGCACTACCCCGTGCACGAACGGCGCGAGAGCCGCGAAACGGCGTGATCCGGTGATGCGGTGATGCGCGGGGGCCGCGGGCCGCGGCCCACGACCTACGCCTGACCGGGGACGTCCGCCCCACCGGCCGGCCCACCGCCGGCCGCCGCCCCACCACCCCCCACCAACGGCAGCAGCAGATTCACCACCCGCAGGTCGGCCCCCGGGTGGTACGCCAGTGCCAGCGGGACCGTCGGTACGGGCGCGCTGAGGTGGCGCAGCCGTACGCCGGGAAGCCGCAGCGCGTGCGCGCGGCCCGCCGGGACCGCCGAGATGCCGTGCGCGGCGGCCACCGCGAGCAGAAGTTGCTCGTCGTCGGGCTCCTGCCGGACGATACGGGGGCCGTTCGGCCACACCTGACGGGTGATCAGGTCGTGCATGCCGGGGCCGTTCTCCCGGGGGAAGAGGATCACCGGCTCGTCGGCGATCTGCTCGCGGGTGATCCTGGTACGTAACCCGGCGAGCGGGTGCCCGGCCGGCAGCGCCAGCAGCAGTTCCTCCTCGGACAGCACGAGGTAGCGCAGCTCGGGGGCCTCGTCGATGGGCGGCCGGACGAAGGCGGCGTCCAGCCGGCCCGCGCGCAGTTCCGCCACGTTGTGGGCGGTCCAGCCGGTCTGGACGCTCAGCTCGATGTCCCCGTACCGGCTGCGGAACTCACTGACCAGCGCGTCGACCACCCCGCCCCGCGCCGAACGGGTGTACGCGAGCCGCAGCCGGCCGGCCCGCCCGTGCACCGCGGCCTGGATGCGCCGCTCGGCGGCCTCGGCCTGCCGCAGGAGGCGGCCCGCCTCCTCGGCGACCACCACGCCCACCGGCGTCAGGGAGCACCCCTTGGACTCCCGGAGCACCAGCCGGGCGCCGACCTGCCGTTCCAGCGCCTGGATCTGCTGGCTCAGGGCGGGCTGGGCGATGTGGAGCCGCCGGGCGGCCCGGGTGAAGTTCAACTCCTCTGCCAGTACGGCGAAATAACGCAGTCGTCGCAGGTCCATGAACCGATGGTAGGGGCCGCGCCCGGGCCCCCTCCAAGACGGATTTCCGGCGGGCCCATAAGCGGACCGTATCGCGATGGGCACCCCCCGTACCGCCGCCGATAGGCACCCCGTATCGCCGCCGCGCGAACGCGTCTTGGACAACGCCGGGCCGTACCTGGCGTCCTGGAAGAGCGCTCCGGCGCGCTTCTGCGCGCTCCGGAAACACCGACGGGGAGAGAGGAACGCACTGTGAAACCACAACCACCGAAATCCATGAAGGCGGACGTCGTCGTGGTCGGGGGCGGGATCATCGGGCTCACCACGGCGATACGGCTGCTCGAACTCGGCGCGAGCGTCCTGGTGGTGACCGACGAGGCACTGCCCGCCAGGACGTCGTCCGTGGCGGCCGCGGTGTGGTACCCGACGGGTGTACGGCCCGGCCACGACCTCACCGTACGGGCGGCGGACACCTACGCCGAACTCGCCCGCCAGGCCGCCGACGGCGTCCCCGGGGTCACGCTCGGCCCCTGCCGGACGTACACCGCGGCCCCTGACACCGCGGCCCCTGACACCGCGCGCCCGTGGTGGGCGTCGGCCGTCCCCGGCCTGCGCCGCCTCCGTACGGACGAGGCGAACGGCCCCTGGACGGACGGCTGGTCCTTCGACGCGCCGACGGTCGACATGCCGGTCTACCTCGACTGGCTGGTGACCCGCTTCCTGGCGGCGGGCGGCCTCCTGCACCACCGCCGGATCAACCACCTCTCCGAGGCGGCCGTTTGGGCCCCGCTCATAGTCAACGCGGCGGGCCTGGCGGCGGGTTCGCTCTGCGGCGACCCCACGATGACTCCGGTACGGGGTCAACTCGTCCTGGTGTCGAACCCGGGACTGCGCACCTCGCTGCGCGTGCAGGACCACCCGGAGGGCTTCACGTATGTACACCCGCGCCGTACGGACGTCGTGCTGGGCGGCACGTTCGAAGTGGACCGCTGGGATCTCTCGCCCGACCCCACGACGGCGTCGGCGATCCTGTCCCGCTGCACCGCCCTCGAACCCCGCCTGGCCGGCGCGCCCGTCCTGTCCCACCCGGTCGGCCTCCGCCCCCACCGCCCCGCGGGCGTACGCCTGGAACGCGACCCCCACCTGCTCCCCGCCACCCCCGTGATCCACAACTACGGCCACAGCGGCTCAGGAGTCACCCTCTCCTGGGGCTGCGCCACCGAAACGGCCCGCCTGGCGGCAACGACGTGACGGGAGGGGCGGACGGTCCCGGGCACACCACCCCCGAGCAGCGCCTCAGGTGGGAAACTCGCCCAGCCATCCCCGCTCAAGGAGGTGCTTGGGCAGGTACTCGGACTCGACCTCGATCCGGAAACCGCCGTCGTACGCGAGACAGGCAATGGCCAACGGACCGAGGGCGAAGCTGCCGTCGATGTCCTTCGCCCGGTCCTCGTTCAGGGTCCAGTACAACTTGTGCAGTTGCAGGGCCTCTTCCAGGGCCGGGCCGAAGCCCTCCTCGTCCTTGCGCACGAAGTGATAGAAGAGGTTGATCGGCGGATACATCAGCCCCTGCAACATGTCCTTCGGAGTGATCCGAGCGACCGAGGGATCCGACGCCTGGAGCGCGGCGGTGAGCTTCTCCACCAGCCCAGGCCGACGCTGCCAGTACGTCTGGAGTACGTCCACCCAGTGGTAGACGTACTCGTCGTACTTCCCCTCGGGCGAGCGCAGCCGCTCCAACGGGATGTCGCACAGCCGCGTCATCCGCCCCTGGTCACGGCAGACGACCGCCAACCAGAACGCGGTCAGCCAGTTCCCCGCGTCGGCGGACGGCATCGGGCCGGCGGCCGGGAGATCCCACAGCTTCCGGTCGATCCGGTATTCGACGGTTCCCTCGCTCACCGCCGTCACCTCGAACAGCGCCGACCCCAACTGCATCGCGTTGACCACGGCTTCCCACGTCTCCACCGCCGCCGCCCGCGGATCGATGACGCTTCGGGCACTCACCAGCAGGAGAGCCGTACTGAACGTGGAGTCGATCAGATACGTCGAGTGTTCAAGGCGGCTCATTTCCTTGGCCAGGTGCGCGCCCAGCCGCTCCGCGTAACTCTCGGCGTCGGGTCCCCCCGCCAGCCCATGCCGGGCCACAACTACGGTCACGGAAGAGTCCCCTTGCTGATGTCGAACCGTCGATATTGGTAGCCAGTGTACGTACCGGCGTTCTTCTCACCCTTGACGACGACGTATTCCAGGTTGCCCTCGTCGAGCGCCTTCTTCAGGTCGCCCACGAGCTCGAATTCGCCTCGCTTCTCCATGGCCTTGATGATGTCCATGAAGTATTCCTTGCTTCCCTGGGACACCTGCCCGGATCCCGGAAGATTGCGCCTGCCCAGCTCGGTCTCGACGCTGCTCTTGGCCTCAATGACGACGACCCGACCGTCCTCGTGCTTCCATACCTGATCGAACTGGTCGTTTCCGTTCTTCGGGCCGAGGAGAGTCTGTCGCTCGAAGTCCGGGTGGCGCTCGGCGATGTAGTGGTATTCCGCCGCCTTCTCGCCGAACGCCTCCGCCGCGTCTCCCATCGCCGTGTGGGATTCCTTGTACGCCCCCCTGGCCTCGCCCCAGAGCCCGGCGGACTCGGGCGTGCCCTGGGCCGCGTGGGCGCGGCCCGTCTCCGCCTTCAACTCCGCGACGATGTTGTCCCATTTGATGGCCAGGTGGCGTTCCTGCGCGGCCTCTTCCAGGATCCGGCGCCTGGAGGCGTCCGTGACGGTGTCCGCTCCCACCCTGACGTAGCTGGGGTCGAGGAAGTGGGGTTTGGGGGGCGCCGGAGCGTCCTTGGCACGCATCCACGGGACGTCGTCCGACAGCCGGGTCAGTTGCGGCGGGGTGTATCCGCTCTGGTCGTGGACCTCCAGGTTCTTGCGCGTGCCGTCCTTCCGGTAGTGGTCCTCGAAGTAGCCCGGCTCCTCGTTGGCGCGGTAGAGCTGGATGTCCTCGATCTGCTCGCGTGTGAGGGACCCGCGCGGTCCGTACGGGTTCTCGCCGTCGCGCATGAAGCTGGGACGCGGCACCGGCTCACGCCGCGGCGGAGTCGCGTCGTCCCCGGCGCGGGCGGCGTCGTCCCCGGCGCGGGCCGCGTCATCCCCGACGCGGGCGGCGTCGTCCAAACCACCACCGCCCGGCGGCCCGGAATGGGCCGAGCCGGGGAGGTCGTGGCCGACGGCGGGCCCCGTGGCCGGAGAGTCCGGGCGGGGGGTCGGTGGGGTGTGGTCGCTGCCGCGTGGGGTGTTGTCCGCCGGGTGGCCGGTGGGGGTGTTGTCCGACGGGCGGCCGCTCGGGGTGTTGTCGAGGTTGTTCGTGGGCATGTGGTCGGGCGCCCGGCCCCCCGGGAGGTGGTTGCCCGCTGTGCCGAGGGGGGTTCCGTCGGGCTGCCGGACGGGGGCGTTGTCGCCCACTCGGACCGGGTCCGAGAGGTCCGCGCCCACCCGGATCACGTCGTCGCCCGTGCGGGAGGCCGCGCCCACCAGGGCCGGCTCCCTGACCGGGGTCTCCACCCGCGGGATGTCCGCCCGAGGGGCGTCCGTTCGCGGGGCGTCCGTTCGCGGGGCGTCCGTTCGCGGGGTGTCCGCCCCGGCCACCGGGGGCTTTTCGACCGGTGCGTCCTCGGCGCGTCGGAGGACGCTGCCGTCCTCCCGCAGGATGTTGCCCGAGCGGTCCAGGAATTGGGGCGGCCCCTCCACCGGCAGGCGGACCGTGCCCGGAGGGAGGGTGGTGGTGCCCTCCGGGAGGCGGACCGTGCCGTCCGGGAGTTTCGCCGCGCCCTCCGGGAGCGCCGCGCCCTCCGGGAGGTGGATCGTGCCGTCGGGGAGTTTCACGGCGCCCTCGGGCAGGGCGATCGTGCCCTCCGGGAAGGCCGGGAGGCTGACGTTGCCCAGGCCCTTCAGGCCCGCCATCACGTCACCGATCTTCGACAGGCCGGCGCCCGCGCCCTTGAAGACGTACGTCATCGGGTCGATCGCCCGGCTCGCCTTGCCCGCCACGGACAGCACCTTCGCCGCCGCGCCCGCCTTGCCCGCGCCCGCCGCCGCACCGCCCGTACCGCCGGTGAACACCGTCGTCACCACGTTGAACGTGACCGCGCCGGCCGCCCGGGACGGGTTCTCGCTCCACTGGTCCCAGGCCAGCAGCGCCTTGCCCGTCTCCTTCATCGCCGTACGCGAATCACGCAGCCAGGACGGCAGTTTGTCCTCCGGCATCGCCCAATAGGCCGCGCCCACACCGGGGACGGCGGTGATGAGTACGCCGGTCGCCAGCTTGCCCAGGCCCGTCCACGCCTGGCCCGCCGCGTCCCAGCCGCTGAAACCCACCAGCGTGCCCAGGCCCTTGATCGTGCCCCACACGCCGTCGACGACGATGCCCTTGCCGAAGTCGTACGCGTGCTCCCACACCTGCCACCACGGCACCGACTCGGCCACCGCGTCGCCCCACGGCAGGCTCTTCGACTGCTTCAACGCCTCTGCGTCGTAGCCGTACATGCCCGGCTGGTTCGAGCCGTCGTTCACCTTCAGCGGCGTCCCGCAGAACAGCGCCACGATCTTCGCGTACGCCGCGCGCTCCACCTCCTGGAACGCCGTCCACACCTCGGCGACCTCGTTGCGCCGGTCGAGGTTCTCCTCGATGAGGTCGCCGTCCTCGCGCCACTCGTCGTCGTCCGCGACCTTCGCGCGGAAGGCCGTCGCCTCCGCCCGCAGCGCGTCCAGCTTGTCCTTCAACGGCCGCGCGTCGTTCGCGTACGTCCCCAGCGCACCCGCGATGACACACAGGTCGGAACTGAGCGACAGCCCGATGTCCGCGACCGGCTTTGTCACCGCGAACAACTGCTCGGCCTCGGGCGCCTGGTAGAACGCCCGCAGCCCGCCGAAGCTCGTGTGCACGTCACTCGTGGCGGTGGAGATCTTCGGGCCGGCGCCCGAGATCGCCTTCACCTTCTCGTCCAGCAGTTCCAGATTCCCGGTGAAGACCGGGATCTCCGCCGGGTCGACCGGCGCGTCCCCACTCATGCGTGCCCCCCACTCATGCGTGCACCCCGGTCGCGCGTGCACCCCCGGTCATGCGCCGCCCCGGTCATCTCCTGCGGCCCGATGGCCATCTCCCGCGGGCCCCTGGTCATTTGGGCCCCCCGGCCGCTTCCCTCAGCGCCTCCAGCTGAACCGCCTTCGCCGCGTCCTGGGCGTGCTTCGCGGCCTCCAGGTCACCCTCGATGTACTCGTTGGTGGCCGTCGCCGCCCCCAGGATGGACGCCTCGATCCGCTCGGCCATCGCCTTGAAGTCCGGCTGGCGGTTGCCGAGATACTCGCCCAGGGCCGCCGCCACCGGTCCCGTCGCCTTCGCCCGCAACGGCGCCTGGCCCACCGCGACCGGACCCTGCAACGGCGCACCGCTGTGCACCATCGAGCCCGGCACCGCCGTGCCCGCCGCCTGCGCGGCCTCCGCCATGTCCGCCACCAGCGCGGTCAGGGCCTTCTCCAACTCGCCCGCGTGCGTGCCCACGGTCTTCAACTGACCCTGCACACCCTGCGGTTTGATGTCCCACGACGCCATGACGCACGCTCCCCCGTGAACCGAACCGTCACCTCACCCCGGCGAAGGGGCTCAGCCGATGTTGTCGACCGCCGACTTCGCCCGCGACAGCGTCTGCTGCGCCGTCCCGTCGTTCTTCTCCAGCGTCGTCTTCAACAACTGGATGATGTTCTTGACCTCTTGGGACGCGCTGGTCCAGCGCAGTTCCTTGCCGTGGTACTCGTCCGCCACGCCGTCCGCCGCGAAGTCCGACATCGCCGCCTTCACCTGCGCGTCACGCGCCGCGATCACCGACTCCAACTGGCCGATCACCGACTGGAGGTTGCCCTGCGCCTCCGTGGACGCGCCCGTGTCGTACGAACGACGGTCACTGCCAGCAGCCATCACAATCACTCTCCCCGTGAGATGTGCTCAGTCCTGTGTGGTACGGGTGTACGTAGGCCCCTCAGCGGCCCGAGAAGCGCGCCGCGTCGAAGTTCGCCGCCGACATCTGCGACTGCGCGTTGTCGCCCTGCTCCTGGTCACCGGAGCCGAACGCCGTCTCCATCCCCGACTGACCGCCCAGGATCGCCGACAGCGCGCCGTTCAGCGCCGCCGTGATCTCGTCCGAGCGCGACTTGAACGAGTCGAACGCCACCTTGCCCGCGCCGTTGAACTTCCCCTCCAACGGCTCCGCCGCCTGCACCAACTGCCGGATCAGCACGCCCAGATCGGTACTCGAACCCTGCGACTGCGACATCAGCGTGGACAGGACCTGCGTCCCCATGTCGAACTTCATCGGACTCCCCCCGGTCGTTCCAAATGAATGTACGTCCCTCCATCCCTATCAACCCCGCCGTCACAAACGCAATGACTTATCGGCTGTCTGTGACCAACACATGACATGACACCGCTCACGCACCCTCGGCGCCGCCGGGCCCCTTCAAGTGCCGCATCAGGCGCTCGAATTGCGCCCATCCCGCCAGGTCGGAGGGGTCGCCCGGCAGCGGGTAGTACAGCGCGGGACGGGCCTTCGGGCCGAGGGGTACGGGCGGTTCGGGCAGCGGGGTGCGCCGGGCGCGGTCGCCGGGCATCGTACGGACCTCCTCCGCGCCGAGCACGAACGCCACCGGGACGCCCGGCCCCTCGAAGCGCGGCGGCACCCCCAGGTCCCGCCGTGCTTTGCGGAGTTGAACGAGCATCGACTGGAGGTGGTGGCGTGTGGCCAGCGTCTCCGCCGTACGGCGCAGCGCGTCCAGCGGCGGTTCCTCATCGGGGCCGTAGCCGAACGCCAGCCGGACGTCCTCCTCGACCCCCGCCTTCGTACGGCTGACGCGGACGGTCGCTAGACCGGGCCGCTCCGGGGTGCCGACCACCACGGCCCACGTCGGCTCGGGCGCCCGCGCGAAGGCCACCTCGGTCAAACGGGCGGGCGACCACGGGAGGTTGGCGGGCTCCGCGGTGCCCCAGCCCGCCGGCGGCCCGCCGGTCAGCTCCCGCCACACCGCCTCCAGCGCGCCGCCCAGGACCAGCCGGTCGTCCGCCGGACGCACGGCCCGGAAGGAGACGGCCAGTTGGCGCTCGCCGGTGTCCGCCACCTCCTTGAAGGCCGCGGCCACCGGCGTACGGGGGTCGTCCGGCGTCGCGTCCGCCGCCACGACCGTCGCGAACATCCCTTCCTGCCACCGCAGTACGGCGCCGGAGAGGCCGTCGTAGTAGCCGTCCCGCTCGTCCTGTACGACCCACCGCGACGGCCAGCCGCCCAGGCTGTCGCGGACGGCCGGGGAGAGGGTGGTCCCCGCCGGGGTGACGATCTGGAGCCCCAACTCGGCCTGGGCGGTGGCCCGGAAGGCGTCGGACAGCCACGCCGTCATGGCGACCACCGGACGATCCTGGATGACCACGGCCACCTTGTCGGTCAGGACGTCGACCGCCGGCTGCGCGGCGGCCGGCGCTGGCGCGACGCTCACCCCGTCGGTCTCCACCACGGCCAGCGAGCGCGCCGCCGCCCTCGGCCAGGCGGTGCCGCCGGCCAGCGAGGCCAGCCTCGCCGCGAAGGTCCCGGCGAGCCGCTCGGCCTCAGCCACCCCGGTGGTGGCGCGCGCCTCCGTCCACCAGAACGGGAGCGGCGGGGGTACGGCCCCGAGGAGCCGCTCGGCCTCGCCCGCGACCTGGACGAGCAGTGGCGCCTCGACGGAGACCAGCGGCCGGCCCCGCTCGTCGCAGAGCTGGACGACGGCGCCGTCGGCCTCCGTACCCACCAGCTTGTCGGGACCGCCGGACAGCAGGCCCGCGAGCACACTCAACGGGTCGGGCATGCGGGAGGTCAGGGCGATGACGTCCTTGGTCATGGGGTCGTCCGTCCTTCGCGTCGTCGGTGAGGTGTCGGTCGGTGAGGTGCCGGTCGGTGAGGTGCCGGGGGCCGGTGAGATGTCGGCCGGTGAGATGTCGGGTCAGAACGCCTGGGTCCCATGGGGTCAGCCGGCCGCCCCGTACACCGTCTGGATCAGCCGGTTCGCCTGCCCCCTGCGGATGAACACCCCGCGCCCGGCGGGCTGTTGCCGCGCGTACACCCCCGGGAACAGCTGACCCTCGCTGCGGTCCCCCGCCATCAGCACCGCCGACGCCCCCGACTCCCGCAAGCCCTGCACCAGCGGCTCGTACATCCCCCGCGACGCGCCCGCGACCCGGCGCGTCAGGACGAAGTGCAGCCCGATGTCGACCGCCGACGGGATGTACGGCAGGAACGGGGTGAGCGGCGACTGGCCCGCCGTGGTCAGCACGTCGTAGTCGTCCACGAGGACCACGATGCGCGGACCGCTGCCCCAGCTGCCCGGCTCCAGGTCCTCCGGCCGCGCGCCGTCGTCCGGCAGACGCTTGGCCAGTTCGCCGGCGATCCCGTGCGAAAGGCCCGTGCACATCTTGGTGTTGTACGCGTACCCGCCGTTGAACTCCTCCGGGATCGCGCCGCGCAGACTCCGCCGCGGATCCATCACCGCGAAGACCAAGTCGTCCTCGCCGTACCGCTCGATGAGCCCGGCGGCGACGGTCTTCAGCAGGTTCGTCTTGCCGCACTCGCTGTCCCCCAGCACCAGCAGGTGCTGGTCGTGGCCGAACAGGTCGAGCAGGACGGGCGCGAGCGCCGCCTGGTCCAGGCCGATCGGCACGCGGCGCGGTTCGGCGACGGGGCCCGGCAGGAGGTGCGGCTCCAGGACGTGCGGCAGGATCCGTACGGGCTGCGCGACGTCACCGCTCCACGTCGCCCGGACGGAACGGGCGGTGCGTTCCAGTACGGCGCCCAGGTCCGCGACGTCCACCACTCCGTCCGTCCGCGGCAGCGCGACCTGCGCGAACAGCTTGGCGTCCGTGAGGACCCGGCCCGGCTCGTCCGGCGACAGGGTCTCGGCGAGCTTGCGGTCGACGCTGGAATCGGTCGGGTCGTTGAGGCGCAGCTCGACGCGCGTGCCGAAGTTCGACTGCGTGGCGATACGGACGTCGTTCCAGCGCAGCATGCCCGCGACGACGTGGATGCCGTACCCGCCGCCGCGCTTGAGGATGTCGACCACGGCGTCGTCCAGCTCCTCGAAGTCGTCGCGCAGGGCGCCGAATCCGTCGATGACGAGCACGATCTCGGCGGAGGCGAGGCCCGGCAGCCGGCCCGCCGCGTGGAGGGTACGGAGTTGGTCGACGGAGTCGATGCCGTGCTCGCGGAAGAGGTCCTCGCGGGCGGCGAGCATGTTCCGTACCTCTTCGACGGTACGGGCCGCCCGCTCGCGGTCGGCGCGGCCCGCGATACCGCCGACGTGCGGCAGCCCGGACAGCGCCTGGAGGCCGCCGCCCACCAGGTCGAGGCCGTAGACGCCGACCTCCTGGGGGGTGTGGGTCAGCGCGAGGGCGAGGACGAGGGTGCGCAGCAGGGTCGTCTTGCCGGACTGGGGGCCGCCGATGACGGCGGCGTGGCCGCCCGCGACCGTGAGGTCCAGGTACCACTGCCCCTGCCACTGCCTGGTCGGGTCGTCCAGGAGACCGAGGGGGACGCGCAGCGGGCTCCGGCCGCGACCGCCTCTGCCCTTCCGGGAGTCCACCTCCCCCTGCTCGTACGCCAGTTGCATGCCGCGCGGCCCCACGTCCAGCGGCCCCGCCACCTGGTCCAGGGTGAGCGCGTCCGGCAGCGGCGGCAGCCAGATGCGGCGCACCGGGCCGGCCGCGTCGTTGAGCTGGCCGACGACGACGCCCAGCTCGGTCGGCCCCGTCTCGCGCCGCCGCGCCGACGGCTCCTGCCGGCCCGAACCCTCGCTCGACGCCAGGGTGTTGAACGCCTCGTACTCCAGCGCCAGCGGCCCCGTGTCCTCGTCCTCCACGCGCCGCACGGGCCCTCGGTAGGCGCCGGAGACGTAACTCGCCTTGAAGCGCTCGTAGTGGCTGGTGTCGACCTTGAGGTAGCCGAAGCCGGGCAGCGGCGGCAGGTGGAAGGCGTCCGTAGTGTCCAGGACCGTCCGGGACTCGTCGGCGGAGAAGGTGCGCAGGCCGAGACGGTACGAGAGGTACGTGTCCAGGCCCTTGAGCCGGCCGCCCTCGATGCGCTGGCTGGAGAGCAGCAGGTGCACCCCGATGGAGCGGCCGATACGGCCGATGGACAGGAACAGGTCGATGAAGTCGGGCTTGGCGGTGAGGAGTTCGCCGAACTCGTCGATGACGACGAACAGGTGCGGCAGCGGCTCCAGTTCGGGCCGCCGCTCGGCGCGCAGCGCCGCGTAGTCCCCGATGTCGGCGATGTTGCCCGCGTCCTTGAGCACCTGCTGGCGGCGCTTGACCTCGCCCGCGAGCGAGGCGTGGACGCGCTCGACCAGGCCGGCCTGGTTCTCCAGGTTGGTGATGACCCCGGCGACGTGCGGCAGTTCGGCGAACGGGGCGAAGGTCGCACCGCCCTTGTAGTCGACCAGGACCAGGGCCAGGTCCTCCGGCGGGTGCGTGGCGACGAGGGCGAGGACGAGCGTACGGAGGAGTTCGGACTTGCCGGAGCCGGTGGCGCCGACGCACAACCCGTGCGGTCCCATGCCCAGTTCGGAGGATTCCTTGAGGTCCAGGAGGACCGGCTCGTGGGAGTCGCTGACGCCGATCGGCACGCGCAGGAAGGCGCGTTCGCCGCGCGGCGCCCACAGGCGGCCGAGGTCGAGCCGTGCCACGTCGTCGATGCCGAGCAGGTCGGCGAAGTCGACGGGTCCGGCGAGGGGCGCGTCGACCAGCGACTCGGCGGAGAGCCGCAGCGGCGCCAGCATCCGGGCCAGGCCCTCGGCGAACGGGACGCTGACCTCGTCCACCGTGCCGTGGGCGCTGACCGGTTCCTCCGCGCGGAGATCCTCGATGACCACCTGGTCGCCGTCCACGGTGATCCGTACACCGACGTGACCCGGCTCCTGGATCCGCTGGTCGAGCAGGTGCAGGACGGTGACGCCCATCTCGCGCAGGCCCACCGCGTCGTCGGGCAGCGGCAGGTCGACGGCGTCCTCGCCGTGCCCGTCGGTGACGACGAGCAGCCGGGACGTCATCGACAGCGCGTCCTTGCCGGACAGGCCGCGGCGCACCTCGGCGGCGTAGGAGGCGCGGCGGCGCAGCTCGGGGCCCAGCTGGCGGGCGAGTTGGGGTGCGGAGGGGGCGATACGGCGGGCCGCGACGGGGCCGTCGAACTGCTCGGTGTCGAGCACGTGCGGCATCCACTTGGCCCACTCCCAGTCGGCGAGCCGGTCGCCGGGGGCGGCGAGCGCGATCGCCACGTCGTCGGGGGCGTGCAGGGCGGCGGCCTGGACGAGCAGGGCGCGGGCGACCCGCAGGCAGTCCTCGCGGGGGCCGATCACGCTCACGTTGCCGACGCGGTCGAGCGGTACGGTGAGCGGGAGTTCGGTGCCGGTGCGGAAGCGGGACATCAGCGACGACGCCTCGTTGAGCATGAAGCGGTCGGGCGGGGTGAGGACCGACGAACCCTGCTGGGCGACCTTCAGATCGCGTACGGGCATCTCGCCGGTCCCGACGCGCACGCGCAGGAAGTCGCCGTCGACCCTGCGCCGTTCCCACAGGCGGGCCGGGCCGCGCACGATGTCGTACAGCGCGTGCGGCGGCGGGTTGAGGACGTCGGCGCGCTCGCGCCGTTCGCGTTCCTCGGCGGAGAGTTCCTCGCGCAGGTCCTCCAAGTAGGCGAGATAAGCCTCGCGTTGGGTGCGGCGGGTGCGCTGGGCCTTGCCGCGCTGCGAGAAGAGGAGCGCGACGGTGCCGATCACCGTGACGACGAGGATGAGCGCGCCGAGCGCGGCGAACTGGCTGTTCCGTACGACCGTCATCATCACGACGGACGACATGACACCGGCGACGGGCAGCAGCGACATCGCGATGTTGCCCGCCTTGCCCTCGGGGAGGTTGGGCGGGGCTTCGATGACGCGCGCCTCGGAGGCGGCCGGGGGGCGGGTGGTCCTGGCGGGGCGGTGGATCAGTCGGGTGCTCATCGTGGTCAGTGGCGTTTCTGCGAGAGCTGGAAGACCTCCGCCGCGAGGCGGGTGACGGCTTCCCTGGTCGGGTGCGCCAGCAGGTCGGTACGGATCGGGCCGCCAGCCGCCAAGTGCCGGTCGTACGGCAGGACTTGGACGCTCGCCCCGGTGGACCGGAGCTTCTGCGCGGCCTCCCCGAGGTCGAGCCCGGCGTGCGGGACGAGTTCGGTGAGGACGACGACCGTGCCGGCGATCACCTGGCGGGGCAGGCCCCGCATCCACTGGAGCACCGCGTACGTACTGGTGATGCCCTCCAGCGTGGCGGGCGAGGCGAGGACGCGGGCCTGGGCGGCGGAGAGCGCGGCGCGCGCGACCTCGGCCGGCAGGGTCTCGCAGTCGACGACCGCGACACCGAAGTAGCGGCGCAGCGCGACCATCGTGCGCTCGTACGTGACGGTGTCCAGCATCGCCCCGATCTGGCCCTGGCTGCCGGGCAACAGCCACGCGTTGTCGGGGAGTTGGACGAGGTAGCCGGTGATGTCGAGCAGCGACATCTGCGGCTCCACGATCTGCGCGACGTCGCCGGTGGTCCAGCGCAGTGACGTGGCGCCGAGCCGCAGCGGGAGCGAGCCGAGCGCCGGATCGGCCTCGACCACGAGGACGGGGTCCTGGCGGTAGTGCGCGTACGTCGTGCCCAGCAGCGCGGCGACGGTCGACTTGCCCGCGCCGCCCCGGATGGAGGTGACGGCGATCTGCCGGCCGGTGGTCACGGGCTGCTGGAGTATCTCGGCGTCGCGGGTGGCGTCGGCGACCTCGCGGGCGACGGAGGAGGAGACGGCGCGGCGGGCGGCGCGTACGCCACGGGCGGCGAGGGACTCGCCGTGCCGCGGCTTGCGTACGGCGGCGGCGAGGCCGGGGTCCACGACGGGGCGGGAGTCGGGGGTGGGGCGGGAACGGGGACGGGGGGTGGGGATGGCGTTGGGGGCGGGGTTGGGGGTGGGCTGAGCCACGTGTGGTGCCGGGGTGGGTGCGGGCTGGGGTGGGGGGCTTTCGAGGGCTGGGGCCTGTAGGGGCGGGGCGGGGGGCGCCGGTGTTTCCGTGGCCTGTGGCTGCGACGCCTGTCCGTCGGGACGCGGGGCCTCTTGAGCCCCCTGCGTACGCTGCGAGGCCCCGCCCCGCAGGTCGCGCAGGACGTCCCCCTGCCAGTTGTCCCGGTCCGCCATGTCCGTACGCCCTCCCTTTCCGCTTCCGCCCCGACGCTGCTGCCGTACCGAACCGGCCGTATCGAATCCGCCGTACCGAACTGCCCGTACCGAACCCGCCGTACGGAACCCGCCGTACGGAACTGCCCGTGCTGGAACTCCCCGTACCGAATCCGTGTGCCGAATCCGCGTGCCGATCCGCGTGCCGTACTCAGAACTTGTCGAGCAACTGCCCGTACACCCCGAACACCCCGATCGCGAGCGGGAACAGCCCCACCACCCCGATGGACTCGACCAGATCGGCCACGCGCCGCAGCCGGACCCGCACATGCTCCGGCGGCTGCACCGCCAGGACGAGAAGCGGCAGCACCGCCGCCGCGCACAGCAGCGCGAGCGGCCCGGCGCCGCCGGCGTGTCCCATCCACAGCATCACGAGACGCACGACGAGGACCGCGGCGGCGGCCAGCAGCGCCACGACCTCCGCGACCAGCGGAAAGGCCCGCGCCCTGGACAGCAGCACCACGGCGACGAGGGACGGCAGCGTCACGGTCCACACGGTCGGTTCGTCGGCCAGGGTGAGCAGCCAGCCCGCGCCGGCCGCCGACACCGCCGTGGCCGTCGTCGCGAGGGCGAGGCCGCGGTGGGTGGCGGCGAGGGCGTTGCCCACCTGGTGACGGCTGACGGAGACGCCGCCCGAGCGGCGGTCGTCGAGCGCGGTGAGCCCCGACGCCATCAGGGCGAGGCGCGGCAGCAGGCCGAGCAGCACCACGGAGAAGACGGCCATGACAGCACCGAGCCGCGCCGGGTCGTCCTGGGCGGCGGCGACGGCCTCCCACACCACGGTGATCGCGGCCGTCGCGGCGGCGCCGATGAGGCCGCCGCGGCCCAACGGCGAGAAGAGGCCGAGGAGTACGAGCGTCAGGGTCAGCGCGCCCGCGACGGCGGCGAGGCGCGCGGTGCCCGGCCAGCCGTACGCGTCGGCGGCGGTCCACGCGGTGAGCACGCCGAGCGCGCCGGAGGCGAGCAGGAGCGCGGTGGCGAGCCCCCGGTTGCCCTCCCCGACCCGGGCGGCGAGCGCGCCGGCCACGAGGAGGACCAGCGTGACGGCCACCAGGACGCCGGCCAGGGCGTCGAGCGCGAACTCGCCCCGGGCGAGCAGCGCGGCGACCACGGCGAACGCGACGGTCGCCACCCCCGCGCTGGCCCGGCGCGCGGCGGGGCGCCAGCGCCACGCCTGGAGGTCGAGGTCGTCGGCCACCTGGTCGGTGACGTCGTGCACGACCGGGGCGGGCGGCGCGGAGTGGGCCCGTACGAGCCGCAGCACCGCGCCGTCGGCTATGCCGGCCGACGCGAGCGTGCTGTCGTGCGGCAGCGCGGAACCGTCGGACGTGATCAACTGCCGGGTCATCGGGCGCGACGCGGCCCGGTCGTCCAGCAACTGGAGGATGTCCGGCAGCAGTTGCCCGATGGGGGTGTCGGAGGGCAGGACGATGTCGGCCCGGCGCCGCTCACCGACCAGGGTCACCCGGCTCAGTTGCGCCCGCGAAGTTGCCGCTGTGGTCACCACGTGCCGGAACCTATCATCGGGTTGTCGGGCGCTTTGGGGATTTCGGGCGCGGTCGGTGGCGGCGCCGCGGGCTCGCGATTCTGTTCCGTCGCCTTCACTGAAAGCCCGTCCTGTCGCACGCAATTGACGGATGGGTCTCGCACATTCCGCGCCCTCCCCCTGTTTTCGGCTCGTCTCTGCGGTGTAGGTCTGCGGCGTGGCTCAACGGTGTGCCCGGATCGGCAGCCGGCCGTCCGTAGCGCTGCTCCTGTCGTACTGCTGCTCCTGGACCTGCCGTTGCTTCTCCTGCTCGGCCTTCTGCTTCGCCAGGGTGGCCTGGAGGAAGGACCAGCCGACGCACCCCGCACACAGGACGGCCGCGATGGCGATGCCCGCGAACACCTTCCCGAGCCGCTCGTCCGCCGTACGGCGGACGCGTTGGGCGCCGAAGAGCAGGGCGTCCCGCATCCTGCGCCGGCGTACCGCCACCGACTCCAGAAGCTGACTGTCGTAGTCCCGTGCCATGCCGCGCCCCCGCCGCCCCTGTCGTTCGCCGTTCGTTCGTCGCTCGTCGGTCGTCCGCTTGTCGCTTGTCGCTCGTCGCTCGTCGTGTCAGTGGGGCACCACCGAGAGTTGCCCCGAGGCGTCATTCTGTTCGAGATCCGCCGCTTTGACGAGCCCGTTCCCGCCCGTTGCCGCGGGCCGTTGTCAGACCCCCGTGCCACGATGACGGACATGAGCACTTCGTCCCCCACCCCGGCCACGCCGGGCACCCCCCGCGCCATGCCCCCGCTGGACGCCGACGAGCGGACGTCCCTGGAGAGCTGGCTCGACTTCTACCGTACGACCCTGGCCCAGAAGTGCGACGGCCTGGCGGAGCACCAACTCCGCGAGGCTTCCGCCGCGCCGTCGTCCATCACCCTGCTCGGCCTCGTCCAGCACGCGGCGGAGGTCGAGCGGAACTGGTTCCGGCGGGTGCTGGTCCAGGAGGACGCCCCGCCGATCTACTCCCCCGACGCCGACATCGAGGCGACGGACGGCGGTTTCGACCTCACCGAGGAGGTCACCTTCGACCAGGCGTTGTCCGCGTGGCACGCGGAGATGGACCACGCGCGGAAGAACTGCGCGGACCGCGCGCTGGACGACACCAGCCCGTTCATGGGCGGACAGGTCACGCTGCGCTGGATCTACACCCACATGATCACGGAATACGCCCGCCACTGCGGCCACGCCGATCTTGTCCGCGAACGGGTCGACGGCCGGACGGGCGTCTGAGAGGAGTCCGGACGGTTACGGATATTGCCGATCGCAACGAGGCGGAGGCGCACGGTCAGTATCCGCGCCGTACGTTGGTGATGGCGGCGTCGTCCAGTTTGTGGGCGCGGCGTTCGGACTCCGCCGTCAGTTCGCTCAACGCGTCATCGACGGCTGTCAGTACGGTCCCCACCGCCTCGTCGGTCACGGCCGGGGAGTCGTCCGTCCGCTTGTCGCGGATACCGACGGCCGTGGCGAGCGCGGCCAGGACCGGCTCGTCGGCCCTCCAGCGGTCGGCGGCCCGGCGGCGGGCGGGGGAGTCGACCAGGACAAGTTCACTGGACCGGAACACGCCCCACCGGCGGTGGTGCCGGCGGACGAGCTGCCCTTCCGCCTCCAGCGCGGCGGTATATATGGCGGACAGGTTCCGCCCCCTGCGCCAGAGCCAGTTGCCGACGGACTCGTACGGCGCCTGCCGTACGAACGAGGACGCGGCGTCACTCAACAGCGGATCGCCCGGGAGGTCGGTCCCGCCAGGCCCACCCGTGGCCGGGGGGCGGTCCGCAGCCGACCCGTCGGAGGGAACAATGCGGTCCCCGTCCAGGGTGATCGCCCCCACCGCCAGGAGGTCGATCGCCTCGGCTCCCGCGAGGGCGAGCGACAGGGCGCCCCGCTCCACCGTACGGACGGACGTCATGTCCATCGCGACGATCAGCAGCTCCCGCGCTGTGCTCATGGTCACCTCCACGCGTCACATAGGCACCCATCAGAGCAGCACCGCGCCCGTCCCGGCCACCGCCGCGCCGAGCGGGACCCACCGGCAGCCGTGCCGGAGTGCGGTATCGGTATCGGCGACCGGCCCGGCGTACAGCATGAAGACCGGGAGGCGCGGCCGGCCCATCCTCGGGCTACTGCCCCCGGGCTACCGCTCCGGCCTGGTCCAGAACTGCCGAGGCGCGAAGCCATCGCGCCTCAACCAGTGCTCGGTGCAGACGATCCGCTCCGCCTCGACCACCACAACAGTGGATCAGCGGCGAGGTGGACATACCGCACCGGCGTCGCGAGCGGCCCCTCCGGGCCCGGGCCCGGCGTCGCGATCACGCACATGTTCTGCGACGACAGCAGGTTGAGGATGCGCTCTTCCAGACGTTCCCGACCGAGGCGCCCCTTCGGGGCCGGACCGGCCAGCCACTCGTTGGTCACAGGCATGACCCACTTTCCCACGCGGCCCGGGCCACGACGGCCGTCGCCGCCGCAGAGCCGACGCCGCCCGGCGGCTGTGCCTGGAGAATCTGACGCACTTCCTGGCGCCACTGGTCGGCGTCGGCACTGTCCACCCAGCCGGTTGCCATTTCTGATCCGTCCCGGAGAACCCGGTCCAGTGCGAGTCTCGCCGACACGACAAGTGAGGCCGGCAGTTCGGGCAGCGGTTCCCTGGGGCCGTCATCGGGGTCGATGACGATGGGGCTGTCCGGGAGGGTGCTGGCGACTAGGGCGCCGGCGGCCACAGCTTCGGCCCCGTCTCCGCCGTCGACTCGCTCTCCCGAGTCGATGACTCGCTGGAATGCCCGCGCAAGCACGTCGATGAGCTGCTGGCGGGTGAGTCCGGCGAGTCCGTCGACGAAGTCTGCGGCGAGGTCGTTGTCGAACGGGCCGGTTCCCCACGTCCCCATGCGTGACTCCTGATAGTGCTGTCCGAGACGAAAGCATGGTTCCAGGAGCCACTGACATCCGTCACCGGGGCGAGAAAAAACCGCCGGTCAGCCGACCTCAGGCGGGCTTCGGCGGCGTGGTCGGGACCGTGGCCGGCGGAGTCTTCCCCTGGCCGTGGCCCTCGCCCTGGCCGGTGCGGTGGAGCCAGATGATGTCTCGGGCGAACGACCAGGTCAGCAGGGTCAGCGCCGCGATCACGACCACGAGGGCGGGGACGTACGGGAGGAGACCTGACGCCGTCGTGAGGAGGATGATCCCCTGGAGCGCCGCGACCGTCTTGCGGGCCGTGCTCGGGGGGAGGGAGCCGTTCAGCCACGGCAGGAAGCGGGCCGCCGCGACGAAGCCGTACCTCATCACGCCGATCAGGAGCACCCACGCGCCCAGCGACGTCGCGACGAAGACGCTCAGCACAAGGATGAGGAACGCGTCGACCTCCATGTCGAAACGCGCCCCGAGCTTGGACGACGTGCCGGTACGGCGCGCGACCTGGCCGTCGACCGCGTCGAGGATCAGCGCCACCGTGGCGAGCGCGACCAGGGCGGTGAGGGGCGGCGGGCTCTCGAAGGAGTCGGCGACCAGCGCCGCGACTCCGCCGACGAGGGTCGCGCGGGCGAGGGTGACGCGGTTCGCCGGGCCGAAGGGTCGTGACCAGGAACGGCTCAGGGCGCGTGTGAGTACGGCCCAGGTGGCGATCGCGACCGCCGCCCCCGTCAGCCATCCGGCGGGGCCCAGCCCGATCGCCTTGCTGAGCAGCAGCAACAGGAGCGCCTGCGCGGCGAGTCCGGCGGCCGTCTCGCGCCGTACCAGCTTGGCCTGGTGGGACAGCGACACGTGAGACACGTGCGGGGTGTTTGGGGTGCGTGGGGTGTGCGGCAGGCGGGACAGGCGCGACAGGCGGGGGGTGCGCGGCGCGCTGGGGGCGTGCGCCACGCGGGGCGTACGCGGCGTACGTACCGCGCCAGGCAGGCCCGGCGCACGATGCGCGCTCCGCGCACGCGGCTCGCGCGGGGCGCGTGGCGGGCGCGGAGCCCGGGACGTCCCGGCCGTAGCCGCCGTACCCGCCACCGTACCTACTGCTGCCGCCGCTCCCAGCGCCCCCAGGGCCTTCGATATCCCGAGCGTCCTGGCCGCCTCGGAGAGCCCGGCCACCCCCGCCACCCCGGGCACCCCGGGCGCCCCGGTCACCCCAGCGATCCCCGTCAACCCAGCGACCCCCGTCACCCCGGCGATCCTGGCGACTCCCCCCGCAGGCGCGACCGCCGCGCCCCCCGAGGGCCCGGCGACCCCAGCGGCCCCCAGCAGACCAGCGGCCCCAGCGCCCCCGCCGACCCCACCGGCCCCCGGCAGCCCAGCGCCCCCAGGTATCCCGGCACCGCGCTGGACAGGTGCGTGTACGTGCGTGTTGTACATGTTCACCGTTCACCCCGGCTGTGTGGCCGACTCGATGCGTGCCGCGTACGGTGATCGCGGCCTCGTAACCAGCACTACGCAAACCGCTCCCCGAGCGTTCAGGTCCAGGAGGACACCACATGGAGCGCAAGGCCCGCGCATTCTGGCTCCGCGCCCCCGGGCACGGCGAGATCCGGGATGTCGTCCTGCCGGAACCGGGCGACGACGACGTCGTGGTGCGCACGCTCTCCTCCGGCGTGAGCAGGGGTACGGAGTCCACCGTCTTCCGCGGCGGCGTGCCGGAGAGTCAGCACGCCGCGATGCGCGCGCCGTTCCAGGACGGCGACTTCCCCGGGCCCGTCAAGTACGGCTACCTCAACGTCGGCCTCGTCGAGGAGGGCCCCGCGCACCTGCTCGGCCGTACGGTCTTCTGCCTCTACCCGCACCAGACCCGCTACGTCGTCCCCGCGAGCGCGGTCACCCCCGTACCGGACGACGTCCCCGCCTCCCGGGCGATCCTGGCCGGCACCGTGGAGACCGCGGTGAACGCCGTCTGGGACGCCGCGCCCCTCCTCGGGGACCGGATCGCGGTGGTCGGGGCGGGCATGGTCGGCGCGTCCGTCGCCGCCGTCCTCGCCCGATACCCGGCCGTACGCGTCCAGTTGGTCGACGCCGACCCCGGCCGCGCGGCCGTCGCCGGCGCGCTCGGCGTGGACTTCGCGCTCCCGGCGGACGCGCTGGGCGACCGCGACCTGGTCGTCCACGCCAGCGCCACCGAGGCGGGGCTCGCGCGCTCGCTGGAACTGCTCGCTCCGGAGGGCACGGTGCTGGAGCTGAGCTGGTACGGCGACCGGCGGATCAGCGTGCCGCTGGGCGAGGCGTTCCACTCCGGCCGGCTCGTGCTGCGCAGCAGCCAGGTGGGCATGGTGTCGGCGGCCCGGCGCTCGCGGCGGACCTTCGCCGACCGGTTGGCGCTCGCGCTCGACCTGCTCGCCGACCCGGCGTTCGACGCGCTGGTCACCGGCGAATGCGCCTTCGAGGAGCTGCCGCGCGTACTCGCCGGAATCGCCGGGGGCGAGGTGCCGGGACTGTGCCATCGCGTCCGGTACGGTCCCGAGGCGGAGCCCGCCGGGAGCTGAAGTGCGTGCGGGGTGAACAAGTGGCGGGCGTTCACCGTACTAATCGCCGTACCAGCGGAACAAAGCGCTACCAGCAGGCGGAACGAAGCGCCGTACCAGCAACCAGCAGAAAAAAGCATTGCCGCACCAACAGACAAACAGCCCTGGCAGAAACCCTGACAGGAGTACGTAGGACCTGGAGGGTCATCCGTTGTTCAGCGTCACCGTCCGCGAGCACCTCATGATCGCCCACAGCTTCCACGGCGAGGTCTTCGGGCCCGCGCAGCGCCTGCACGGAGCGACGTTCCTCGTGGACGCCACCTTCAGGCGGCCCGAGCTGGACGCCGACAACATCGTGGTCGACATCGGTCTGGCGACCAAGGAACTGGGCGCCGTGGTGGGCGAGTTCACCTACCGGAACCTGGACGACCTGCCCGAGTTCGCCGGTATCAACACGTCCACGGAGTTCCTGGCGAAGGTCATCGCCGACCGCCTCGCCGACCGGGTGCACGCCGGGGTCCTCGGCGAGGGCGCGCGCGGCCTGACGGCCATCTCCGTCACCCTGCACGAGTCCCACATCGCCTGGGCGAGCTACGAGCGGGCGCTGTGAGTCCCGCCGGCGCCACCGCGGCGGAGCTGGCGCTGTGAACCCGGCCGGCGCCACCGCGGCGCCCGCACGCTCCGTGCGGGTGGTGATGCCCGGTGGCGTCGACGATCCGGCGGCGCCGAGCGGCGGGAACCGCTACGACCGCCGGGTGTGCGGCGAACTGCCCCACGCGGGCTGGCCGGTCCACGAACACGCGGTCCCCGGCGCCTGGCCCGACCCCGCCCCGGAGGCGCGCGCCGAACTGGCCCGGATCCTGGCGGAGTCGGCGGACGGCAGCGTGGTCCTCCTGGACGGCCTGGTCGCCTGCGCCGTCCCGGAGGTCATCGTGCCGGAGGCCGGCCGCCTGCGTCTGGCGGTGCTGGTGCACCTCCCCCTGGCCGACGAGACGGGCCTCACCCCCGAACGCGCGGCGGAACTGGACGCCGCCGAACGCCGGACCCTGCACGCGGTATCGGCGGTGATCGCCACCAGCACGTGGGCGGCGACCCGCCTGATCACCCACCACAACCTGCCCCCGACCCACGTCCACGTGGCCCCACCCGGCACGGACCGGGCCCCACTGTCGCGGGGGTCGGCGGGGGGCGGGGCGGGGGGTGCGGGGGCGGCTGCGGCTGCGGACCTGGCCACGGGTGCGGGTGCTGGAGCGGACGCGGCTGCGGCTGCGGCTGCGGCTGCGGACCTGGGCACGGGTGCGGGAGCGGGAGCCGACGCGGATGCGGGCGCAGGCAGGGGCGCGGGCCTGGGACCGGTCCTGGGCAGGGACGCCGGTACGACCCTGAGCCCAGCCCGAAAGATGGCCGAAGGTACGCCCCCCGGTACGCACCCCAACACGACACCCCCCACAGACACGGCCCCGAACACGAACCCCTGCCACGGCCTGACCCAGAGCACGGACGCGGGCACAGCCCCGGGCACACCCCCCGACCTGGGCACGGACGCCGGTACGACCCTGAGCCCGGCCCGCAGGACGGCCGGAAGTACGCCCCCCAGCACGGCACCGACCGCAGACACGGCCCCGAGCGCCGACCCGGCCGACCCGGCCCCGGACGAAGGCCCCGCCGCCCCCCTCCTCCTCTGTGTCGCCACCGTCAGTCCCCGCAAGGGCCAACTCCGCCTCGTGGAGGCCCTCGTCGAGGTTGCCGGGTTCGACTGGCGGTGTGTCTTCGTCGGGGGGCTCGGGCAGGATCCCGGTTACGTCGCGCAGGTCCGTGAGCGGATCCACGCGGCGGGGCTCGGGGCGCGGATCCGGCTCGCCGGCCCCCGCGTCGGGCCCGCCCTCGCCGCGACCTACGCGCAGGCCGACCTCCTCGTCCTCGCCTCCCACGCGGAGACGTACGGCATGGCCGTGACCGAGGCCCTCGCCCGTGGCATCCCCGTCCTCGCGACCGCCGTCGGCGGTGTCCCCGAGGCCCTCGGGCACGCGCCCGACGGCACCCTGCCCGGCGCGCTCGTACCACCCGACGACCCCGCCGCCCTCACCACCGCCCTGCGCGCCTGGCTCGCCGAGCCCGGTGAGCGGCGCCGGTCGAAGGAGGCCGCGTACCAGCGGCGTACCACCCTGGCCGGCTGGGACACCACCGCACGGAGTCTGGCCGAGGTGCTGGAACAACTCCCCCACGAACCTCGGAGGACCGCGTGAACACCACCGACACGAGCGAAGAGCCCCGCTACACCCCCGAGTGGCTGGAGCTGCGGGAGGGCGCCGACGCCGCCGCCCGCGCCACCGAGTCCCTGGACCCCCTGCGCCGCCACCTTCGCCAGCTCGCCAAGCACCCCGCCGAGCGCTCCACCCTGGGTTCCGTCCAGCGTCCCGCCGAGGGTTCCGCCCAGCACTCCCCCCAGGGGCCCGCCCAGGGTTCCGCCCAGCACCCCACCCAGGGGCCCGTCCAGCATCCCGCCCAGGGTTCCCCCCAGAACACCCCCCTCCTCATCCGCGACCTGGGCTGCGGCACCGGCTCCATGGGCCGCTGGCTCGCCCCCCGCCTCGACGGCCCCCAGCACTGGATCCTCCACGACACGGACCCCGCCCTCCTCGACCTCGCCGTCGCCCAGATGCCCGCGCAGGCCGCCGACGGCAGCCCCGTCACCGTCGCCACCGAACAGGGCGACATCGCCGGCCTCACCGCCGCCGACCTCGCGGGCACCTCGCTGGTCACCGCCTCCGCCCTCCTCGACCTCCTCACCCGCGACGAAGTGGACGCCCTCGCCACCGCCTGCGCCCAGGCGGGCTGCGCCGCGCTGTTCGCGCTGTCCGTCGCCGGGCTCGTCGAGATCGCCCCGCCCGACCCCCTCGACGCCACGATCGCCGCGTCGTTCGACGCCCACCAGCGCCGTACCGAACGCGGCCGCCGGCTGCTCGGACCCGACGCGGTCACCGCGACGGAGGAGGCGTTCGCCCGTCACGACGCGACGGTGTTCACGTACGCCGCGCCGTGGCGGCTCGCCGCCGCCGAGTCCGTACTGACCGCGCAATGGCTGCGCGGCTGGGTCGGCGCCGCCCGCGAACAGCGCCCGGACCTCGCGCCCCGCGCCCACGCGTACCTGCGCCGCCGCCTCGCCGAGGCCGCGGCCCGCGAACTGCGCGTGGTGGTGCACCACCACGACCTCCTGGCGCTACCCCGGCCCACCGGGGAGACCTCATGACGCGCCCCGCGACCCGCCCTGGGACTCCGTCCGCGATACGGCCCGCGGCTGCGTCCGGGACACCACCCGTACGACCCGTGACTCCGCCCGTGGCACAGCCGACGGCAACAACCGTGGCACGGCCCGCGACCCGGCCCACGACAACACCCCTGACACCACCCGCGACCCAGCCCGTGGCGCAGCCCACGACAGCGGCCCCGACCATGCCGCCCGTGGCACCGTCCGCGATATCCCACGTCTCCGGCGTACCCCGCGTATCCCGCGCGCTACGGAACCACCTCGGCACCCTCGCCGGCGCCTGCCTCCTCGCGGTGCTGCTGTGGCGGCTCGGCAACGGCGCGTTCCTCGACGGACTGCGCGGCATCGACGCGCCCGTCCTGCTCGCCGCCCTCGGACTCGGCCTGCTCACCACGGTGTTGAGCGCCTGGCGCTGGCGCCTGGTGTCCCGCGCGCTGGACGTCGAACTGCCGCTGGACGCCGCCGTCGCCTCGTACTACCGCGCCCTGTTCCTGAACGCGGCCCTGCCCGGCGGCGTCCTCGGCGACGTGCACCGCGCGGTACGGCACGGGCAGGACGTCGGCGATGTCGGGCGCGGCGTCCGCGCGGTGGTGCTCGAACGGACCGCGGGCCAGGCGGTTCTGGCCGCGGTCGCGGTGACGGTCCTGGCGGTACGTCCCACCCCGGCGCTCACGGAAGCCGGCCACGCCGTCACCGCGTCGGCGGCGGGGGCGGGGGCGATCGTCGTGGCGGGGGTGGTGTGCGGCCTGACGGCCGTAATCGCGGCACGGATCGTACGGACCCAGCGTGTACGGACTGTACGGACCCGGCCCGCACGGAAGGCGCCCGCAGAGAACCCGGCCGCACAAGACCGGCCCACCCGCAACCCGCCCGCACAGCCCCCCGAAGCCACCACCGCCCCCCGCTGGCACCGCACCCTCCGCGCCGAACTGACCGAAGCGCGCCGCGCATTGCTCGGCCGCGCGACCTGGCCCGGCGTACTGCTGTCGTCCGTCGCCGTACTGGCGGGGCACCTCGCGATGTTCCTGCTGGCCGCGCGGGTCGCGGGAGCCACGGCGCCGGCGTCCGAGCTGCTGCCCCTGATGCTGCTCGCGCTGCTCGCCATGGGACTGCCGCTGAACATCGCCGGCTGGGGCCCCCGCGAGGGCGTCACCGCGTGGGCGTTCGGCGCGGCGGGCCTGGGCGCGTCACTGGGGCTGACCGTCGCGGTCGTGTACGGAGTCCTCGCCTTCGCCGCGAGCCTGCCGGGGATCGTGGTCCTCGCCATCCAGTGGGCCGCCCGGCGCCGACGGGGTCGAGCCGGGCCCGGGCACGAACCCGCTGAGGCCCCACGCGGGCGTGGCTCCGGCGACACCCGGCTCGAAGGCGGACCCGCTGATGCCCAGCTCAGGGGCGGACCCGGCTACGCCGGACTCGAAGCCGGAACCGCTGACGCCCGGCCCGGGCATGGCCCCGCTGACGCCCAGCTCAGGCGCGGACCCGCAGACACCCGGCCCGACGACGGACCCGCTGACACTCAGCTCAGGCGCGGACCCAGCGACGCCCGGCCCGACGACGGACCCAGCGAAACCCGCCTCAGGCGCGAACCCGGCAACACACCACTCGGGTACGGACCCGGCAACGCCCGAGTCAAAGGCGAACCCGCTGACGCCCAGCTCAGGCACGGCCCCCGCGACACCCGGCCCGACGACGGACCCGCTGACGCCCGCCTCAGGCGCAGACCCGGCGACGCCGGACTCGAAGGCGGAACCGCTGACGCCCGGCCCGGGCATGGCCCCGCTGACACCCGGCTCGACGACGGGCCCGCTGACGCCCAGTTCGGGCACGGACCCAGCGACGCCCGGCTCGACGGCGGACCCGGTGACACCCAGCCGGTGCGCCGGCCCGGCGGCGCCGGACTCGAAGGGGAACCCGTTTACGCCCAGCTCGGGCACGGACCCGCTGACGCCCGACTCGAAGGCGAACCCGGCGACGCCCGCCTCAAGCGCGGACTCGCTGACGCCCAGCTTGGGCACGGACCCAACGACGCCAGACTTGAACGCGAACCCGCTGTCACCCGCCTCAGGCGCGGACCCCGTGACGCCCGACTCGAAGGGGGACCCGCTGACGCCCAGCTGAGGCGCGGACCCGGCGAGGCACCGCCCGGGCGCGAGCCCGCTCACACCACCCGCCTTCGGCGCGAACCCGGCGACACCCGGCCCGACGATGGACACGCCGACGCCCAACTCAAGCGTGGACCCGGCGACACCCAGCTCCACGGCGAACCCGCTGACACCCGGCCCGGGCACGGACCTGCTGACCCCCGGCTTGACGGCAGACCCAGCGACACCCGGCCCGGGCGCCGACCCGGCGACGCCCGCCTCGACGGTGGACCCGTCGACACCCGGCCCAGCCGCCTACCCGCTGGCGCCCCGCTCGACGACGGGTCCCCCGGGGTCCCGCTCGACACCGGTCCCCCCAAGGCCCCGCTCAACAACCGCACCAGCGACGTCCACCCCCACAACCAACGCCCCCAGGTCCAGCTCGAAAAGCGTGTCCTCGCCGACGGTGGAGCGTCGGACCGGGGGGCGCAGCGCGTCGCGCATCACGTCCGGGCCGTCGAAGCGGATGCCCGGGACGCCGTCGCCGAGCAGGACCGGTGCGACCGTGACGTACAACCGGTGCAGCGCGCGCTCGTGCAGGAAGCGCGACACGGTGACGCCCCCGCCCTCGACCAGTACCCGGCCCAGGCCGCGCCGGGCAAGCGTTCGCACCAGGGCGCGGGGCGCGAACGCCTCGCGGTCCGGCAGGGTCAGCACCTCGACCCCGTCCCCCACCCGCCCGGGAACGGCCTGCCCGTCCTCGCGGCTCGGGCCCACCACCCACAGGGTCGGGGCTGATCCGTCCGTGAACACACGGCAGTCCAGCGGCACCCGGCCCCGCGGATCGATCACCACCCGCACCGGGTTGGTCCCGGGGCAGGTACGGACGGTGAGTTGGGGATCGTCGGACACGGCGGTGCCGGCCCCGACGACGACCGCGTCGGCGAGCGCCCGGAGGCGGTGGAGATGATCGCGGTCCTCCTCGCCGGTGACGTAGTCCGCGTCGCCGGTCCGGGTGGCGATGAAGCCGTCCAGGCTCTGGCCCAGCTGCGCGAACGTGACGTACGGCCCGGCGAGGCAGAGCGGCAGGTAGCGCTCGACGAGCAGCCGCGCCTCGGACGAGCCCGCCGGCCGCGCCCCGGACGGGCCCTCCCGCCATGCCTGGGACGCGCCGTCCCCCGTACGGAGCAGCCCGGCGGCCACGGCATCCGCCTCGGACCGGACGCCGAGCAGCCGCTCCCACACCTCGGCGGCGCCGAGCGGGCCGGCCGCGCCGAGCGAGCCCGCGGAGTCCAGCGGGCCGGCCGCGCCGAGCGAACCGGCCGAACCGGGCGCACCCGCCGAGTCCAGCGGGTCGAGCGAACCAGGCGCGCCCGTCACGGTGTCACCCGTACGGACGCCGCAGCCGCACCATCCACGCTGCCCGCACCGTCCACGCCGTCCCCGCCGCCCACCTCGTCCATCCCGCCCACCGTCATCAGCGCAAGATATTCCCCGAACGAATCGACAAGTCCGGCAAGCAATTCCTTTCCCTTCTCGGCGGACGCCAAGGACGGCCGCCCGACCACCCCGGAGTCCGTATAGGGACGCATACCCAGAGTGAGCAAATGCTTCCGTTCATCGGCGGCGAAATCGGCGGTTTCATAACCGGAACGGACCAGTTCCGGACGGGCGTGCAGCAGGATCGACGTCTCCACTTCACCCGCGTGCATATCGCTGTACGAGGAGGTCCGCACCCCCGCCCTCTCCCGCGCCGCGTCCCAGTCGGACGAGCCGGGAAATAGCGCCATGCGCGTACCGCTGCCGGCCGACTCCTGGACCACGTTCCGCAGCACGTAGTTTCCGCCGTGCCCGTTCACCAGAATGAGCGCGTGGATACCGGAACGGCGTAGTGAGGCCGCGATGTCCGCGACCACGGCGTAGAGGGTCGCGGCCGAAATGCTGACCGTCCCCGGCCAGTCCGCGTGCTCGTGCGAGCAGGAGATCGTCAGCGGAGGCAGCCGCAGGACCGGATGCGCGGCGGCGATCTCGGCGGCAACGGCGCAGGCCACGACCGTGTCCGTCACCAGCGGGAGGTGCGCGCCGTGCTGCTCGAAACTGCCGATCGGCAGGACGGCGACCTGGGGCCGCCGCTCCCCCACGTCCTCGGTGGTGTCCGCCGGCAACAGGCCGGAGGCCGGTGGTGGTACGGCAGGACCGCTCATCTCTGGGCCTTTCGTTTCCTGTCGTTTCATACGTTCGAGGAGGCCCAGGTTACGTCGTTTTCGCGTTCTCCTTCCGCGATCCGGCCGATAAGATATGGCCATGAGGGAAATTGATGGTACGTCCGACGGCAGTGGCCCCCCGGTCGCGGAACGGGTGGTGGATCTCCGCCTGGCCACCGCGTACGGCGATTTCCTCGCTGTCGGCTACCGGGACGGCAATGGCACGGACGAACAAATGGCCCTGGTGTACGGCGATGTCACGGGAGAAGGGGCCCTTGTCCGGCTGCATTCGGAGTGTCTGACCGGAGATTCCTTCGGCTCCAGGCATTGCGACTGCGGCGGCCAGCTGTCGGCCGCCCTGAGCACCATCGTGCGGGAAGGGCGGGGTGTTCTCGTCTATCTCCGGGGCCACGAGGGCCGGGGAATCGGCCTGCTCGCCAAGCTCCAGGCGATGAAGCTGCAAGCGGACGGCCTGGACACGGTCGAGGCGAACCTGGCCCTGGGCCTCCCGGCGGACGCCCGTGACTACCAGGTGGCGGCGGAGATCCTGCACGACCTGGGCATCCGGTCGGTACGGCTGATGTCGAACAACCCGCTCAAGCGGGAGGCGCTCCAGCGGCACGGCGTGAAGGTCACGGAGGAGGTGCCCCTGCTGATCACCCCTCAGGAGGAGAACATCTTCTACCTGCGGACGAAGCGGGAACGGCTGGGGCACCACTTGCCGCATCTGGAGGGCGGGGGCGTGAACACCACGCCGGACACCGCACCGGCCACCGCCCCGGACACCGCCGGGGATGCGGAATCGGGCGGCGAGGGGAGCACACCGTAACGGCGGAGTCAGCAGCCGGGGCGGCTCGGCGCGGACGAGGCCAAGGCGAGTGCGGCGAGGCGCAGTTCGGCGGCCCACGTCCGCTGGTCGAGCCCGACCGTGTACCCGGTGCAGCAGGCGCACCGGGGGACGAGTGCCAAGAAGGCTCGCTCGTCGGCGACCCCGATGGCCCCGGCGGTTTCGGAGATTTCGACGTCCGTCTCCCCCCAGTCGTCCGTCTCTCCCCACTCGTCCACCGCCGACCACTCGTCCGCCGCCACGTCGGTGGGAGCGATTTCCCCGCCGACGAGCCGCGCCGCCAGCCGCCGAAGGGCGTGGCGCCCCGCCAGAGGCCGATCGGGCAACTCGATCCCGGCCTCGGAGAGTGCGTGCTCGAACGCCTCGCGGATGGCGCGCGTCCGGGGTCGCCGGTTCCGCTGACGTACCCACTGCTTCCACGACTCCTACGATGCCAGCACCTCCCCCAGACGGGCGAAGGGCACCGCACGGAGGAGACAGACCGTCGTCGCGGCCGTCAGCGGAAGCGGCGGAAGAACGTACGTACGTCGGCGGTGAACAGGTCGGGTTGCTCCATCGCGGCGAAGTGACCGCCCCGGGGCAGCTCGGACCAGTGAACGATGTGGTGGTCCCGTTCGGCGAGGCGCCGGACGGGCCGGGCGGCGTCGGCGGCGAAGACCGCGACGCCGGTGGGGGTGGCGGGGCGCTCCGTACGCGCGGCTCCCGCCGCATGCGCCGCCTCCCAGTAGTGGCGGGCGGAGGAGCCGGCGGTCGCGGTCAGCCAGTACAGCATCACGTTGGTCAGCAGACGGTCGCGGGAGACCGCATCCTCGGGTACGTGGGTGCTGTCCGTCCACTCCTTGAACTTCTCCACGATCCAGGCGAGTTGCCCCACCGGCGAGTCGGTCAGCGCGTAGGCCAGCGTCTGCGGGCGCGTGCCCTGGATCTTCGCGTACCCCGACATCTCGGGCTCCGAGGCGAGGAGCCGGTCCAGGCGGGCCCAGTCGTCGGCCGTCAGCTCGGCGGCCACGGCGGGGTCGTCCGGCGGCAGGGTCAGCAGGGTGTTCAGGTGGATCGCCACGACCTGCCGGGGGGCCACGGCCGCCAGCTCCAGGGTGATGGCGTGCCCCCAGTCACCGCCCTGCGCGCCGTAGCGCTGGTAACCCAGCCGCCGCATCAGCTCGGCCCACGCGCCCGCGACCCGCTGAACGTCCCAGCCCGCGTCCGTGGTCGGTCCGGACAGGCCGTATCCCGGAATGGACGGGATCACCAGGTCGAACGCGTCGGCCGGCGTGCCACCGAAGGAGCGCGGGTCGGTGAGCGGACCGATGACGTCGAGGAACTCCACGACGGATCCCGGCCAGCCGTGGGTGATCAGCAGCGGGAGCGCGCGGGCTCCGGCTCCGGCTTCGGCTTCGGCTTCGGCTTCGGGCGATCGGATGTGCAGGAAGTGCACATCGGCGCCGTCGATCGTGGTCATGAACTGGGGAAACCGGTTCAGGTGCGCCTCGTGCTCACGCCAGTCGTAGGTGGTGCGCCAGTACGCCGCCAACTCCTTGAGATAGGCGGGCGGCACGCCCTGCGTCCAGCCGGGAGCGGTGGGTCCGTCCGGCCACCGGGTGGCATCGAGCCGTGCGGCCAGATCGTCCAAGGCGGCCTGAGGGATGTCGAGTCGAAAGGGCCGGATCGCCGTCGGCGCGTGCTCGCTCATGCGCGGTCCTCCTCGTTCCCCTTGTTCTCCTCGTTCCCCTCGTTCCCCTCGTCCGGTTCGCCCGCGAGCGTGCGCGCGGCTGACAGGTCACGCTCGTCCCAGCCCCAATGCCCCGGGTTCCCCTCCTGCTTGGCCTGCCCGTCGATCCATCGGTTGTGGGCCTCCCAGGCGGCCTGCTTGCTGGTGCCCAGCGCGGCGCCGATCTGGGACCACGACGCCCCGGCCCGCCGCGCGGAACGGACGGACAACTGGCGGCCGTAGGTGGCCTTGCGTGCGATCACTTCGCTCAGCGCGAGGACTTCCAGAGCCTCGGCTCGCGTCAGCGGCGCGGTGGCCGGGTCGGCCGACGCGGTCGCGTCCTCGCCGTCCTCGCCGTCCTCGTCGGGTGCCGCCAGGGCGTCGCGCGTCCGCAACACGTCGTAACGCGCCACCGCCGTCAGCAGGGTGAACTGACCTTCGACGGCGTCAGGGGTCGGGTTCGACATGCGCCAAGCATCTCGTCAAGCTACCTTGACGTCAAGGTAGCTTGACATCAAACTCCCTCAACTCCCCCTGATCCGGGTCCGGGTGGCTTCCTGGGGGTACGAAGGTGCACCCAACACCACCTCCGGTCCGGGCACCACGCCCCGTGTGCCTGACCCTCACCCTCCGTAGCGTCATGGACAGGGACGCAGCGGGCGTCCGAGAGGGAGGGACGGCCATGTTCCGTCGTACGGGGACGAGCAAGGGCACGGATACAGGCACGAATGCCGGCACAGTCATGAATACGGGTACGGGCACGAGTACGAGCACGGGTACGGACACACGCACCGCCACCCGCGCCGCCCGCAGCAGCCGCAGGGGTACGAACCGGTCCCCCCACCCCGCCCGCAACCCCGAGGCGCTCCGCCTCGTCGGCGTCAGCAAGGTGTACGGCGAGGCGGAGAGCGCCGTCACCGCGCTCGACCGGGTCACCCTGAGCCTGCCGGCCGGGAGCTTCACCGCCGTCATGGGGCCGTCGGGCTCCGGCAAGTCCACGCTCCTCCAGTGCGCGGCCGGGCTCGACCGCCCGGACCAGGGCCTGGTCATGGTCGACGGCGAGGAGATGACGAGCGGCGGAGAGGCGGCGCTGACGAAGTTCCGCAGGCGGCGGATCGGCTTCGTCTTCCAGCAGTACAACCTGCTGGACACGCTGACCGTCGAGCAGAACACCACGCTGCCGCTGCGCCTCGCGGGCCGCCGCGCCGACCCCGTACGGACCAGGGAGATCCTCACCCAGGTCGGCCTCGGTGACCGTCTCGGCCACCGCCCCGACCAACTCTCCGGCGGGCAGCGGCAACGGGTCGCCATCGCGCGGGCGCTGGTCACCGAGCCCAGCGTGATCTTCGCCGACGAGCCGACCGGCGCGCTGGACACCCGGAGCGCGCGGGACGTGCTGGGTCTGCTGCGGGACGCGGTACGGATCCACGGGCGGACGGTGGTGATGGTGACCCACGATCCGGTCGCCGCGTCGTACGCGGACTCCGTCCAGTTCCTGGCGGACGGCCGGCTGGCCGGGCAGCTGACCGCGCCCACGGTGGACGCGGTCGCCGAACGGCTCGCGCACCTGGGCGACATCGCGGACCAGGGCCAGGGCCACCCCGAAGGCCACGGCCACCACCTCACCCTGGAGGTCTGAGCCATGTTCACTCTCGCTCTGCGTTCCGTCCGGCAGCGGCCCGGCCGGCTCCTCGCCACCCTCCTGTCCGCCTTCCTGGGCGCGGCGATCGTCATGACGTTCGGCTCGCTCCAGGACACCGCCGGCGCCCCGGGCGTCGACGACGTCAGCGCCGAGACCCTGCGGGTGTCGTCGAACGTCGTCGGCGGGTACGGCGCGCTGCTGGTGTTCTTCGCCGTGGCCTCCGCGCTGACCGTGAACGTACGGCAGCGGAGTGCCGAGATCACCCTGCTGCGCAACACCGGCGCGACCCCGGCCCAGATCAAGCGCATGGTCGTCGGCGAGGCCGTCCTGGTGGGCCTGGGCGCCGCGCTGCTGGCGATCGGACCAGCGATGCTCGGCGGACGGGTGCTGCTCGGGCTGTTCCAGGACAGCGGCCAGGTCGCCGACGGGGTGGACTTCGTCTTCGGCCCGGTGGCGCTGGGGATGGGCGTCGCGGTGACGCTGCTGGCGTCGGTGGGCGCGGCGTTCCTCGCGGTGCGGCGGGCGACGAGGGCCGCGGCGGGGGCCCGGGCGGGCCGGGGCCGGATCAAGAAGGCGGCGGGCATCGCGGCGCTGGTGGTCGGTACGGCCGCGATCGCCTCGACCTTCACCATGAAGGCCACGGCCCCGGCCCTGATGGCCGCCCCCGCCTACGGCGCGATCCTGCTCTCCGTCGGCTTCGCGATCTTCTCCCCGGCGCTGCTGCGGGGCCTGTTGAGGATGTTCGAGCGGCCGATCACGGCGCTTGCGGGGGCGAGTGGCTACCTGGCCGTGCACACCATGCGCCACCGCGCCGCGCAGCTGTCGGGTCTGCTGATGCCGCTGGTGCTGTTCACCGGTACGGCCACGGCAGCGCTCTACATGCAGGCGGTCCAGACGGACGCGATCCGGGCGTCGGGCCTCACCCGGTCCGTCGAGGACAAGAACGTGGAGACGGTGAACCTCGTGGTCGTCGGCATCATCGTGGTCTTCGCGTGCATCATGATCATCAACACGCTGTACGCGGAAACGTCGTACCGCCGGGGCGAGTTCGGCCGCCAGCGGCTGGCGGGCGCTACGCCCGGCCAGGTGCTGAGGACGGTCGGCGTGGAGGGCCTGGTCCTGACGGTGACGGGAGTCTTCTTCGGTACGGTGGCCGGCCTCACCGGCCTCCTCGCCTTCACGGCGGTCCGCACGGACTCCGTCCTCCCGGAACCGGGCCCGGGAGTCTGGCTCCTGGTGGTGGCGGCGGCCACGGCCTCCACGCTCGTCACGGGCCTGACCACGGCCCGCGGGGCACTACGCGCACCGGCGGTCGCGGCGGCAAGCGCGACTGCGTGACCCCGCATCCGCACGACACGGCCCGGTACGGGCGCCCGTACCGGGCCATCCGTACCGGGCCGTGTCGTGCGGGGCCACCCACGATGGGGAGCGGCCTGCGCCGGATCCCCGGGGCCCGGTGACACGCGGTCAACAGCACGCCGCCCGGTGCGCGGCCTCACAGACCATCCAGCACCGGCCCCGCGAGGGGCACCCGCAGAGGGGCACCCGCAGAGGGGCACCCGCAGAGGGGCACCCGCAGAGGTGGTCACCGCCGCCGGAGTCCCGCAGGCCGGTAACAGGCGGTCAGCAACTCACCGTTCGGCGCAGGGCCCGGTGAGCCGTCCCCGTACCCTGCCCCCGCAGGGGGTGCCTGCCCCGCCAGGGCCACCCACACCCGGCGTCCCGCAAGCCGCCTCGCGCCCGGGTCGGTTACGCACGCGGCGATCGCCCGGCGCCGACGACCCGACAGCCCGGCGACCCCGCAGCCCGGCGACCCGGCAGCCCGGCGACCCGGCAGCCCGGCAGCCCGGCAGCCCGGCGACCCGGCAGCCCGGCAGCCCGGACGACCCACCCAGCGGCCGCCCGGCCCGCCCCCCCCCCCCCCCCGGCCGTCGATGACCCAGCGGCCCGAGCGACCCCCAACAGCCCTGCACCCCCACCACAGCCACCCCACATCACAGTCACCCCCATCCCCCATCACAGCCACCCCCGGCGCGCCGCCGTCAGGCTCGCCTGGAAGCGGGTGGTGGCGTCCAGCTCCGCCATCAGGCGGTGGATGCGGCGCTGGGTCGTACGTTCGCTCCAGCCCTGCGCGCGGGCGATCGCCGCGTCCGTCAGTCCCGCCGCCAGGAGCGCCAGCAACGCGCGGGTCTCCGGGCCCGGGGGCGGCGACCCGCCGTCGGAGCCGTACCCGGGGCCATCTCCGTACCCTGGGACGCCGGAGGGAACCGCACCCCCACCGGGCCCAGGGCCGCCCCCTGGCCCAGGACCCCCACCGGGCCCGGGGCCGCCCCCCGGCCCAGAACCACCACCGCCCCCAGAACCACCACCCGCCCCGGAAGCGTCACCCGACCCACCACCCACCCCCGGCACCGGCCCCCCGCCCGGCACCCTCACGCCCCCCGGGTGCGACGAATCCGTCGCCAGCAGCGGGAGCGCCCTGTCCCACTGGGCCTCGAACAGTGACGACAGCGCGACCAGCATCGGTGACGGATGGATCAGGTACGCCACCGACTGGCCACCCGGCGCCAGGCTGAACGGAATGATCGCCGCCTGGTCGTCGCTCAGCACCAGCTTCAGCGGCAACTCGTTCCGTACCCGCGCCTGTTCGCCCGTACGGATGCTCGGCACGATGTCGTTGTCCAGCCGCCCCGGCCACGCCACCGCCTCGCGGTCGTAGATCACCCGGTGCACCACACCGGTCCGCTGGCGCCGCACCTGGGCGTCGAGGTTGCTGCCGGGGCGGTCCACGTACGGCGGGCGGTCGAACGCCCGGATCTCGCGCCGCGCCGCCGCCGTCAGCCGGCGGACCGCCGCGCTGATGTCGTCGCGGTCCGAAAGCAGCTCCACCGCCATGTCGGGATGGCTGATCCGCGCCGCCTCCCGGTGCGTCTGGGTGAGCCGTTCCACCAACGACCGCGCCTCGTCGAGCCGGTGTTCGCGCTCCTGGATCAGCGCCGTGACGGCAACGTCCGGCGATACGGCGGTGAAGCGCGGCGGCCGCCCCGCCGAGCGGGTCGCGAGACCGTCCCTGACCAGCCCGGACAGCAGCTTCCCGACGGGGACCGCCGCCCGGCCGCACGCCTCGGCGACCTCCGAGGCGGTGGCCCTCGGCAGCCCGACCAGCACCTTGTAGACGTGCTCTGTCTCGTCCGTGAGTCCCAGGACGCTGAATTCCATGGCTTCTCCGACGTTCCCGTGGCGGCGGCAGCCCGCCGACTGGCGGAAGCGGGCGGCATCACCCACTTGCGCCTCTTCCGTCACGGTTGACATCTTCCACGAGAGTTCCGGTGGATGTAACCCGCACTCAACCGCTTCTCAGGCCACCACCGACGAGGGCCGGGCCCCGTCCCGTGGAGGGAGGGGGCCCGGCCCTTGAGTCGTACCCGAAGTGCTGTCCTGACGTGCCGCCTCAGTTCGTAAAGCGTCGTCTCAGCCGAAGAACACCGCCGAGACATCGTTGTCGAATCCGATCCCGGCGAGGTCCGCGACGTCGCCCTCGATGACCTTCGACCTCCCGGTGCAGTCGGCCCCCGTCCAGATCTTCAGCGAGCCCTCCGCCTGAATCGAGGAGGCGATGTCGTCCCGGCTGACGTTCTGGCAGCCCTTGCCGGACAGCCCCTGGGAGCCGTTGTCCGCGAAGTCCTTGTCGTCGAACAGCACGGCGTTGGAGGCGGGCCTGGCCGCCGGCGCGCCGCTCGTGACGCTGGGTACGGGAACGGCGCCGCCGCCCGCCTTCCGGCCGTCCGGGGTCACGCCGAACCACGTACCGCCCACGCCCTGGCCGTTGGTGTCACCGGGCTTGAGGTCCTTGGCGAACCGGTAGACGGGCCAGCCGCCCAGGGTCACCTGGAGTGATCCGTCGGCGCGCTTGACGACACCGACGTCCTTCTTCTTGATGCCGTCGATGAAGATCTTCCCGTGCGGGTCGACGATCACCGGCGGCCAGGTGACGGCGCACGCGTCGTTGCAGTTGGACTGCGACGGGTCGGCCGTGTCCTTGTCGAAGCGGTAGAGGGTGAAGCCGGCGCCGTTGGCGACGACGGGGTCGAGGGCGCCCGCCTTCGTGGCCGAGAGCTGGACCCACTTCGCGCCGGCGGGGGTGGTGGGCTTGCCCGCCGGGTTCGCGAAGTCCCCTGTGTTCGCGGGGGCGTTGTTCTGCTTCGCCGTACCGCCGCGGAAGTCGAGACTGCTGAGCGCCGCCTTCGCCGCGTCGGCGGCGCGGGCCCCGGCGTCGGCCGCACCCGACGCCACGTCGGCCGCACCCGAGGCGGCGGAACCCACCGCCGTGTCGTCGCCGTTGCAGGCGGTCAGCAGCATCGCGCCCGCGGCGACGGTGGCGGCGATCAGTCCCATGCGCTTCCGGAACATCTTCTGTCTCCCATGATGATCGGCTCCGGCTCGTCCGAAGCTTTCATGGGGGAGTACGAGGTCGCTTTGGGGCGGGCTCACCCGGTTACGTCTCCAGGACACAACACGAACAGGGTCCCGACAACGCGTACGTGATCAAGACGGATGATCGGACATACCGGACAAGCCCCGGAGAACGGGCCCGCACGCGGGCCCGGTCCCGGATCCGCCGCCCGGCCAGACCGACATGGCGTCACCCCGTCATGCGGCCCTGCCGTCACACCGCCATGCCGCCATTCCGCCATTCCGTCATACCGTCATCAGGAACGACGCCCAGGCACCCGCGCTGAACGCCAGCCGCGGCCCCGCCGGGGACTTGCTGTCCCGTACGAGCGTCACGGGCGTCACCGGCGCGTCCCGCACGCGCCCGGAGACCCCGTCGGCCACCTCGGCAAGGCGGCCGGAGACCCCGTCCGCCACCTCCACACAGTTGCCCTGATCGCCGCTGAAACTGCTCTTCCGCCAGGTCGCGTGGCCGAGGTCCACGCCGGGCTCGATGCAGTGCTTCACGTCTGTTCCCTCATTCGGCGCGCGAGCATGTCACGCGAAGGTTCTACGTCCAGGGCGGCCGCACGCAACCGGTCGAAAGTTCGGCCGTAAGCGGTCCGGTCGGCGTCACGTTCGAGGTAAACGCTACTCGCAAGGCCTTCCGAATACACGACATCAAGGTCAGCCTGGACGGGGAACTCAAGGATCACGAACGGACCCAGCATCCCGGCGTGCGCGCCGGCGGCGAACGGCAGGATCTGCAACGTGACGTTCGGCAGCTCCGTCGCGTCCAGGAGCCGCTTGAACTGCTTGGCCGCGGTCGGCGCGCCGCCCACCGGCCGGTGCAGTACGGACTCGTCGAGGATGGCCCAGAGCTGGAGCGGGTCCTCCCGGTTCAGCGCGGCGTTCTGCCGCGCCAGCCGTACCTCCACCAGCGCGTTCACCTCGTCGGCCTTGCGCTCCGGTTTGAGGGACCTGATCACCGTGCGCGCGTAGTCGGGCGTCTGCAACAGGCCGGGAACCAGGGTGGTTTCGAAGCTGCGGGCCGCCGACGCCTCCGCCTCGAAGTTGATGTAGTCGAGATAGCGCGGCGTGAGGACGTCGTTGTACGGCTGCCACCAGACGCGCCGCTTGCCCTCTCTCGCCAGCGCTTCGAGTCCGGTACGGGTCTCCTCGTCGCGGACCTTGTACAGGTCCAGCAGGGCGCCCACTTCGTGCACCCGCAACCCGCTGCGGCCCGTCTCGATGCGGCTGATCTTGGACGGGTGCCAGGACAACTCCGCCGCGGCGTCCTCCGCCTTCAGCCCACAGCGTTCCCTGATCTTGCGAAGCTCAGCACCCAGCATGCGGCGGCGCATGGTCGGAACAGCGGCCAACTGGCGCACCTCCCTCTCACTCGTGACAGGTCAGCGTATGTGGTGGCCGACGTGGTCACCGCCCGACCCGGGCAAAGTGCAAGTACGCTTTCCACAAGGCGTGGTGCGGCCCGGCCGGAGTCCTCCGGCCGGGCCGCGGCCTCTCGTTCGACGCTCGTCGGTCAGTGGTCGTCCACGACGCGGACCGCGACGCCGTTCTCGATCTCCACCTCGGCGGACACGCCCTTCCTGGCCGCCGCCTCCAACTCGCCCTCGGTGCACGGCGTGGCCGCCTGGCCGTCCGCGTCACCGCATATGTCGCCCGCGCCCTGGATCTCCGTGTCCTCGGCGAGCCAGAACATCTGCTCCGTACCCTTCAGGTCGCTGACGGAGTACTTGCCGGGCGCGATGTACGAGACGTTCCCGAACCAGGTGCCCGAGACGCCCTTGCCCTTGCCGGCCGCCGTGTCTCCTTCGCCGGTGGCCGTGTCGGCCCCGGTGTCCCCTTCGTCCGTACCCTTGTCGGCCCCGGTGTCGCCCTCGTCCGTGCCCTGGCCCGCGGCCGGCGGCTCGTCCTCCGCCGCCGGCGTCTCCTTCGCGGGCGCGGGCGCCACCGTTGCCCTGTCCGACGCCGCCGGGGCCGCGGCCGGGTCGTCGCCGTCGCAGGCCGTCAGCAGAGTGGTGGCCGCGACGAGGGCAACGGCGGCGAGGACGGCCTTGCGAAGGTGGGTACGGGCCATGATGACGAACTCCATCTAAATCTGCGGATGTTGGGGCGGCTCCCCCTGGGTGGTCACCACTCTGTCGCGCCGCCACCCCCCGCGTAAGCGCGGTCCTCGACCGAGAACGCGCCCGTCGCCGCCCTGTGACATTCGGGACGGGACGCGGGTCACCAATCGGGTATCGGACCCCAACCGCCGCCGCCACCAAGGGCGGTCGACAACAGCCTTCCCCGTACGCCCTGTTCGGCGCCGCGATCGCTTCTGCGGGCCCGCGACGGCGCCTCACCTCCCACCGGCAAGGTAAAGAAGCGGTCTTGGCTCGCATCCGAGGTTCACCCCCGAGATTCCCCCGGACGGCCGCTGGGCATCACCCCGATGCAGCAGCGCCGCGCACGCTGACCTCCCGAGGGGGATCCTGATGAGCCGAGTCAGCACTGAGCACCGCACCGCGAGCACCGAGCACCCCACCCCGCTCTCCGCCGCCGCCCCCTTCCTGCTCCGGGGGGAGGTCGCCCGTACGGTATCGCTGACCGTCACGGACCTGCGCGAACGGTGGGCCTCGCACCGCGCCGACGTGGTCTTCCACTGCACCACCGACGGCCCCCGGCACCACACCTTCGAGGGCGCGCTGCTCCGGGACGTGATCGCCGCCGCCAGCCCGGACTTCGGGGCCCGGCGCCGCAAGGACCGTACGCGCTATCTGCTCGCCGTCACCGGCGGGGACGGCCACCACACCGTGCTCTCCTGGGCGGAGGTCGACGCCGACTTCGGCAACGTACCGATCCTGCTGGCCACGTCGATGGACGGGCGCGGCCTGGACGCCGAGGGCAGTCAGCTGGTGGTGCCCTCGGACCACTGCGGGGCGCGATACGTCAGCGCGATCACCAGCGTGTGGCTGGGCGCGTACGCGGGGCCGCCCCCGCCCCCGCCCTTGAGGGCGGGCCCGTAGGCCTGGATCCCCTCGCAGAGCCGGTAGATCGTGGGGTCCACGGGGACGGCCGAGTCCAACGCGCCACGCGTGGGCCGGAGTTGGAACGCCGGTCCTCCCACCGCCCCGTCGCGGGTCCGGTCCTCCCGCGGCCTCACAGGTCCTTACGGAACGCGGCGAGGATGTCCCGGGTCCGGCGCGCGGACTCCGCCTGCGCCACCATGCGGTCCATCGCCTCCATGTGCGCGGCCACCTCCGGGGGTTTGTCGAGGTAGAGCGCGCCGGTGAGGTACTCGATGTAGACCATGTCGGGGAGTTCGGGGACGGCGAACCGGAAGAGGACGAACGGGCTGTACGTCCCCGGGTGGTGGCCGGCCGCGAACTCGGCTATCTGGAGCGTGACGTTGGGCTGATCGGTCGCCTCCAGCAGCCGGTCGATCTGCGCCCGCATGACGTCCGCGGAACCGACGGGTCTGCGCAGCACGGTCTCGTCCAGGACCACCCAGTAGACCGGGGGTTGTTCGGTACGGGTGAGGAGCGCCTGACGCCGCATCCGCAGCGCGACATGGCGCTCCAGGCGCCCGGGGCTCGCGCGGCCGACCTCGCCGGCGGTCAGGACGGCCCGGGCGTAGTCCTCGGTCTGGAGCAGACCGGGCACGAAGTGCGGTTCGTACGACCGGATCGTCCGCGCGGCCTCTTCGAGGCTGACGTAACCGCCGAACCAGTCGGGCAGGATGTCGTGGAACCGCTGCCACCAGCCGGGCTTGCTGGCCTCATCGGCGAGGTGCAGGAAGGTGGCGGCCTCGTCCTCGGGAACGCCGTACGCGGGCAACAGGAGTTGTACGTACGGAATCTTGAGCGCGACCTCGGCCATTTCCATCCGCCGTACGGTCGCGGCGGTCACCCGCAGCATCTTGCCGGCGTCGTCACGGCTGATCCCGGCCCGCTCCCGGAGTGCCTGGAGCCGTCGGCTGAGGACGAGCTGTCCGATGGTCGGCGCCGACCGTGGCTCGCTCACACCCTGCTCCTGAGAATCCCCAGCACCATACTGAGCAGTATGCCACAGCGGGCCCCCAAAAACCGACCCCGCGCCCCGTTCTTCCGCCGCCCGGCCCGTCGCGTCCACCCCAGAACCTCAGCCGAATCCTCAGCCAGAACCGAGGCCGGGACCTCGGCCGGGACCTCGGCCGGAAACGTCAACCGCGCCGTCAACCAGAACGTCAACCGGAGCGTCAAGATGAACCCCCGGCATCCGGAGGGGTACCTTCCAGTGGCCCCCGGATGTCGGGGGCCGGATACCATCGATCTCCTGACGTCAACGAGAGCTGGGGTGATCCGGACATGTCCCGACCACGTGTGGGTGTGGCCGTGCTGACCATGGGGACCCGGCCCGTAGAGCTGCGGGCCCTGCTGGACTCCGTGGCCAAGCAGCGCGAACCGGCCACCCGGATCGTGGTCGTCGGCAACGGTTCCCCCCTCCCCCAACTGCCCGACGGCGTCATCGGCATCGACCTCCCCGAGAACCTCGGCGTCTCCGGCGGGCGCAACGTCGCCATGGAGAAACTCCGCGAGTGCGGTGACGTGGACGTCCTGGTCGACCTGGACGACGACGGCCTGCTCATCGAGGCCGACGTCATCACCCGTGTGGCCGATCTGTACGAGGCCGACCCGGAGCTGGGCATCGTCAGCTTCCGCATCGCGGACGAGACCGGCTTCACCCAGCGGCGCCACGTGCCGCGGCTGCGCGCCGACGACCCGATGCGGGCCGGCGAGGTGACCACCTTCCTCGGCGGCGGCCACGCGCTCTCGATGCCGATGCTGGCGGAGACGGGCGGCTGGCCGGACGCGTTCTTCTTCACGCACGAGGAGACCGACCTCGCGTGGCGCGCGCTCGACGCGGGCTGGAAGATCCGGTACGAGCCCGGCCTGGTGCTCCAGCACCCGCGCACGTCCCCCGCCCGGCACGCCGAGTACTACCGTATGACCGCCCGCAACCGCGTCTGGCTGGCCCGCCGCAACCTGCCCGCCCCGCTCGTCCCGCTCTACCTGGGCACGTGGATCCTGCTGACGGTGGCCCGTACCCGTTCCATGACCGGGCTGCGCGCCTGGTTCGGCGGCTTCGCCGAGGGCGTCAGAACGGCGTGCGGCACGCGCCGCCCGATGCGCTGGAGCACGGTACGGCGCATGACGGCGCTGGGCCGCCCGCCGGTCATCTGACCTGAGCGCGGGTCACCTGATCTGAATACGAGTCACCTGAGCCCACGTCACTCTCGCCACCTTCCTCGCTCTCCTCGCTCCCGTCCGAAACGCGTCGCCCCGAGGCCGTCTGGCCCCACCCCCCTCCTCATGGTTAGGCTCGCCTAACCCACGCCACGTCCCGGACCGACCCCGGGGCACCGCCGAGGAGGCCCCCGCCGTGTCCGTCGTGTCCGTCGTGTCCACACCCCTCGCCCGCCGGCTCACGGCCGCCGCCACCGCCGCCGCCTTCCTCCTGACGCTCACCGCGTGCGGCGGCAACGGCGCCGGAAACGGGGCGTCCGGTACGGACAGCTCGTCCGGGTCGTCCGGCGGGGACGGGGCACCGCCCGCGGCCACGCACACCCTCGCCACGGTCATGGGCGACGTGAAGGTCCCCCACACCCCCCGCCGGATCGTCGTCCTGGACACCGACGCGCTGGACTCCGTCGTCACCCTCGGCACAACTCCGGTCGGCGCCACCACCGTTGCCGACGGCGCGCCCCTCTCCGCCTACCTGCCCGCCGACCGCCTCAAGGGCGTCGAGCCCGTCGGCCTGATCGGCGCGCCGAACCTGGAGGCGATCGCCGCGCTCAAGCCGGACCTGATCCTGAGCAGCAAGGTCCGCGACGGGAAGAACTACGGCGCGCTGTCCGCGATCGCCCCCACCGTCTTCTCCGAGACCACAGGCCCCAGTTGGCGCCAGAACTTCGCCCTGCACGCCGAGGCCGTCGGCAAGAAGCCCGAGGCCGACAAGATCGCCGCCGCCTACGACGCGCACGTGGCCCGGCTCACCACCGCGCTGGGCGGCCCCGCCGAGGCGAAGAAGACGAAGGTCGGGTTCGTACGGTTCGTGGAGGGCGCCGACACCCGCCTCTACCTCAACGACACCTTCGTGGGCTCTCTGTTCAAGGACCTCGGCGTGGGCCGCCCCGCCAACCAGGACACCGCCGGCTTCTCGCTCGACGTCAGCCCCGAGCAGATCGACAAGGCCGACGCGGACGTCCTCTACCACTCCACGTACGGCGACCCGGCCAAGGCAAAGGAGACCGCGACCACCGCGGGCCCCCTGTGGAAGAACCTCACCGCCGTGAAGAAGGGCCACGCGTTCGCGGTGGACGACAACCTGTGGATGCTCGGCATCGGCTACACCGGCGCGGACAAGATCCTCGACACGATCGAGAAGACGTACGTCTCCGCGCGGCGTTGAGGCAGGCACCCTAGGGCGTGTCCGGCGCCCCGTCCGGCACCCCGTCCGGCACCCCGAACGTCGTCCACGCCGCGCGCTCCGGAAGCCTCAACACCGTACGTCCGGCAACGGCGTTGAGGATCGTCGCCGCCCGCCACGCGCCCAGCGTCAGGTCGGGGGCGCTCACGCCGTGCGTGTGCAGCTCGGCGTTCTGGACGTACAGGCCGCCGGACACGTGGGGCGCGAGGGTCACCCGATAGTCCGCGTCGACGCGGTAGCGGCCCTTCCCGTCCCAGTCCACGAGCTTCGACAGGGGCTCCAGGAAGGCGGGGCGGACCGCCGCGTACCCCGTGGCCGACACGATCGCCGACGTACGGACCTCGAACCGCTCGTCGCGCTCGGTGTGCAGGCAGGTGAGCCGGTACCCGCCCCCGTCCGGTACGGGCTCCGCCGCCACGACCGCCACGCCGGGATGCAGGGCGGTACGCGGCTCCGTACCGCCCACCGTCCGTTCGTACAGCTCGTCGTGGATCGCGGCCAGCGTCTCCTCGCTCACGCCCTTGTACAACTGCCACTGCTCCCGCACCAGTTGCTCGCGCCGCCGCTCCGGGAGCCCGCGGAAGTAACGGATGTAGTCGGGGGTGAAGTGCTCCAGGCCGATCTTGGAGTACTCCATGGGCGCGAAGGCGGGGGTCCTGGCGAGCCAGCGGACGTACGGCCCTGTCGCCCCGCCGACCATCCCCTCTCCCACGGGCTGCTGCCGCAGCAGATCCAGCACCACCTCCGCCCCCGACTGTCCGGCCCCGATCACCGTGACGTCGCCGAGACCGGCCAACTCGGCGCGGTGCGTGCGGTAGTCGGCGCTGTGCAGGACCCGGCCCCGGTGCTCGGGGCCGCCGGTGATCAGGGGCAGCAGCGGCTCGGGGACGACGGGCTGCGTGCCGACGCCCAGCACCACGTGCCGCGCCAGGACCCGCGTCGGGACCCCCGCCGCAGAGCGGTACGTGACGGCGAACGCCTCGGCGCCCTCGACCCACGCCAACTCCGTGACCCGCGCGTCGAATCGGCAGGACGCCAGGCGCCCGGCGACCCAGCGGCAGTAGTGGTCGTACTCCCTGCGGGGTATGTGGAACCGTTCCGAGAAGAAGAACGGGAACATCCGGTCGTGCTCCCGCAGGTAATTCAGGTACGACCAGGGGCTGGTGGGGTCGGCCATCGTCACCAGGTCGGCCAGGAAGGGGACTTGGAGCGTGGTTCCGTCGAGGAGCAGTCCCGGGTGCCAGGAGAAGTCCGGCTTGGCGTCCAGGAACAGCGCGCGCAGGCCGGGCACGCCGTCGCAGAGCGCGGCGAGGGAGAGGTTGAACGGCCCGATGCCGACGCCCAGGAGGTCGTGGACATGCGGCAGTTCATGTGCGTCCGTCTGAGGGGTCACAGCAGGTCCTCCTCGGCCCGGCCGGCGGCGACCACCGCGTGCAGCAGACGCTCCACCTCGGCCGGAGTGGTGTGGGGGTTGAGCAGGGTGAGCTTGAGCCGGACGCGGCCGGGGCCCTCGCCGGGGAGTTCGGTACGGCCGATGACGGCGCGGCCCTCGCGCAGGAGCCGGCGCCGCAGGGAGGCGTTGACGCGGTCGAGAACAGCCGGATCATCCCCCTCCCTCACCAGGTACCGGAACAGAAAGACGGTGAGCACCGGTTCGGCGTGCAACTCCAGGCAGGGATGCTCCCGTACGGTACGCGCCCCCGCCACCGCGAGGTCGTGGCACGCGTCGACGAGCCGCCCCAGCCCCTCCCGCCCGAGGGTCCGCAGCGTCACGGCGATCTTGAAGGCGTCGGCACGCCGTGTCGTACGCAGCGAAAGCCCCAACAGGCTTGGATAGCCCGCCTCTTCGTCGTCGGCCGGGTTCAGGTAGACGGCGCGGCGGGCCAGCGAGGCGTACGTCTCCGCCTGCCGCACCAGGAACACACCGGCGGCGGCCGGCTGCCACCCGAGCTTGTGCCAGTCGAGGGATACGGAGTCGGCGGCGCCGATCCCGTCCAGGAGGGGCGCGAGCCGGTCGGAGAGCAGGGCGCCCCCGCCGTACGCGGCGTCCACGTGCAGCCAGGCCCCGTGCGCGGCGGCCAGCTCGGCGCAGGCGCGCAGCGGGTCGACGGCGCCGGTGTCGGTGGTCCCGGCGGTGGCCACGACGGCGACGGGCACGTCCCCGCGACGCCGGCACGTTTCGAGGAGCGCGGCCAACTCCCCTTCGTCTATGCGGAGGTTGCGGTCCACCGGTACGGGGATCACCGCGTCCTCCCCGAGGCCGAGGAGAGCGGCGGCACGCTGGACGGAGAAGTGCGCGGCGGCGGAGGCGAGAATCCGGCCCCGGGGCCGGCCGGACACCCCACTGATCTCCACGCGCCGCCCGTCCGCACCCCCGTTGGCACCCCCGTTCACGCCCTCGTTCACGCCCCCGAGCACCCGGTCGCGGGCGAGCATCAGCCCCATGAGGTTGGACTCGGTCCCCCCGGAGGTGAGCACCCCGGCGGCGTGCTCGGGGTCGTACCCGACCATCTCCCCCAACTCCCGCAGCAGCAGGGTCTCCAGGGCGGTGCCGGCGGGCGCCTGGTCCCAGGAGTCCTGGGACGGATTGAGCGCGGAAACGGCGAGATCGGCGGCCACGGCGACGGCAAGCGGCGGACAGTGCAGGTGCGCGGCGCAGGCGGGGTCGGCGGGATCAGCACTCCCGGCGGCAAGCAGCCGGGTGAACCGGAAGAGGGGCTGATCGCGGCCCACCCCGGAGGCGGCGACACGCTCCTCCGGCGCCCCGCCGAATCGGCCCGCCCCGGCCGCGAACTCCTCCGCGACCGCTGCGGCGATGTCCTGCGGCCGGCCGGCGGGAAGGGGCCCGCCCCGAAGCTCGGCCCCTTCGGCGAGGGCTGCGAGCACGGCGGCCAGCAGGGGCTCCAGGGCCGGAGGGCCGCCGACCCCGCCGGAAAGGTCAGCGCTCAAGACAACCGCTCCCGCGGCGGGGCGCCCTCGCCAGGCGTCGGCTCGTCGGCCGCCTCCGCCTGGACGTCCGACCGGGCTGCCCGGTCCAAGTCCGGCGACGTCGTGACTCCCGTACCGGAAGTCACGTCGCCTCCGGCCACCGACCCACCGTCGGGGACCCGCGCCGATGCGCCCCGGCCCGGCGTCAGATACCCGAATCCGTGGGTCGTAGGTCCAACCGGCGCCGGGATGGGGCCAGTTCCACCCGCACCTTCACCTGCCCGCCGTGCCGACGTACCGTCACCGGCGCCGGGAGGCGCCACCGCACGGCGGACAACCCGCGAGCCGCCGGACGAACCCGGTTCGGGCACCGAGACCGAACTCGGACGAGGGCCAACGCCGAAACAGGCCTCGGGCTCCAGGCCCGAATCCGGGCCGACACCAGGCCTCGGACCGGGACGCGAACCCTGGCCGACACCAGCCCCCGAACCGGCCCCCGGACCGCGCTCGGGCTCCACACCCGGACCTGAACCGGACCCCGAACCCGAGCCGATACGGGCCCCCGAACCGTTCCCCGGACGCACAGAACCGGGGCCCGGGCCCGCGCCCGGAACCGGGCCAACACCGGGACGCGGGCGTCCACCCGAATCCCCACCAAAACCCCGCCCCCGCGCCCCCGCCGCAACCGCCGCCACCGCGTCGCTCACCCGCTCCAACACCGCCCCCGCCTCCCCATCCGTGATCGTCAGCGGCGGCAACAGCCGCAACGTCGCGTCGTACCGGCCGCCCAACTCCACGATCACCCCCCGCTCCAGGCACGCCGCCCGCACCCGCCGCGCCAGGTCCGGGTCCGCCGGATACGCGCCGCACGCGTCCAACGGGCCCTCCGGGTCGACCAGTTCGACGCCGATCATCAGCCCCCGCCCCCGCACGTCACCGATCACCGGCAGCGCCGCCCGCAGTTCCTCCAGCCGGGCCGTCATCCACGCCCCCACCGTCGCCGCGCGCGCGACCAGGCCCTCCCGGGCCACGTACCGTAACGTCGCCGCACCCGCCGCCATCGCCAGCGTGTTCCCCCGGAACGTGCCCGTGTGCGCCCCCGGCAACCAGCCGTCGTACCGCTCGTCGTACACGATCACCGCCAGCGGCAGACTCCCGCCGATCGCCTTCGACATCACCATCACGTCCGGTACGACCCCGCTGTGCTCGACCGCCCAGAACGCCCCCGTCCGCCCCACCCCCGTCTGCACCTCGTCCACGACCAGCGGGATCCCCCGCTCGCTCGTGATCCGCCGCATCGCCCGCAGCCACCGGTCCGGCGCGACCACCGCGCCCCCCTCGCCCTGCACCGCCTCCAGGATCATCGCGGCGGGCGGCACGACACCGCCGGAGGGATCGTCGAGGAGCCGTTCCGTGTACGTGACGGCCAGATCCGTACCCCCCTCACCCCCCACCCCGAACGGACAGCGGTACGGGTACGGATACGGCAGCCGCGTCACCTCGCCCACGCCCCCCGCCGCCACCGCCTCCTTCACCGCGACCGCCCCGCTCGCGGCCAGCGCCCCCGCCGTCATCCCGTGGTACGCCCCGGTGAACGCCAGCACCCCGCGCCGCCCGGTCGCGGTCCGCGTCAGTTTCAGCGCCGCCTCGACGGCGTCCGTACCGGCGGGACCGCAGAAGTGGATCCGCGCCCGGTCGGCGAATCCCTTCGGGAGGGTCGCGAAGAGCGCGTCGGTGAAGTCGTCCTTCTCGGGCGTGGCGAGGTCGAGGACGTGCAACGGCGCGCCGCTGTCGATCGTGCGCCGCAACGCCTCGCGTACGACGGGATGGTTGTGCCCGAGCGCCAACGTCCCCGCCCCGGAAAGGCAGTCGAGATACCGCCGCCCGTCCGCCCCCTCCACGGTCATGCCGTGGGCGCGCGCCGGGACGATGGGAAAGGAACGGGCGTACGTACGCGCCGAGGACTCCCGCTCACGCTGCCGCCGCAGAATCCCACCCTCGGGCGTCTCGGACGGAGCGGTGGGGTGGGGCACTGTCATCGGTACGGCTCCGGGGTACGACGAACCAACAGAACTTAGGCGAGCCTAACCTAACGCCCCGTCGGCCAAGCAGCAATCCACCGCACCCCACCCACCGACCCACCCACCGTCACGGAGTCAAAGCACGACACCAAACATCAGTAACAGCCCCCACACCCACACCCACACCGACCCCCACCGAAGGAACCACGGCCGCCGCGGGCGGAGTAGCGGCCCCGAGCCGCGTCCACCCCCAGGACCGCAACGCTCCGACGCCGGCCTCGTTCGCCGGATCGACCCGGAGGGTCACCAGAGCCGCGTCCGTACGGAGAAGAAGCTGCTCCACCATCCGCGTGGCGACCCCGCTCCTCCGGTACGCGGGAAGGACCATCAGCTCCGCGAGCCCGAACACCTGCCCGGACACGGTGAGTTCCTCGACGTCCCACGGCACATCCGCGTCGAGCCCACGCCACCACTCCCCGTCCCGGTCGAGCAGGAACCCGTACGCGTGCGCGGCCGGCTTGCCCCCGCCGCTCGCGACCACCATGTCGAACCCGGTCCGCTGCACATCCTCGGCGAAGGCCCGCAGGAACTCCTGCCGGTCGTGAAACTCCTCGCCGTGCACGCGGTGGTACGCCTCGACGTACACATCCGCGACGTCCTCCCGCTGCTGTTCCGCCTGCCACCGGCTCAGGCGCCGAATGAACACCTCTGGCACGTGCCCTCCCGCCCGGATGTACGTCAGCCCGCTGGACACCCGCTGTACGAGGCGTACGCGATTGTCCACCGCCACGTCCATCGTCGCAGGACACACACGATCACGGGAACACCGCTCAAGCCCCGCTTTCCGTAAATCCCGAGGATCCGGACACCGGAGTACGGTGAGAGAGGGGGACGTCTCAGAGGTGGGCCCCAGATGGACAGCACATGGATCTCGGTGGCGGTGGCACTGGTGACCACGGCACTCCTGGTGGGCGGGATCTTCGTGATCAGACGCCTGAACGGCCAACACAGGACCCGCAACAGCGCGTTCCCCTACGCAAGAAACCTCTGGGACCCAGAAGTCCGCTCCAAAACAACCCGCCACGAGACCCCCACAAACCCCCCGGACCACCACCGGCACTGACCACCCCGCCGGGGCGCCGATCAAGCCCGTCCGGCGATTGAGGACCGGGGCCCGGGGCAGAGCCCCGCAACGCACCGCAACACCACCCCCACGCTCAGCGCACCCCCACACCCCCAGCGCACCGCCGTCCGGCGTCATGGGACAGGATGACCAACATGCGCATCCTAGGCCTGGTATTCGCGGGTTCGTCCACCTCCAACCGCCAGGAGATGACGGACTTCCTCCACCACACCCTCTCCCTCGAACCCACCCAGGTCGAAGGCGTAGAAGCAGACCTCTTCACCCTCCCCGACGGCTCAACCTTCGCGGTGGCATCCCCCGCCGGCATGGGCGACACCCCCCGCTCCATCGGCTTCCTGGTGGACAACCTCACCGAGGCCGCGGAAACCCTCCGTGCATCAGGCGCCACGGTAGGCCCCATCGCAGAAAACGCCCAAGAACGCTACCTACACTTCCGCGCCCCAGACGCCCTACTCTACGAACTAGTAGAACGCAAGCCACTGCACCTCACATCGGCCGACTCAAAGATCACACGCTGATCCCGGCCGTCCTCATCCGAAGATTCCAACAGACTCAGTCGTGGCGCTGTCCATTCATCTCTCCATGCACCCACTCGATACACTCGGGCCGATCTCCGCTTCCAAGTCGGCAGAACTCTTCAAGTGCTGCCCGAATCTGATCGACCGGTAGGGCGCTTCTGGGGTCAAAGAAGTACGGCACCGCCGGGTCGGAAACAACACGCGGATCGAAATCCGGAGGACTTGGGTTATCAGAAACCCAAATATATTCCGAAACACTATCCTTCGTCGCACGCTCTTGCGTTGCAAACCAAACGAGCCCCCCGTAACCAGTCTCCAAGTTGACTGCGGCCTGAAGAGTGTTGTCGGGCCACCAGTCACGCGCCAGCTCCGAATGACGCCCGTCCGCGAACATGAGGGATGCGACTTCCCCTGGACTGATCCATGGCTGGTCAAGTCGCTCTGACCGCAATTTTTCCATGACCTCGGAAACTATCTCAGATTTCTCCGGCCAGCTCTCCGCATAGTAATAACGACCATGGATCACAGCGTTCAGAATCATGCACCACGGGCCTCTCTAAAAATTACAGAGCGGGCGGGAGGAGGACAACAAATAAGTCTAGGCAGCTCCCTTCCGGATCTCAGCCAAGGCGCCGACCGCTTTCCGGATAGACATTTCGAGCCTGTCGCCAGTCTCACGGACCAGTGCGCGAGCATCTTCGCCATCCCTCTGGAAATTCAGACTGGCCTCGAACTTAGTCCATGTTTCGAACACCAATCGAGTCTGCTCGTTGCTGGCACTCAACAAGAGGGCTACGTCCTGCATACTCCTACTAGAGCCCTTCACGTCTTCGAGGAACCAAATAGTGAAGAGTGAACTCTCCGTAATAAAACGCCCGACAAGCGCGCAGGCATCTTTGCTCAGAATATTACAGGAGAGCATTCTGATGGAAAGGTTGACCGCCGGAGAACTGGCCGGACCGAGCAATTCATCGGGAATGATCCACTGAGGAACTTCATCGAGCCACTCCCACCCTTCAGGCATAGACAAATCTCTTCACCCTCCGCATTCTCAGACAAACATACAGATTCTCAACCATCTCCCCCACCCTCACCTTCCGGCTCGACCCGGCCTCCGACATCGTCACCGCCGAGAACAGCGACGGCGACGAGATCGCCCTGTCGCCCTCCCCCGTGATGTGGGACAACGCCGGCTCCCCCGCCGTGACCGACGGCGAGGTCGGCGCGACCGCCCAGCCCACGGAACCCGAAGTCCTGCCCTCCGACACGGCGACCCCCGAGGACACGCCCGCCCCCTCCCAGACCGGGCCGGCCGCCACGCTCTCCCTGCCCGCCCTCGACGGCCCGTCCCCCGACTCCCACGGCGCGCTGGTTGAAGCGGAACTCGCGGGCGGCAAGTGGCTCGTCACCCCGGACGCGGACCTGCTGACCGACCCGTCCACGGTCTACCCCGTCTTCATCGACCCGTCGGTCAAGAAGCACGTACAGAACTGGACCACGGTCTACGACCGCCGCCCCGGCACGCCCACGTCCCTGGACCTGGGGCCCGACGCCCGGTGCACCACCACCGAGCCGTACGTCCGCATCGGGGCCGGAGAGATCACCTTCACCGCGTCCGGCGCCGACGCGGACCGCAACCTCGAATACCTGGACTTCGACCTGTGGCCCACCGGGAAGTGGGACACCGTCGGTGACCTGCTGAAGTCCACCGGCAAGGTGTCCGTGGGCGGCGACACCGGGAGTGCCCGCCGGACCACCCCCGGTTTCTCCACCAGCAAGCTGACCAACAACACGAAGTACTCCTGGCGGGCGAGGTCGTTCGACGACACCGGTTCCAGCTCCGGCTACGCGCCGAGCGGCACCCCCTGCCGGTTCATCATGGACACCGTCGCGCCCCGGCCGCCCGTCGTCACCTCCACCGACTTCCCCAACGCCGACGCGGCCCAGAACGGCTTCGGCGTCTCGCCCGAGGACAGCGTCTGGAGCACCACCCCGTTCGGCACGGCGGGTTCCTTCACCTTCCGCGCGCTCAACACCGACGTGATCCGGTACGAGTACGGCTTCAACTCGGCGAGCTACCCCTTCTCCGTGTCCCGCGCCAACGGCGCGGCGACCTCGGTCACCACGAAGATCTCGAGCGCCAAACCGCCGACCGCCGGGCCCAACGTGCTGTTCGTACGGACCGTCGACGCGGCCGGGCACGTCTCCGAGCCGAACAAGTACCTCTTCTACGCGTCGCCGAAGACCAAGGCCGACACCCCCGGCGACTTCACCGGCGACGAGCTGCCCGACCTCTTCACCGTCGCGCAGGACGGCCGCCTCTTCATCTACCCCTCCCAGGCCACCAACGACCTCACCAAGGGCACGGGAGACCTGGACTACTCCATGCCGGGCGCCTACCGCGGCAACCCCGACAAGGACCCGAACGGCGACACGCTCGCCGCCCAGGTCCCCGCGCCGACCGCGCACTTCGACAAGGCGCTGATCACCCACAACGGGGACATCTACGGAGGTGACGGGCTCCAGGACCTCGTCGTGCGCGTCGAGGGCAAGCTGTGGGTCTACCCCGGCGACGGCTACGGCGCCGTGAACATCGACAAGCGCCGGCAGATCCTCCTCCCGCCCGGCGCCCCCGACCCCGCCTCCTTCACCCAGATCCTCGCCGCGGGCGACGCCACCGGCGACGGCAAGACCGACTTCTTCGCCACCATCGGCGACACCCTCTGGGCGCTGACCGGCTACAGCGGCGCCACCGTCGAACAGGCCACGCAGCTCTCCGCCGCGCCCTGGGCGGCGCGGGAACTCGTCACCGCCCAGGACATCACCGGCGACGGCGTTGCCGATCTGCTCTATCGGACCGATGTCACCGGGCGGCTGTTGCTCCGGGCCGGGATCAGGCGGGTGGGTGGGGGTGGGGGTGTGGATCTCAACTCACTTGCCTCGGAGGCCAATTCGCAGGGCGGACACGATTCCGAGTACGCGGCGTCCGGATGGTCGAGCATCGCCGTGCCCCACATCCTGGGGACCCCCGACACCAACGGCGACGCCGTCCCCGACATCTGGGCTCTCTACGCCGACGGCTCCATCCGCGTCCATCTCGGGAGCAGGACAGCCCTCTCCGGCAGTGGCACCGAGGTCATGGGAGCGTCCGCGGGCTGGGCCGCCCGGCAGACGATCGGGTGACCGGCGGGCGGCGGGGCCTCGGGGCGTCGTGAGCGTCGTGCGGAAGAGGGATGCGATCAGTAGCGCGGTCGCGACCAGGGCGCCGCTCGTCCAGAGCGGGCCCAGGTTTCCGGCCCCGGTGTCGAGGGTCGTCGCGGCGGCGAGTGGGCCGGCGGCGGCGCCGAGGTTGAGTGCCGCCGTCGCGTACGCGCCGGCCATGGTGGGCGCGTCCGCCGCCTCGTAGAAGACGCGCGTGATCAGCGTGCTCCCCAGCGCGAACGACAACGCGCCCTGTACGAAGACCAGGACGCACAGGGCGACCGGTACGTCGGCCACGACCGCCAGGGCCGGCCAGCCCACGAGCAGCAGCGGACCCCCGACCGCCAAGACCGCCCCCGGACGGTGGTCCGACAGCCGCCCGGCCACGGTCACACCGGCGAAGGAACCGGCGCCGAACAGCACCAGGACCACCGAGATCCACAGATCCCCCAGCCCCGCCGTGTCCGTCACCACGGGCGCGAGAAAGGTGAAGCTGCCGAACGTCGCCGCGTTCACCAGCGCGCCCAGCAGCATCGCCAGGATCAACCGCGGCCTGGTCAGTACGGCCAACTCCCCGCGCAGCGAGGCCGGTCCGCCCGTCACCTCGTCCCTCACGCCGTCCGCCGGGACGCCCCTCAAAATGCCGAGAGCCGCCGGCAGACAGAGAAGAGCGACAGCCCAGAACGTGGCCCGCCAGCCGAACACCGTGCCGAGCACCGCCCCACCGGGAACACCGGCGATCGTCGCCACCGTCGTCCCCGACAGCAGCACCGCCACCGCACGTCCCCTCCTGTCGGACGGGACCAGCCCCGCGGCCGCCGTCAGAGCCACGGCGAGGAACCCCGCGCAGGTGAGCGCGGCGACGACCCGGGTGGCGAACAGGACCGGGAAGCTTCCCGTCACAGCCCCCGCGACATGGGCCGCCGCGAACGCCAGGAGGAATCCGAGTAGGACCGAACGCCGGGGCCAGTTGCGGGCAAGCCCCGCCACCAGCGGGGCGCCGACGACCATGCCGGCCGCGAAGGCCGGGGTGAGCACGCCCGCCGTCCCGACCGTGAGGCCGAAATCCGAGGCGATGTCCGGCAGCAGGCCGGCGAGCATGAACTCCGAAGTGCCCATGGCGAAAATCGCCATGGCGAGCAGGTACAGCGGAAAAGGCATCGAAGGCTCCGAGGTGAGGAGAAGCACGAGAGGGTCATCTCGTCACCGCCGCCGGCCCCCACGGGCACACCCGGTCCCGCCGCGGAACGCGGCGGCGACAACAGGGCTACGGGCTCGGGGCTTCAGGGGGCTGACGGCGTGTGACCGAAAGCCCCCACCGTGTCCGACTCAGGACTCGACATGCCTCGCACGCTACCCGACCGGCCCCCACCGGGGCAGCCGAGTTGCCCGGCAACGGCCGGTGTCACGGCGGGTCGTAGTCGGGGCACAGCTTCTGGCCGCACTCGCACTTGGGCCAGCGCAGGGCCGCCCCCGGTACGAGGTCGGCGTCGCCGTCGCCGACGCCGGTCTCGGGCTTCCGTACGACCAGAACGCCGTCCGTACCGAACTCCTCCGTCAGTCTCGCCAGCAGATGCCGCGCTTTGCTCTGTGTCATTTCGCCACTCGCCTCAATCCTTCCAGCACACGTTCCAGGAGTTCTTCCGTCACGGGGTCGTACAGCCGAGGAATCCGCTCGGGTACGAGCCGCCAGAAGCCGCCGCCGTGGACCGTGGCCTCCAGTTCCGCCGTACCGTCCGCCGTACCCGCGGCTCGCTCGCACATGGTGGGGGTGCGCCTTCCGTCATCGCAATGTCACCGTCTGTGCACCAAGCATCGGCAACTCTGCGTAATATCAGAAGCCATTTCCCTCCCAACCCGGCCACGGGGATAAGGAGTTCCTGGCATGGCACCACGAGCACGAGAACTGACACCCGACCGTTCCGCCCGGCATCTCTTCGGGTCGGAGATGCGACGCCTCCGCGAACAGGCCGGCATGAGCCTGGAGAGCCTGGCGGGTGTGGTGAGGTACGCGAAGAGTTCCCTGGCGCGGTACGAGACGGCGGACGCGATGATCCCCCCGGACCTCGCGGAGCGCCTGGACGCGGCGTTCGGTACGGACGGGCTCTTCGTGAAGCTGTACGGCCTCGCGCGGAACGAGTTCCACCCGGACCAGTTCCGGCGGCTGATGGAACTGGAGAGGAGGGCGCGGCTGATCCATGAGTATTCCGGCCAGCTGGTACCGGGCCTCGTCCAGACGGAGGGGTACGCCCGCGCCCTGTTCCAGCTCCACTATCCGCGAGCGACAGAGGACGAGATCAACGAGCTGGTGGCGGCGCGTATGAGCCGACAAAGCCTGCTCACCGCCGACCCGGCACCTGACTTCTGGGCCGTCCTCGACGAGGCGGTGTTACGACGGCCCTTCGGCGGACCCGCCGTCATGCGGGAGCAACTGGCCCGCCTGCGCGACCTGACACTGACCCCCACGACCGTCGTGCAAATTCTCCCGTTCGCGCATGGGGGGCACGCCATGGTCGGGGGCTCGGTGAAGCTGATGACTCTCGGAAACGGCGAGCGAATGGTCTGGGAGGAGAACAGCGTCACCGGGACATTGATCGAGGAAAAGGATGTCGTGACGGCGCGTCAGCGGGCCTACGATCTGTTGAGGGCAAGTGCCCTGTCGCCCAAGGAGTCGGCGGCCATGATCCAGTCCGCAATGGAGGCGCTACCAACATGAGCACCATCCCCGAGCTCATTCACACCGTGTGGGTCAAGTCGTCGTTCAGCGGCACCGGCGGCAACAACTGCCTTGAGTGGGCGCCCGGCCACACCACCTCCACGGACCTCGTCCCGGTCCGGGACAGCAAGAACCCCACCGGCCCCGCCCTCCTCCTGACCCCCACCGCCTGGTCCACCTTCGTCGCGTTCGCCGCGCGTCAGGCGAACTGACCAGGTCACCCATGTCCGGCGGCGATCGCCTGGTCAGCGATCGCCTTGAACGGCCGGCGGCTGCGTCCCCGTCCGCGACAGCAAGCCACCCTCCTCCTCACCCCCACCGCCTGGACGCCCTTCGTCGCGCACGTCGCCGCGTAGAAGACGCCGGGCAGGGCCGGTCCTACGCACGCGACGCGGTGATCTCCACGTTCGCCTCGTCCACGCGCAGCAGCTTCACCGTCACCGTGACCGTCTCCCCGCCCGGCCCGCCGTACGTGCCCCTGCCGCCCTCGCCGAGGGTCATCGAGCCCGAACCGCCCGTCGGGTACGCGGTGCGCAGCCGTACCACCCTGTTCTTCACCCAGGCGGTCAGCTTCGTGTCACCGACCTTGATGTCCACCGGATCCGGCGTGAGCCGGACCTCGCACTTTCCGTCCGCGCAGGCGGCGAAGTCGGTGCCGTCCGCCGGTGGGGGCAGCTGAGGGGACGGGTCGGCCGGCCTGACCGGTCGTCCCGCCGCCGGTGTCGGGACACAGCGGGGCGCCAGGTGGTACGCGGCCGCCAGCTCCGGGTTTTTGTCGGCGAGCGCGGGCAGGTCGGGGCGCGGCTGCTTCAGGGACGCCAGCAGCGCGCCGACCCGTTTCGCGCGTTCGGTCTTCTCCGCCGGGGACAGGCTCGTCAGCGCGAAGTAGTCGGAGAGTCTCGTGACCTCGGGGCGGATCTCGCCGACGCCCGCCGCCAGTTGCGCGCGCAGGCGGTCCGCGGCGGGGATGCCCGACGGCCGCAGTCCGGCGTACCCGGCCGCGACGGCTTCCACGGAGGACGAGGCCCAGTTCAGGTAGCTGTCGGCGGTGAACCCGGCGTCGGGGCGGTAGGGCGGGCCGGGGACGGGGTCGGGGGCGGACGCGGGGGCGTGGGCGCTCGCGGGGTCGTTCGTGGGGTGGGCGAGTTCCTTGATCTTCCGCGCGCTCTGCTTCCGGGTCGCGTCGAGGGTCGCGGTGGTGGCGCACATCGTGTCGGTCCACACGACCAGCGCCCGGCTGGGGGCGGTGGCGGTGGTGAGGGCCGGTTTGTCGTCCGTACGAGCGGGCGCGGCGTCCTTGCCCGGGACGCAGCCGCTCACCAGCGCCAGGCCGGTGACGAGCGCGAGCGCCGCGCCCGAGCGGCGACCGGCTGCCCGTACCTCTGTCCGTACCGTCTTGAGCATGCGAGATCCTCTCCTGGTCCGGGTGCGGAGCGTAGCGAGAGGTTGCCGTGTGTGGTCGCGATGCGCGATTTCCGGTGGTCACGTTCACTCGTCAGGAGGGACGGCGGCGGCGCGGGTGGACGGATGGAATAGCCGGAGGGGGGTGCCCGTTGTACGGGGCAGAATCGGTTTAAGATTCAACCAATAGCCACTGAGTGACCAGCGAGAGGTGAGCACGATGCAGTTCGGGATCTTCACGGTCGGCGACGTCACGCCCGACCCGACCACCGGACGGACACCGAGCGAGCACGAGCGGATCAAGGCGATGGTCACCATCGCGCGGAAGGCGGAGGAGGTCGGGCTCGACGTCTTCGCGACGGGGGAGCACCACAACCCGCCCTTCGTCCCGTCCTCGCCGACGACCATGCTCGGCTACATCGCGGCCACCACCGAGCGGCTGATCCTCTCCACGTCCACCACCCTCATCACCACCAACGACCCGGTGAAGATCGCGGAGGACTTCGCGATGCTCCAGCACCTGGCCGACGGCCGGGTGGACCTGATGATGGGGCGCGGCAACACCGGCCCCGTCTATCCGTGGTTCGGCGAGGACATCCGGCAGGGCATCCCGCTCGCCATCGAGAAGTACGCGCTGCTGCACCGGCTGTGGCGCGAGGACGTCGTGGACTGGGAGGGAAAGTTCCGTACGCCCCTCCAGAGCTTCACGGCGACCCCCCGGCCGCTGGACGGCACCCCGCCGTTCGTCTGGCACGGCTCGATCCGCTCGCCCGAGATCGCGGAGCAGGCCGCGTACTACGGAGACGGCTTCTTCGCGAACAACATCTTCTGGCCCAAGGAGCACTACCAGAAGCTCATCCGCCTCTACCGGAAGCGGTACGCGCACTACGGGCACGGCACGCCGGAGCAGGCGATGGTGGGGCTGGGCGGGCAGGCGTTCATCCGGAAGAACTCGCAGGACGCGGTACGGGAGTTCCGGCCGTACTTCGACAACGCGCCGGTCTACGGGCACGGCCCGTCGCTGGAGGAGTTCACCGAGCAGACGCCGCTGACCGTGGGCAGCCCGCAGGAGGTCATCGAGAAGACGCTGACGTTCCGGGAGTCCTTCGGGGACTACCAGCGGCAGCTGTTCCTGATGGACCACGCGGGGCTGCCGCTCAAGACGGTGCTGGAGCAGCTCGACCTGCTGGGCGAGGAGGTCGTACCGGTGCTGCGGGCGGAGTTCGCCAAGAACCGGCCGGCGGAGGTGCCGGACGGTCCGCTGCACCCGGCCGCCGCCGCGGCCCGTACCGGCTCCGACACCAGGGAGGTCTGACCATGGATCCGACCAGGGAAACGCTGAAGATCGTCGCCGTGTCGGCGGGGCTGAGCAAGCCGTCCTCGACGCGCCTGCTGGCGGACCGGCTGGCGGAGTCGGCGACGTGGGAACTGACCGCCCTGGACGTCAAGGCGGAGGTCACGGTCGTCGAACTGCGCGAGCTGGCCGTCGACATCGCGAACCACCTGGTCACCGGATTCCCGTCGGCCGCGCTGCGGACGGCGCTGGAGTCCGTGACCGGGGCGGACGCCCTGATCACGGTGACGCCGGTGTTCGCGGGGTCGTACAGCGGGCTCTTCAAGTCCTTCTTCGACCTGGTCGAGCCGGACGCGCTGCGCGGGACGCCGGTGCTGCTGGCGGCGACGGGCGGGACGGCCCGGCACTCGCTGGTCGTGGAGCACGCGATGCGGCCGCTGTTCTCGTACCTGCGGGCGCTGACGCTGCCGACGGCGGTCTTCGCGGCGACGGACGACTGGGGCGCGGGGGCGGACACGTACGGGGGCGGGCTGCCGGCGCGGATCGAGCGGGCGGGGGCGGAGCTGGCGCGGCTGGTGGCGGGCTCCCGGGCGGGTTCCGGCTCAGGGGTCGGGCCGGGTTCCGGCGGGACGGGGCGGAATGCCCCGGGCGACGGGGACGCTGATGATGCCGACGAGGTGGTGCCGTTCGAGCAGCTCCTCGCGAACCAGACGGGCACGACCAGAACGACCAACCGGTAGGAGAGCACGACATGAGCACCACCCCCAGCCCTTCCTCCACCTCCACCTCCACTCCCACCAGCGGGATCGTGGTCGGCGTGGACGGTTCGGAGCCGTCCTTGAAGGCCCTGCACTGGGCGGTACGGCAGGCGAAGCTGACCGGCGAGCAGGTGACGGCGGTCATCGGGTGGGAGTACCCGGCGACCGGCTGGGCGGCGATGCTGCCGGGCACTCCGGCGGAGTTCGACCCCGAGTCGCTGGCGCGCCAGATCCTCGACGAGACGCTGGACAAGAACCTGGACGACACGGTCACGGCGACGATCGAACGCCGCGTGGTGAACGGCCCGGCGGCCCAGGTCCTGATAGACGCCTCCAAGGACGCGACACTGCTGGTGGTGGGGGAACGCGGTTACAGCGGCTTCACGGCGACCCTGCTCGGCTCGGTGAGCCTCCACGTCACCCAGCACGCGAAGTCCCCGGTGGTGGTGGTCCGGGGAGACCACACCGGGAGCTGACCTGCCTGTACGCATGTGCCTCGCGGCCCGCCCGGGAGTTGTCCGGGGGGCCGCGAGGTCGTGTGGGGGTGTTCCGGGTGCCTCAGGGCTCGTGCATGTAGAAGAGGTAGAACGTCACCAGCGTCGTACTGACGCCGAAGGTCAGGCCGATGCCCGCGGACAGCAGCACGCTGTGCTGGGTCAGGCTGTAGAGGAAGCCGATCGCGCAGCCGACCAGGACGCCCCAGGCGCCGGCGCGCAGTTCGCGAATCAGACGGTGCTGGACCCGTACCAGACCGTAGATCAGCCCGGTGAGGACCAGCCCGGACGCCAGGGCGAGGGCCAGCTGCCCGAAGTTGGCGGCGCCGCCGCTGCGCGCGATGAACTGCGCGTAGATGCCGTACGCGGTGCCGAAGAGCAGCGGCACTCCCCAGCCCCGGAGCGAGATGTGCGGCCGGGTGCGGATTGCTGCGTGTGCCATGGCAGGAGGCTCCTTCCCCTCACACCCCCCACCACTCCAGGGCACACCAGCCGTCCGTGACCGGCAACTCAGGAGGGGTGGGGGCGACGGGCGGCGTCTTCGGAGACGTGGCTTCCCAGCCTGTTCGAAGACGTGGCTTCTCAGCCTCTTCGAAGACGTGCTCCGGAGCCCGGCTCCGCCGCCGCTCACTGAGTCGGCGGCGCACCGCTCGCGCCGCCCCGTCCCGCCGCGTTCCCTTGAGACGTGCGGACCCTCTCCCATACCCGCCCCGCCCTCCCCACCCGTCCCTCCTCCCCCCTCTCCACCGCCCTCACCGCCGTCTCCGCCGCCGCCCTGATCGTCCTGCTGACCGTGCTCGTCCCGGTGAGTTCGCTCGCCGCCTGGTCCGAGCTGGAGATCGGTAACAGCGACCGGTTCGTCGCCACCATGAAGCCGCTCGCCTCCGAACCCGCCGTGCAGGACGCCGTGGCCGACCGCATCACGCAGCAGGCGATGCGTCAGATCGACGTGGGTCCGCTGGAGGGTCAGGTACGGGACCTGCTCCACGACGCCGTACGGTCCTTCACCACCACCGCCTCCTTCCGGGCCGCGTGGCGGACCGCGAGTCTGGCCGCGCAGTCCGCCGCGAACCAGGTCCTCACCGAGGACACCGACAAGGCGGTGACCCTCGACCTGGCGCCGGTCACGGAGCAGGTGAAGCGCCAACTGCGGGACGACGGGGTGCCGTTCGCGGACCGGATTCCCGTACGGCACACGGAGATCACGGTCCTCAAGGCGGACGGGCTGGGCGGGCGGCGGGACGTGGTGCAGGGGATGCGGACGGCGGGGATCTGGCCGGCCGTCGGGACGGTGGCCGTCGCGGCCCTGGCGGTGGCGGGGGCCGCGTTCCGGCGCCGGAAGGGGCGCGGGCGGCGGGCCCGGCGGGCGCTGGTGGTGGCCGGCACGGGCTTCGCGGCCGGCGGGCTGCTGCTGTTCCTCGCGGTGGGGGCGGTACGGGGCTACACGCTGGACGGCCTGCCGAACGACGGCGACCGGGCGGCGGCGGCCGCGGTGTACGACGCGCTGACCTCGTCGCTCCGTACGGTGTCCTGGATCGTGCTCGCCTCGGGGCTCGCGGTGGCGGTGGTCTGCTGGTTCGCGGGGACGGGGCGGGGCGGGCGGCTGTGGCCGTGGCGGGGCGTGCGTGGGCACGGCTGAACCCCCCGCTCGGCAGCGCTGAACGGCTCGCTCGGCACTGCTGAACGGCTCGCTCGGCACCGCTGACCGCCCTGCTCGGCGCCGTCCCGCGCACCGCCCCGCACCCCGTCCCACCGGGCGCTTTACTTAGTCTTTATGCCAATTCTTTCGTCCCAAATTTCCCTTTTGGGCCATTTGGCGCATGGTGGGGATATGAGCCAGAACACAGCACACAGGCCCCCCCACACGGGCATGGGCAACGGATCGAGCGCGAGCAACGGAACTGGCATGGGTACCGGGACCGGAGCAGGCACCGGTATGCACGCGGGAAGGACAGCGAGCCGCTGGGTGGGCGGAAGCTTCATGGCGGGGATCCTGATGCTCGTCGCGGGTGCCACGGAGATCCTCCAGGGCGCCGTGGCGGTCAGGTCGGACAACGTGCTGAACCGTGTGACCGGCTACGCCTACGCGTTCAACCTGGACGCGTGGGGCTGGATCCACATCGGGCTCGGCATCCTGGTCGCGGTGGTCGGCCTCGGCATACTCGCCGGGTCCAGGCTCGCCCGCTGGGTGGGGCTCGGACTGGCGATGGTGAACCTGGTCGCCCAGTTCATGTTCCTCTTCTACCAGCCGGTCTGGGCCGTGGTGGGCATGGCGCTGTCGGCGTTCATCATCTGGGCGCTGACCACGGACCGGGTGACGTCACCTCAGATGCGGTGACCCTCGGAGCCGTACCAACTGATTGACCGTCGAACCCTTCGTCCGTCACTACGGGCATACCTAGGGACAGCAGCCTCTTGGCTACTGTCCCTGTATGCGTGCCCGGTACGGCACGGCGTGCCCCACCGGGCGACAGCCCACCGAGCGAGAGCCCACGAGCGACAGCCCACCTGGCGACAGCCCACCGAGCGAGAGGCCGGCCCCTTGGACAGCACGGGCAGCGACACCGTCGTCCCGCACCAGCTCGGCCACCCCTCCTCCGCGCCGCCCACCGCGCGCCCGGCCCACCAGCGGCTCCTGATCTGGGCCTGCGCGCTCTTCCTCGCCGCCGCGACCCTGCTCGTCGGCTGCCGCGCCGCCGGCGTGGACGCGGTCACCCCCGTACCGCAGCTGCTCGCCTTCCTCCCCTGGCTCCTCGTCCCGGCCGGGGCCGCCCTGCTGCTCACCGCCCTGCTGCGCTGGCGCGCCGGGGTGGTCTGGGCGCTGGTGCTGCTGGCCGGGACGGGGTGGTTCGTGCGGCCGTACGACGCGGGCGCCGCCGGGCCGCGCGGTCCGGTGCTCGCCCGGGTGGACGTGCTGACCTCCAATGTCGAGTTCGGGCAGGCGACGCTCGGCCTGATCGCGGCGATCCGCCGGGAGAAGCCCGACCTGGTCTTCGTCCAGGAGTGCGAGTTCGTCTGCGCGCGGCTGCTGGACACGGAGATCCCGCGCTCGGCGTACCCGTACCGCCACGTCGTGGAGGCGAGCGGCGCCGAGGGGTCCGCGATCTTCTCCGTCTTCCCGCTCACGCACACGGCCGGCGTCGACGGCACGCTCGCCATGCCCGGCTCGGACGCGCGCGTCGGCGGCCGTACGGTCGCGCTCCAGCTCGCCCACCCGCTGCCGCCCGTTCCCGGCGGGGTCGACGACTGGCGGGAGGAGCTGGGCCGGGTCCGTAACTACGCCGCCGCGCACCGGCGGGGGCCCGTCATCCTGGCGGGCGACTTCAACGCGACCCGCGACCACGCCGCCTTCCGGGACGTCCTCGACGCGGGCGGGCTGCTCGACAGCGCCGCGCTGGGGGGCGCGGGCCGTACCCCGTCCTGGCCGTCGGACGCGCCGCGACCGCTGGGCGCGCAGATCGACCATGTGCTGGTCAGCGAAGACTTCTCGGTACGGGACGCGCGCTTCCTGGACCTCGCGGACACCGACCACCGGTCGCTGCTGGTGAGCTTGGAGCTGCACGGCAAACAGCGCGCAAAACAGCGCGCGGAATAGGCACCACCGAGGTGCGCTCGCGGTCGGGGATTGCGAGGATCGGAGACATGAGCACCCCGCAGAGCGGCGACAACCAGATCTTCCAGAACATCAACGACCTGGTCGCGGAGGAGCGCGCGCTGCGCGACCGTTCGACCGATCACCTCGGCCTCGGCGCCGAGGACCGCGAGCGGCTCCGCGCGGTCGAGGTCCAGCTCGACCAGTGCTGGGACCTGCTGCGCCAGCGGCGCGCCAAGTCGCAGTACGGCGAGAACCCGGACGACGCGGCGGTCCGCCCGGCGAGCGAGGTGGAGGGGTACCAGGGGTAGGGAGCGGTGGGGGTGTCCCGCTGGGGGCGGCGACAGGCGAAGCTGACCGCCATGGGAGAGAACCCGAAGTCCCGGCCGTGGTCCCGGCGCCGGTCAGAGCCGTCGTCCCGGCACCCGCCCCGGCCGTCGTCCGGGTCCCCGTCCCGGCGCCCCGGTGCCGTCGCGCGGCGCAGGGCCGCCGCCGCGGCGGCGCGGCTCTCTCCGCCCGCCTGGCTGCTCGACAACCTCCGCCCCCAGCCCGCCCCGATCCGCTGGCCCGCCGTCGCCCGCGCCTCCGTCGCCCTCGCGGCCCCCCTGGCGGTCGGCTTCGGCACCGACCAACGCGCGAACGGGGCGCTCGTCGCGCTCGGCGCCCTGAACGGTGTCCTCAGCGACACCGCCGAGGCGTACCGGATGCGGATCCTCCACGTGGCGGTCCCGCAGTTCTTCGGCGCCGTCGGCGTCACGCTCGGCACGCTCGTCTTCGGGCACGAGTGGGCCGCCGTCGGCGTCCTCGCCCTCATCGCGCTCGTGTCCGGCATGATCTCGTCCATCGGCGCGGTGGCGTCGTTCGCCGGGCTGCTGCTCCTGCTCAACGCCGCCGTCGGGGCCGGGCTCGACCTGCCCGCGCCGTGGTGGAAGCCGCCGCTGCTGATCATGCTCGGCGGCCTGTTCGTCCTCTTCCTCTCGCTGCTGGCCTGGCCGTTCCGGGCCGGCGTGCCGGAGCGGGCGTCGGTGGCGGGGACGTACCGTGCCACCGCCGATCTGCTGGCGGCCTCGGCCGCGCCCGACGCGGAGTTCGACGGCCGCCGCCGGGCCGTGACCCTCGCCCTGAACCAGGCGTACGACCTCCTGCTCGCCCGCCGCGCCCGCGACCACGGCTGGCGGGGCCCGCTCGTACGGCTGCTCGCGCAGCTCAACGTGATCATCCCGCTGGTCGAGGCGGCGCACCTGCGGGGCCGTACGCCGCCGCCCGAGGTGACGGCGGCCCTGCGGCACCTGGCGGACCTGGTCGCCGAAGGCCGTACCGGCGCGGGCGTGCTCGACCTGCCACCGCCCAGGACGGCGTCCGACCGCGCCGTCGACACCGCGCTGCGGCACGTCGCGGCGGTGGTGCACGAGGCGGACGGCGATCCGGGCAACCCCGCCACCCTGGACGACCGGCTCGGCCGCCCGGCGGCGCTCTCCGTCCGCGTCCGCCGCGCGACGCGGAGCGTCCTGTTCTCGGAGGCGTCCTGGCGGTACGGGCTGCGCCTCGCGCTCTGCATCGGCCTGGCGCAGACGCTGGTGGCGGTGATCCCCGTACAGCGGTCGTACTGGGTGGCGCTGACCGTCACCTTCGTACTGAAGCCGGACTTCGGTTCGGTCTTCTCGCGCGCGGTGCTGCGCGCGCTGGGCACGGCGGTGGGGCTGGTCGTGGCGGGGGTGGTGCTGGCGGAGGTCCCGGTCGGGTGGTGGGACGTCCTGGTCGTCGCGCTGCTCGCGCCGCTGATCCCGGCGGTGTCGGCGAAGGGGTACGCGTTCCAGACGGCGGCCATCACGCCGGTGATCCTGCTGATCTCCGACGTCCTGAACCGGCAGGGCTTCGACCTCGTGGTGCCCCGGCTGGTGGACAGCCTGATCGGGTGCGCGATCGTGCTGGTCGCGGGGTATCTGCTGTGGCCGGAGAGCTGGCACACCCGCCTCGGCCACCGGTTGGCGGACGCGGTGGAGGAGACGGCGGAGTACGTGCGGCGGGCGTTCGGGATGCCCGACGCGGCGGGGAGGACCGCCGGCCAGGCGGAGGTGGAGCGGGCGCGGCGGCGTATCTACCGGGACCTGTCGGCCGTACGGTCCGAGTTCCAGCGCGCGCTGACCGAGCCGCCGCCCATCGGCAGGCGGGCGGCGGCCTGGTGGCCGCTGGTCGTGGCGACGGAACGGATCGTGGACGCGACGACGGCGGCGCGGGTGCGCGTCTCGTACGGCGCGAGGCCGCCGGCGCCGGCGGAGGCGGCGGATATCGCGGACGAGCTGACGGCCATGGCGGGGCGACTGCGGTCGAGCGAGGTGCTGGTGGAGGTACGGGGGGAGGTGGGGGCGGGGGCCGGCGCGGCCGGGGCCGGGGCGGCCGGGGCCGGGGCGGCCGGGGCGGCCGGGGCCGGGGACGGGGCGGCCGGGGAGGCCGGGGCCGGGGACGGGGCGGCCGGGGCGGCCGGGGCTGGGGAGGAGAGCGTACTGGCGGGGCTGCGGCAGGAGGTGGGCGCGGCGAAGGCGATCGCGTCGCCGGGGGCGGGTCCTCCGGGGGCGGGGGCGGGTCCCGGGGCGGGTTCGGGTGCGGGGCCGGAGGCGGGTGCGGGTCCAGGGGCGGGTGCGGGTCCGGGGACGGACGCGGGGGCGGGTCCTGGGGCGTCGCTCACGTGAGGGTGGTGTCGGTCGACACCTTCAGGGCTACCCAGACGCACTTGCCGGGGCCGCGCCGGGGCGTCACCCCCCAGTCGTCCGCGAGCGCGGCGACGAGGGCGAGACCTCTGCCGCACTCGTCGTCCAGGTCGGGTTCGGCGGTACGGGGCCGGGGCAGGTGGTCGCCGGCGTCCTCGACCTCCAGCCTGAGCAGCCCCTCGGCGCGGTGAAGGGTGACGGCGATCTGCCGTCCCGGCGGGCTGCCGTGGCGCAGGGCGTTGGTGACGAGCTCGGAGAGGAGCAGGGCGGCGATGGCGGCGGTGTCGCCTGTCAGCTCCGTGCACCTCCGGAGGGCGTCCCTGGCGCGGGGGACGCTGCGGGGGTGGCGGGGGAAGCGGAAGGTCACGGAGCGGTCGTAGCGGGGGCGGGGGTCGCCGTCGAGGTTCATGGAACTGACCTTCCCTCCGACGACCGGTTTTACTTTCCGTCCAACAAGGGTCACGGAGGGTGAGGCGTTGCGGGGCGGTTCGCGGCGGTTCGCTCTTGTCCTCAATCGCCGGACGGGCTTGATGTGCCCCTGGGGCGTGCGCTCCGTGCGGGTCACGGCTGTCCTCAAACGCCGGACGGGCTGGATGTGCCCCTGCGGGCCGCGCTCGGTGCGGGTCACGGTCGTCCTCAAACGCCGGACGGGCTGGATTTTGCCCGCTGCGGGGCACTGTTGTCCTCAAGCGCCGGACCGGCTTGATATGCCCCTGCGGGCCACGCTCCGTGCAGGTCACGGTCGTCCTCTAACGCCGGACGGGCTGGATTTTGCCCGCTGCGGGTTGTCGGTCATGCGCGGGCGGGACCGAGGCTTCCAGCCCAGCCGGCACCATCAAGCCCGTCCGGCGCTTGAGGACACCCTGACCCGCGGAGGTCGCAACCCGCACGGGGCAGCAGGCCGCACCATCAAAGCCCGTCCGGCGATTGAGGACGACCGTGACCCGCGGAGGTCACCAGCCGCGGGGGCCCGCCGGGCAGCGCCGTCGAAGCCCGTCCGGCGATTGAGGACCCGCGGAGGTCGCCGCCCGCGCGGGCGTGGTCGGCGGGATCGAGCCCGTCCGGCGATTGAGGACACTGTGACCCGCAGCCCGTCGGCTCAGTGGCCCTGGAGGCGGTCCATTTCCCGGCGTTCGCGCTTCGTGGGGCGCCCCGCCCCCCGGTCCCGCGCAGCGATCGGCGCCACGAACTCCTTCGGAGGCGGCGGCGGGCTGTTGTCCACGAAGCACTCCACCGCCACCGGCGCCCCCACCCGCTTGCGGACGATCCGGGACACGACCACCACCCGGTCCCGCCCCGCGTACCGCAGACGCACCTCGTCGCCCACCCGAACCGCGTGCGCCGGCTTGACCCGCTCGCCGTTCACCCGGACATGGCCCGCCCGGCACGCGGCCGCCGCCTGGGAGCGCGTCTTGGTGAGCCGTACCGACCAGATCCAGGTGTCCGCCCTCGCGGAGCCCCCCGTGTCCGCCCTCGCGGAGCCAACGCCCATACCGGCGCCCGCACCGGCACCGGCACCAGCACCGGCGCCCACCTCGGCGGACGCCGTCCCGTCCGGTACCTCCGTCGAAGAAGCCATGCCGCCAGCCTAGCGAGACCCCACCCGTCCCGGACCGCCCCGGACCGCTCCGTACACCGCAACAAGTCCGCAACGCATCCGTCGCACCTCACCGCGCACTCGCGGCTACTATGCGCTCGATCTCCCATTTCCGCGGCCGGACCGATCCTCAGACGCACTTCCGGAAGCAGTGAACGCCATGCGCAGCAACTCCGGCAGAGGGCTCCAGCCCAATGTCCTCGGTACGTTCGACACCATCGTCATGGCGGTCGCGGGCAGCGCCCCCGCCTACTCGCTCGCCGCCACCACCGCCGTCCTCGTCGCCTCCGTCGGACTCGCCGCGCCCGCCGCGCTGCTCTACTGCGCGATACCCATGCTCGGCATCGTGCTCGCGTACGGCCGCCTCGGCCGACTCGACGCGAACGCCGGTGCCGCGTACTCCTGGGTGGGCCGGACCCTCCACCCCGCGCTCGGCTTCCTCTCCGGCTGGGCGCTCGTCGTCTCCGCCACGATCTTCATGGTCGCCGGGTCGCTGCCCGCCGGCGCGATGACCCTGGCGCTCTTCGACACCGGTCTCGCCAACAACACGAGCCTGGCGCTGCTGGTCGGCGGCGGCTGGTTCCTGATCATGCTGCTGGTGGTCCTGGGCGGCGCCCGGCTCACCGTACGGGCGCAGCTCCTGCTCTCCGGCGTGGAGCTGGCCCTGCTGCTGATGTTCGTGCTGGCCGCCCTCGCCCACCACGGCGCCGCCGTCGCCTTCGACTGGTCGTGGCTGGGGTTCGGCCACTTCGACGGTACGTCGGGCTTCGCCTCGGGCGCCCTCGTCGCCGCCTTCTACTACTGGGGCTGGGACGTCACGAGCAACCTCAGCGAGGAGACCCGCAACAGCCGCAGGACCGCCGGGCTCGCCGCCCTCGTCGGCATGGGCATCGTCTTCCTCCTCTTCGAGGCGTTCACGATCGCCGTCAACGTCATCCTCACCGAGGACCAGATCATGGCGGGCAGCGCCAACGTCCTCGGCATCCTCGGCGAAGCCATCTGGCCGGGTGTCGGCGGCAAGCTGCTGATCGTGGCCGTGATGCTGTCCACCGTGGCGACGCTGGAGACCACCCTCATCCAGGTCACCCGCTCGCTGTTCGCGATGGGCCGCGACCGTACGATGCCGTCCGCGCTCGGCCGCGTCCACCGCACGTGGAACACCCCTTGGGTCGCCATCACCGCCGTCGGGTTCGTGGCGTTCGCCCTGCTCGCGGCGGCGAGCGCGCTCGGCTCGGTCACCGAGATCCTCTCCGACGCCGTCACCGCCATCTCCCTCCAGATCGCGGTGTACTACGGCCTGGCCGGCATCGCGGCCGTCGTCGCGTACCGCACGGTGATGTTCCGCTCCCCCGGCGACTTCTTCTTCGGGGTGCTCTGGCCGCTGCTCGGCGCGCTGTTCATGTTCTGGATCTTCTTCGAGTCGCTGAGCGAGCTGACCACGACCGCGCTCACCATCGGGATCGGCGGACTGGCCGCCGGCCTGGCGCCAATGATCTGGTACTGGCGCAAGGGCAGTTCGTACTACCGCCCCGCGAAGCTGGACGCCGCGCGGGTGCCGGACGGCCCCCGCCACGAGCCGTACGCGGACTCCGCCGCCGGCCGGCCCGGCCGCCCCGACCGGTCCGACCGGGCCGGCGAGTCCCTGTCGACCGACTTCTGACGGGGACGGGACCGCAGCCATGGCGGAACACCGTCACCGCGCGCCCGGCAGGAGCCGCACACCGGGGAAAGGGCGCACACCGGGGAAAGCGCGCCCGCCCGGGAAGCAGGGCGCGCCCGACTTCGACCCGGACTTCGGCGACCTGCCGCTCACCGAGGCGCGCCAGGACATCGTCATCGGCCGCTGGCAGGGGGTACGCGACCTCCTGCGCGCCACCGGCACCGACTGGCCGCGCCGGACGCACCGTCAGCGGATCCTGTCGCACGCGGCGGCGGGCAGTTCGGCCGTGGAGAACTGGCGGGCGGCGGAACCGGACAGTCCGGACGCGGCGGTGCTGCGGGCGGCGACGGAGGTGGTACGGGTCTTCGACCACGCGATCGCGGCCGGGCGCGGCATCGGCATCGACCGGGCGCGGCTCGACGGCGCGGTCCTGACCTGCCTGGACGCGGCCGACGCCAGCCCCGCCGACCCGATGCCGTGGGTGTCGCTGCTGACGGTCGCCCGGCTGTACGAGGGCGGGATCGCGCAGAGCGAGCTGCGGCGCTGGTGGGACGAGATGCGGCGGCGCGACCCGTACAACATGGAAGGGCATGTGCAGCTGCTCCGGTACTTCTCCGCGCGGTGGCACGGCACGCACGGCCGGATGTACGACTTCGCCCGCGACGCGGCGGGCGCGGCGCCGCCGGGGTCGTCGCTGTCGGTGCTGGTGCAGATCGCGCGGGTGGAGGAGTTCCGGTACGGGGCGGAGGCGGCGCGGGGGCGGCGGCCCGTACGGGACTTCGGGCAGCACTGGCACCACGAGCTGGCGGTGACCGAGGTGCGCAGGACGTTCGAGCGCTGGATCGGCGGGCGGGCGGCGGGGCCTGTCGTACCGGAGGAGGTCGGGGAGCTGAACTACCTGACGCACGCGGCGTGTTACGCGGGGCTGGACGACGAGGCGCGGGCGCTGTTCGCGCTGCTGGGCGCGCGGGCGGCGCGGGTGCCGTGGTCGTACACGGGGGACGCGGCGGAACAGTTCACGGCGTTCAGGGCGGCGCGGCTGGAGGGCTGAGGTACGGGGTCACTTGGCTCACGTACGACCGGGCTGACGTACGGCCGTCACTTGGCTCGCGTACGACCGGGGTGGCGCCGGTCCGAGTCGGCGCCACCCCGGGGCGGATCGGGCAGGTCAGACGCCGATGTCCCGGCCGTCCTTGCGCCACACCGCGACCACCGACGGACGGACGATCCTGCCGGGTCCGTCCGGCCACGCGCTCGCGGGCTTCTCGACGCTCGCGCCGTCGAGCTCCCCCGGGTGCTGGACGGCGACCAGGACGCGGCGGTCCTGGATGATCGGCCCGCAGGTCTCCGCGCCGTTCGGCATGGTCAGGAACTGCTTGAGCTCACCACGCCGTTCGCCCTGCGTCGCGACGCCGAACAGGCCGTCGTGCGTGCCGAGCGCGTTGCCGTCCGTCGAGATCCACAGGTTGCCGTGCGGGTCGAAGGCGACGTTGTCCGGGCAGGAGATCGGGCTGACCTTGTCCTTGGGGAAGCCCGCGAAGTACGTCGCCGGGTCCTTCGGGTCGCCCGCGACCAGGAAGAGGCGCCAGGCGAAGCCGTCGCCCGCCGGGTCGTCCCAGTTCTCGGCCAGTTCGAGGATCTGGCCGTGCTTGTTGGCGTTGCGGGGGTTGGCCTCGTCGGCGCCCGCCTTGCCGGCCTTGCCGCGGTCGGTGTTGTTCGTCAGCGCGATGTAGACGCGGCCGGTGCGCGGCGAGGGCTCGACGTCCTCGGGGCGGTCCATCTTGGTGGCGCCGACCTTGTCGCCCGCGAGGCGCGTGAAGACGTACACCTCCTCGGCGGTCATGCCGGGGACGTGCGAGACGTCGCCCGTGGCGAGGGGGATCCAGACGCCGGAGCCGTCGAACTCGCCGTCCGCGGGGAGCTTGCCCGTACCGTCGAACTCCCCGGCCGGGGAGTCGCCGGTGAGCTTGGCGACGTACAGCGTGCCCTCGTCCAGCAGGGTCAGGTTGTACGCGTGGTCGGCGCGGCTGCCGCCCTTGCGCATGCGCTTGGAGGAGACGAACTTGTAGAAGTAGTCAAAGCGTTCGTCGTCGCCCATGTAGACGACGGGGCGGCCGTCGGCCGTCAGGCGCGGCTGCGCGGCCTCGTGCTTGAAGCGGCCGAGGGCGGTGCGCTTGCGGGGCGTGGACTCCGGGTCGTACGGGTCCAGCTCCACGACCCAGCCGAAGCGGTGGACCTCGTTGGGCTCCTGCTTGACGTCGAAGCGCTTGTCGAACAGCTCCCACTTGCGCTCGGTGGCGCCGGTGCCGATGCCGTAGCGCAGGTCGGTGGTGCTGGAGGCGTTGGCGAAGTACTGGTTGAAGTTCTCCTCGCCGTGCAGCGTGGTGCCCCAGGGGGTGGTGCCGCCCGCGCAGTTGTTGAGCGTGCCGAGGACCTTGGTGCCCGTACGGTCGGCGGAGGTACGGAGCAGTTCGGAGCCGGCGGCCGGTCCGGTGAGGCGGAACTCGCTGGTCGCCGTGAGGCGGCGGTTGAGCTGGTGGCGGGTGACGGCGGTGAGCTTGCCGCTGCCCCGGTCCTCCTCGACCACGACGACGGACAGGCCGTGCGCGGCCCAGGCGATCTCGACCTGCTCGCGGGTGGGCGCGGCGGCGTTGTAGCCCTTGAACATCAGGATCTCGTCGGTGTACTCGTGGTTGGCCACGAGGACCTGACGGCCGCGCTCGCCCTTGAGCGGGAGGAGGCTCAGGAAGTCGTTGTTGTAACCGAACTGGCCGGCCTGCGCCTTGGCCGTCTGCTTGTCCGGGTCGAAGGCGGGGGCGCCGCGGAGGATGGGCTCGCCCCAGCGGATGACGACGTGCTGGCTGTAGCCGGCGGGGACGGTGACCTGGTCGGCGAGGTTGGGCGCGACGGGGGTGAAGCGGAGGCCGCGGGCGCCGTCGGGGGTGGGTGTGTGGCCGTGGCCGTGGCCGCCGGTGGCCGCGGCGGCGGAGGCCGGGGTGTCACCGGTGCCGACGGCGAGGGCGGTGCCGGTGGCGGCGGCGACGGTCACGATGCCGGCGGCGCGTACGAGGGAACGTCTCGACAGGGCACCGGCGATGACGTCGCCGAGGTACTCGTTGTCGGTCTTGTTCGGGACCTCGTGGAAGCAGGCGTCGCCGCAGCGGTACTTGCAGGTGAGGGCGGAACGCCCGCCCGGGTGTGACGATGAGCCGATCAGCGGCAGAAATGTGCGCACTTTACCCCTCCGATGGTGCGTGAACTCGCACGTGGTCGCGTCGCCGGGGAGGCCGCCGGGCAGGTCGCCGTGCCCCGGTCCTCGCCCTGACAATCCGACAAGGTGTCGGGATGTCCCGGCGGTGACGCTAGGTGCGGTGGCCACCACGGTGGCGGCCTGGGGGTAAAGGGCGGATGAACGCGGGGCGGACGGATGGTCATGACAGACCCATGGCTGTACCACGTGTTGGCGGTGTTGATGGTGGGGTTGTCGTTGCCGGGAGGTACGTTGACGCTGACGCCGGCCGCGCACATCTGCGGCCGCTGATCGCTCACCCGATCGGATGCCGGGTCCGACGCCCGGTCCGACCCTGCCGAAGATCGCCGGGGGCGGCCGCTAACCTTACGTATCCGCCCTGGCCAGGGATGCCGCTTTCCCGGGGGCGGGCACGCACCCAACTCATCTGAAAGGCCTCGCCCATGGGCATTCGGAGCTTGCTGCGCAAAGTGTTCGGACGCGACCGTGCGGAGGAGCGTCCCGAGTCGTCGGCAGCGTCCGTCCCGCCCCAGGCCGACCGTACGGAAGCGGTGTCGACGGCGGAGCCGGTGACGGCGTCTGCGACGGCGTCGGCCTCTGGCTCCGCCTCGACCTCCGCCTCGGCGAAGGCGTCGGCCGCCGGTCAGTCGACGACGGTGCCGACGCCTTCGCCCTCGCCCGCGCCCGCGCGGAAGACGCCCTCGCCGGAGGACGCGGCGGCGGAGCTGGTGGCGGCGGCGTTCGACAACCCCCGCCCCCCGAAGCAGGACCCCACGGTCCCGGCCCAGGCCACCCGCCCCCAGGAACCCCAGCCGACCCCGACACTCCCGACCCAGAAGTCGACGGAGCCGTCGGAACCGACGGCGGGGCCGGAGCCGACCGCGCCGGACGACGACCACACGGCCGAGGCGACCCTCGCAACCCCCGAGGCCGACACCAAGCCGACCGAGAACGCCGACGCGACCGACCCGGTCGCGCTGAACAGCGACGACACCGCCGCCGAGGCGGTCGCGTTGGACACCGACGACCAGACGGCCAAGGCCGCCGACACCACCACGAGCGCGCCGGTCGCGACCGACCCGATCGCCCTGAACGACGACGACACCGCCGCCGAGCCCAAGACGGCACCCGCAGCCGCAACGACCCCCGTAGCCGGGGCCACTGACGGACCGACGGCCGACACAGACGTCGAGCAGGTCTCCGCCCCAGAGCCCGTCGCGGTGGCGAGCACCACGGACACCACACCGGTCGCGACCGACCCGGTCGCGCTGAACACCGACGACACCGCCGCCGAGGCGGTCGTACCGACGCCCGAGACCGACACCACGCCGGTCGCGGACACCGACGACCAGACGGCCAAGGCGGCCGACGCCACCACGACCGACCCGGTCACGCTGGGCAGCGACGCCGCCGTCGGCGCGGACAAGGGTGACGAGGTCGCCGAGGCGGTCGACACCGCGCCGCTCGTGACCGAGCCGGCCGCGCCGACGGCCGACGCGGACGCCTCCGCCGGGGCGGTCCTCACGACGCCGGACACCACGCCGGTCGCGACGGACCCGATCGCCCTGAACAACGACGACACCGCCGCCGAGGCGGTCGTACCGACGCCCGAGACCGACACCACGCCGGTCGCGGACACCGACGGCCGGACGGCCAAGGCGGCCGACGCCACCACGGACACCGCACCGGTCGCGACCGACCCGGTCGCCCTCAACAACGACGACCTCGTCGCCGAGAACGAGACTGCGCCCGCCGCCGCAACGACCCCTGTAGTCGAGGCCGCTGACGGACCGACGGCCGACGCGGACGTCGAGCCCGTCTCCGCCCGCGAGTCCGTCGCGGTGGCGAGTACCCCGGACACCACACCGGTCGCGACCGACCCGGTCGCGCTGAACAGCGACGACACCGCCGCCGAGGCGGTCGCCTCGGACACCGACGACCAGGCGGCCAAGGCGGCCGACGCCGCCACGACCGAGCCGGTCGCCACCGAACCCATCGCCCTCAACGACGACGACCTCGCCGCCGAAACGTCCGCCCCCGCGGACATCGCCGACGCCCCCGTCAAGGCGGTCGCCGGAGGCCGCGGCGCGGACGTCGGGAGCGAGCCGGGCGTCGACCTCACGGCCCCGACGCCGACGCCCGAGCCCGGCGCCCTCGCGGACACGGCGAGCACCGCCGCCACCGCCGCCACCGCGAGCACCGCCGGCACCCTGCCCGACGCGCTGCTCGCTCACCACTCCGCCGCCGGCGACGCGCTCCGTGCTCGTGGGCTCCAAGGGGTTCGCGCCGTCGTGTATCTCGTTCTCGACCGGTCCGGGTCCATGCGGCCCTTCTACAAGGACGGCAGCGCCCAGCACCTCGGCGAGCAGGCCCTCGCCCTCGCCTCCCACCTCGGGGACGGGGACACCACCGTCCACACCGTCTTCTTCTCCACCGACATCGACGGCACCGCCGACCTCTCCCTCTCCTCCTACGAGAACGTCGTCGACCAGACCCACGCGCGCCTCGGCCGTCTCGGCCGTACCAGCTACCACCGCGCCGTCGAAGAGGTCGTCGCGCACTACGAGAAGTCCGGCGCGACGGACCCCGCGTTCGTCGTCTTCCAGACCGACGGCGCCCCCGACGCCAAGCAGCCCGCCCGCCAGGCCCTCGTGGACGTCGCGGGCAAGCCCCTGCACTGGGCCTTCGTGGCCTTTGGGGAGCACGACTCCAAGGCGTTCGACTTCCTCCGCAAGCTGGGGCTCGACAACGCCAACTTCACACACGCGGGCCCCACCCCCCGCGAGGTCCCCGACGCCGACCTCTACCGCGACCTCCTCGCCGGCTGGAACCCCGCGAAGCCGTAGCCCGACGAGGAAGCCCACCGCCGCCGGCCCCGCGTCCCCCCGCGCGACCGGCGGCGGTCCGCTTTGACCGGCGGCGGTCCGCTTTATGGATGTGAAGCCACCACCACCGGCCCTATACCATTTCGACCATGGCGGCCACTGGATCCGAAGAGCAGGGTGGGAAGGCGTATTACGTCACCACCCCCATTTACTACGTCAACGACGCTCCTCACCTGGGCCACGCCTACACGACCGTCGCAGGGGACGTGCTCACCCGCTGGCACCGCCAGCGCGGCGAGAAGGTGTGGTACCTCACCGGCACGGACGAGCACGGTCAGAAGATCATGCGCACCGCGGAAGCGAACGGCGTCACCCCGCAGGCCTGGTGCGACAAGCTCGTCGAGGAGTCCTGGAAGCCCCTCTGGGAGCACCTGGACATCGCGAACGACGACTTCATCCGTACGACGGAGAAGCGGCACACCGACCGGGTACGGGAGTTCGTCCAGGACCTGTACGACAAGGACGAGATCTACAAGGGCGGCTACGAAGGCCCGTACTGCGTGGGCTGCGAGGAGTACAAGCTCCCCGGTGAACTGATCGAGGACCCCGACGGCGTCAAGCTGTGCGCGATCCACAAGACACCGGTGGAGATCCTCAAGGAGGAGAACTACTTCTTCAAGCTCAGCGCGTGGGGCCCCAAGCTCCTCGCCCACTACGAGGCCAACCCCGGCTTCATCCAGCCCGAGTCCGCCCGCAACGAGGTCGTGAACTTCGTCAAGCAGGGCCTCCAGGACCTCTCCATCTCCCGCTCGACCTTCGACTGGGGCGTCCCGGTGCCGTGGGACGAGAAGCACGTCATCTACGTGTGGATCGACGCCCTGCTGAACTACGCGACGGCCGTCGGCTACGGCGCCAACCAGGAGAAGTTCGACACCACCTTCCCCGCCGACGTGCACCTCGTCGGCAAGGACATCCTCCGCTTCCACGCGATCATCTGGCCCGCGATGCTGATGGCGCAGGGCCTCCCCGTACCGGGCAAGGTGGCCGCCAACGGCTGGCTGCTGGTCGGCGGCGAGAAGATGTCCAAGTCGAACCTGACCGGCATCAAGCCGCAGGACCTCACCTCGCACTTCGGCGTGGACGCCTACCGCTGGTACTTCCTGCGGGCCATCGCCTTCGGCCAGGACGGGTCGTTCTCCTGGGAGGACTTCAGCGCCCGCTACACCTCCGAGCTGGCGAACGACTACGGCAACCTCGCGTCGCGCGTCGCCGCGATGGTCGGCAAGTACTTCGGCGGCAGGCTGCCGGAGGCGACGGCGTCGGGCGACGCCGAGCAGGCCGTACGGGACGGGCTGGCGAAGGCCCTCGCCGAGGCGGACCGGAAGATCGGTGAGGAGCTGGACTTCGCGGGCGGGATCGCGGCGGTGTTCGACTTCGTCAAGCAGGTCAACGGCTATCTGACCGAGCAGGAGCCCTGGAAGGTCGCCAAGGACACGTCCGAGGCGGGCCAGGCCAGGCTCGCGACGATCCTGTATACCGCCGCCGAGGCTCTGCGCGGGGTCGCGGTCCTGCTCAACCCGGTCATGCCCGGGACGTCGCAGAAGCTGTGGGACTCCCTCGGCGCCGCCGAGTCCCTGGGCGCGCTCGCGGACCAGCGGGTCCAGGAGGCGGCGGACTGGGGCCGCCTCGCGGTCGGCACGACGGTGACGAAGGGCGCGGTGCTCTTCCCCCGCCTGGAGGAGAAGCCGGCGTAGGGCGCGGGGGCGGCGCGGGTACGGTGCGTACGGGGCAGGGGGGTACGGGGCCGGAGGTACGGGCCGCACGTACGGGCCCTCCGCGTGGGCCGTACCCGCGGCGCGTGCGTGACCGTACCCGGGGCCGTACGGGGGCGGCGTGTTCCCCCGTACCGCCCCCTCACCGGGCCAGCGACGCCTTGTCCCCCATCACCACCACCGGCCGCTTCCCCGGGTCCAGCGTTCGCAGCAGTTCCTTCATCCGGGGGCGCGCCAGCGACACGCAGCCCTGGGTCGGGCCTCCGTGGTCCACGTGGATCCAGATGCCGCCGCCCTTCTCCTCGCCCAGGGGGCGGCCCAGGTGGCGGGGGGTGTGGCCGGGGCGGCGGTTGTAGTTGATGGCGACGACGTAGTCGAAGGACCCCGCCAGCGGCTCGTCCTCGAAACCGGTGCCGGAGATCGCGTAGTCGGAGGAACGGTCGTACGGGAGTCTCGACCCCGGGTCGCGCAGTTCGCCGCCCGCGTCCGTGAGGCCGAACACCCCGATCGGCGAGCGCCGGTCGCCCGCGTCGTGGTCGTCGGTCCAGCCGCGCAGCCCGTTGTGGGCGGGCCACGGGCCCGACACGACCTGCCAGCCCGCCACCGGGTCCCGCTCGTAGACGAGGACGGTCGTGCGGTTGGAGTTCCGGGCGCGGCCGACGGCCACGACGGCCTGGTTGCTGTCCTCCGGGAGACGCGCGCGGGTCTTCGGCCCCAGGCCGGGAATCTCGGCCGGTACGTCGGTACGGAGGACCTCGGCGCCCCGGTGCTCGGCGGCGGCCCGCCGGGCGGGCGGGCCCCCGGCCGCCACGGCCTCCGCCGGCCCCTTCCCCCGCGAGTCGGCGTCACCCCGGTCGGGATCGGGCGCCGCGCACCCGGTGAGCAGCGGTCCGGCGGCCAGCAGTCCGGCGGCCAGCAGCACGCCGACGAGGTGCGCCGGACGCGTCGAACGGGAGCGGGGTCTCATTTCGCCTTCCGGGGGAGCAGCAGCGAACACAGACGGTGCGTCGGTCGAGCGATGGAGCGGCCGAGCAGTCGAGCGGTCGAGCGGTCGAGCGGTCGAGCGGTCGAGCGGTCGAGCCGACACGGCCACAGATGCGCACAAAGCGGCATGCACCAGAGCATCTCACCTCACGACGTTTCATCCATACATAAAGTCACCATAGACGTCATATGCGTGACGCCCCGAGAACTGACGCGGAACCGGCGGCGCGGAGCGCCTGAACGGGGGCGGGTTGCCGCCGCTACTCAGGCCGTCCTGAGTGGGAGTGCTCATGCCCGCCGCGCCCGGCGCGGCGAGGATCGGTGCAGCGGCGCCACCGAGAGCGCCGAACCGATCCCGCCGAAACGACCATGGAGAAGCCCTCATGTCCCGTCGCATCGTTCTGTCGCTCGCCGCCGCCGTCGTGGTGCTCGGAGGCGCCGGCGCCTTCGCGTTCGCGCACACCGGGGAGCAGCCGCTCTCCCTGACGCAGAGCACGGCCCGCTACACGGCACCCGACGGCGGGCGCGACGGTTCGCTGACCTTCACGACCGAGGTGACCTCGGCCTCCGGGGTGAAGGACGCCAAGGACGTGAAGGACGTGAAGGTCCTGGCCTGGCCGGCGAAGTCCTCCTTCGCGAAGGACGGGCTGACCGCCAAGGACATGGCCGCGGTCGAATCGGCGGTCTGCGAGCCGTCGGGCGAGGACACCCTGCGGTGCACGTACACCACCCCCGTCAGCGGCGCCGACGCGGCGGAGTCCCCGCGCGGCACCTGGCACGTCGCCGTACTGGTCGAGGCCGCGAACGGCACGACCACGCTGGACAACAAGGCGGCCGACTTCACCGTGGCATGACCGGTGCGGCGCAGGACGGGCCGGCCCCCGGGCGCCGCACGGGCCGGCCCCCGGAACCTGGTGGTTCCGGGGGCCGGGGTGATCGAGGCGTTCGCCGGCGCCTCGGAGCCGTAGCCGTACCGCCGCCGTTACTCGCCCGGCTTCGCGGCCGACTTCGCGACCGGCTTGCGCAACGCCACGTTCAGCTCCCGCAGGCGCGACTCGTCCAGCTCCGTCGGCGCGCCCATCATCAGGTCCTGGGCGTTGCCGTTGAGCGGGAACGCGATCGTCTCGCGGATGTTCGGCTCGTCCGCCAGCAGCATCACGATGCGGTCGATGCCGGGGGCGATGCCGCCGTGCGGCGGGGCGCCGAGGCGGAACGCGCGCAGCATGCCCGCGAACTCTTGCTCGACGGTGTCGCGGTCGTAGCCGGCGATCTCGAAGGCCTTGATCATCAGCTCGGGCTCGTGGTTGCGGATCGCGCCGGACGACAGCTCGATGCCGTTGCAGACGATGTCGTACTGCCACGCCAGGATGTCCAGCGGGTCCTTCGTCTCCAGGTCGGACAGGCCGCCCTGGGGCATCGAGAACGGGTTGTGCGAGAAGTCGATCTTCCCGGTCTCCTCGTCCTTCTCGTACATCGGGAAGTCGACGACCCAGCAGAACCGGAAGACGCCCTCCTCGAAGTGCCCGGCGCGCTTGGCGGCCTCGACGCGGACCGCGCTCATGATCTTGGAGACCTCACCGAACTCGCCCGCGCCGAAGAAGATCGCGTGGCCGGGGGCGAGGGAGAGGCGCTCGGTGAGGACCTTGACGTTGTCCTCGGTGAGGAACTTGGCGATCGGGCCGCTGAGCGCGCCGTCGTCGCCGACCCGCACCCAGGCCAGGCCCTTGGCGCCCAGGCCCACGGCGAAGTCGCCGAGGCCGTCGAAGAACTTCCGCGACTGGCCGGCCGTGTCCGGCACCGGCAGGGCGCGCACGTGCTTGCCGGCGAACGCCTTGAAGTCGGAGTCCTCGAAGACGTCCGAGATGTCGCTCAGCTCCAGCTTGGCGCGCAGGTCCGGCTTGTCGTTGCCGTACTTGACCATCGACTCGCGGAACGGGATCCGCGGGAAGGGCGAGGTGACCTCGCGGCCCTCGCCGAACTCGGTGAACAGCTCGGTCATGAGCTTCTCGATCGGCCGGAAGACGTCCTCCTGCTCGACGAAGCTCATCTCGACGTCGAGCTGGTAGAACTCGCCCGGCGAGCGGTCCGCGCGGGCGTCCTCGTCGCGGAAGCAGGGCGCGATCTGGAAGTAGCGGTCGAAGCCGGAGACCATCAGCAGCTGCTTGAACTGCTGCGGGGCCTGCGGGAGCGCGTAGAACTTGCCGGGGTTCAGCCGGGACGGCACGACGAAGTCGCGGGCGCCCTCGGGGGAGGCCGCGGTGAGGATCGGCGTGGCCATCTCGTTGAAGCCGAGCGCGGTCATCTTGTGGCGGATGGCGGAGATGACCGCCGTACGCAGCATGATGTTGCGGTGCATGCGCTCGCGGCGCAGGTCGAGGAAGCGGTACTCCAGGCGCCGCTCCTCGTTGACGCCGTCCTCGGCGTTGATCGTGAAGGGCAGCGGGCCGGCCGCGCCCAGGATCTCGACCTCCGAGACCTCGATCTCGATCTCACCGGTCGCGAGGTCCGGGTTCACGTTCTCCGCGCCGCGCGCCGAGACCGTGCCGTCGATGCGGACGACGGTCTCCTTCGTGAGCCTGGACAGCTCCTCGTTCGCGGCGGTGCCGGGACGGGCGACGAGCTGGACGAGACCGTAGTGGTCCCTCAGATCGATGAAGAGGATGCCGCCCAGGTCTCGGCGATTGTGCAGCCAGCCGCTCAGCCGGACGTCGGTGCCGACGTCAGAGGCGCGGAGCTCGCCGCAGGTGTGGGACCTGTACCGATGCATCGTCTTTCATCCAGTCTTCGCAACTCGGGGTCATGGTGGTTGAACAGCGCTTGTGTGTGACCGCCATAACCTTATCGCCCGCCGCCGAGGCCTCCTCATTGGCGTTTGCTCTACAGATGTTCATAAAGTGTGACAATGCGCACCGAGGAAGTCCTGGCCGCGATCGCGACCGGCATCTGGCGCTGGGACGACGCGACCGGCCGCGTCACCCTGGACGCCGAGGCGGCCCGGCTCCTCGGCCTGCCCGCCGAACCGGCCTCCCTCACCGCGTCGGGCGCGCGCTCCCACTTCCACCCGGTGGACTGGAACGAGATCCAGGGCATCGTCAGCCTCGCGGTCACGGAGGGGACCCTCGCCGAGGCCCGGCTGCGGATCATGAACGAGAAGGGCCGGGTGCTCCGTACCGTACGGGCGCGGTCCAAGCCGCTCGTCAGGACGCTGCCCGACGGGGTCCAGGTGTACGAGCTGATCGGCACCCTCCAGGAGGTGGCCGAGCCGCGCCCCGGCACCGCCATCGAGGGCAGCTCGATCACCGGGGACTGGCGCAGGTCCCGCGAGGCGTTCCTGCTCGACGCGGGGCGGGCGCTGGCGGAGGCCCGCTCCACGGCCGAGGTGCTGCGGGTCGCGTCGTCGCTGTCCATGCCGGGGTTCTCGCCGGACGGGCTCGCGGTGTTCAGCACCTCGCCGTCGCAGGAGGCGCTGCGGATCGTCGGCCTCCTCGGGAACACGCTGGCGGACGCGGACGACTTCTCCAGCCTGACGGTCGACTCCGACTACCCGGCGTCCGAGGTCATCAGGACCGGCCGGGCGATCTACCTGCCGACGGCGGAGTCGTACAAGGAGCGCTACCCGGACATCTGGCCGCGCATCGAGCCGTTCGCCCGCAACTCCTGGGCCTTCCTGCCGCTGACCGTCGCGGGGCGCACGCTCGGCACGTGGATGGCGGCGTTCAAGAACCGCGTGGCGTTCTCGCCGGACGAGCGCTCCGTCCTGAACACGGTGGCGCGGATGCTGGCGCAGGCGCTGGCGCGCGCGGGGGTCACCGAGAGCGAGCGGGAGCTGTCGCTGGGGCTCCAGCGCTCGATGATGCCGACGCTGAACACGGACATCCCGGGGATGTCGGTGGCGGCGCGGTACGTGCCGACGGGCGGCGGGCTCCAGGTCGGCGGCGACTGGTACGACATGATCCCGCTGCCGGGCGGCACGACCGAGGCGGAGGGGCGGGGCAGCGGGCGGTTCGCGCTGGTCATCGGGGACGTACAGGGGCATGACGTACGGGCGGCGGGGCTGATGGGCCAGCTGCGGATCGCGCTGCGCGCGTACGCGGCGGAGGGGCACCGGCCGGACGCCGTGCTGTCGCGGGCGTCGCGGTTCCTCGCGGGGATGCGGCAGTTCCCGGGGCCGGAGAGCGACGGGGGTACGGGGGCGATGGCGCCGTACGGCGTGGCCGCGGACGGTTCCGCGGACGCGGCCATGACCGACGAGGAGTACGAGAAGACCGGGCCGCGCTTCGCGACCTGCCTGTACATGGAGGTCGACCCGGAGAACGGGACGCTGGAGATCGCGCGGGCGGGGCATCTGGACCCGGTGTTCCGCATGCCGGACGGGACGGCGTTCATCCGGCAGACGGCGGGCGGGCTGCCGCTGGGCATCGAGGCGGACTCCGACTATCCGACGACCCAGATCACGCTCCAGCCGGGGGAGCTGCTGATGCTCTGCACGGACGGGCTCGTCGAGACGGGCGGCCACGACCTGGCGACCGGCTGGGACCGGTTGCGGCCGGTGCTGGAGGGGGACACGGGCTCGTCCCTGGAGGAGCTGGCGGACGCGCTGATGGGCGTGGTGCACGGCCCCGGCTCCCACTACATGACGGGGCCGCTGCCCGAGCACCGGGAGGACGACATCGCGCTCGTCCTGCTCGCGCGGGACGGCTCCCAGCCCCGCGCCGACCGGCAGCCGCCGCCGCGGCGCACGGCGCTGACGATCGCGCAGGCGGAGCCGGAGGGGATCTCGGGGGCGCGGCGGCAGCTGCGGGACCTGCTGCACGACTGGTCGGACGACGAGCAGGTCGACGCGGCGGTGCTGATGGTCTCGGAGATGGTCACGAACGTCCTGGTCCACACGGACGGGGACGCGCTGCTGGTGGCGGAGGCGGCGGGCGAACGCGGCGATCGGCGGTTGCGGGTGGAGGTGGCGGACGTGAACGACGAGCTTCCGCATCGGCGCCGGCCCGGCGAGCTGGCGTCCAGCGGGCGGGGGCTGGTGCTGATGGAGGTGCTGGCGGATGCGTGGGGGGTGAATCCGCGGGGGGAGGGGAAGTCGATCTGGTTCGAACTGTACGAGTCGGAGGACCACGAGCCGGTGGACGCGGCGGGGCGCGCGGACGGCGCGACGCCGTAACGGGGCCGCGCGACGCGGCCGCGCCCAGGCGTTGTCCTCAACCGCCGGACGGGCTGGCCGGGGCCCCGACGCCCCCCGGGCCAAGCCGTGTCCTCAATCGCCGGACGGGCTGGAGAGGGCCCCCGCGCCCCCGGCCCGCCCGACGACCGGACGCGGCCTACGGCCACGCTTCGTCCTCAAGCGCCGGACGGGCTTGATAAGCCCGTCCGCATCACCGGAACCGCCTACGCCACCGCCACCGCGAGCCACCCGCAGATTTCCGACCCGAGGCACCCAAATCAAGCCCGTCCGGCGATTGAGGACGAGGCGTGGTCGTGGGCCGCGTCGACGCGCCTGCGGGAGCGCCCCCATCCAGCCCGTCCGGCGATTGAGGACCCGGCGGGGGCGGGGCGTCGGGCGGGGGCGGGGGGCCGTCGTCAGGGGCGTCGCCCGGGCCCATCCGGAGCCGCGCCTCCGACAGGACCCCCAGCGCCGCCGCCGTCAGCGGCACCGCCAGCAGCGTCCCCAGAACCCCCGCCGTCCCCGCCCCCGCGGTGATCGCCAGCAGGATCACCACCGGGTGCATCTGCACCGTACGACTCTGGATCAACGGCTGGAGCAAGTGCCCCTCCACCGCCTCCACCACGATCAGCACCGCCAGCACCCACAGCCCGATCGCGAAGCCGCGGTCGGCGATCGCGACCAGGACCGCGATCGAGCCGGAGAGCAGCGCGCCGACGAACGGGATGTACGCCCCCACGAACACCAGCGCGCCCAGCCCGATCGCCCCCGGCACCCGCAGGATCAGCAGCCCGATCGTGATGCACACCGCGTCGATCAGCGCGATCAGCGACGTCCCGTGCATGAACCCCGCCACCGCCCGGAACGCGTGCCGGGCCATCGCCTCGACCGTCTCCCCCGTCGACGCCGGCGCCAGCGAGCGGAACGCCCGCGCGATCCGCTCCCCGTCCCGCAGGAAGAAGAAGATCAGCAGCAGCGCCAGCACCGCCGTGGCGATCAGTTCCGCCACCAGGCTGATCCCGTTGACCACCTCGGACGCCGCGGTCGCCCCGTACCGCGAGAGCAGCGACTTCGCGTTCTTCGCGAGGTCGTCCAGCGACGTCCCCGCGAACCCGAAGTGCTCCGAGAGCGTCTTCGCCGCGTCCCGTACCGACGCGACGATCTGGTTCCCGTTGTCGACCAGCGCGTTGACGACGATGTATCCCGCCCCGCCGACCACCACCACGACACACAGGCACGTCAGGAAGGCCGCGACCGACCGGTTCACCCTCAGCCTGACGAGCCATCCGTACACGGGACCCAGCAGCGCCGTACCGAGAATGGCCAGCAGCACCGGCGTCACGACCGCCTTGAGCGTCAGCGACAGCCAGATCACCACCGCCCCCACCGCGGCGGCCAGCACGATCACCCCGCACCAGGCGGCGAACCGCGAGGCACCCCGGGGCAGCAGCGGTGACGGCGAGGGCATCTTCACCCGCCCACCCGACCACGCCGGCCCCCGGTCCGCCGGGCTGACGCGCCCGCCGGACCAGAGGCCGGTGGTCCCCGCTGACCGAAGGTCTTACTGCACGTGCGGGACCGGCACGGTCCCCAGCCGGCCCGCCTGGAAGTCGTCGAACGCCTGCTTGAGCTCCGCCTGGCTGTTCATCACGAACGGCCCGTAGTGCGCCATCGGCTCACGGATCGGACGCCCGCCGAGCAGCACGACCTCCAGGTCCGGGGTGTTCGAGTCCTGCGACTCGTCCGCCCGTACGGTCAGCGAACCGCCCGCCCCGAACACCGCGGTCTGCCCGGTGTGGACCGGCCGCCGGTCGGTACCGACCGCGCCGCGCCCCGCCAGGACGTACGCGATCCCGTTGAAGTCCTCGCGCCACGGCAGCGTGACCTCCGCGCCGGGCCGCAGCGTCGCGTGGACCATCGTGATCGGCGTGTGCGTGATGCCGGGGCCCTCGTGGCCGTCCAGCTCGCCCGCGATGACCCGCAGGAGCGCGCCGCCGTCGTGCGAGGTGAGCAACTGCACCTGGCCGCCGCGGATGTCCTGGTAGCGGGGGTTCATCATCTTGTCCGCCGCCGGCAGGTTCACCCACAGCTGGAGGCCGTGGAACAGCCCGCCCGACATCACCAGCGACTCCGGCGGCGTCTCGATGTGCAGCAGGCCGGAACCCGCCGTCATCCACTGCGTGTCGCCGTTCATGATCGTCCCGCCGCCACCGTTGCTGTCCTGGTGGATGAAGGTGCCGTCGATGATGTACGTCACGGTCTCGAAGCCGCGGTGCGGGTGCCACGGGGTCCCCTTGGGCTCGCCCGGCGCGTAGTCCACCTCACCCATCTGGTCCATCATGATGAACGGGTCGAGATGGGTGTAGTTGATCCCCGCGAACGCGCGGCGCACCGGGAAGCCCTCACCCTCGAAGCCTCCGGGCGCCGTCGAGACGGCGAGCACGGGACGGGCGACGGCGTCGGCGGGGGCAGCGACGCGCGGCAGGGTCAGCGGGTTTTCGACGGTCACGGCGGGCATGAGGTCCTCCTCGATGATGTCCACGCTCAATTTAGTTGAACGGTGAACATCTGGCAAGGCGCGCTTCATTCCCGGGCGGTCACGCATCCATGCCAGGGCACGCGAAAGGGCCCGCACCGCGTCGGTACGGACCCTCGGCGCAGGCCGGGCCGAGCCCTCAGCCGTACATCCGCCGCATCGCGAAGTCCACCATCTGCTCGACCGCCTTCGCGTCGAACACCATCCGGTGGTCCCCCTCCATGTCGAGCACGAAGCCGTACCCCGTCGGCAGCAGGTCGATCACCTCCGCGCCCGTGATCACGAAGTACTTCGACTCCTTGCCCGCGTACCGGCGCAGCTCCTTGAGCGTGCTGAACATCGGGATCACCGGCTGCTGCGTGTTGTGCAGCGCCAGGAACCCCGGGTTGTCGCCGCGCGGGCAGTAGACCTTCGACGTCGCGAAGATCTGCTGGAAGTCCTCGGCCGACAGCGACCCCGTCGTGAACGCCCGTACGGCGTCCCCCAGTGACGGAGGTGATGGTTCCGGATACAGGGGCTGCTCGCCGTACCCGCCGACACCGACACCGCCCATCGGCTGCTGCGGCTGCTGCTGCGGGTGCGCGTACTGCTGCTGAGCGCCCGGGGTCTGGTCGTAGCCGTACATGACCGCAAGAGTACTGAGAATCAGCGCCCGCAGGGGCCCGGTCCGCCTCCGGATGCCCCTCGACGCCCCCCGGCGCCCACTCCGTGCTCCCGGACGCCCCCGAACGCCCCCCGGTCGACCGCGTCACAGTGGCCCGGACGAGGTTGCGTCTTATTACCCATGGGTAGCATCATCGGAGCTACTAACCGGTACATGTCTGAGGAATCCGCCTCCCCGAGCCTTACGGAGCAGTCGCCATGGGGCACTACAAGTCGAATCTCCGCGACATCGAGTTCAACCTCTTCGAGGTCCTCGGGCGCGACAAGCTCTACGGCACGGGTCCGTTCGCGGAGATGGACGTGGAGACGGCCAAGAGCGTCCTCGGCGAGATCGCCCGCCTGGCGGAGAACGATCTGGCCGCGTCCTTCGCCGAGGCCGACCGCACCCCGCCCGTCTTCGACCCGGAGACCCACACCGCCCCGGTCCCGGCGGCCTTCAGGAAGAGCTACCAGGCGTTCATGGACGCCGAGTACTGGCGGCTGGGCCTGCCCGAGGAGATCGGCGGCACGACGGCCCCCCGCTCCCTGATCTGGGCGTACGCGGAGCTGGTGCTCGGCGCCAACCCGGCGGTGTGGATGTACGCGTCGGGCCCGGCCTTCGCCGGCATCCTCTTCGAGGAGGGCAACGAGGCCCAGAAGAAGGTCGCCTCGCTCGCCGTCGAGCGGCAGTGGGGCTCCACGATGGTCCTCACCGAGCCGGACGCGGGCTCGGACGTCGGCGCGGGCCGCACGAAGGCGGTCCAGCAGGACGACGGCACGTGGCACATCGAGGGCGTGAAGCGCTTCATCACGTCCGGCGAGCACGACATGTCGGAGAACATCCTCCACTACGTCCTCGCCCGCCCCGAGGGCGCGGGACCCGGCACGAAGGGCCTGTCCCTCTTCCTCGTACCGAAGTACGAGTTCGACTGGGAGACCGGCGAGCTGGGCGAGCGCAACGGCGTGAAGGCCACGAACGTCGAGCACAAGATGGGCCTCAAGGCCTCCAACACCTGCGAGATGACCTTCGGCGACGGCCGCCCCGCGCGGGGCTGGCTCATCGGCGACAAGCACGACGGCATCCGCCAGATGTTCCGCATCATCGAGTTCGCCCGGATGATGGTCGGTACGAAGGCCATCGCCACGCTCTCCACCGGCTACCTGAACGCGCTGGAGTACGCCAAGGAGCGCGTCCAGGGCCCCGACCTCGCGCAGTTCATGGACAAGGCCGCGCCCAAGGTCACCATCACGCACCACCCCGACGTCCGCCGCTCGCTCATGACGCAGAAGGCGTACGCGGAGGGCATGCGCGCCCTCGTCATGTACACCGCGTCGGTGCAGGACGAGATCGCCGTCAAGGAGGCCGCAGGCGAGGACGTCAAGGCGCTCGCCGGGCTCAACGACCTGCTGCTGCCGATCGTGAAGGGGTACGGCTCCGAGCGGTCGTACGAACAGCTCGCCCAGTCGCTCCAGACGTTCGGCGGCTCCGGCTACCTCCAGGAGTACCCGGTCGAGCAGTACATCCGGGACGCCAAGATCGACACGCTCTACGAGGGCACCACCGCCATCCAGGGCCAGGACTTCTTCTTCCGGAAGATCGTCCGCGACCAGGGCCAGGCGCTGAACTCCCTCGCCGAGGAGATCAAGAAGTTCCTCGCCGTCTCCACGGGCGGTACGGACCTGGCGCCGGCCCGGGACGCGCTCGCCAAGGCCGCCGTCGACCTGGAGGCGATCGTCGGCCGGATGCTGGCGGATCTCACCGCCACGGGCGAGGACGTCAGCAACATCTACAAGGTCGGCCTCAACACCACCCGCCTGCTGATGGTGTCGGGTGACGTGGTCGTCGCGTACCTGCTGCTGCGCGGCGCGGCGGTGGCGGCGGAGAAGCTGGAGACGGCGGCGGCGAAGGACGTGGCGTTCTACCAGGGCAAGATCGCGGCGGCGAAGTTCTTCGCGGCGAACGTGCTGCCCGGGGTGTCGGCGCAGCGCACGGTGGCGGAGTCGGTGGACAACTCGCTGATGGAGCTGCCCGAGTCGGCGTTCTGAGCGCAGCGGGCGAACCCGGCGGACCGGCCACCGACACCGGCCGCCGACCACCAGACACCGACCACCACCCACCGCAGGACGCTTCCCCCAGGGATTTCGGGGGGGGGGGAGGCGTCCTGCGGCGCGTCCGGGGTCCTCCGGCCGCCCGCGACCGGGCCCCCGGGCCGGCGTGCGCCCCCTTCCCGCCCCGTACCGTCGCCGCATTCCCCCCGTAACAACCTGTGGCGATCCCACTGTCACGCCCCGTCGTTATGGTGAACCCCATGAGCACATCCGCCCGCTTCGACCGCGGCCACACCGACGACCTCATGTCCTTCCTCGCGGCCAGCCCTTCGCCGTACCACGCGGTGGCCAACGCTGCGGAGCGGTTGGAGAAGGCCGGGTTTCGGCAGGTGGCGGAGACGGACGCCTGGGACGGGGCGGCGGGTGGGAAGTTCGTCCTGCGCGGCGGCGCGATCATCGCCTGGTTCGTACCGGAGGACGCCCCGCCGCACACCCCGTTCCGGATCGTCGGCGCGCACACCGACTCGCCGAACCTGCGGGTCAAGCCGCTTCCCGACACCGGTTCGTACGGCTGGCGGCAGATCGCCGTCGAGATCTACGGCGGGACGCTGCTCAACACCTGGCTCGACCGGGACCTCGGACTGGCGGGCCGCGTCACCCTGCGCGACGGCTCGAACCGGCTCGTGAACGTCGACCGCGCGCTGCTGCGGGTCCCCCAACTCGCCGTCCACCTGGACCGGTCGGCGAACACGGACGGCCTCAAGCTCGACAGACAGCGCCACATGCAGCCGATCTGGGGACTCGGCCGGCCCGAGGAGGGCGACCTGATCCGCTTCGTGGCGGAGGAGACGGGCGTCGAGGCCGACGACATCACCGGCTGGGACCTCATGCCGCACGCCATCGAGCGCCCCGCGTACCTGGGCCGCGACGAGGAGCTGGTGGCGGGGCCGCGGATGGACAACCTCCTGTCCGTGCACGCGGCGACGGCCGCCCTCGCCGCGGTCGCCGGCCCCGGCGCCGGCGCGCTCCCCCACATCCCCGTCCTCGCCGCCTTCGACCACGAGGAGAACGGCTCGCAGTCGGACACCGGCGCGGACGGCCCGCTGCTCGGCACGGTGCTGGAGCGCTCGGTGCTCTCCCGGGGCGGTACGTACGAGGACCGCGCGCGGGCCTTCGCCGGTACGGTCTGTTTGTCGTCGGACACGGGCCACGCCGTGCACCCCAACTACGGCGACCGCCACGACCCGACGCACAAACCCCGCCCCAACGGCGGCCCGATCCTCAAGGTCAACGTCAACATGCGGTACGCGACGGACGGCAGCGGCCGGGCGGTGTTCGCGGCGGCCTGTGAGCGGGCGGGGGTGCCGTGGCAGTCGTTCGTCTCCAACAACTCGATGCCGTGCGGCACGACGATCGGCCCGATCACCGCGGCCCGGCACGGCATCCAGACGGTCGACATCGGCGTGGCGATCCTGTCGATGCACAGCGCCCGCGAACTGTGCGGCGCGGACGACCCGTACATGCTGGCCAACACGCTGGTCGCCTTCCTGGAGACCTGACCAGGAGCCCTGACCCAGGAGCGCCAACGGAAAGACGAACTTCCGCCCCCCGCATGGCTGTTCCAGACCGGGGTACCCGAGGCACAGGCCCGGAACGGCCAACTGTCAACGGTCAACAGGAGGCGGAAGTCATGGGCATCGGCGGATGTATCGCACTGATCGGCGTGGGAGCCATCCTCACGTTCGCGACCGACTGGCACTCCGACAGCGTGAACGTCGACCTGGTCGGCCTGATCATGATGGCGGTGGGCATCATCGGCATCGCCACCTTCACCAGCATCGCCCGCCGCAGGCGCGCCGTGGTCGCCCCCACGGTGGTCCAACAGGACGACCGCAGGGGCTTCTGACCGGGGCCCCTGACCGGGGGACGGCCACGGCCGAGCCCCCGGCAGCGGACGACATCGACGCCGCCACCGAGGTCAGATCAGAGAAGCGCTCTGGCGACCCGCTGCTTCAGCCGCTCGTCGATGAGGCTTTCCACCGTGCGCCACATGGCGTCGGTGACCTCGTCGGTCTGTAGTTCGCCGACGTCGGCGGTGGTACGGAAGAGGAATCGGAAGTCGACGTGCTGGTGCGCGGGCTCTTCCTTGGCCGGGTTCGCGTCGATGGGGTGGACGTCGATGTGCAGCGGGGTCTCGCTGTGCGGGGTGACGAGGTAGGGCGGGATACCGGTCTCTTCGGCGAGTTCCCGGCCGGCGGCTTGCAGGAGCGTGTTGTCGGACGGCTCGATGTGGCCGCCGGGGAGCAGCCATTTGCCGGTGGCGATGTGGAGAATGTGCAGGACACGGCCGTCGCGGCCGACGAGGATCGCGCCCGCGGTGACGTGTCCCGGCAGGGACGTGCGGCTGGTGAGGTCGCCGCCGCTGTCGAGGAGGTCCTGAAGGATCTCGATCTCGTCCTTGTCCTCGGGGTGCAGGTCGAGGTACGCGGTGACGGTGGTGCGGATGTGGTCGGCCGTGATGGGCATGGTGATCACCTGTTGAAGTAGGAGAGCCAGGTCGCCGCGATGGCCTCGCGGTCGGGGGCGGGGACCTCGTGGATGCCAGGAGCGAGATCCCCGCGGGTGAGCGTCCGGATCGCGGCGAGGATTTCGGCCTGGATCAGGAAGATGAACGGCCCAACGCTCGCGCCGTGGAGGAAGTTGACGGCATTGCCGCCGTTCGCCAGATAGAAGTAATGGCCGATGGTTTGGTAGCGGGTGATGTGGTCACCGACGACCGTGCGGGTGTAGACGTCCGGCAGGCCGGCGAGGTCCAGCTCGTCCTCGCTGGACGTGACAGTGGCGACGTAGGCGCCGTTGCGCAGATGGGAGAAGTCTTCCCCGCGCAGGGAGACCGCGCCTGTCGCACAGAGCACCAGGCCGGCGCCGGTGAGCGCGCTCTCGCGGTCGCGGGCGACGGTGAAGCCCTGGGACAGGGCTTGGGTACGGCGTACGGAGTCGATGTCGAAGACGGTGACCTGGACGCCCTTGGCATGCAGGAGCCGGGCGATGGAGGAGCCGAGCTTGCCGAATCCGATCACGAGGGCGGGGCGGCCATGGAGGATGTCGCCGCGGCCACGCATGACGGCCTCGGTGGAGAACACGACGGACTGGCCGACGAGGTAGTCCTCGGGGTCCTTGAGTGGAGAGCGGGCCACCGAGACGACGGGGCAAGGCAGTTTGTCGAGAGCTTCGTAGCGGCGGTGGCCGTTCTCGGTGTCCTCGACGACGCCGGCCAGGCGTCCGGTGAAGTGGCTGTGGAGGTCGGTGAGGGCGGGGGCGAAGTAGCCGCCGACGTCGAGAAGGCAGATGGGTTCCCCGGCCGCCCGGGATTCGAAGTAGTCCAGCGCGGTGTCCGGTTCTGTGAACAGTTCACGCGTCAGGGTGTCGACAGCGACGGTCCGCTCGATCTCGCGCCGGGCGGCCGGGTGGACGGACTTCGGCTTGGGCAGCACAGCCGTGAGCCGGGACATCGCGGCAACGGCGCGGACGAATGCCGGGCGCTCGGCCAACAGGTGGGTGATCAGGAACGAGGAGGTCCGCTCGTCGGGGGCGAACTGGGATGCGATCCGGGCGAAGTAGGCGTCCAGCCTCGCGCGTTCGAAGGTTTCCACGGCAGTTCCCTCTCATCCGTACAACCGAGGCCTTGCGGAAAGTTCCGCACCGCACGCTCGCCGACTGCCCACCGGGCCGGTGACAGTCGGCGGCCATACGGTGCGGGGCCGGCGGACCAGAAGCAGCCGGGATCCGACCGCCTCGATCCGCCGACCGCGTTGAGCGGCCATCGTCTTAGGGCCGAGGTGTGACGCGGCCGGGGCCAGCACGCCGTAGATGTCAGGCAAGGCCAACACGTCCAGGAGACCGATGAAGGCCACGGAATTGACGTCGGCACTCGCCTCGCGGTCGGTGAAGACGCCGGACAGCTCCAGTTCGTGGCTGCGGCAGTACTCGGCGAGCGAGGCGACCAGCGCCGCGTGCCGCGCCGCGGAGACGCGCACCAGCCGCAGAAAACCGTAGACGACAGGCCCGCTGACCGGGCGGTGTTCCGTAAGGGGCTCCATGCCGGGGGACCGTCCCAAGGGTCGACAAGTGGTGACGATCCTGAGCATGGAGGTCGCCGGACTCCCGGCCAATCACCCGGCGTTCTACTTCCGTTCCACTTTCGTCCCGCCCCTTGCACGCGTCTGCTTCGATGACGGCGGAAGGGAGTGAGCGTGGCAACCGTGCACCACTGGACCGGCCTGGAGGCCAGGGCACTGCGTCTCGCCCTGCGTCTGAGTGTGCGGGCCTTCGCCGAGCATCTCGGCGTGGCCGTCGCGACGGTCTCGAAGTGGGAGAGCAAGCGGGCCGAAACCGAGCCCAGACCCGACACCCAAGCCATCCTCGACACCGCCCTGGGACGCGCGGACGCCCACGCCCACCTGCGCTTCGAGACATTCCTGTCCGAGATGGCCGGGACCACGCGAGGCGCCGGGCGGCGCGTCACCGCCGTCGGTCCCCGAGCCTGGGAGTACGAATCGTGGGCCGATGACCTGGACCGCGTCGTGGGCGCGCTCTCCCGTCAGAACTTCGTCTTCGCAGACAGCCTGCTCAGCCGCTGGTTGGCGCGGTTCAACGCCAGAGAGCTGGACGAGAAGGGCCTGTACCTCTTCGCTCGCTCAACGGCGCTGATCGGGGATCTCAAACGTGACCAAGGGGCGCTGCTCGGCCCCCTCTCCGCCCAGCACTCATACGCCGGAGCGCGCGCGGTCTTCACCCAGCTCGACATCCCGCGTCGTGTCGCCCAGCTCGACCTCTCCCTCGCGGTGATCACGGAAATGTCCGGCAGGCTGGAGGTTGCCGCCCGCCACTACGAAACCCTCGCGGTTGACGACCGGCTCTCCCGCCGGGACCGTGCCAGGGCCCGCCTGTGGGTGGGCACGGCGCTGAGCAAGAACGGTCGCCACGACTACGCGACCCGCGTCATGCGGGCCGCGACCCGCGACTTCGAGGACCTCGCCGAACCCGACGACTGGTCGGTCGCCCACCAGAAACTCGCCCTCGCCCGCCGCGGCGCCGGCGACCTCACCCAAGCCCTGCACTTCATCGACATCGCCCGCAGCAGCGGGACCACCGACTCTCCGATGCAACGCGTACGGCTGGACACCGCTCATGGCCACATCCTGCTCTCCGACGCGGCGACCCGTGATGATGGACTTCTCGTCCTCGATCAGGCCACCCGGGCGGCCGGACAGTACGGACTCGTACACCAACTGCGCAGTATCGAGGGCATCAAGGCCATGAACGAGGGGCCGACCGGCCCCCGGCGACGGTGACCAAGGAGAAAAAAGTGAGCGACAACCAGCGGGCCATCACGGAGGACCAGTGGCGCCGGGCCGCGCTCATCTGGGACTACCACCAGATGCATCACCGGCTACGGCCGGTCGACGTGGCGATCGGGCTGGGCAGCCACGACTTGGGCGTCGCCACTCACTCCGTCGAGTTGTACCGCGCCGGGCTGTTTTCGACCCTGGTGTTCACCGGCGGCAACAGCCCCACCACCGCCAAGGTCTTCCCGCGCGGCGAGGCCGTCCACTTCCGCGAGCACGCCATCGACCTCGGCGTCCCCGCCGAGGCGATCCTGCTGGAACCGAAGGCAGGTAACACCGGGCAGAACGTCACCCTGTCCCGGGAGGTCCTCGCCGCTGCCGGCATCACCCCGAGGACAGTGATGTTGGTTTCCAAGCCCTACATGGAACGGCGGTCGTTCGCGACCGCCCGAAAGCTGTGGCCCGACGTCGAGATCCTCTGCGCGTCGGAGCCGTTGGAGTTCGACGACTACGTGAAGTCCATCGGCGACGGGGAGCTCGTCCTGGACATGCTCGTGGGCGATCTCCAGCGGGTCATCGAGTATCCGAAGCTCGGATTCGCCATCGAGCAGGAGGTCCCGGAGGACGTGCATGGAGCGTACGAATCCCTTGTCCAGGATGGCTTCACCAGCCGTCTCATCTCTTCCTGACCTGCCCCGACCGGGCGGGCTGTGCGCAATTCACCAGCCCAATCTGTTCCCGAGACTGACGACACTCGCGAAGCTGTTCGCGGCGGACTACTGGATCGTCCTGGACGACGTGCAGTTCACCCGCCGCGACTACCAGCACCGAGCCCGCCTCGGGGCCCTCAATGAGCCGAACCGTTCGCAGTGGCTCACCGTTCCCACACGCCTTCCCCACGGACGGCCGACCCTCATCAGGGACGCGTTGATCGATGATCCGGACCGGAGCCGACGGAAGACCGCCGGGATGCTGCGGCAGCACTACGGGGCGAGCGCGCACTGGCCGGTACTCGCCCAGGCCATGGACCCCGTCCTGACCGCCTTCGACACCGGCAGGACCGCGGCCGTTGCCAAGGCCTCCACTCGCGTTCTGCTCGACCTGCTCGGCTGGCAGGGCCAGATCCTCACCAGCAGCGATCTGCCCTCCCGCCCAGGACGCTCCCAGAGGCTCGCGGATCTCTCCGCCGTAACCGGAGCCCGCGCGTACGTGTGCGGGACCGGCGGCATGACCTACCTCGACCCAGCACCGTTCGCCGCCGACGGCATCGCCGTCGTACCGTTCCGGCCGCCGACGACCCCCCTGTGGTCCTCCGGCCGACGGCTCAGTGCGATGGGGGCGTTGGCGGCACTCGGCCCGCGAGATCTGGCCGCCTGCCTGCGGAGAGTTGCCCTGGATCACAGCCGTCCGGCGCCGCGGTGGACGCGGTCAAGGCCCACCCTCCGCGAGTCGGCCGTGTCCGGGGCCGACGCCCACACCGTCGTCAACGCGGCCGGGCTCGCGCCGAAGCCGCGTTGATGACGTGATGACCACCCGGCCGACAACCCGCTCAGGCGTCCGTCGCCGGGGGGTTGGTGTCCATGCCTGCCAGGACCAGGGTGAGGCGGGAGGTGCCCTCCGGGGTTACGTGGAGCGGGACGCCCCAGTCCTGTTGGTGGACGTGGCAGGCCGGGTATTCGTTCGACGGGTCGTCGTCGCAGGACGCGGCCATCGCCGAGACGTGCAGGACGCCTTCCGTGATCCCGTCGGCCAGGAGCAGGGCGCGGTGGAGGTCCGTGCCGGCGCCGGAGCCGTCCGCCAGGAGTTCGGGCGGGGTCGCGGAGACCAGCAGGCGGGTCGACGGGCCGTAGCGGGTGTCGAGCTTCTGGCCCGAGGGGGCCGTGAAGACGACGTCCAACCGGAGCGCGCCCGGCGCCACTTCGGTGGCCGCGCGCCGCGTGCGGTGGGCGACGGACTCGACCCGTACCGCCTCCTCGGGGAGCCGCAGCCGGGTCAGTCGGTGGCGCGCCGACTCCACCACCACGATGTCCTCGCCGACCAGCACGGCGGCGGACGGCTCCCGCAGGTCCGTGGCGAGCGTCGTCACCTCGCCCGTCGCGGGGTCGAAGCGGCGCAGGGCGTGGTTGTACGTGTCCGCCACCGCGACGGAGCCGTCCGGCAGCGCGGTGACCCCCAACGGGTGCTGGAGCAGGGCCTGTTCGGCCGGGCCGTCGCGGTGGCCGAAGTCGAAGAGGCCCGTCCCCACGGCGGTGTGCACGGTGAAGTCCCCTGACGCGGAGGTACGTTCCACGTAGCGCAGCGCGCTCGTCTCCGAGTCCGCCACCCACAGCCGGTCCCCCGCCGCCGCGAGACCCGACGGCTGCGCGAACCACGCCTCGGCCGCGGGACCGTCCACCAGGCCCTCGTTGGTCGTGCCGGCCGCGACCTCGACCGTGCCGGTCGCCGGGTCGTACGTCCACAGCTGGTGCACGCCGGCCATCGCGATCCACACCCGGTCCGCCCACCACGCCACGTCCCACGGCGACGAGAGGTCGACCTCCAGCGCCGGCCCCGAGGTCGGCGAGCCCTGCCACCACTGCCGCCCCGTCCCGGCGACGGTCCTGATCTCGCCGCCGACCGGGTCGTACGTACGCAGCGCGTGGTTCACGGTGTCGGCGACGATCACCGTGCCGTCGGGCAGCAGCGCCAGCCCCTGCGGCTCGCTGAACGAATCCGGCCCGAACCCGCGCCCGCCGGTCCCGATCCGCCGTACGACCGTCTCACCGTCCGGCTCCAGCTCGACCAGCTGGTGGCGGGTGGAGTCGGACACGAGGAGGTTCCCGCTCCCCGGCAGCACGACCGCCTTCCCGGGGAACCGCAGATCCGTGGCCACGGCCTCGGGCGCCACATACGGCCCGTCCCCGCGCCGCAGCGTCCCTTTGGCCGCGTGCTCCGCCTCCAACTCCTCCACGAGCTTCTGGATGGCGTGCGCGTGCCCCTCGCCCGCGTGCTGCGCGACGACGTACCCCTCGGGATCGATCACGACCAGCGTCGGCCACGCCCGCACGGCGTACTGCTTCCAGGTCGCCAGCTCGGGATCGTCCAGGACCGGGTGGTGCACCTCGTACCGCTCGACGGCGTCGACCACCGCCTGGTGCTCGGCCTCGTGCACGAACTTCGGCGAGTGCACCCCGATGATCACCACCGTGTCCCGGTGCTTCTCCTCCAGCTCCCGCAGCTCGTCCAGGACGTGCAGGCAGTTGATGCAGCAGAACGTCCAGAAGTCGAGTACGACGATACGTCCCCGCAGGTCGGCGAGGGTGTAGGAGGTGTCACCCGTATTCAGCCAGCCACCCTTCCCGACCAGCTCGGGAGCGCGGACACGGACACGGCGCGGGGCCGGAGAAGCAGCGTTCATGTGTCAAGGGTGCCATTTCGGCCCGGGACCCTCTCGACCGGGAGGCCGGGGGCCGCTTACCTTCTCGGGATGCGAACTGGGGAGCTGCTGGGGACGGGCAGAAGCGCGGACGTGTACGCGTACGGCGAGGGGTGGGTGCTGCGGCGCTACCGGGTCGGGCTGGACGCCGGCCCCGAGGCGGTGGTCATGGAGCACCTGCGGGAGCACGGCTATCCGGTGCCACGCGTCCGGCCGCCCCGCCCCGAGGTGCCCCGCGAGCTGGTGATGGAGCGGCTGTCGGGGCCGACGATGCTGGAGACGCTGGCGCGCGGCGGGACCACTCCCGAGGCGGCGGGGGCGCAACTGGCCGGGCTGCTGCGGCGGCTGCACGCGGTGCCCGCGCGCGTCGGGGCGCGGCCCGGGGACCGGGTGCTGCATCTCGACCTCCACCCGGACAACGTGATGCTCACGCCGGACGGACCCGTCGTGATCGACTGGAGCAACACCGAGGAGGGCCCGCCCGGCCTCGACCTGGCGATGTCCGCGCTGATCCTGGCGCAGGTCGCGGTGAGCGGCGCACCCCTCGCCGAGGGCGCGGGGGCGGGGCTGGTGGCGCTGCTGCGGGCGGCGGGGCGGGTAAGCGGGCCGGGGGACGCATCGGGGGAGTCCTTCGAGGACCTTCTCCTGGACGTACGGGAGCGGCGCGCCGCCAATCCCACCCTCTCCGACGCCGAACGGGAACAGCTGGACGAGGCGGTGACTCTGGTGCGTCACCGGTACGACGCGGTGGTCCCCGGGTAGGCGTTCCGCATGAAATATCTCGTGCGCGACAAGATCTTCGCGATCGGCGACGACTACTGGATCGAGGACGAGGACGGCCGCAAGGCCTTCCTCGTCGACGGCAAGGCGCTGCGGCTCCGCGACACGCTGGAGCTCAAGGACACCGACGGGCGGGTGCTGATCACGCTGCGGCAGAAGCTGGTCAGCCTGCGGGACACGATGACGCTGGAGCGGGACGGCGAGACGCTCGCGACCATCCGCAAGAAGCGGCTGTCCCTGCTGCGCAACCACTACCGGGTGAGCCTCGCCGACGGCTCCGACCTGGAGGTCAGCGGCCGGATCCTGGACCGGGAGTTCGCGGTCGAGTACGACGGCGAGCTGCTGGCGGACATCTCGCGCCGCTGGCTGCGGGTACGGGAGACGTACGGCGTCGAGGTCGTACGGGACGACTCCGACCACGCCCTCCTCCTCGCCGTCGCGGTGTGCGTGATCCGGATGGCGGAGAAGGAGCGGGAGGACGGGTGAAGCGGGAGGACGGGTGAGGGGTGAGGGGTGACGGGTCACGCGTGACGGGTCACGCGTGAAAGGCGGCGGCTGACAGCATGCGGGCCCCGAGGCCCGCTCAGTCGCGTACCGGCGGGGCCGCCAGCCCCAGCCGCCGGTCCTTCAGCGCCGGGAACTGCTCGCGTGTCACCGCCACCCGCGCCGGGTCCAGCTCGACCGTCAGGACCTCCTCGCCGTCCCCCGCCTCGGCCAGCACCTCGCCCCACGGGTCCACGACCACGCTGTGCCCCGCCTGCTCCACGCCCGCGTGGGTCCCGGCGGTCCCGCAGGCCAGGACGTACGACTGGTTCTCCACCGCGCGGGCCCGCGCCAGCAGCGACCAGTGCGCGCGCCGCCGCGCGGGCCAGCCGGCCGGGACGACGAGCACCTGCGCGCCCGCGTCGACCAGGCCCCGGAAGAGCTCGGGGAAGCGGAGGTCGTAGCAGGTGGCGAGGCCGATCGTGGTGTCGGGGAGCGCCACGGTGACCAGTTCGGCGCCCGCGTCCATCAGCGTCGCCTCGCCCTTGTCGAAGCCGAAGCGGTGGATCTTCCGGTACGTACGGACCAGCTCGCCGGCGGGGGAGATGACCAGCGAGGTGTTGAAGAGGCGGTCGGAACCCCCGTCCCGCACCCGCTCCACGATCGACCCCGCGTGCAGCCAGACCCCCGCGTCGCGCGCCGCCGCCGACATCGCCCCGAACGTCGGGCCGTCCGGCGTTTCCGCCTCCACGGCAAAAAGTTCGTACGCGAATGCCCCCATGGGCCACAGTTCCGGCAGCACCACCAGGTCCGCGCCGCGCTGTTCCCGTACCAGCGCCGCCACCCGCCACCTACGGGATTCGACCGATTCGTCCGGGTCTACTGCGATCTGGAGGAGAGAGGCGCGCACAGTACCACCGTCCTGGCATTCGAGCCGTCAACACGGGCCTACGATCGTCACACGAAAGCACTGCCGGGGTGCCATCGGGCAGCGTAACTTAGCTGCCGAGCCTCCCACGCAGCCCGCAGACCGCAGCCAGCAAGCAAGCCAGCCCGCGTACCGCAGAACCGCCGAGGGGTCCCGTGACCGTCCATCCCAGCCTTCAAACCTACGCCGATGCCTGGACCCACTCCATCGAGGCCATAGTCGAGCTGGTGCAGCCGCTCGTCGAGGGCGAATGGAACTGGCGCACACCGTGCCCCGCCTGGTCCGTACGCGATGTCGTCTCGCACGTCATCGGCATGGAGTCTGAAATGCTCGGGGACCCACGGCCGATCCACTCCCTGCCGCGTGATCTCTACCACGTGCAGACCGAGTTCGCCCGGTACATGGAGATGCAGGTCGACGTGCGGCGGCACCACACCGCGCCGGAGATGACGGCCGAGCTGGAGTACACGATCATCCGCCGCAACCGTCAGCTGCGGAACGAGACCCGCTCGCCCGACACGATGGTCCGGGCCCCTCTGGGCAAGGAGCAGACCCTCGAAACCGCCCTGCGCGCGCGGGCGTTCGACGTCTGGGTCCATGAGCAGGATCTCCGTACGACCCTGAACCGGCCGGGCAACCTCGACTCCCCCGGCGCCCACGTGACCCGCGACGCGCTGCTGGCCGCGCTGCCGAAGGTCGTCGCCAAGGACGCGGGCCTGCCGCCCAACTCCGCCGTGGTCATCGATGTGCACGGCCCGCTGGAGTTCCTGCGGACGGTCCGGGTGGACGGGGACGGCCGCGGCTCGATCGACGGCTCGCCCTCGCTCGGCCCGCTGGTGTCCCTGGCGCTGGACTGGGAGACGTACTACCGGCTGGCGTGCGGCCGGGTGCGGTACAACGCGGTGGCGGACCGCGTGAAGATCGACGGCGACCAGGAGCTGGCGGCGGCGATCCTGCGCGAGTTCGCGGTCACGCGCTAGCGGGTCGGGGCAGTCGGTCCGCGAGGCCCCGCACGCCTCACGCGGCCGCGCCCAGGCCTCACGCCGCCGCGGTCACGCCGGACCTCACGCGGCCGGCACGGTCACGCCGGTACGTGCACGGCCTCCACCCGGCTCGCCACCAGCCGCTCCCGCTCCCGCCGTTGCGTACGCGCCCGCAGGCGCAGGATCTGCACCACGCCGAGCGCTTCGAGGACGAAGACGGACGAGAAGGCGATCCGGTAGTCGCCGCCGGTCGCGTCCAGCAGGACGCCGACGGCGAGCAGCGTGAACATCGAGGCGACAAAACCGCCCATGTTGACGATTCCGGAGGCCGTGCCCTGACGCTCGGGCGGGTTCGCGGGGCGGGCGAAGTCGAAGCCGATCATCGACGCGGGGCCGCAGGCGCCGAGGACCACGCAGAGGGTGATCAGCAGCCACCCCGGCGCGTGCGCGCCCGAGTACGCGAGGGTCGCCGCCCACAGCACCGCCGTCGCGCCGACCGTGCCGAGGGCGAGCGGGATCCTGGCCTCGTGGTGGCGGCCGATGACCTGCCCGTACACCAGCCCGACGACCATGTTGGAGAGCACGACGAGGGTCAGCAGTTCACCGGCGGAGGCGCGGGACATGCCCTGCGCCTCCACCAGGAACGGCATGCCCCAGAGCAGCAGGAAGATCATCGCGGGGAACTGCCCGGTGAAGTGCACCCACAGCCCGAGGCGGGTGCCCGGCTCACGCCAGGACTCGGCTATCTGCTTGCGTACGTAGGCCGTTCCGGCGTGCCGGGACGGCGGCGGCTCGTGGCCCTCCGGGTGGTCCTTGAGGAACAGGAGCAGCAGCACGAGGACGACCACCCCCGCCAGCGAACTGCCCGCGAAGGTCGTGGTCCAGCCGAGGCCGTGCAGGGTGCGGGAGATGAAGACGGTGGAGACGAGGTTGCCGGCCATCCCGAAGAACGCGGCGACCTGCGCGATCATCGGCCCGCGCCGGGCCGGGAACCACCGGGTGCCGAGCCGCAGGACGCTGATGAACGTCATCGCGTCGCCGCAGCCCAGCAGGGCGCGCGACGCGAGAGCCGTACCGTACGAGGTCGAGAACGCGAAGCCCAGCTGGCCGACGGTGAAGAGGACCACGCCGAACGTCAGCATCCGCTTCGTGCCGACCCGGTCGACCAGGAGGCCGACGGGTATCTGCATGCCCGCGTACACGAGGAGCTGGAGGATCGAGAAGGTGGAGAGGGCGGAGGCGTTGACGTCGAAGCGGTCCGCCGCGTCGAGTCCGGCCACTCCCAGGCTCGTACGGAAGATGACGGCGACGAAGTAGACCGCGACGCCGATGCCCCAGACGCCCAGGGCGCGGCGCCCGCCCGGTGGGTCGCCCGGCAGGCCGACGGCGGCGGCGCTCACCGGTCCTCACCCCTGACCAGCACCTTGACGCGGCTCACATGGCGGCGGATGCTCCGCGCGGCGCCCTCGGCGTCGCCGGACCTGACGGCGTCGAGGAGTTCGGCGTGCTCCTCGATGCTCTTGGCGACCCGCTCGGGGTGGGCCTCCAGCACCGCCACGCCCATCCGCAACTGCCGGTCCCTGAGCTGGTCGTAGAGCTTCGACAGGATCTCGTTGCCCGCGTAGCGCACGATCTCCGCGTGGAAGCACCGGTCGGTGACGGCGAAGGCGGCGAGATCGCCGATCCTGGCCTTCTCGCGCTGCTCCTCCAGCACCTCTTCCAGCCGGGCGATCAGCCGGGCGGAGGCCGGGACCGCCTTCCGTACGGCGAACTCCTCGACCAGCAGCCGCGTTTCGACCACGTCGGCGATCTCCTGCACGGAGACGGCGAGGACCAGCGCGCCCTTCTTGGGGTAGAGCTTGATCAGCCCTTCCACCTCCAGCTTGAGCAGCGCTTCCCGGACCGGGGTACGGGACACCCCGACGGCCTCGGCGAGTTCGCCCTCGGTGAGGAGGGTGCCGCCCTCGTAGCGGCGGTCGAGGACGGCCTGCTTGATGTGGCTGTAGACGCGGTCGGCGGCGGGCGGCTGTTTGGCGGGGGACTGGTCGACGGGGGCGGCGGAAGGCATGCGCACAGCTTAGATACAACAGAGGTGCAACAGAACCTCCGTCCGCATGGCGGACCGCGCCCGGTCCCGACCCGGTCCCGGCCCGGCTCCGCCCCGCCGCCGCCGCCCGCCGCCCGCCGCCCGCCGAACATCAAACATTCGCAAACTCGTGCGCCCCGTACATCCCTGGGGGATCCTCAGGAGTCTTACCTCGGACCCCTCTTTCAGGAGGGCCCGCACACGTCGCTTGTCACCGCATTCGCGAACTCGGAGCGTTTCCTTTGATATCCACCCTCCCGGGCATACGCAAGGCCGCCGTGGTCGCTCTCGGCGCCGGTCTCCTGCTGGCCGCCTCTCCCCTGGCCTCCTCCGCGCAGGCCGCCACCAAACCGACGGTCGGCGGCAAGGGCGCCTTCCTGCTGAACAACTCGTCCAGCGCCACGGTCTTCAGCAAGGCCCCCGACACCAAGCGCCAGATGGCCAGCACCACGAAGATCATGACGGCCGCCGTGGTGCTCAGCACCAAGGGCGTCGACCTCAACAAGAAGGTCACCGTCAAGCAGACCTACCGCGACTACGTGGCCAAGGAAGGCGCGAGCACCGCCGACCTCAGGACCGGCGACAAGGTGACGGTCCGCCAGCTCCTGTACGGGACGATGCTGCCCTCCGGCTGTGACGCGGCGTACGCGCTGGCCGACACGTACGGCACGGGAACCACCGTCGCCGCCCGGACGAAGTCGTTCATCTCGAAGATGAACGCGAAGGCGAAGTCGCTCGGCCTCAAGAACACCAAGTTCGACTCGTTCGACGGCATCTCGGCCGGCGGCAACAACTACACGACCCCGCGCGACCTCGCGAAGATCGCGCAGTACGCGATGAAGAACAGCAACTTCCGCGCCGTCGTGAAGGCGACGAAGTACGTGGCCCCGGCGACGACGAGCACCGGCAAGAAGCGCACGTACACCTGGTACAACACGAACAAGCTCCTCGGCTCCTACAAGGGCGCCATCGGCATCAAGACGGGCACCGGCACCGCCGCGGGCCCCTGCCTGGTCTTCGCCGCCACCCGTGGCAGCAAGACGCTGGTGGGTGTGGTCCTGAACGGCTCGGACCGTTACGCGGACGCCGCGAAGCTGCTCGACTACGGCTTCGGCACGAAGACCGCCAAGACGATGAAGCTGCGCACGCTGCCGGCCTCCGCCCAGCAGGACTGACCGCGCGGCACGGCTGATCGACCGGACGCCGGTCCACTGATCGCGAACCGGCACGAAGGGGGCGGGGCCACGACGGTGGCCCCGCCCCTTCATGACGAAGAGGGATGACCGGAATGGCGAACATATCCGTCGTGCGGGCGGACGACTCCGACGCGGACGAGGTGACGGCCGTCCTCTCGACCGGGTTCCACCAGGACCCCGTGAGCGGCTGGATCTTCCCGGACGAGGCCGACCGCGTACGGCTGCACCCGCCGTTCTTCCGCCCCTTCGTGGAGCTGACGCTCGCCGAGGGCGCGATCTGGACGACCCCCGACCGCGCGGCCGTGGCGCTCTGGCTGCCGGTCGACGTCACGGCGCACGGCGGCGGGCCGGACCTCAGGGCGCTGTACGAGCCCCTCCTCGGCGCGTACCACGCGGAGCGGATCGGGGCGTTCGACATCCGGTCCTCGGCCAACCACCCGGCCCACACGAACCACCAGTACCTGCCGTTCATCGCCGTACGGCCGGAGCGGCTGGGCGAGGGGCTCGGTACGGCCCTGCTGACCGACCGCCTGGACGACCTCGACCGGCAGGGCGTGCCGTCGTACCTGGAGGCGAGCAACGAGCGCAGCGCGAAGCTGTACGCGCGCCTGGGCTACGCCCACCTGGACGTCACCACGGATCTGCCGGGCGGGCCGACGCTGTACCCGATGTGGCGCGATCCGGCGCGCTGAGAGGCCGACGAACAGACGAACCCACGAACTGAAGGCATACCGACAGCGGGCCGCGGACGTCTCACGTCCGCGGCCCGCCCGTGTTCCGGTGCCGTGCCGTCAGGCCCAGGTGATCAGCCGCTTGGGCTGTTCCAGGATCGCGGCGATGTCCGCCAGGACCTTCGAGCCCAGCTCCCCGTCGATCAGGCGGTGGTCGAAGGACAGCGCCAGGGTGGTGACCTGGCGGGCCTTGACCTTGCCCTTGTGCACCCAGGGCTGGAGCTTGATCGCGCCGACGGCGAGGATCGCCGACTCGCCCGGGTTGAGGATCGGCGTACCGGTGTCCACGCCGAAGACCCCGACGTTGGTGATGGTCACCGTGCCGCCCTGCATCGCCACCGGCGTCGTCCGGCCCTCGCGGGCCGTGGACACCAGGTCGCCGAGCGCGGCGGCCAGTTGGGGCAGGGTCTTGTCGTGCGCGTCCTTGATGTTCGGGACGAGCAGACCGCGCGGGGTCGCGGCGGCGATGCCCAGGTTCACGTAGTGCTTGACCACGATCTCCTGGCGCGCCTCGTCCCAGGTCGCGTTCACCTCGGGGTGGCGCTTGATCGCGACGAGCAGGGCCTTGGCGATGAGGAGCAGCGGGTTGACCCGCACGCCCGCCATCTCCTTGTCGGCCTTCAACTCCTCGACCAGCTTCATCGTGCGGGTCACGTCGACGGTGACGAACTCCGTGACGTGCGGCGCGGTGAACGCGCTGCCCACCATGGCCGCCGCCGTGGCCTTCCGTACCCCCTTGATGGGGATACGGGTCTCCCGCGCGCCGGCCGCCGGGGCGGGGGCCGCCACGGGGGCGGTCGCCGGTACGGGGGCGGGGGCGGGCGCCTGGACGGGCTCGGCGGGCGCGGTCGCCGCGTGGACGTCCTCGCGCGTGATGACCCCGTCGGGACCGGTCGGGGTGATCGCCCCCAGGTCCACGCCGAGGTCCTTGGCCAGCTTGCGCACGGGCGGCTTGGCCAGCGGCCGGGTCCGCGCGGGCTCCTGGACCGGTACGGCCACGGAGGTCGCGTAGCCGTTCATCTCGGCCTGTACGGCGGCGGCCGCCGCCCCCTGCCCGGGGACGGACGGGGACGGGGTCGCGGGGCCCCTGCGGGCGCGGCGCTTGGTGGACGCCTCGGCGACTCCGTACCCGACGAGGACGGGCGTACGACCGGCGGAGGCGGCGGTACCGGTCCCGGTGGAAGCGGAAGCGGAACCGGCGCCCGTAGCGGCAGAGGACGAGGCGGGCGCGGAAGCCTCCGAAGCCTCCGAAGAGGACGCAGACGACGGAGCCACCGGCTCCGCCCCCCCGCTCCCCGGCGCCACGTCCACCGTGATGATGGACTCCCCGACGTCGACGGTCGTGCCCTCGGCGAAGCGCAGCTCGTGCACCACCCCGTCGTACGGGATGGGCAGTTCGACCGCCGCCTTCGCGGTCTCGACCTCGCACACCACCTGGCCGTCGGTGACGACGTCACCGGGCTGGACGTACCACTTGAGGATCTCGGCCTCGGTGAGCCCCTCGCCCACGTCGGGCATCTTGAACTCGCGGTAGCGCGTGGACGTGTCAGCAGTCATGGTCACGGCACTCCTCAGTACGCGAGCGAGCGGTCGACGGCGTCGAGCACCCGGTCCAGGCCCGGGAGGTATTCGTCCTCCAGGCGGGCCGGCGGATACGGCGCGTGGAAGCCGCCGACGCGCAGCACCGGGGCCTCCAGGTGGTAGAAACACCGCTCCGTGACGCGGGCGGCGATCTCCGCGCCCGAGCCGTAGAACACCGGCGCCTCGTGCACCACCACCAGCCGGCCGGTCTTCTCCACCGACGTCTGGACGGTGTCGAAGTCGATCGGGGAGATCGACCGCAGGTCCAGGACCTCCAGCGACTTGCCCTCCTCGGCGGCGGCCGCCGCGGCCTCCAGGCAGACCTTCACCATGGGGCCGTACGCCGCCAGGGTGAGATCGGAGCCGCTGAGCGCGACCCGCGCCCTGTGCAGCGGGCCGGGGATGGCCTCGGGGTCGACCTCGCTCTTGTCCCAGTAGCGCCGCTTCGGCTCGAAGAAGATCACCGGGTCGTCGCTGAGGATGGCCTGCTGCATCATCCAGTACGCGTCCGAGGACGTCGACGGCGAGACGATCTTCAACCCGGCGACGTGCGCGAACAGCGCCTCGGGGGACTCCGAGTGGTGCTCGACCGCGCCGATGCCCCCGCCGTACGGGATACGGATCACGACGGGCATCTTGATCTTGCCGAGCGCGCGGGCGTGCATCTTCGCGAGCTGCGTGACGATCTGGTCGTACGCGGGGAAGACGAAGCCGTCGAACTGGATCTCGACGACCGGGCGGTAGCCGCGCAGCGCGAGGCCGATCGCCGTGCCGACGATGCCCGACTCGGCGAGCGGGGTGTCGATGACCCGGCCCTCGCCGAAGTCCTTCTGGAGCCCGTCCGTCACCCGGAAGACCCCGCCGAGCTTTCCGACGTCCTCGCCCATGATCAGGACCTTGGGATCGGTCTCCAGGGCCTTGCGCAGCGATTCGTTGATCGCCTTCGCGAGAGGAAGCTTCTGTACGGCCATGATCACTTACCCCCCTCGGCGGAGTCGGCGGAATCGGCGAACGACGCCTGGTACGCGGCGAACTGCGCGCGCTCCTCGTCGACGAGCGCGCTCCCGTCCGCGTACACATGGTCGAAGATCGCCAGACGGTCGGGGTCCGGCATCGCCCGTACGGCCTCGCGGACGCGCCTGCCGAGCGCCTCGCTCTCCTCCTCCAGACCGGTGAAGTACGCCTCGTCGGCGTGCCCCTCCCGCTCCAGGAGGCGGCGCAATCGCAGGATCGGGTCCTTGGCCCGCCAGGACTCCGTCTCCTCGTCGGCGCGGTACTTGGTCGGGTCGTCGGACGTGGTGTGGGCGCCCATGCGGTACGTGAACGCCTCGACCAGCATCGGCCCCTCGCCCCGGCGCGCCCGCGCCAGCGCGGAGCGGGTCACCGCCAGACAGGCCAGGACGTCGTTGCCGTCGACCCGGACGCCGGGGAAGCCGTACCCCTGCGCGCGCTGGTAGAGCGGCACCCGCATCTGCTTCTCGGTGGGCTCGGAGATCGCCCACTGGTTGTTCTGGCAGAAGAAGACCACCGGCGCGTTGTAGACGGCGGCGAAGGTGAACGACTCCGCGACGTCGCCCTGGCTGGAGGCGCCGTCGCCGAAGTACGCGATCACGGCGCTGTCGGCGCCGTCCTTCGCCACCCCCATGGCGTAACCGACGGCGTGCAGGGTCTGTGAGCCGATGACGATCGTGTACAGGTGGAAGTTGTTGGTGCCCGGGTCCCAGCCGCCGTGGTTCACGCCGCGGAACATGCCGAGCAGGTTGATCGGGTCGACTCCGCGGACCCAGGCCACTCCGTGCTCACGGTAGGTGGGGAAGACGTAGTCGTCGTCGTGCAGGGCGCGGCCCGAACCGATCTGGGCGGCCTCCTGGCCCAGCAGCGACGCCCACAGCCCGAGCTCTCCCTGGCGCTGGAGCGAGGTGGCCTCGGCGTCGAAGCGCCGGGTCAGCACCATGTCCCGGTACAGGCCCCGCAGCTCCTCGGGGGTCAGGTCGATCTCGTATTCCGGGTGCTCCACGCGCTCACCCTCGGGGGTGAGCAGCTGTACGAGCTGGGGCTCGGAACTCTGCTGCTGCGGCGTCCTCCTGGCGCTGGTGCGCTTGGTGCCGCTACTGCGTCGCGGTTTGCGCGGGGCAGTGCTCTCCACGGTCACGTGCGTGCTCCTCCGTCTGTCCGGCCCCCGGGATCCGCCGGGAACCAGTGCGGCTCGCCGCTTCCGTCCGTCCGCACAGGGTGGGTGCGGGTCGGCCGGGACCGGCGTGACAAGTTGCCCCGGCGAGCGCCCTGTCAGAGGCACGTTACCCAGTGGGCGGCATTCCCGCGAAACCCCTTGTGACCTGCGATTTTGCTCGGATATCCAAGTAAATCGAGGGAAGTCGGAAACACCCACTGGTCACAGCCTTGCAGGCCGCCGGAACAACGGCACGTTATCCCGGCGGATCCGTGCCAGGGAAGGGCAGGCGGAGGGTGAGTGTGTGAGACTGATTTATGTGGGTGAAGACGGAAAAATCTCAGTATTCCTGGTCGATGACCACGAAGTCGTCCGCCGCGGTGTCCACGAGTTGCTCTCCGTGGAGGCGGACATCGAGGTGGTCGGCGAGGCGGGCACGGCCGCCGACGCGATGGCGAGGATCCCCGCCACCCGTCCGGACGTGGCGGTGCTCGACGTACGGCTGCCGGACGGCAGCGGGGTCGAGGTGTGCCGCGAGATCCGCTCGCGCGACGAGGACATCAAGTGCCTGATGCTGACGTCGTTCTCGGACGACGAGGCGCTGTTCGACGCCATCATGGCCGGGGCCTCGGGCTATGTGCTCAAGGCGATCCGGGGCAGCGAACTGCTGAGCGCGGTACGGGACGTGGCGGCGGGACGCTCGCTGCTCGACCCGGTGGCGACCGCCCGGGTGCTCCAGCGCCTGCGGGACGGCAGCGGCCCCAAGCCGGACGACAAGCTGTCGGGCCTGACGGACCAGGAGCGCAGGATCCTCGACCTGATCGGCGAGGGCATGACGAACCGCGCGATCGGCGAGCAGCTGCACCTCGCCGAGAAGACGATCAAGAACTACGTGTCCAGCCTGCTGTCCAAGCTCGGCATGGAACGGCGCTCGCAGGCCGCCGCGTACGTGGCCCGCCTCCAGGCCGAAAGGCACTGATACGCCCCGATTCCGACCGGAGTGCGCGGGCCCTTTCGGGACCAACGTCCCGCGGCATCGGGGGCTGCCTCCCCTGGTGAGAGGGGGCGCGGTGACGGAGAGTGGACGTCATGCCCACCACGACCCAGGAACTCCGCGCACTGGAGCTGCTCACCCTCGTCTCGTACGGACGGGTGGCGACGACGATGCGAGCAATGCCGTTCGTCGCGCCGGCGCGCCACGTCGTGGCGGACGGGGACGTGCTGCTGCGGATGCACGCGGGCCACGGCTACCACCGGGCCTGCGCGGGCGGGGTGGTGGCGTTCGGCGCGGACAACTTCAACGTGGAGGGTTCCGGCCTCTGGTCGGTGCAGCTCACGGGGACCGCACAGATCATCGAACCGACCCCCGCAGAGCTGGAGCTGTTCGGCCCGGCGCCGACCCTGATCGACGGCGAACCCTACGAACCGGCATATATGCGACTGACGCCGCAGTTCTTCTCCGTACACACGCTCGACTACTCCGCAGGGCGACAGACCAGGCACACCGTGTGATCTAACATCTGACATGTGCTGCGCTCATATGCAATGGCTGTGCCCGCCGCGATGCCGGCGACCCCCACCCTCACGTTCGTTCCACCCGCTCACCGGCCCACCGCCCACTCCCGTCCGCCCGTCGGAGCGCTGCTCCGCCGCTACCGCGGCGCGGGCGAGCCGCTCTCCTGCGAACCGGTCGCCCAAGGGCTGCTGAACCGCGGCTACCGGCTGGCGACCACCCGGGGCTCCTACTTCCTCAAGCACCACCTGGACGGCGACCACGAGGCCGTCGCCCGCCAGCACCGGGCCACCCGGCGATTACCGGGCCACGGCGTGCCGGTGGCCGAGGCCGTCGAGAACGCCGCCGGCGAGACCGTCACCGTCATCGGCGGCCACTGCTTCGCCCTCCACCCCTGGATCGAGGGGCGCCACCGCGACGGCGCCCAGCTGACCCGCGCCGGATCGGAGCGCCTCGGCGCCCTCCTCGGGCTCGTCCACACCGGCCTGGAGCAGGTGATGGAGGCGGACCCGGTGGCCCTCACCCACGCCCTCACGTACGACAGCCAGGACCCCGCCTCGACGTTCGCCCTCATCGACGAACTCCTCGCCCTGGCCCGGCACAACGCCCCCCGCAACGCCTTCGACGAACTGGCCGAGCACCGCCTGACCGAGCGTCGGACCCTGCTGGAACGTCACGCCCACCGCCGCCCGCCCCCGGGCGCGGAACCGGCCACGGGATGGGTGCACGGCGACTTCCACCCGCTGAACCTGCTCTACCGGGGCGCCGAGCCGGCCGCGATCGTGGACTGGGACCGGCTGGGCGTGCAGCCGCGCGCCGAGGAGGCCGTACGGGCGGCGGCGATCTTCTTCGTACGGCCGACCGGTGAGCTGGACCTGACGAAGGTACGGGCCTACGCGCGCGGCTACCGGCGGGCGGCCGGCGCGGGCTCCGCCGAACTGGCCGCCGCCGTGCACCGGGTGTGGTGGGAGCGGCTCAACGACTTCTGGATACTCCGGTGGCGCTACCAGCTGGACGACCGGAGGGCCGACCCGCAGTTCGCCGCGGTGTCGGCCCTGGCGGTGTGGTGGACGCGGGAGTACGAGGCGGTGCGTGAGGCGTTCGCGGGGTGACGCGACAGCGCGGTGACCGCACGGGGGTGCGAACGCCTCACGCGGGGCGGGTACGGGGTCAGGGGGTGGTGGCGCCTTCCGTGCCCGCCACGGCCCCGGCGTCCGTGCCCGCGACCGCGCCCCCGTCGGTGGCGCCCGGGTCGCCCGTCGTGGCCGGCTCCGAAGGCCCGCCCGACGGCTCGCCGTTGGTGCTGCCGCCGTCCGTGGTGCCCCCGTCCGTCGTACCGCCCTCGGTGCCCCCCGTGTCCGTGCCGGTGTCCGGCGAGGACGGCGTCTCCGACGGCTCCTTGGAGGGGGAGAACGACGGGGTCGGCTTGCGCGGAGGCGTGTAGTCCGGCTGCTGCTGGCCGCCCGACGACGTGTCGGGCTCCTCGGTCTCCTCCGACTTGGACTCGCTCGGCGTGGGCTTGTCGGAGGGCGTCGACTCGCTCGGGCTGACCGAGGGCTTCGGGTTCTTGTCGCTGTCGTCCTTCGCGCCCATGCCCTGCACCGCGAAGGCGACACCCGCCACGATCGCGACCAGCGCCAGCGCGACGAACAGCAGCATCTTGCCGCGCCCGCCACCGCCCTGGCCGCCGTGACTGTTCACGTACGCGCCGTCGTTCGGGTTCATCGGCGGCAGGATCGGGCGCTGCGAGGTCTCGCCGTGCGGCGGGTGCCCCATCGCGGTCGTCGCGGCCATGCCCATCGGCGGGGTGCCCCCGCCGTGCGCGTCGACCGGGCCGGTGTTCCAGGTGTGGGTGTGGCTGCCCTGCTGCTGGAGCATCTGCATGCCGTACTGGATGAGCCCGCGCATCTCCTCGGCGCTCTGGAACCGGTCGTCCGGTTCTTTCGCGAGGGAGCGCATCACCATGCCGTCGAGCTCCGGCGGCGCCAGCGGGGAGACCTCCGAGGGCGGCACCGGGATGTCCTGCACATGCTGGTAGACGACGGACAGCGGCGTCTCACCGGTGAACGGGGGCCGCTGCGCCAGCAGTTCGTACAGCAGGCAGCCCGTCGCGTACAGGTCGGACCGGTGGTCGACCGACTTGCCCAGCGCCTGCTCGGGGGAGAGGTACTGGGGCGTGCCCATGACCATGCCGGTCTGCGTCATCGTCGACTGCGCGCCGTGCAGGGCACGCGCGATGCCGAAGTCCATGACCTTGACCGCGCCGCTGTGCGTGATGATCACGTTCGCGGGCTTGATGTCGCGGTGCACGATGCCGTGCTGGTGCGAGTAGGCCAGCGCCTCCAGCACGCCGGAGACGATGATCAGCGCCTGCTCGGGCGGCGGGGCCTCCGCCTCCATCAGCAGCTCGCGGATCGTGCGGCCCTCGACCAGCTCCATCACGATGTACGGCACGACCTGGCCGTTGACGACGTCCTCGCCGGAGTCGTACACCGCCACCACCGCGTGGTGGTTGAGCCCGGCGACCGACTGTGCCTCACGGGTGAAGCGGGCCTTGGAGATGGGGTCCTCGGCCAGATCGGCCCGGAGCAGCTTCACCGCCACGGTGCGCCCGAGCCGTACGTCCTCGGCCGCGAACACCTCGGCCATACCGCCGCGGCCCAGGCGATGGGTCATCCGGTAGCGGCCGTCGCCGACCAGTCCGCCCTCGCCCCAGGAGTCCGCGGCATCCGACACTCCGCCGCCGCTTGCTTCCGGTTCGGGTGCCATCAGTCCTCGCCGTCGTTTCTGTCCGCGTCAAGTCCGCCAGCGCGGCCCGCGGTGGTTCGGGGATTTTCAGGGGTACGGGAATTTTCGGGGGTACGGGGATTCTCAAGGGTGCTATGCCACGTCACGCTACAGCCTTCGTGTGACACGCCGGTTCAGGATGGACCGGTCATGAAACCCGTACGGACGGGGCCGCGCAAATTACATGGAGTTCCTGTAACGCTTCCGAGACGCTCTGTCGCGCTTACGGTCACGGTACGGGCACCCGGCTTGACGTGTCCGGGGCCTGGGGCAGACTTGGCGCGTCATCGCGCAACAACGCGCGACCGTCATCGCGCACCAACGGGAACATCGCGTCAGCGGCACGGCATTCAGCGCGCACCTGCCGGCGCGCCGAGGGGGAAGCACAGTCATGAGCCAGGACGGCGCACGGGGCCGCTACGCGGGCGGTTCGGTCGCGGGCGGCCGGTACCAGCTTCGCGACCTGCTCGGCGAGGGCGGCATGGCGTCCGTCTACCTCGCCTACGACTCGGCGCTCGACCGCCAGGTCGCCATCAAGACCCTCCACACGGAACTGGCGCGCGAGCAGTCGTTCCGCGAGCGGTTCCGCCGCGAGGCGCAGGCCGTGGCCAAGCTGTCGCACCCGAACATCGTCTCGGTCTTCGACACCGGCGAGGACACCCTCTTCGAGCACGGCGCGGCCGGCGGCACCGGCGCGATGATGCCGTACATCGTCATGGAGTACGTGGAGGGGCAGCCGCTCGGCTCCCTGCTCCAGGCGGACGTCGCGCGGCTCGGCGCGATGCCGGCCGACCGGGCGCTCGGCGTGGCGGCGGACGTGCTGGCCGCGCTGGAGGCCAGCCACGAGATGGGGCTGGTCCACCGGGACATCAAGCCGGGCAATGTGATGATCAACCGGCGTGACGTGGTCAAGGTCATGGACTTCGGCATCGCGCGCGCCATGCAGTCGGGTGTCACGTCGATGACGCAGACCGGCATGGTCGTCGGCACCCCGCAGTACCTCTCCCCCGAACAGGCGCTGGGGCGCGGGGTCGACGCCCGCTCCGACCTCTACTCGGTCGGCGTCATGCTCTTCCAGCTGCTGACGGGCCGGCTGCCGTTCGACGCGGACTCGGCGCTGGCGATCGCGTACGCGCACGTGCAGGAGGAGGCCGTCGCGCCGTCCTCGGTCAACCGGTCGCTGACGCCCGCGATCGACGCGCTGGTCGCGCGGGCGCTCAAGAAGAACCCGAACGAGCGTTTCCCGAGCGCCGCCGCGATGAGCGCCGAGTGCCGGCGGGTGCTGCCGTCCGGTCCCGCGGGCGCGCCGGTGATCATCCAGGGCGCGCCGCCGAACAGCGGGGCGGGGGTCGGCTCGGCGGTCTTCCCGCCGGTCGACCAGTCCGCGCAGGCGCCGGGGCCGTACGACATGCGGACGCCGTACCAGCCGCCGGCGCACCAGACACAGCCTCAGCAGCCCCGGCCCCCTCAGCACCCGGGCGTGTACGGGCCGCCGGCCCCGGCGCCGCAGGTGGCCGGCCCCGGCTACGGGTACCCGCAGGCCGCCCCGTACCAGAATCCGGGCCAGCACACCCCGCCGCCGTACGGGATCGCTCCGCAGCAGACCGGGGGCGGGACGGGCGGCAAGAAGCGGAACGTGCCGGTCATCGTGGGCGCGATCGTCGTAGCCCTGCTGGCGATCGGCGGGCTGGCGACGGCCATGTCGCGGGGCAGCGGCTCCGAGGACAACGGCGGCGGCGGGGCGGACCCGACCTCCAGCAGCGCGGCGGTGGACGGCTACCGGCCGCCGGACCGCAGCCGGACCATCGACGAGGACGCGTGCACGGATCCGCAGGAGGACCCGTCGGACCCGGCCAAGATCTCCGTACCGGACTTCCGGTACAAGGACATCCTCTCCGTGAAGAAGTGCCTGAACGCGGCGCACTGGAAGTACGAGCAGCCGACGACGGTCCAGAACGGGCAGTACGCCAAGGAGACCGTGATCGAGCAGTACCCGACGCAGGGCACGGGCGTCGATCCCAAGACGGTGACCTTCACGCTGCGGCTCGCTTCGGGGTCGGCGCAGTGACGCGGTCCGACCCTTGGCCCTTCGCGCAGGCCTCCTTCGCGTAGTCCTCGTAGTCCTTACGGGGGAGGTCGGTCGCCCGGGATGCCGGAGTTGTCACTCCATGTGACGCTGGGTCCGTGATGCCCAGGCTCCGCACCCACTGCGCTCTCGCGGTCGCGTCCTTGCTGCTGGCCGCGCCGCTCGCGCGGGCCGAGGAATCCCCCTCCCCGTCCGCCGGACCCTCGCTCTCCCCCGACCCGACCGTGTCCCTGGCGGGACGGGAGGCCGGGGAGGGGCACTCCCGGCCCGGCCGGCCGACGGGGCCCCAGGTCTCCCGGCCGGGGGACACACCGGAGGAGCCGCCCGAAGACCTGCCGGAGGACAGCGCGGACCCGGACTCCACCGCCCCGCCGGACAGCCCGGCCCCCGCGTCCCCCTCCCTCACCCCGTCCCCCTCGCCCACCGGCCCTTCCCGCACGTCCCGCCCCCGGCCCTCCGCGTCCCCGGCGCCGACCTCCCGGCGCCCGCACCGCAGGCAGGCGTCCCCGGCCCCGCCGGAGCCCCGGACGACGGAACGCTCCGACAGCGCCGCCGCGAAGCCACGGGACACGGCGGACCCCTCCCGCCGACCGGAGTCCCCGCCGCCCGCCGCCGCCCGGGAACCCGGCGCGCGCGCCTTCCCGGAGCCCGTCGCGGAGCCGGTGGCGGTCCTGACCCTGGGAACCGGCATCACGCTGATCGGTCTCGGGCTCGGCTTCCTCGGCCTGCGGCTGCGCCGCCGCTGATCCGGTTCCCGCGACGCCGTCCCAGGTCTGTCGCGGTGCCGTCACCGGGCCGTATCCCTCTCACGACGGACCCGTGAGGTCCCTCTCAGGTCGCTTGCGGCCGGCGACCTACCGGGTATACATACTGAGTATGTCGATTCGCCACGGGCTTCTCGCCCTCCTGGAACGTGGCCCGCGCTACGGCTCCCAGCTCCGTACGGAGTTCGAGTCCCGTACGGGATCCACCTGGCCGCTCAACGTGGGCCAGGTCTACACGACCCTGAACCGTCTGGAGCGGGACGGCATGGTCACGCAGGACGGCGAGGACGAGGCGGGCCACGCCCTCTACGTGATCACGGAGCCGGGCCGCGGCGAACTGCGGGCGTGGTTCCGCAGGCCCGTCGACCGCACCAGCCCGCCCCGGGACGAGCTGGCCATCAAGCTCGCCATGGCGGTGGGCGCCCCGGGCGTCGACATCCGGGAGGTCATCCAGTCCCAGCGCCACCACACGATCCAGGCGATGCAGGACTACACCCGCCTCAAGGCCCAGACCCTGGACAGCACGCCGGCCGACCGCGACGAGGTGGCGTGGCTGCTCGTGCTGGACCAGCTCATCTTCCAGACCGAGGCCGAGGCCCGCTGGCTCGACCACTGCGAGGTACGGCTGATCCGGCTCGCGAGGCGTCAGGAGACGGCGGGCGGGGCGGGCGAGGCGACCGCGGGGACCTCCGCCGGGCCGGCGGAGGTCCCCGCGGTCGCGGCGGCCCCCGCGCCGGCGCCCCTCGCGCCGGAGCCGCCGGAACCGACCGCGACCACCCCCACTCGCCGGGGCCGCCGCCGCTGACCGGACCTCGCCCCGCCACGCCTCACCCGTCCCGGGCGCACGCCGCCCGTCCCATCGCCTTCAGCTCACCATCCGTACGCGCGCACACGACCGCGTACGCACAGAGGGGGACCCACCCATGCCCAAAACACCCCAGACCCCGCGGCAACCGGTGCTGCGGCTCCAGGAACTGACCCGCGTCCACGGCAGCGGAGCCACCGAGGTGCACGCCCTGCGCGGCATCGACCTCGACGTGTTCCCCGGCGAACTCGTCGCCGTCATGGGCCCGTCGGGCTCCGGGAAGTCCACGCTGCTCACCCTCGCGGGCGGCCTCGACCACCCCACCTCCGGGCACGTGATCGTCGAGGGGACGGACCTCACCACCGCCGACCGCAAGCGGCTCGCGGCCCTGCGCCGCCGCAGCATCGGCTACGTCTTCCAGGACTACAACCTGATCCCCGCTCTCACGGCGGCGGAGAACATCGCGCTCCCCCGCGAGCTGGACGGCACCTCGGCCCGCAAGGCCCGCGTCGAAGCCCTCGCCGCGCTGGACGAGATGGGTCTCGGCCAGCTCGCCGACCGCTTCCCCGACGAGATGTCCGGCGGCCAGCAGCAGCGGGTGGCCATCGCCCGCGCCCTCGTCGGCGACCGCAGGCTGGTGCTCGCCGACGAGCCCACCGGCGCCCTGGACTCCGAGACCGGGGAATCCGTCCTCGCCCTGCTGCGCAGCCGCTGCGACGCGGGCGCCGCCGGCGTCCTGGTCACCCACGAGCCGCGCTTCGCGGCCTGGGCGGACCGGGTCGTCTTCCTGCGGGACGGCTCCGTCGTCGACCAGACCGTCCGCAGCGAGGCGGACTCGCTCCTCACCGGTCAGGCGGCGGACCTGTGATCACCTGGTTCCACTCCTGGCGGGCCGCCCTGCGCATCGCCCGCCGCGACGCCTGGCGCTTCAAGGGCCGCAGCTTCCTCGTCCTCGCGATGATCGCGCTCCCCATCCTCGGGGTCAGCGCCATGGATCTGACCATACGCAGCGCCGAACTCTCCCCGCGGGAGACCCTGACGCGCGAACTCGGGCGCGCGGACGCCCGGCTCAGCGATCCGGGGCTCGCCGGGGTGCCCCTCCTCCAGGGGCCCACGGGTACGGAGTACGCCCCCGCGAAGGACTACGGCGACCGGAGCTGGCCGGACGGTCCCACCGACCTCAGGAAGGCGCTTCCCGCCGGGGCCAGCACCCTGACGGATGCGAGCGGCAGCGCGAAGCTCCGTACGACCCACGGGCTGCTCCAGGCCCAGGTCCGCGAGCTGAAGGCCACCGACCCGGCGGCCGAGGGGATCCTGCGCCTGGACCGCGGCCGTTTCCCGGCCCGCGCCGACGAGGTCGCCGCGACCACCCAGTTCCTGGAGACCAGCGGTCTGCGCGTCGGGTCGAAGCTCACCGCACGCGGACTCGACAGGGCCTACCGGATCGTCGGCGCCTACGAACTGCCCGACGAACTGAACACCGCCCAGATCAACGCCCTCCCCGGCGCGCTGCTCGCGCCGGGGAGGGCAGGCCCTCCAGGCCCAGGGACTGGACAGCTCGCCCCCGGACACCACCCAACTGGTGTCCGTTCCGGGTGGTTTCACGTGGAACATGGTCCAGCGGGCCAACACCAAGGGTGTGGTGGTCGTCTCCCGCGCCGTGGCCCTCTCGCCGCCCGCCGACGCGGACGTGCCGCTCTACCGGACGCCCGGCTGGATCTCCTACCGGACCGACCCGGCGACCGACCCGGCCGCGCTCGCCGCGGCGGGTACCGTCGTCGGCCTCGCCATGCTGGAGATCTGCCTGCTGGCCGGTCCCGCCTTCGCCGTCGGCGCCCGCCGCTCGCGCCGTCAACTGGGCCTGGTCGGGGCCAACGGCGGCGACCGGCGCCACATCCGGGCCATCGTCCTCGGCGGCGGTCTGGTCATCGGAGTCGTCGCGGCGGTGGTCGGCACCGTCCTCGGCGTCGCCCTCACGTTCGCCCTGCGACCGGTCCTGGAGAGCTATCTGGGCCAGCGCTTCGGCGGCTTCGACGTACGGCCCCTCGAACTGCTCGGGATCGCGGCGCTCGCCGTGCTCACCGGCCTGCTCGCCGCGATCGTCCCGGCCGTCACCGCGTCCCGGCAGACCGTCCTGTCCTCCCTCACCGGCCGGCGCGGCGTCCGCCGGAGCAACCGGGTGCTGCCGGCGGTGGGCCTGGTCGCGATCGCGCTCGGTGCGGCGATCGCGCTGTACGGGTCGACCGTGTCGGACAGCTATGTGATCGTCGCGGGCGGCAGCGCCCTCGCCGAGCTGGGGGTGGTCGCGATGACCCCCGTCCTGGTGGGACTGTTCGGCAGGGTGGGCCGCTGGCTGCCGCTCTCGCCCCGGCTGGCCCTCCGGGACGCCGTCCGCAACCGGGGCCGTACGGCTCCGGCCGTCGCCGCCGTCCTGGCGGCGGTCGCGGGGACCGTGGCGGTGGCCACGTACACCGCGAGCAGCGACGCCCAGAACCGGGCCGCGTACGTCCCCGACACGCCGAACGGCGTGGTGTCGCTCGTCATCACCGACGACGGCGGCCGGGACGTGCCGGCCGCCCGCGCCGCCGTACAGCGGGAGCTGCCCGTCGCCGTGTCCGCGAAGGTCGGCCGTCTTGTCGTCGGTCCCCCGCGCTGCTCGTCCGACAGCTCGGGCGAGGGCTGCGGGGCCGCCGAGGTGGCCGTACCGGACGCGAACCAGTGCCCGCTGTGGAAGGAGGAGAACGCCGACAAGGAGTTCACCTCCGCCGAGCGCCTGACACTGCGCGCCGACCCCCGCTGCCAGGACGTGGCCGTCTACCCCTCGGCCGGCGACGTGGTGGTCGCGGACAGCGCGCTCCTCCAGGTGCTCGGGATCAAGGACCCCGGCGCCGGGAAGGCGCTGGCGGCGGGCGAGATCGTCTCGTTCGACCCGCGAAACGTGGACGCGCGCGGGCAGATCGGCATCCAGCTGATCCCCGACGTCCGCGCGGCCGACCAGGCGAGGGACCAGGGCAAGAAGCTGCCGGCCGACATCAAGAAGTTCACCGCGCACGAGGTCCCCGGCAAGCCGAACGCGTACGGGTTCAAGATGATCATCCCGGCCGCCGCTGCCGAGGCGGCGGGCTTCGGCACCGTCCCGGTCGGCGGCTACTGGTCGACCACCGAGATGCCCAGTACCGCGCAGGAGCAGCGGCTCACCGCCGCTCTCGACACCCTCGGCGCCAACCCCTCCCTCGACATCGAGAAGGGGTACGTCGGCGAGAACAACATCGTTCTCCTCGCGCTGGGCGTCTTCGCCGGGCTCGTGACCATCGGCGCCGCCGGAATCGCCACCGGTCTCGCCCAGGCGGACGCCGAGGCCGACCTCAAGACGCTCGCCGCCGTCGGCGCGCCGTCCCGGGTCCGCAGGACCCTCAGCGGATTCCAGTGCGGGCTGGTGGCGGGGATGGGCGTCCTGCTCGGCACCGCCGCGGGGCTGCTGCCCGCCGTCGCCCTCCGGCTGACCGAGCGGCGGGCGGGGGAGAACCGCTACCGGCAGGCGCTCACCGACGGCCTGGGCGACGCGGTGCTGCCGCACGTCCCGATCATCGTCCCGTGGGGGACGGTGGCCGCCCTGCTGGTCGCGGTCCCGGTGGGCGCCGCCCTGCTGGCCGCCGTGGTCACCCGCTCCCACGGGACGCTGGGGCGCCGCGCGGCGACATAGACCGGGTGCGAGACAATGAATACATGGAAATGTCGAGGAACGAACGGTCGCAGGAGAGCCCTCATGTCCTGGTGGTGGGACAGGACGGGACGGCGCTCGGCGGCGGTGGAACCGACGACGAGCCGCGTGAGATCCCGGTGACGGACATGGTCGAGCAGCCCGCCAAGGTCATGCGCATCGGCAGCATGATCAAGCAGCTGCTCGAAGAGGTGCGCGCGGCCCCTCTGGACGAGGCGAGCCGGGTACGGCTCAAGGAGATCCACGCCAGCTCCGTCAAGGAACTGGAAGACGGGCTCGCTCCCGAGCTGGTCGAGGAGCTGGAGCGGCTCTCCCTCCCCTTCACCGACGAGGCCATCCCCTCCGAGGCGGAGCTGCGCATCGCGCAGGCCCAGTTGGTGGGGTGGCTGGAGGGTCTCTTCCACGGGATCCAGACGGCACTGTTCGCCCAGCAGATGGCGGCCAGGGCCCAGCTCGAACAGATGCGCCGCGCCCTCCCGCCGGGCTCGGTGCAGGAGGACGACGAGGAACAGGGCGCCCACGGCGCGATCCGCTCGGGGCCCTACCTCTAGGACTCGGGGCCCTACCTCTAGGGCGTGTGCGGCACCCTCGGAGGGGTGCCGCACACCGGCCGCCGGTCGGATCGTTCAGGCCGTCGGGGCGAGCAGCAGGATCTTGCCCACGTGGGTGCTGGACTCCAGGACGCGGTGTGCCTCGGCCGCCTCCGCCATCGGCAGCGTCCGGTCCACGATCGGACGGACCCGCCCGTCGGCGACGAGCGGCCAGACGTTGTCCCGTACGGCGGCGACGATGGCCGCCTTCTCCGCCCGGGGACGGGCCCGCAGCGAGGTCGCCGTGATGGTGCCGCGCTTGCTCAGGAGCGCGCCGATGTTCAGCTCGGCCTTCACCCCGCCCTGCATCCCGATCACCGCGAGCCGGCCGTTCACGGCCAGCGCCTTCACGTTCTGGGCCAGGTACTTCGCGCCGACGATGTCGAGGATGACGTCCGCGCCCGCCCCGCCCGTCGCCTTGCGTATCTCCGTGACGAAGTCCTGCTCGCGGTAGTCGATCAGGATGTCCGCGCCCAGCTCCGCGCAGCGCGCCAGCTTCTCGGGGCCGCCCGCCGTCACCGCGACCCGGGCGCCGAGCGCCTTGGCGACCTGGATCCCCATCGTGCCGATGCCGCTGCCGCCGCCGTGCAGCAGCAGCGTCTCCCCGGCGGTGAGCCGCCCGAGCATGAAGACGTTCGACCAGACCGTACAGGCCACCTCGGGAAGCGCGGCGGCCTCCGCCAGGCTCACCCCCGTGGGTACGGGCAGCAGTTGGCCGGCCGGGACGACGACCTTCTCGGCGTACCCGCCACCGGCCAGCAGGGCGCACACCTCGTCGCCGACGGCCCACCCCGTGACCCCGGGGCCGAGCGCGGCCACGCGGCCCGCGCACTCCAGGCCGGGGTAGACCGAGGATCCTGGCGGTGGGTCGTAGTGGCCCTGCCGTTGCAGGACGTCGGCGCGGTTGACCGCGCTCGCCACGACGTCGACAAGTACCTCGCCCTCGCCGGGGACGGGATCGGGGACTTCGGCCCACACGAGCGCCTCGGGGCCACCGGGTTCCGGAATCGTGATCGCATGCATGGCCGTGAGGCTACCCCCCGCCCCCCGGCGGATATCCGTCCGCGACGCTCAGGTTCCGGCCCCCGCAGCGGTCAGCTCCCGGCCTCCGCGACGGTCAGCCCCCGGCCTCCGGATCCGTCGGGTTCTGGGCGCGCACGATGGTGATCAGCCGGTCGGTCAGCTGGAGCGGGCTCGCGGACGGATCGTCGTACCCGATCAGCCGGTGCCCGCGCAGCACGCTCACCACCAGGTCCTCGGTCTCCCGGACGCTCCGCCCCACCTCCGCCTTTATGACAGGCCGTTCGATGAGGTCAAGGCCGGTGCCCTGCTGGATCAGGTCCTCCATCACCGTGCCGGCCATCGGGCTGAGCACGGACATCCCGAGGAGCCGGCCGGCCGCGCTGGCGCTGGTGATCACCGCGTCGGCGCCGGACTGGCGCAGCAGCGGCGCGTTCTCCTCCTCGCGGACGGCGGCGACGATCTTCGCCGACCGGTTGAGCTGGCGCGCGGTCAGCGTGACCAGCACGGCCGTGTCGTCCCGCTGGGTGGCGATGACGATCTGACGGGCCTTCTGGACCTCGGCGCGCAGCAGCACCTCACTGCGGGTCGCGTCGCCGAGGACCCCGACGAAGCCCTGGGCGTTGGCGGCCTCGATCACCTTGGCCGACGGGTCGACAATGACGATCTGGTCCTTCCGCAGACCCGTGGCGCACAGGGTCTGCATCGCCGACCGCCCCTTGGTGCCGTATCCGACGATGACCGTGTGCTCGCGCAAGTGGGACCTCCAGCGGTTCTGCCGCCATTCCTCACGGGTGCGTTCCGTGAGGACCTCGAGAGTGGTGCCGACCAGGATGATGAGGAAGAGCACGCGCAGCGGGGTCACGAGCAGCACGTTGACCAGCCGTGCGCTGTCGCTGTACGGGACGATGTCGCCGTACCCGGTCGTGGAGAGCGTGACGGTGGCGTAGTAGACGGCGTCGAGGAAGTCGACCGAGTCGTCCGAGTTGTCGTGGTAGCCCTTGTTGTCGAGCCAGACGATGAAGACCGTCACGAACAGCACCACCAGCGCCATCACGAGCCGGCGGGTCACCTGGACGAGCGGGCGCTGGACCTGCTGACGCGGCAACTGCACCCGGGCGGTGACCAGATGCTCGTCGGCGTTCCTGGCTATGGCGTCATGGCCGGGAAGTTTCACGTGAAACACCCGCCGTCGGTCGAAGCGCTCCAGGGCAGGTCGAGGACGTCGACGTCCTCGCCGGGCCGCGCGCCGCCCGGCGGGACGACCGCCAGCCCGTCGGCGGCGGCGATGCCCCGCAGCATGGCGGGACCGTTGAAGTGCAGCGGCACCACGGCGTCGTCGCGGTGGACCACCGGGACGAGTCGGGTGTCGTGCGGATGGCCCTGCGCCTCGTCGCGCAGCGGCGCCCGGTACGGCGGGGGCACCGGGCGTCCGGCGAGCGCCCGGAGCAGGGGTTCGGCGAGCGTCAGCAGTCCGGAGACGGCGGCGAGGGGGTTGCCGGGCAGCCCCACCAGGTGCCGTCCCGAGGGCAGCCGGGCCAGGACCATGGGGTGGCCGGGGCGCACGGCGACCCCGTCGACCAGCAACTCGGCCTCGGCGGCCCGGAGGACGGGATGGACATGGTCGACCGGACCGCCGGCCGTACCGCCCGTCGTGATGACCAGGTCGGCCGTGGACCCGGTCACCGCGCGGTACAGGTCGTCCTCGTCGTCACCGATCCGGCGGGTGGCGACCACCTCCACGCCGAGCGCGCGCAGCCAGGGCGCGAGCATCGGCCCCAGGGCGTCCCGGATGAACCCGTCGCGGGGAAGCCCCCCGGTCAGCAACTCGTCGCCGAGCACCAGCACTTCGACGGCGGGGCGGGGGACGGTCAGCAGCTCGTCGTACCCGGCGGCGGCGGCCAGGCCCAGCACGGCCGGGGTGACCAGCGACCCGGCGGGGAGCAACGGCTCGCCGGAGCGGCACTCCTGGCCCCGCGACCTGATGTCCTGGCCGGGGACGACCACGCGCTCGGCGTGGAGATGTCCGGTGACGTCGGTACGGGCGTGCTCGCTGCGGATCACGGCGGTCGCCTCGGGCGGAACCCGGGCGCCGGTGGCGATCCGTACCGCTGAGCCGTCGGGAAGCGGTACGGACTCGCCGTGTCCGGCGAGGATCCCGGACCGCCCGGCGGCGTCGCCGCGCACGGGCGCGCCCTCCGGGGTCCTGACGGCCCAGGGGCCGGGGCCCGCGACCGCCCAGCCGTCCATGGCGGAGGTGTCGAACGACGGCAGGTCGGTGAGCGCGACCAGCGCCTCGGCGAGCACCTCGCCCAGGGCGTGGTCGAGCGCCACGCGCCGGGCCCGCGCGGCCGGGGCGGCCCGCCCGGAGGCCCCGGCGAGGGCGCGCGCGTCGGCCCACTCCGTACCGTGCCGCCGATCGCCCCCGGGCGCGCGGTCACCGGCGGGGCGGCTCCCGGCGGGGCGGCTCCCGGCGGGGTCCTGGCGGTGGGCGTGGGCGTGGCCTTGGCCGTGATCCTGGCCGAGATCGTGATCGTGACTCTGATCCTGATCCTGACTCTGGTCGTGATCCTGAACCTGATCGTCAGCCTGGTCGTGAGCGTGAGCCGTGTCGTCCTCGGACGCCGGATCGTGGGGCTGGTCGCGTGGGGTGCGTGAGTCGGCCGGGGCAGGGGTGGGGCGCGCGTCGCCCGCGTCCGGGTGGGCTTCGATGTCGTACGGCACGTCGGTGTCGTACGGGACGTACGCGTCCGGCGAGTGGTACGGCGCGCGCGGCGACGGGTGCGCGCCGGACCGGTCCCTCGCCACCAGGGCCAGGGCCTCCTCGACGCCCTCGACCTCGCGGTCCTGGGCGGTCATCCGGCGTCGGCCCCCTTGGCGCCCCCGGCATCCGCGGCGGGACCGTCCGTCCCGGCCGCCTCGTCGGCCCAGCGGAGGGCCAGCGCCACCGCCTTGCGGGTCGCCGCCTCGACCGCTTCCGGGCCGTCGCCGCCGGCCCGGCCCGCCGCGTACCCGACCAGGAAGGTCGTCAGCGGGGCCGCCGGCCTGGCGACGCCGTGCGCGGCGTCGCGGGCGAGGTCCAGGAGGAGAGGGATGTCGACGTCCAGCTCGATGCCGAGTTCGTCCTTGACTGCGGTGATCCATTCTTCCAGCACGGTCCCATGCTCTCTGATACGGGCCCGGGCCGTGGAGATGTCTTCCCAGGTGTCGCAGTCGAACGAGGCGAAGGGATCGGCATCGACGCGGGCGAGGTCGAGTTCGTGCGACAGCAGACGCAGGGGCAGACCGGTGAGGTTCCCGTGTTCCGTGGCCAGCAGGGCCAGTTCACGGCGCAGCGGCTCGGCCCGGTAGGCGGCGACGAGCGGCTGGTCCCGCCCGTCCGCGTCGACCAGCAGCGCCGCCTCCCGGCCGCTGGTGTCCAGCGCCTCGGTCAGCCGGTGGACGGTCGGGGCGCCGAGGAACGGCAGGTCGGCGGAGAGGACGACCACGGTGTCCGCCTCGACGTGGCGCGCCCCCGCGTCGAGCGCGGCGAGCGGCCCGCCGCCCGGCGGGTCCTCCCGCGCCCAGCGCACGGGTCTGACCGTCGGGCGCCTGCCGCCCACGACGACGGTCCTGCCGGCCCCTTCACAGGCCGCCAGGACCCGGTCGAGCAGGGCACGGCCCCCGACCCGCACGGCGGGCTTGTCGATCCCGCCGAGGCGCTTGGCGGCGCCTCCGGCGAGCACGATGGCGTCATACGCGGTCATGACAGAAGTATGACGGTCCACGCTCCGCGATCGGCCGTTCCCGGCAAAGGACCCTCGTCCTACGAGGCCCGGACCTCGTTCACAGGGTCCGCAGCAGCACCGCCGGGTTCTCGACGCAGTCCGCCACATAACGGAGGAAGCCGCCCGCCGTACCGCCGTCGCACACCCGGTGGTCGAAGGTGAGGGACAGCTGGACGACCTGCCGTACGGCCAACTCCCCCCGGTGCACCCACGGCTTGGGAATGATCCGGCCGACCCCGAGCATCGCCGCCTCCGGGTGATTGATGATCGGCGTCGAGCCGTCGACCCCGAACACCCCGTAGTTGTTGAGCGTGAACGTCCCGCCGGTCAGGTCGCCCGGTGTCAGCGTGCCGGACCGGCCGGCCTCCGTCAGACGGGCGAACTCGGCGCTCAGGGACTCCGCGTCACGGCGGTGCGCGTCCCGTACGACCGGGACCACCAGCCCGCGTTCGGTCTGGGCGGCGAAGCCCAGATGCACGTCCGGCAGCCGCACGATCTCCCTGGCGGCCGCGTCCACCGTGGAGTTCAGCTCCGGGTGCCGGGCGAGGCCCGCGACACAGATCCGGGCGAGCAGCGCGAGGAGGGAGATCTTCGGGCCGCCGGCCGCGTTCATCGCCGTACGGGCCACCATCAGTTCCGTCGCGTCCGCGTCGACCCAGCAGGTGGCGTCCGGGATCTCGTGGCGGCTGCGGGACAGCTTGTCCGCGACCGCGCCCCGGACGCCCCGCAACGGCACCCGGACGACGTCCGGCCGCGCGTTCGAGGATCCGGCGGTTCCCACGGGCTCCGTGGAGCCGGATGCGGGGATCTGCGTCTCCGCCGTCGCCCGGCGGATGGCCTGTTCGACGTCGGAGCGCAGGATCAGACCCTCGCGCCCCGAGCCGGACAGCGTCCGCAGATCGAGGCCGTTCTGCCGCGCGAGCCTGCGGACCAGCGGCGAGACGACCGCGACAGGACCGGCCGGACCGGCAGACCCGTTGACCTGCGCCACGACGGGCGCGGGCACCGGAGCGGGGACGGCCGGTGTGGCAGGGACGGCGGCGGCCGCCGGGGACGCCTGCCGGACCCGGCGCCTGCGCGCGGCCGGCGCGCCCGTACCGTACCCGACCAGCACATTGCCCGACCCCTCGTCGGCCGAGGGCGCCTCCGGGGCAGCGCCCTGCTCCGGCTCCCGCCCCCCGTCCGCCGCCGGTTCCGACCCGCCCACCGCGACGGTCAGCAGCGGGGCCCCGACGGGCAGTTCCGTGCCCTCCTCGCCGTAGCGCGCGGTGACCACACCCCCGTACGGGCAGGGCACCTCGACCATCGCCTTGGCCGTCTCGACCTCCACGACCGGCTGGTCTATGGCGACGACGTCGCCCACCTCCACCAGCCAGTGGACGATCTCCGCCTCGGTCAGCCCTTCCCCGAGGTCCGGCAGCCTGAATTCGAGCACCTGGGCCATCAGCTCTCCGTCTCCCACTGGAGCCGCGCGACCGCGTCCAGCACCCGGTCCACGCCGGGAAGATGGTGCTTCTCCAGCATGGGCGGCGGATACGGGATGTCGAATCCCGCGACCCGCAGCACCGGCGCCTCCAGGTGGTGGAAGCACCGTTCGGTGACCCGGGCGGCGATCTCCCCGCCGGGTCCGCCGAATCCGGCGGACTCGTGGACGACCACCGCCCGGCCCGTACGCCGTACGGAAGCGGCCACCGTCTCGTCGTCGAACGGCACCAGGGAGCGCAGGTCGACGACCTCCAGGTCCCAGCCCTCGGCGCGGGCCGCCTCGGCCGCCTCCAGACAGACGGGCACGGAGGGCCCGTACGTGATGAGCGTGGCGCTCGTGCCCCGGCGCCGTACGACCGCGCGCCCGATCGGCTCCACCGCGGCCGGCTCCTCCGGCGACCACTGCGCCTTCGACCAGTACAGCCGCTTCGGCTCCAGGAAGACCACCGGGTCGTCGGAGGCGATCGCGGCCCGCAGCATGCCGTACGCGTCGTCCACCGTCGCCGGGGTGACGACATGGAGTCCGGCGGTCGCCATGTAGTACGCCTCGGAGGAGTCGCTGTGGTGCTCGACCCCGCCGATCCCGCCGCCGTACGGCACCCGCACGGTGATCGGCAGCGGCATCGCCCCGCGCGTGCGGTTGCGCATCTTCGCCACATGGCTGATGAGCTGCTCGAACGACGGATAGGCGAAGGCGTCGAACTGCATCTCCACCACGGGCCGCAGCCCGTACATCGCCATGCCGACGGCCGTCCCCAGGATGCCCGCCTCGGCGAGCGGGGTGTCCGTGCAGCGGTCGTCGCCGAACTCCGCCGCCAGGCCGTCGGTGATCCGGAAGACCCCGCCCAGCGTGCCGACGTCCTCTCCCAGGACGTGGACGGCCGGGTCCTCGGCCATCGCGTCCCGCAGCGCGCGCTGGAGGGCGGACGCCATCGTGGCGGGCTTCACCGCGGTGGTGGTCATCGCCGCTCACCCGCCGCTTCCCCGCCGGTGACGCCGGTGATCGCGGTGCTCCCGGCGTTCCGGCCGTCCCCGGAAGGCGCCGGATCCGCCGCCGCCTCCAGCTCCGCCCGGAGCAGCGCCGCCTGCTCCGCCAACTGGGTGGTCTGCTCCGCGTAGACATGCGTGAACAGGTCCATGGGGTCGAGCGCCGGCTCGGCGTTCATCCGCTCCCGCAGCCGCGCCGCCATCACCTCGGCGCCCTGGGCCGCCTTCTCGACCCCGGCCTCGTCCAGGACCCCGCGCTCCAGCAGGTCGCGCTCCATGAGCTTCACAGGGTCGTGCGCGCGCCACGCCTGGACCTCGTCGTCCTCGCGGTAGCGCGTCGCGTCGTCGGCGTTCGTGTGGGCCTCCACGCGGTACGTCACGGCCTCGACCAGCGTCGGGCCGTCACCGCGCCGGGCCCGGTCCATGGCCTCGGCGAGGACGGTGTGCACCGCGATCGCGTCGTTCCCGTCGACCAGGCGGCCCGGCATCCCGTACCCGACGGCCTTGTGGGCCAGGGAGGGCGCCGCGCTCTGCTTGGCGAGCGGTACGGAGATCGCGAAGCCGTTGTTCTGCACGAGGAAGACGACCGGGGCCCGCCACACGGCCGCGAAGTTCAGCGCCTCGTGGAAGTCGCCCTCGCTGGTCCCGCCGTCGCCCACCAGGGCGAGCGCGACCACGTCGTCGCCCTTGAGGCGGGCGGCGTGCGCCAGGCCCACCGCGTGCGGCAGCTGGGTGGCGAGGGGCGTGGAGAGGGGCGCGACGCGGTGCTCGTGCGGGTCGTACCCGGTGTGCCAGTCGCCGCGCAGCAGCGTCAGGGCCTGTACGGGGTCGAGCCCGCGCGCCACGGCCGCGAGGGTGTCGCGGTAGCTGGGGAAGAGCCAGTCCCGGTCCTCCAGGACGAGCGCGGCGGCGACCTCGCAGGCCTCCTGGCCGGTGCTGGACGGGTAGACGGCGAGCCTGCCCTGCTTGGTCAGGGCCGTGGCCTGCGTGTTGTACCGGCGGCCGCGGACCAGCTCCGTGTAGAGCCGCAGCAGGAGCGCGGGGTCGGCGCCGGCCGCGGCGGGCGTGCCGAGCACGCGGAACGGCTCGGGGTCCGGGAGCAGCGGGGCCGGGTCGGTACGCGGCTGCCACGCCGGGGGCGGGGTGGGCCGGCGGACGGCGGCACCCGGCAGTTCCTGAACCGACGTACTGCTCTTCTTCACGCGTGCACCTCCTCGTGGGAAACGAACCTGGGGTGCCGGGATGTGGCACGCCTCACCTACCGATTGTTCGGTCGTGGCGGCAATTTGGCTACACACGCCCTCAGCCTGTGGACAAACGGTGCCGGGCGGCCTGGGATGGACACAGGTCGTCCATGGGGGAGAGGCGGGGAGACATGGGAGCTGAACAAATGGCCGAGGGCACGGACCGGGCGTCCGGCACGGAGGGCGGCGAGGGCGCGGGTCCGACCCCGCCACCCATCTCGCCGCCGGCCCCGCCACCGCCCGCCCCTCCAGTCGTACCGCCGGCCGTTCCGCCGGCGCTTCCGCCCGTCGTACCGCTCGCCGTCCCGCCGGCAGCTCTGCCGCCGCGTCCGCTGGACGCGATAGACCGCGACATTCTGCGGATCCTCCGCGCGGACGGCCGGGCCTCCGTACGCTCCGTGGCCGAGCGGGTCCACGTCTCGCGCGCCAACGCCTACGCGCGGATCAACCGGCTGATCGACGACGGCGTGATACGGGGGTTCAGCGCCCGGGTGAACGAGGAGCGGGCGGGGCAGGGTGCCTCCGCCTACATCACCCTCAAGATCGTGCAGAACTCCTGGCGCACGGTGCGCGAGCAGCTCCAAGGGCTGCCGGGCGCCACCCACATCGCGCTGGTCAGCGGCGACTTCGACGTGCTGCTGCTGGTCCACACGGCGGACAACAGGACGCTGCGCGAGCTGGTCCTCACCCGGCTCCAGGCGATCCCCGAAGTGCTCTCGACCCGCACGCTGCTGGTCTTCGAGGAGACGGACCTGGACCAGGGGCCTCCGGGCCCCCAGGCCCCGCCCCCGCGCGCGCCTCTTTAGGAAGCGGCCGGCTCAGGTCCTCGCGGCCCCCTGTCCGGACCCCCTACTTCGCCCGTTCCGTGCGCAGCCCGTCGAAGGCCAGTCGTACCACCGCGTCCGCGACCTGTTCGCGGTCGTACCCGCCGGCCGGCTGCGGCCGGTACCACTCCACCAGCGAATTGATCGTCCCGAAGAGCAGCCGGGTCGCCAGCCGCGTGTCCATGTCGGCCCGCAGGTCCCCGTCGGCCGCCGCGTCCTTGAGAAGACCGGCCACCCTCTGGTCGAACTCCCTGCGCCGCTCCATCGCCCAGCGCTCGGTCTGTGTGTTGCCGCGCACGCGCAGCAGCAGGGTCACGTACGGCAGCTCGGCCATCAGCACCTCGACCGTGCGGCGGACGACGTACTCGACCTGTTCGACCGCCCGGCCCCGCGACGCCCCGTCCTCGTCGAGGATCCCGAAGAGCCCGTCGAGCGCCCGGCTGACCGCGAGCCTCAGCAGCTCCTCCTTGCCCGCCACGTGGTGGTATATGGACGATTTGGAGATCCCGGCCGCCTTGGAGAGATGCTCCATGGACGTGCCGTCGTACCCCCGCTCGTTGAAGACCCGCACGGCGACGGTCAGCAGGGTCTCGGGCGTGTACGTGTCCCGCTTGGGCGTGGTCATGACGCGTCGTCCTCCAGCGCGGCGGCCAGGCGGCGGAGCGCCTGGGAAGGGGCGTAGCGGCCCGTGGGGTACTCGTCGTGGAGGAGTTCCAGCGCGGTCAGCACCCAGCGCGCGCCCAGGTCCGCGCCCCACTCGATGGGCCCGCGCGGGTAGTTGACGCCCAGGCGCATCGCGGTGTCGACGGCCTCGCCGGTCGCCACCCCGCGCGCCCGCGCGTCGAGCGCGAAGTCGACGAGCATCGCGACCGTACGGCTCACGATCATGCCGGGGACGTCGGCGATGACGCTCACGTCCTTGCCCAGCGCCTGGAACAGTCCGACGGCGTGCGCGAGGGACGCCTCGTCCACCCGGGACGCGGGGGCGAGCGCGATCCGTGTCGCGGTGCGGTAGTCCAGCGCGAGATCGAAGTGGATCACGGGCATCCCGGCGTTGTCGGCGGCCGAGCCGTCGGACAGGAACAGGCGCGTCCCGCCGGGCAGTTCGATCCAGCCGGGGTGGTCCGGTTCGGCGTCGTCCCCGCGTACGACGTCGATGCCCGCCTCCGCGATCAGCTCGGGCAGCACCCCCGCCGAGAAGAGGTCGCCGTGCACGGAGACGGACGCGGGCGCCGCTTCCGGCGCGGCGGTGTGCGGCTCGTGCGGCTCGGCCCCGGCCGCGTCCTCTCCGTACGAGAACCAGCCCCGGCCGGACTTGCGGCCCAGCCGCCCCGACTCCACCAGCCGGCGCTGCGCCAGCGACGGAGTGAACTTCTGATCGTAGGAGAATGCCTCCCAGACGGACCGGGTGACGGACTCGTTGACGTCCTGGCCGATCAGGTCGGTCAGCGCGAAGGGGCCCATCCGGAAGCCGCCGCTCTCCCGCAGGACGGCGTCGATGGTGGCGGCGTCGGCGCCCCCCTCCTCGTACACCCGCAGGGCCTCGGCGTAGAAGGGGCGCGCGATCCGGTTGACGATGAAGCCGGGGGTGTCCTCGCTGCGTACCGGCGTCTTGCCCCAGGCCAGGACGGTGTCGTAGGCGTCCTGGGCGGTCTCCGGGTCCGTGGCGAAGCCGCCGACGACCTCCACGAGGGGCAGGAGGGGGGCCGGGTTGAAGAAGTGCAGTCCCACGCAGCGCCCGGGGCGGCGCAGGCCGCCCGCGACGGCGGTGACGGAGAGGGAGGAGGTGTTGGTGGCGAGGACGCAGTCGTCCCCGACGGTGTCCTCCAGGGCCGCGAACAGCGCCCGCTTGACCGTGAGGTCCTCCAGGACGGCCTCCACGACGAGCGCGGCGTCCGCCAGCTCCGAGAGGCGCGTGGCCGGACGCAGCCGCGCGCGGGCGGCGTCCCGCTCCGCCGGGCCGAGCCTGCCCTTCTCCACCAGCCGGTCGAGACGGGCGAGGAGCGCGGCGGCGGCCTCCTGCGCCCGGCCTGGCACCGCGTCGTGGAGCCGAACGGGGTGACCCGCCACCAGCGCCACCTGGGCGATTCCCTGGCCCATGGTGCCGGTGCCGACGACCGCGACGACACGGCCCGTCTCGATTGCTGTCATGAACGCAATCCTCCCGCATAAGTTGTCCACAGATGAGCGGGCGCCGGACGCAGGGTTATCCACAGGTTCGCCCGGCCCACTTGTCCCGACCGATCGTTCGGTTACTCTAGCTCTGACTGTTCGCTCATGCCCCCGTTCCCGCCCAGCTCGACGAGGAGTTGGTCCTTCATGGCCGCCCGTCTCAGCCCCCAGCAGCTCTCCGAGAAGCACCGGCCCACGCTCGACCAGGCCCTCGACACCATCCGCACCCGCGCCTACTGGTCGCCGCACCCCGAGCACCCGAAGGCGTACGGCGAGAGCGCGCCCGCCGACGGCCTCGCCGCCTTCGAGGCCCTGCGCGGCACCCGCTTCGAGCTGGACCAGCCCGGCACGGACGGCTGGACGGGCGACGAGGTCTCGCCGTACGGCCCGGCGCTGGAGGTCACGTACCCGCACGCCGACCTGGACGTGCTGCTCCCGGCCATGCGCGCGGGCCTCGGCGCCTGGCGGGACGCGGGGCCGGAGACGCGCGCCCTGGTCTGCGTGGAGATCCTGGCGCGGATCAGCGCCCGGACGCACGAGTTCGCGCACGCGGTGATGCACACCAGCGGGCAGGCATTCATGATGGCGTTCCAGGCGGGCGGGCCGCACGCCCAGGACCGCGGCCTCGAAGCCGTGGCGTACGCGTTCGCGGAGCAGACCCGCACCCCGTCGGTGGCGGACTGGTCCAAGCCGCAGGGCAAGCGCGACCCCCTGGAGCTGACGAAGTCCTTCACGGCCGTCCCGCGCGGCATCGCGCTGCTGGTCGGCTGCAACACGTTCCCCACGTGGAACGGGTATCCGGGCCTCTTCGCCTCCCTGGCCACCGGCAACGCCGTCCTCGTCAAGCCGCACCCGCGCGCGGTCCTGCCGCTCGCGCTGACGGTGCGGGTCGCCCGCGACGTGCTCGCCGAGAGCGGCTTCGACCCGAATCTGGTCGCGCTGGCCGCGGAGCGTCCCGGCGAGGGCATCGCCAAGACGCTGGCCGTCCGCCCCGAGATCAGGATCATCGACTACACGGGGTCCACCGCGTTCGGCGACTGGCTGGAGACCCACGCCCGCCAGGCGCAGGTCTACACGGAGAAGGCCGGGGTCAACACCGTCCTCGTCGACTCCACCGACGACTACCGGGGCATGCTCTCCAACCTGGCCTTCTCCCTGTCGCTGTACAGCGGCCAGATGTGCACCACGCCGCAGAACCTGCTCATCCCCAAGGACGGCATCACGACCGACGCGGGCGAGAAGTCGTACGACGAGGTGGTGGCGGACCTCGCCGCCGCGGTGGACGGCCTGCTGGGCGATGACGCGCGGGCCAACGCGCTGCTCGGCGCGCTGGTGAACGACGGGGTGAAGGACCGGCTGGCGTCGGCCGGCACGCTCGGCGAGGTCGCGCTCGCCTCCCGCGAGGTCCCGCACCCGGACTTCCCGGACGCCGTGGTGCGTACGCCCGCGATCGTGCGGGCCGACGGCTCGCGCAAGGCGTGGGACAAGGCCTGGGAGGAGGGCGTCGAGGCGGAGGTGCCGTATCTGTCCGAGTGCTTCGGCCCGGTGTCCTTCGCGGTCGCCGTGGACTCGACGGAGGACGCCCTGGAGCTGCTGCGGCGCACCGTGCGCGAGCGGGGCGCGATGACCGTCGGCGCGTACACGACCTCCGAGGCCACCGAGCGCGCCGTCGAGGAGGTCTGCCTGGAGGAGTCCGCGCAGCTCTCGCTGAATCTGACCGGCGGGGTGTACGTGAACCAGACGGCGGCGTTCTCCGACTTCCACGGCTCCGGCGGCAACCCGGCGGCCAACGCCGCCCTGTGCGACGCGGCCTTCGTCGCCCACCGCTTCCGTGTGGTGGAGGTCCGCCGCCAGGCATGAGGTCTCGCGGGGGTGTCCGCCCGGCCGGGTCTCCGGAGCCGGGCGGGCGCCCCGGGGCGGGCGCCCCGAGGCAGGGGTCAGGCTGCGGGGGTCAGGCTGCGGGGGTCAGGCTGCGGGGGGCGGGGGCGACGTCAGGCGGAGGCCGTCAGACGGCGGGCGGCGCCGGGACGTCCGCGTAGCGCTGGATCCACGCGTGCATGGCGATCGCCGCCGCCGCGCCCGCGTTGATCGAGCGCGTCGAGCCGAACTGGGCGATCGAGCACACCATCGCGGCGTGCTTCCTGGCCTCCTCGGTCAGCCCGGGGCCCTCCTGCCCGAAGAGCAGGACGCAGCGGCGCGGCAGCGCGGTCCGCTCCAGCGGTACGGCCCCGGGCAGGTTGTCGATCCCGATGATCGGCAGGCCCTCGGCCGCCGCCCAGGCGGTCAGCTCCTCGGTGCCGGAGTGGTGGCGTACGTGCTGGTAGCGGTCGGTGACCATCGCCCCGCGCCGGTTCCAGCGCCGCCGCCCCACGATGTGGACCTCCCGGGCGAGGAAGGCGTTGGCGGTACGGACCACGGACCCGATGTTGAAGTCGTGGCCCCAGTTCTCCACCGCCACGTGGAAGTCGTGCCGCCGGGTGTCGAGATCGGCGACGATCGCCTCGTGCGTCCAGTAGCGGTACCCGTCGACCACGTTGCGCCGGTCGCCGCCGGCCAGCAGCGCGGGGTCGTACCGCTCGCCCCGCGGCCAGGGCTCCGGATGGGGCCCGACACCGATCTCCTTGCCGAACCCGTCGTCGTACTGGACGGGCTCAACGGGCGCCTCGTCCCCGGCCCGTGCTTCGCTGCTCACCCCACGAGAGTACGGGGCTCCGGATCCCGCTCGCCGCGCTGTCCGGGGAGGGCCGCGGTCCGGCCGGACAGCCGGCGCCACCGCCCCGACACCCGGTCCCCGAGCCACCGCAGGAAGGCCGTCGGCAGGAAGACGGCGTCGGCGGCGATCATCGCCAGGGAGAAGAACGGCAGCCCGAGGAGCACCGCGATGCCCGCGTGCTCCAGGATCATCGCGACCAGCAGGACGTTCTTGACGCGCCGGTTGAAGAGCGTGAACGGGAAGGCGACCTGGACCACCACCGTGGCGTACGTCACCAGCATTACCACCACCCCGCTGGCGGCGAGGACGCCGGAGAGCGCGGGCCAGGGCGTGAAGTAGTCCAGTTTGAGCGGGAAGTACAGCGCGGTGCCGTCCTGCCAGCGCGTGCCCTGGATCTTGTACCAGCCGGCGGTCGCGTACACGAGACAGACCTCGGCCATGATGACCATCAGCCCGGCGTTGTGGAGAAGGTTCGCGAGGACGTCGAGCAGCGCGCGCGGCTGCCCGCCCGGCGCGTAGAGCCCCGTCAGCCACCACAGCCCCTGCGCCGCCCACGCGCCCCAGAACAGGACCGCCAGCCAGGTCTCGATCTCGAACCGGTCCGCCGTCAGCGTCCCGGCGAGGAGGAGGGCGCCCATGACGACCCACAGGACGGGCCCCACCCGGTCCCGTACGGCGGCCGTACTCTCCCCGCCGGCGGCCCCGGTGCCCCCGGCGGCCGCCGCGCGGGCGGCCCGCGCCGCCCGCCGGGCGTCCAGCGACCAGACCTGACCGCAGCGGGTCACCACGAGATAGATCGCCATCAGGTGGATGACGTTGTCGCCGCCGTCGCCCATGAAGATGCTGCGGTTCTGGAGCGACAGCACGCCGAACATGAACAGCACCGACATCGTGCGGGTGCGCCAGCCGGCCATCAGCAGCGCGGCCGACACGACGGCCACGGCGAAGACGATCTCGAACCAGATCGCGCTGTCCGACCACATCAGCCCGCTGAACGCGCCGTTCCTGGCGATCAGTTGCCGCGCCATGGTCCAGCTCCACGGCCCGTCGGGCCCGTACAGCTCCCGGCGGTGCGGCAGTTCACGCAGCAGGAAGAGCAGCCAGGTGCCGGCGAACCCGATCCGGACGACCGCGCTCTGGTACGGCCCGAGGGCCGTCCCCGTGACCCGCTGGACGGCGTACGCGTACCGCTGCCCGGCCTTCCGCCCGACGACCGGAAGGCCGGCCTCCCGCCGGCTCACCCGCTCGCCCCCGTCCGGCCGTTCCGTACGCCTCCGGGAAGATCCGCCGAGGTCACACCCCACCAGGGGCAGACCCGGTAGGAGGGCCGTGTGTCGAACGTCTGCGTGCTCCACGCGGGCGCGTCCACGGTCGTCGAGACGGACCTGAGCTGGATCCGCTGCACAGGACCGCCCAGCCGGTGGTCCTCCAGCCGCAGCATCACTATCCGCCGCAGGTACTGCTCGGACAGCTGCCCGCGCACTCCCTGCGGCCGGTTGTCCGCGTCGTGGGAGCCGGTGAAGAAGTCCCAGCCGCGCCGCAGCTCGTTCTGGTCGACGTGGCTCGGGAAGGGATTGCCGCGTATCGCCGCGCCGTCCTCGGCGGAGAGGTCGATCCAGTCGGTGGTCGTCCGCGCGCCGCCGGGCGCCTGCACCTCGGCCCGTACCTGCACGTCGATGTTCTGCTGGAGCGGATTGGGCGCGAAGAGCTTCCAGTTCTGCTCGAACTCGGGGTAGATCCAGCTGTCGACGGCCGCGCCGTGCCGCTTGGTCAGCGTGTTGGACGGGGCGACGTGCAGGAAGACCATGCCGAGGTGGACGCAGGCCAGCACTCCGACGACCGCCAGCGCGAGGGCGGCCACCACCTGGTACGGAAGGGAGAGACCCGCTATGCCCGCGCCGGGCGGCGGCCCGGCCTTCACACCCTCACGGTCGTACGAATCCATCCCACCTCGATCACCACCCGGGAGCGGTCCCGGACCGGCCCCCCGGTCACTCCTCCATCAGAGGACAAACGCCGGACCGCCGTTGTCACTGACCATCGGACGCCCCGCGCCGTCCCAGGCGAGCATGCCGCCGTCCACGTTCACCGCGTCGACGCCCTGCTGCACCAGATACCGCGTGACCTGCGCGGAGCGGCCACCGACCCGGCACATCACATACGCCTTCCGCCCGTCGGCCACGGCCTCGGTCACCTCGCCGAACCGGCCGACGAAGTCGCTCATCGGAACGTGCAGCGCGCCCTCGACATGACCGGCCGCCCACTCGTCGTCCTCCCGGACGTCCAGCACGAAGCCGTCGGACGGAACCGCCGCGACGTCCACGGAGGGCAGCGGGGCGAAGTTCATGGGTGTCGCCTTCTCTCGTACCTGTCCGAGCCGGCCGGGTGAGGCCGACTCCGGAAACCTACCCCGCCAGCTGTGCCAGCTGACTCTCCCGCTCGGAGACCTCGGCGAGCAACTGCTCGGCGATCTCCTCCAGCAGCCGGTCCGGGTCGTCGGGGGCCATCCGCAGCATCGCGCCGATGGCGCTCTCCTCCAGCTCCTTGGCGACCAGTGTCAGCAGCTCCTTGCGCTGCGAGAGCCATTCCAGCCTGGCGTACAGCTCCTCGCTCTCGCCGCGCCGGTGCTCCGCGGGCGCGGGCCCCGCCGCCCACTCCTCGGTCAGCTCCCGCAGCAGCGGCTCGTCCCCGCGCCCGTACGCGGCGTTGACGCGCGTGATGAACTCCTCGCGCCTGGCCCGCTCCTTGTCGTCCTGCGCCAGGTCCGGATGCGCCTTGCGCGCCAGCTCGCGGTAGAGCTTGCGCGCCTCGTCACTGGGCCTGACCCGCTTGGGCGGCCGTACGGGCTGGTCGGTCAGCATCGCCGCCGCCTCGGGCGACAGCCCCTCCGAGTCGAGCCAGTCGTGGAACAGCTCCTCCACCCCCGGCATGGGCTGCACCAGCGCCCGGGCCTCCTCGGCCCTGCGCACGTCCGCCGGGTCGCCGGTACGGGCGGCCCGCGCCTCGGCGATCATCGCGTCCAGCTCGTCGAGCCTGGCGTACATCGGCCCGAGCCGCTGGTGGTGCAGCCGGGAGAAGTTCTCCACCTCGACCCGGAAGGTCTCCAGCGCGATCTCGAACTCGATGAGGGCCTGCTCGGCGGCGCGCACGGCCTTCTCCAGCCGCGCCTCGGGCCGGGGCACGGCGGCCTCGGCCGCGCCTCCCGCGTCCGCCGTCGCGCGCGACACGCTCGTCGCGTCCTGTACGTCCTGCTCGTCGTCGTTACGGATCGTCGGCTCCCCAGGGGCGTCGTGCATCACCCGTCCAGCGTACGGGCGATCCGACCGGCCCCCGCCCCGCCTCCCGGACCGGGCCCCCGCCCCGGCCGACGACGCCCGCCGTCAGACCCCCTCCTCCGCCGCGATCCGCCCGCTCCTGACCGCCGCCACCAGCTCCGCGTGATCCGCCTCCGTACGGTCCGCGTACGCGACGGCAAAGGCCGCCACCGCCACGTCCAGCTCCTCGTTCTTGCCGCAGTACCCCGCGATCAGCCGGGGATCCACGCTGTGCGCGTGCGCCCGCGCCAGCAGCGCCCCGGTCATCCGCCCGTAGTCGTCTATCTGGTCCGCGGGCAGCGCGGCCGGATCCACGCTGCCCTTGCGGTTCCTGAACTGCCGTACCTGGTACGGCCGTCCGGCCACCGTCGTCCACCCCAGCAGGCTGTCGCTGACCACCTGCATCCGCTTCTGCCCGAGCACCACCCGGCGCCCCTCGTGCGTCACCCCGGGCACCTCGAACCCGGCGGCCGGCAGGTACGGCAGCAGGGCGGAGCCGCGCGCCTCCTTCACCTGGAGCACCAGCGGCTCCCCCCGGTGGTCGAGGAGCAGCACCACGTACGACCGGGTCCCGACGCTGCCGGTGCCGACGACCCGGAACGCCACGTCGTGGATCGCGTACCGCGCGAGCAGCGGCAGCCGGTCCTCCGACAGGGTCCCCAGATACTCCTCCAGCGAGGCGGCCACGGCCGCCGCCTCCTCGTCGGGCACCCGCCGCAGGACGGGCGGGGCGTCCACGAAGCGCCGCGTCCCGCCCCGGCGTCCGTCCGCGCCCGGGGAGCCGTCGGCCTCCGGCACGGCCTCGGTCGACCGGGCGGCGAACCGCGCGCTCGTGTTGTTGCGCGCCTTCTCCGACACCCGCTCCAGCGTGCCGGCCAGATCCCGCGCGTCGGCGTGCGAGACCAACCGCTCGTCGGCGATCGCGTTCCACGCGTCGAGCGCGGGGAGCTTCGCCAGCAGCCGCATCGTGCGCCGGTACGACCCCACCGCGTCGCAGGCGCCCCGCCGGCACGTCTCCTCGTCCGCGCCCGCCTCGCGTCCCGCCAGCACCAGCGAGGTGGCGAGCCGTTTGACGTCCCACTCCCAGGGGCCGACGACGGTTTCGTCGAAGTCGTTGAGGTCGATGACGAGTTGGCCGCGCGAGTCCCCGTACAGACCGAAGTTCCCCGCGTGCGCGTCCCCGCAGATCTGCGCGCCGACCCCGGTGACCGGCGTGCCGACCAGGTCGTGGGCCATCAGCCCCGCCGAGCCCCGCAGGAACGCGAAGGGGGTGGCCGCCATCCGCCCCACCCGCAGCGGCGTCAGCCCCGGCACCCGGCCGCGGCCGGACTCCTCGACCGCCCGCACCGCGTCCGGCCGCCCGGCCGCGAGGACGAGGGAGTCGTGCGCCGAGCGCGGCACCCGGGACCGCAGCGCGTGCCCGCGCGCCTTGGGCGTGGGGGCTCCGGCCACGGACGCGCGCGGCGCGAAACCGGACACCTCCGGAATCCGTACGCCGCCGTGACCCGCCTGTCCCCCGGAACCCTGTCCCGCGGAACCGCCCGACCGCCCCGCCACCGCCGATCCGACCTCGCCCATGGCGTGCCGCCTCCCCCGTGCTCGTACGTGCTCGTGCCCGCTCCCGCAGAATCAGGCCAACATCAACCGAGCACGACGTTACCGCCGGGCCAAGCCGGCCGCCTCCCCCTGTGGACAACTACGGACAGGCAGGCGTTCCGGCCATCAACCGGCCACAAGAGCGCGTCGGATCCAGCGGATCTAGCAGTGCCCGTCGGGCGGCGGCTCGCGCAGGTATGACTCCGACCACATTCTCAGCTCTTTGAGCGCGGGCTCCATCGCCTGTCCCGCCTCCGTCAGCCGGTACGCGACCCGCAGCGGCGGCCCGTCGTCGACCTCCCGTACGACCAGCCCCGCGGCCGCCAGTTCCGTGAGCCGGTCGGAGAGCATGCGCTCGCTGATCCCGGGGATGGCGCGCCGCAGTTCGGCGAAGTGGACCGCCCGCTGCATCAGCACGGAAACGATCGGGCCCGTCCAGCGCTTGCCGAACAGCTCGAAGACGCGGGTGATCCCCACGTCGACCTTCCTGCACGCGTCCTCGCTGTGCTCCGCGTTGTCCTCCGCCATGCCCCCAGAGTACTGGCGATCCCCGAACGGGATGAAAAAAAGTAAGCGACTATGTTATCCATAGGTACGCACAGAATCTTGGTTCCTTACGGAGCTTCGCCCTCTGTGCGCGACCACCCCCGCCCCTGCCCGATGGAGACCCGCCATGGCCACGCTTCTGCACCTCGACTCCGCCCTCTTCCCCCAGGGCTCCGCCTCCCGCGACATCACGGCCACCTTCGTGAAGTCCTGGCTGGAGCAGCACCCGGAGGGCAAGGTCGTCTACCGCGACCTCGCCGCCTCCCCGATCCCCCACCTGGACGCGGCGGCCCTCGGCGCGGGACCGGACCACGAGCTGCGCGCCGAGCTGGCCGCCGAACTCGCCGAGGCCGACGCCGTCCTCATAGGCGCCCCGATGTACAACTTCACGATCCCCTCCACCCTCAAGGCGTGGCTCGACCAGGTGATCATCGTGGGCTCCAACACGGGCGCCGACAGCCAGGTGACGGGCACTCCGTTCACGATCGTCGCCAGCCGCGGCGGCTCGTACGCCCCCGGCACCCCCCGCGAGGACTTCGAGTTCGTCCAGAACTACCTGGAGAAGGTCCTGACCGGCATGCTCGGCGTCACGGAGATCGACTTCATCGTCCCGGAGCTGACCCTGGCCCCCGTGAAGCCGGAGATGTCCGACCTGATCCCGCTCGCCGAGGCGTCCCGCGCGAAGGCCCACGAGGAGGCGGTCCAGAAGGCCAAGGCCCTGGCCGCCCGCCACGCGGCCTGACCCCGCCCCGGCCGACCGCCGGCGGGTCTCCCGGCAACTCCCGGGAGACCCGGCCCCGCACAGCAGCCGCTCCCGCCCGCCCGTACGCCTCCTCCAGCGCGCCGGAGCCGAGCGTCCACCCCAGAGACCCGGCCCGGAGACCGACCCGGAGACCAGTGACATGCGTCACTGCGCGCACTCCCCGGCGTACGGAACGACGCCGCGACCACCGAGGGAGCGCGCCCGTCCCCGCCCCGGACCGGACGCGGGCCGCCGCGCCCCCACGCCACCGCACATACGAAGAGCGGGCCCCCGCCAGGACTTTCGTCTCCGGCCGGGGCCCGCTCTTCGGTTTCTCTGTGCGCGAGGGGGGAGTTGAACCCCCACGCCCTTTCGGGCACTGGAACCTGAATCCAGCGCGTCTGCCTATTCCGCCACCCGCGCATTGGGTGTGCCGTCCGGTGCCTCACCTGCTGGTGTGCGCTCCTGGCGACATCGAGAAGATTAGCACGCCGGCGGGGGTCGAATCACATCCGTTTGTTTGGCCGGCCCGGTCCCGGAACAGGGAACGAACAGGGGCGGCCCCCACTCCTCCTCCACGCACCCGGGGTGCGGGACACTGTCGGGAGGCCGCCTCTACGATCCGTGTGAGAGGTGACACTCATCAACGGGGCGGACATGGGGAACCAGCCTATTTCCCGGCGCGTGGATACGATCAGTAAGCAGTACCAGGACAGCAACGACCGAGGAGGTGCCCCATGGGAGTCATGAAGCGTTTCGAACAGCGTCTCGAAGGTTTGGTCAACGGCACCTTCGCGAAGGTCTTCAAGTCCGAGGTCCAGCCCGTGGAGATCGCCGGCGCCCTCCAACGCGAGTGCGACAACAACGCGACGATCTGGAACCGCGAGCGGACCGTCGTACCCAACGACTTCATCGTCGAGCTGAGCACGCCCGACTACGAGCGGCTCAGCCCGTACTCCGGACAGCTCGGGGACGAACTGTCCGGGCTGGTCCGCGACTACGCGAAGCAGCAGCGCTACACCTTCATGGGCCCCATCAAGGTCCACCTGGAGAAGGCGGAGGACCTCGACACCGGTCTGTACCGGGTGCGCAGCCGCACCCTGGCGTCGAGCACGTCCCAGGCCTCGGGGCCCGCCCCCGCGGCCCCCCAGGGCGGCTACGGCTACCCGCCCGCCGCCGCGCCCCCCATGCCCGCCGCACCCCCGCCAGGAGGCCCGGGACGCGGACCGGGACCGGTTCCCGGACCCGGCCACGCCGCCGGACCCGGCCCGGCGGCAGCGCCCGGCGGACTGCCGGGCACCCAGGTACGACGCTGGATCGAGATCAACGGCACCCGCCACCAGATCTCCCGCGCGACACTCGTGCTCGGCCGCAGCACCGAGGCCGACGTGCGGATCGACGACCCCGGCGTATCGCGGCGGCACTGCGAGATCCGGGTCGGTACGCCCTCGACCATCCAGGATCTCGGGTCCACCAACGGCATCGTGGTAGACGGACAGCACACCACCCGCGCTACGCTCCGCGACGGCTCGCGGATCGTCGTGGGCAATTCCACCATCGTTTACCGGCAAGCCGAAGGGTGAAGCGGGGGCAATGTCAGAGCTGACCCTGACGGTCATGCGGCTAGGTTTCCTGGCCGTTCTGTGGCTGTTCGTGATCGTGGCCGTCCAGGTCATCCGCAGCGACCTGTTCGGAACACGCGTCACCCAGCGCGGCTCACGCCGCAACGCGGACGCCAGACCGCAACAGGCACGCCAGACCGCGGCGGCGGCCCCGCCGCCGCAACGCCAGCAGCAGGGAGGCCGGCAGCGCCGCGGCGCCCCCACCAAGCTGGTCGTCTCCGAAGGCATCCTGACCGGCACCACGGTCGCGCTCCAGGGCCAGACCATCACCCTGGGCCGCGCGCACGACTCAACGATCGTGCTGGACGACGACTACGCGTCCAGCAGGCATGCCAGGATCTACCCGGACCGTGACGGCCAGTGGATCGTCGAGGATCTCGGGTCCACCAACGGCACGTATCTCGACCGGACCCGGCTCACGACCCCGACACCGATTCCGCTGGGCTCACCGATCCGCATCGGGAAGACCGTCATCGAGCTGCGGAAGTAGTACGACAATGAGCGAGCGGAGCGAGCGAGCCGCAGCGGTCCCGACAGCGGACCGGAGCAGGCTCCCGACCGGAGGGTGGGCAGTGTGGCTCGAGACCGGCTGGCGCGACAGTCGACCGGCGAGCCGACGGGCGAGGTGCGCATGAGTCTGTCGCTGCGCTTCGCCGCCGGGTCGCACAAAGGCATGATCCGGGAGGGCAACGAGGACTCCGGCTACGCCGGCCCCCGATTGCTCGCCATCGCCGACGGCATGGGCGGCCAGGCCGCCGGTGAGGTCGCCTCCTCCGAGGTGATCTCCACCCTCGTGCAGCTCGACGACGACGTGCCGGGCTCCGACATCCTCACCTCGCTCGGTACGGCGGTCCAGCGCGCCAACGACCAGCTCCGCCTCATGGTCGAGGAGGACCCGCAGCTGGAGGGCATGGGCACCACGCTCACCGCCCTCCTGTGGACCGGCCAGCGCCTCGGCCTCGTCCACGTCGGCGACTCCCGCGCGTACCTCCTGCGCGACGGCGTCCTCACGCAGATCACCCAGGACCACACCTGGGTGCAACGCCTGGTGGACGAGGGCCGGATCACCGAGGAAGAGGCCACCACCCACCCGCAGCGCTCCCTGCTGATGCGCGCCCTGGGCAGCGGCGACCACGTCGAGCCGGACCTCTCCATCCGTGAGGTACGGGCGGGCGACCGGTACTTGATCTGTTCGGACGGTCTCTCCGGCGTCGTCTCCCACCAGACCATGGAAGAGGCCCTCGCCGGCTACCAGGGCCCGCAGGAGACCATCCAGACCCTCATCGAGCTGGCCCTGCGCGGCGGCGGCCCGGACAACATCACCTGCATCGTCGCCGACGTCCTGGACGTCGACGCCAACGACACCCTCGCCGCCCAGCTCAACGACACCCCCGTCGTCGTCGGCGCCGTCGCCGAGAACCAGCTCCCGCCCAGCGCCGCGGAGAACGCCGCCGCGATGCAGACCCCCGCGGGCCGCGCGGCCGGCCTCGGCCGCGCCGTACCGCAGCAGCCCGCCGGCGGCTTCGGCCCGCCCGGCAGCGGCGACGACCCCGGCTACGGCGGCATGCCGCCCGAGGGCGGGTACGGGACGTACAGCGACGACGACTTCGTCAAGCCCCGCGGCGGCCGCAAGTGGGCGAAGAGGTCCTTCTACGTCGTCCTGGCGCTCGCCGTGGTCGGCGGCGGCCTGTACGGCGGCTACCGCTGGACGCAGACCCAGTACTACGTCGGCTCCAACAAGCAGCATGTCGCGCTCTACCGGGGCATCAGCCAGGACCTCGCCTGGGTCTCGCTCTCGAAGGTCCACAAGGACCACCCCGAGATCGAACTCAAGTACCTCCCGGCCTACCAGCGCAAGCAGGTCGAGGGCACCATCACCGAAGGCAACCTGAGCGAGGCCGGCAAGAAGATCGACGCGCTCGCCGTCCAGGCCTCGGCCTGCAAGAAGGACGAGCAGCGCCGCGCCGCCGAGCGGGCGGCCGACGTGGCCGACAGCGAGGAGCAGGTGGGCGGCACCAAGCCGACCGACAAGCCCTCGCCCGGCCCGACCGACACCACCAAGCCCGACAAAGCCACTCCCCATCCGGGCCCCAGCCTCTCGGAAGAGGAGCAGAAAGTGGCCTCGAACTGCGGGAAGCAGTAGCGGCCGAGGGGGCCTCTTCACCACCATGAGCGTTGTCACGAACACCACCACCATCGGCGCCATCGAGGCACCGAGCCGCCGCAACACCGAACTGGCCCTGCTGGCCTTCGCGGTCGCCATCCCGATCTTCGCGTACCTGAACGTGGGTCTCGCGATCAACGGGAAGGTGCCGACCGGCATGCTCGGTTACGGGCTCGGCATCGGTCTCCTCGCCGGCACCGCCCATCTCGTGGTGCGCAAGTTCGCCCCGTACGCGGACCCGCTGCTGCTCCCGCTGGCCACCCTGCTCAACGGCCTCGGGCTCGTCGTCATCTGGCGGCTCGACCAGTCACCGAAGCTGATCCGGCTCTCGAAGATCGCGTACGGCGCCTTCTCCCCGTCGGCGCCCAAGCAGCTCCTCTACTCGGCCATCGGCGTGGCACTGTTCCTGGTCGTGCTGATCCTGCTCAAGGATCACCGCATCCTCCAGCGGTACACGTACATCTCCATGTTCGTGGCCCTGGTCCTGCTGATCCTCCCGGTCTTCTTCCCCGCCGTGAACGGCGCGAAGATCTGGATCAGCCTCGGCCCCTTCACCATCCAGCCGGGAGAGTTCGCGAAGATCATCATCGCGATCTTCTTCTCCGGGTACCTCATGGTGAAACGCGACGCGCTCGCCCTCGCCAGCCGCCGCTTCATGGGCCTGTACCTGCCCCGCGGCCGCGACCTCGGACCGATCCTGGCCGTCTGGGCCATGTCGATCCTGATCCTGGTCTTCGAGACCGACCTCGGTACGTCGCTGCTGTTCTTCGGCGTCTTCATCGTCATGCTGTACGTCGCCACCGAGCGCACCAGCTGGATCGTCTTCGGCCTCCTGATGTCCGGGGCAGGTGCCGTGGGTGTGGCCACCTTCGAACCGCACGTCCAGGACCGCGTCAACGCCTGGCTCGACCCGTTCGGCTGCTACAAGACCAACGGCGCCTGCCAGCAGATCGGCGACGCCCTGCTGTCCTTCGGCTCCGGCGGCACGCTCGGCACGGGCCTCGGCCAGGGCCACTCGGACCTGATCGGCTTCGCCGCCAACTCCGACTTCGTCCTCTCCACCGTCGGCGAGGAGTTCGGACTCGCCGGCACGATGGCCTTCCTGCTGCTGTACGGACTGATCGTGGAGCGCGGTGTACGGACCGCCCTCGCCGCCCGCGACCCGTTCGGCAAGCTCCTCGCCATCGGCCTCTCCGGCGCCTTCGCCATCCAGGTCTTCGTCGTCGCCGGCGGTGTGATGGGTCTCATCCCGCTCACCGGCATGACCCTCCCGTTCGTCGCCTACGGCGGTTCGTCCGTGCTCGCCAACTGGGTCCTGATCGGCATCCTGATCCGGATCAGCGACACCGCGCGCAGGCCCGCGCCGGCCCCCGCCCCGTCACCCGACGCCGAGATGACCCAGGTGGTCCGACCGTGAACAAACCCCTGCGACGGGTCGCCATCTTCTGCGGCCTGCTGATCCTCGCGCTCCTCATCCGCGACAACTGGCTCCAGTACGTCCGCGCGGACGAGCTGAACTCCAGCGATTTCAACCGCCGGGTCCTGATCGAGCGCTACGCGCACGAGCGCGGCAACATCATCGTGGACGGGAAGCCGATAACAGGCTCCACGAAGACGGACAGCAGCGACTTCGCGTACAAGCGCACCTACGTGAACGGCCCCATGTGGGCCCCCGTCACCGGATACGCCTCGCAGGCCTTCGACGCCACCCAGATCGAGAAGCTGGAGGACGGCATCCTCACCGGCAACGACGACCAGCTGTTCTTCGACCGGACGCTGGCGATGTTCACGGGGGAGAAGAAGCAGGGCGGCGACGTCGTCCTCACCCTCAGCGGCGCCGCGCAGAAGGCCGCCTACGAGGGCCTCGGGAAGAAGAAGGGCGCCGTCGCCGCGATCGACCCGAAGACCGGCAAGATCCTCGCTCTGGCCTCCACCCCCAGCTACGACCCGTCCTCGTTCGCCGGCAACAGCGACAAGGACGGCGAGGCGTGGAGCAAGCTCGAAGAGGACAAGGACCAGCCGAAGCTCAACCGGGCACTGCGTGAGACCTATCCGCCCGGCTCCACCTTCAAGGTGGTCACGGCGGCGGCGGCCCTGGAGCACGGCGTCGTGAGCGGCATCGACGACAAGACCGACTCGCCCGACCCGTACACCATGCCCGGCACCACCACGAAGCTGCCGAACGAGGGCAACATCCCCTGCAAGAACGCCACCCTCCGCGTGGCGCTCCAGTACTCGTGCAACACCGTCTTCGGCAAGCTCGGCGTGGACGTCGGCGCGGACAACATGCTGGAGACGGCGAAGAAGTTCGGCTTCAACTCGGAGCAGTTCGTCCCGGTCCGCGCCAACGCGTCGATCTTCCCCGAGAAGATCAACGAGTCGCAGACCGCGCTCTCCTCCATCGGCCAGTTCGACACCCGCACCACCCCGCTCCAGATGGCCATGGTCGCCGCCGCGATCGCCAACGACGGCAAGCTGATGAAGCCGTACATGATCGACCAGCTGCGGGCGCCCAACCTGGACCAGCTCAGCCAGACCGACCCGGAGGAGCTGAGCCGCCCCCTCACCCAGGAGCACGCGCAGATGCTCCAGCAGATGATGGAGACGGTCGTCAAGGAAGGCACCGGCACCAAGGCGCAGATAGACGGTGTGACGGTCGGCGGCAAGACCGGTACCGCCCAGCACGGCGAGAACAACAGCAAGAACCCGTACGCGTGGTTCATCTCGTACGCCAAGACCGACTCCGGATCCCCGGTCGCCGTGGCCGTCGTGGTCGAGGACAGCGACGCCAGCCGCGACGACATCTCGGGCGGCGGCCTCGCCGCTCCCATCGCCAGGGACGTGATGAAGGCGGTCATCGACAGCAAGAAGTGACGCCGGTCACGGCTCACGTCCATATCTGCACATTGCGATACCGGTCGCGTATCAGGTGTCCGGTACGGGCGGACCGCACGGGGCGTGCCCGGTAGCGTAGGCGCGTACAGCACATCGCCGGAGACCACTCACCGGTGCGATCGGGACTGACGGAGAGGGCCGGAACAGTTATGGAAGAGCCGCGTCGCCTCGGCGGCCGGTACGAGCTGGGCGCGGTGCTCGGCCGTGGTGGCATGGCCGAGGTGTACCTCGCGCACGACACCCGGCTCGGCCGATCCGTCGCTGTGAAGACGCTCCGGGCCGACCTGGCCCGCGACCCGTCGTTCCAGGCCCGGTTCCGCCGGGAGGCCCAGTCCGCCGCCTCGCTCAACCACCCGGCGATCGTCGCGGTCTACGACACCGGCGAGGACTACGTCGACGGCGTCTCCCTCCCGTACATCGTGATGGAGCACGTCGACGGTTCGACCCTGCGTGAGCTGCTGCACTCCGGGCGCAGGCTGCTGCCCGAGCGCACGCTGGAGATGACCGTCGGGATCCTCCAGGCGCTGGAGTACTCGCACCGCGCCGGGATCGTCCACCGCGACATCAAGCCCGCCAACGTCATGCTGACGCGCACCGGCCAGGTCAAGGTCATGGACTTCGGCATCGCCCGTGCGATGGGCGACTCCGGCATGACGATGACGCAGACGTCCGCCGTCATAGGAACCGCCCAGTACCTCTCCCCGGAGCAGGCCAAGGGCGAACAGGTCGACGCGCGCTCCGACCTGTACTCCACCGGCTGCCTGCTCTACGAGCTGCTCGCGGTCCGGCCGCCGTTCGTCGGGGACTCCCCGGTCGCGGTGGCCTACCAGCATGTACGGGAAGAGCCGCAGCCCCCCAGCGTGTACGACCCCGAGATCACGCCCGAGATGGACGCGATCGTCCTCAAGGCCCTCGTCAAGGACCGGGACTACCGCTACCAGTCCGCCGACGAGATGCGCGCCGACATCGAGGCCTGCCTCGACGGCCAGCCCGTCGGCGCGACCGCCGCCATGGGCGCGGTCGGCTACGGCGGCGGGTACGGCGGCGACGGGGACCACGCGACCACCGCGCTGCGCACGGCCGACCCGGCCACGTCGATGCTCCCCCCGATGAACCCGGGCGACGGGGGCTTCGGCGGAGGCGGCTACGACGGGGGCGGCCCCGGCCGCCGGCGCCAGCCGAAGAAGTCCAACACCTCGACGATCCTGCTGATCGTCGCCGGTGTGCTGGTCCTGGTCGGGGCGATCCTGATCGGGCAGGCGGTCTTCAACGGCGACGACGACGCCAAGAGCAAGGTGCCGATCCCCACGCTCGTCGGGAAGACCCTCACGGAGGCCGAGACGCTGGCGACCAACGCCGGGGTCAAGGTCGCCCAGTCCAGCAGCGAACGCTGCGACCAGCCCAAGAACGCCATTTGCAGCCAGGTCCCGGCCCCGGAGGCCGGTGAGATGAACGAGGGCGACACGATCAACGTCGTCGTCTCGGAGGGCGCGCCGAAGGTCGAGGTCCCGGACGTCACGGACAAGGACCTGAAGGACGCGACGCGTCTCCTGGAGGACAAGGGCTTCAAGGTCGGCGACCCGAAGCAGGTCGAGTCGGACGAAGACCCCGGCACGGTCCTGGAACAGGACCCGGCGGGCAACGCCCAGGCCGAGAAGGGCGCCGAGATCACGCTGACGATCGCCAAGCAGGCCCTGGTCGACGTCCGCGACGTGACCAACGGCCAGCAGTTCGACTCCGCGAGGTCGCAGTTGGAGGACACGCTGGGCTTCACCGTCAAGCGGGTGGACGTGGACAGCGACCAGCCCGCGGGCATCGTCATCAAACAGGATCCCCCCGGCGGCACCAAGGCCCCGAAGGGCAGCCAGATCACCCTTCAGGTCTCCAAGGGCCCGCAGCAGCAGAAGGTCGCCGTCCCGGACCAGCTGGCGGGGAAGCGGGTCGGCGAGGTCAAGGCGATCCTCCAGAGCCAGGGGCTCAGCGCGACCTTCGCCCCGAACTCGCCCCAGGACGACAACGCCATCGTCCTCAACGTCACCCCGCCCTCGGGCACCCAGGTCGACAAGGGATCGGCCGTCGTCCTGATCACGGTGAACGCCGGCGGCCAGAACGGCGGGAACAACAACGGCGGCGGCGGCGAAGGCGACGGCAACGACGGCGGCTTCTTCGGAGGCGCGTCCGGAGTCGCCTTCCGTACGGAGGACTGACCGCCGCACGGCACGCGCCGCACGGCACCCGTCCCGCGTCCTGACAACGAGGAAGCCCTGGTCCCCACTAGTGTGGGCGCCAGGGCTTCCTCGTGTACGACACCGGCCCTCAGCGCAGCTCCGGCGGCAGGGTGCGGTTCTTGTCGACCTTTTCCGTGCGGACCAGTTCCGCCCAGACGATGTAGCGGTAGTCCGAGGTGTAGATCGGGGTGCAGGTCGTCAGGGTCAGGTAGCGGCCCGGCTTCTTCTTGCCCGACTCCTTGGGGACCGGCAGCAGGACGTTCACGTTGTACTTGGACGTCTTCGGCAGCTCTTTGTAGACCTTGTAGACGTACCAGGTGTCCTTGGTCTCGAAGACGACCGGGTCGCCGACCTCGATCTTGTGGATGTTGTGGAACTTCGCGCCGTGGCCGTCGCGGTGCGCCGCCAGCGTGAAGTTGCCCTTCTTGTCCCAGGGCAGCGCCGACTTGACCGGCTCGGTGTAGTAGCCGGCGATCCCGTTGTTCAGGGACTTCGGCTCCGTGCCCTTCTTGACGAGCACTTCGCCGTTGTCCATCGCCGGGACGTGCAGGAAGCCGATGCCGTCCTTCGAGTCGAAGGACCGGGGGGTGCCGTCGCCGCCCCCGCCGTCCGTGCCGCCCCGCGCCCAGTTGTCGCGTACCTCGTTGCCCTGCTTGGTGGCCTCGCGGTCGGCGAGCACGTTGGTCCACCACAGCGAGTAGACGACGAACAGGCCGAGCACCAGGCCCGCGGTGATGAGCAGTTCGCCGAAGACGCTGACCACCGACGCGACCCGGCTCCTGGGCGGCCGGCCCGGAGACGGGTCGGGGCCGGCCGGCGCGGCGGGCGCGTCCGGTCCCGGCGGCGGTGGTGCCCCGGTCTGCTCGTCGTGTTCGGTTCTCGCTGCCACCGCACCCGCCCCCGTCCCAGTCCAGTCGGCCGGCCCCCCGGCCGGGCTCAGCCGACGAGATCGTCCGGCTTGCCCTTGCTGCGTGGCCGTTCGTCCACCATCTTGCCCCACACGATCATCCGGTACGTACTGGTGAATTCGGGCGTGCAGGTCGTCAGCGTGATGTAACGGCCGGGACCCGCGAAACCCGACTGCGGGGGCACCGGGTCGATCACGCTCACGTTCGACGGCGAGGTCTGCGGCAGGGTCTTGGTCATCGCGTACGTGTAGTAGGCGTCCTGCGTCTCGACGATGATCTTGTCGCCCGGCTGCAACCGGTTGATGTAACGGAACGGCTCGCCATGGGTGTTGCGATGGCCCGCCACCGCGAAGTTGCCCTGCTTGTCCTGTGGCATCGCCGTCTTGAGCTTGCCCTCGGCGTAGTGCCCGACCATGCCGTGGTCGAGGACCTTCGACTTGCTGATGCCCTCGGCGATCGGCACCACGACGTCCAGCTTGGGGATGTGCATGATGGCGAAGCCCTGACCCGGCGCGAAGACCCCGGGCTGGCGGCCCTTGGCCCAGCTGTCCTGGATCTTGTTCGTCTCCTTGCCGGCGTACTGGTCGGCCCGGACGTTCGTCCACCAGAGCTGGTACGTGACGAACAGCAGCATCAGCACGCCGAACGTGATGAACAGTTCGCCCACGACACGGCTCACGACCACCGCGGGGCTGTCCTTCGCCGCGCGCGCGGCGCGGCGGGCCTCGACGCGGGAGAGCGGCTTGGCCGGCGCGGAGCCGTGCGCGGCCGTCCCCGGGCCGTTCCCGGCCTCGGCCGCCCCGGGCTCCTGACGCCTGCGTCCCCGGCCGCCCTTGGCCGCTTTACGGCGCTCCGCGCGCCCGCCCTGCTCGGCACCGGCCCGCCCGGAGCCGGCCCGCCCGGTGGTGGCGGACCCGGCGGACCGCGCCGCGGTCGCGCGGCGCAGGTCGTCGGTACGGAGGCCGATGGTCGCGTCGTCGGGAAGGTCGGCCGGAGGACGGGCCGGCGAAGTGAAGGAGAGGGGGGCGGATATCAGCGTCTCGTCCAGCGCCCCCGGTACGGACTCGGCGGCGGGCGGCGCGGCATGCGCCGCCCCGGACGCGGGACGCCCGGGAACGGGAGCGGGGCCGGCTTCCCGTACGGACGCCGGACCGCGACCCAAACCTGCACCCGCACCGCCGCCCGCGCCCTGATCGGCCACGGGCCGCTCGGGCGGCAGAGCCGCGGACACGGGCGCGGCGGCGGCCGAAGGCCCCGGACCCACCGCCGCAGAAGGGGCCGACGGAGCCGCAGGAGCCTGTCCTCCGGCCCCAGGGGCCCCGGCGGCGGCCGGAGCCTGCCCCGGCGTCTCCTGTCGGCTCTCCGGCCCCCGGTGACGGCCGTGACGCCCCCGGGGCGCCGGCACCTCACCGCTCGCCACCGGCCGGCCAGACGGCTGCCCCGGAATCCCACCGGACATCCCGCCCGGCACCTGCCCCGCGGGCTGCCCCGGAGCCGCGCCCGGCACCGCCCCGGAAGCCGCCCCCGGCACCGCCCCCGGAAGCGGATCGTTCAGCGGGTCCGCCAGGCCGCCCACCGCCGCCCTCAGCGCGGCCTCCGCCGCCGCGGCCTCGACAGCCTCGGCATCGAGGGCCTCCTCGCGCGCGTACGGGGCCCCCTGGCCGCCCGCGTCGTGTTCCGGGCGGAGTGCCGTCACGCGAGCGCCTTGCCCACCACCGGTGCGAGGCCCGACGACCGGCCGACCGCACCCGGATCCCCGCACCGCGCCAGCCAGTTCGCCAGCATCAGGTGGCCGTGCTCGGTGAGCACCGACTCGGGATGGAACTGGACGCCCTCCACGGGCAGTTCACGATGGCGCACGCCCATGATGATGCCGTCGGCCGTCCGCGCCGTGACCTCCAGCTCGGCCGGCAGCTCCGCGGGGTCCGCCGCCAGCGAGTGGTACCGGGTCGCGGTGAACGGCGAGGGCAGCCCGGCGAAGACGCCCCGGCCCTCGTGCGTGACGAGCGAGGTCTTGCCGTGCAGCAGCTCGGGGGCGCGGCCCACGACCCCTCCGTACGCCACCGCCATCGACTGCATGCCGAGGCAGACCCCGAAGACGGGCACCCCGGTCGTGGCGCAGTGGCGCACCATGTCGACGCAGACACCGGCCTCTTCGGGGGTCCCGGGGCCGGGGGAGAGCAGGACGCCGTCGAAGCCGTCCTGGGCGTGCGCGGTGGTGACCTCGTCGTTGCGCAGCACCTCGCACTCGGCCCCGAGCTGGTAGAGGTACTGGACGAGGTTGAAGACGAAGCTGTCGTAGTTGTCCACGACCAGGATGCGGGCGCTCATCCGGCGGACCCCGATCCGTCGACCGTCACGTCGTTGAACGGGAGCAGCGGCTCCGCCCACGGGAAGACGTACTGGAAGAGCACGTAGACGACTGCCAGCGCCAGCACGAGCGAGATGGCCGCCCGCGCCCACACGTTGCCCGGCAGATGCCGCCAGATCCAGCCGTACATGCTGTCCCTTCCGTTGGGTACCGCACCAGCCGGTACAGCAACAGACTAAAGGGCGGCGGGGACACATGGGCGGTGCACCGGGGAGCTGTACGGACGTTCGGGTTTGCCGTTCGTCACAGCGGCCGCCGTGAACGCGGTGCGCGCGGGCCACGTACCGGAGTGTCCGGCTCCGCCCGCGGGCGCCCCGCCCGGCTGTCCGGTCCGGCTATCCGGTGGGCGTCGCGTAGTGGAGGTCGACCGTGCCGGTGTAGCCGGGGAGGGTCTCCCGCTTGTGCTCGTCGACCTGCCAGCCCAGGCCGTACGCCTTCACGTACAGCTGGTAGTTCTGGAGGGCCGGGGAGTCCGCGAGGGCCTGGGACAGCTTCTCCTGGTCGCCCACCGCGGTGATCCGGTACGGCGGCGAGTAGACGCGTCCTTGGAGGATGAGCGTGTTGCCCACGCAGCGCACCGCGCTGGTGGAGATCAGCCGCTGGTCCATGACCCGGATGCCCTGGGCCCCGCCGTGCCACAGGGCGTTGACGACGGCCTGGAGGTCCTGCTGGTGGATGACGAGGTCGTTGGGTTGCGGCTCGGGGTAGCCGGGGTTGGCGGTGGCGTCCGGCGGGGCGTCGTCGAGGGTGACGGTGAGGGCGGAGCCGGTCAGCTCCTCCGTGCCCGCGGTCTTCTCGAGGGCGCGCAGCCGGGCGTCCTCGGCCTCGGTGGAGCCGTCGTCCCGGCTGGCGAGGGCGTCGACCTGGCGCCGTACCTCGGCGGCGGAGCGCCCCAGGTCGGCGTTCTTGCGGTCGCGCTCGTGGATGAGGTCGGAGAGCTTGAGCAACGAGGCGTCGGTACGGATGTTGGTGCCCTTGGCCGTGTTGAAGCTGGTCACGAAGATCAGGCCGGCGAGGGCGAAGACGGCGGCCGTGAGCAGCCTGACCGGCCGGGGGACCAGGCGGCGGCGCGGTCCTTCCGGCGCGGGCCGGGGAGCCCCCTCGGGGACCCCTGGCGGAGAGTCGGCGGAATTGCTCAACGTACCCTTATCTCCTTAGACGCCACGGAAGCACTACGCTAACGGACGCCTGGGGAGGCAGCGTTCCCCCTGTTCCCCGCCCGGCACCCCGTTTCAGTCCCCTGCGCGGTCACGCAGCGCATCGACAGGAGAGTTCCTCGTGCCGAAGTCACGTATCCGCAAGAAGGCCGACTTCACGCCGCCGCCGGCCGCGAAGCAGGCGACCAACATAAGGCTGACGAACCGCAGCTGGGTCGCCCCGGTCATGCTGGCCATGTTCCTGATCGGCCTGGTCTGGATCGTCCTCTTCTATGTGACCGACGGCAGCCTGCCGCTGGAGAGCTTCCGTAACTGGAACATCGTGGTCGGCTTCGGCTTCATCGCCATCGGCTTCGGTGTCTCCACCCAGTGGAAGTAGCCGCTCCGCCGCGGAGCTAGCCGCTCCGCCCCCGGGGCGTCAAGCTCTCCCCAGGCTTATCCACAGCGTTGTCCACAGCAGGGGAAAAGGTCAGAAGATCTGTGGATAACTCCACGGAATGTTGACGCCGGTGTGACTGCGTCCGCCGCTCCCGCCGCACAGCCGCCCCTTGTCGTTGCTGGTCAGACCCACATCAGCGACAAGGGGCACTGATGTTCCCCACAGCATGCACAAGATCCGACACGCACTGTGGACAACTCGGCCCGCGGAGCGGCGGCGGCTCTCTCAGGCGAGGGCGGCCGTACGGACCACGATGATCGCGAGCGTCGCCGCCAGCACGAGCGCGGCCGTCCCGTACTGCACGAGGGCCCGCCGTTCCCGGGGCGCGTGGACGAGGCCGATGGCCACGAGGGTGCCCGCGACCAGGCCGCCGATGTGGGCCTGCCAGGCGATGTCCGGGATGCTGAAGGTGAAGATGAGGTTCACCACGAGCAGTCCGATGACGGGCCGCAGGTCGTAGTTGAGCTTGCGCATCAGGACGGCCGTGGCACCGAAGAGCCCGAAGATGGCGCCGGACGCGCCCAGCGAGGGGGAGTTCTGGGCGGCGAGCAGATAGGTGAGGGCGCTGCCCGCCAGTCCGGAGATCAGATAGAGGGCGAGGTAGCGGGCGCGGCCGAGCGCCGCTTCCAGCGGTCCGCCCATCCACCACAGGCTCAGCATGTTGAAGCCGATGTGCCAGACCTGCTGATGCAGGAACGTGGCGGTGATCAGCCGGTACCACTGCCCGTCCGCGACCCCCACGTCGTGTCCGGCCACCGGGTCGAAGTACTTCCCGACCAGGTCGAAGCGGTTGACGAAGTCGGTGCTCTGCCAGGCGATGACGAACACCACGACGTTGAGGGCGACCAGGATCTTGGTCAGCAGCCGGGGGTCGCGGGCGACGGTGGCGCCGACGACCGTCCGCGGCCGGCCGGCGGCCGGCGGGTGCCCCGTACCGGACCCCTGCCGTACGCATTCCGGGCACTGGAAGCCCACCGAGGCGTCGACCATGCACGCGGGGCATATGGGCCGCTCGCACCGGGTGCAGCGGACGCCGGTCTCCTGCCCAGGATGCCGGTAGCAGCTGGGCAGGCTTGCGCTCGCCTGGTCCATCGGTCCCTCCCGCCTGGTGACGGCGTCCGGCACGGAGCGCGCCGGGCCGCCGGGCCGTCATGTAACCACTACGGACGGACGGGGCACGAGGTTCCCGTCGGGGTCGGCGGGTCTCGGCGGCGCCGGTCCGGCCCCCGCCCCCGGGTCCCGCACCCGCCCCGCCCGCGGGTCTCGCCCGCCGGGTCCCGTCCCCCGGTCAGCGGGTCTCGATGACGACCGACTCCAGGACGACGTCCTGCAACGGACGGTTGGTGCGCGGATTCGTCTGCGTACCGGCGATGGCGTCCACGACCTTCTGGCCTGCCTCGCCGCTGACCTCGCCGAAGATGGTGTGCTTGCGGTTCAGCCAGGTGGTCGGCGACACGGTGATGAAGAACTGCGAGCCGTTGGTGCCGGGCCCCGCGTTCGCCATCGCCAGGAGGTACGGCCGGTCGAAGGCCAGCTCCGGGTGGAACTCGTCGGCGAACTCGTAGCCGGGCCCCCCGGTGCCGTTGCCCAGCGGGTCCCCGCCCTGGATCATGAACCCGCTCATGACGCGGTGGAAGACCGTGCCGTCGTACAGGCGGTCGTCCGACTTCCTGCCGGTCGCCGGGTGGGTCCACTCGCGCCCGCCCTCGGCGAGCTCCACAAAGTTCTTGACCGTCTTGGGCGCGTGATGCGGCAGGAGCCGGATCTCGATGTCCCCCTGGCTGGTCCTCAGGGTGGCGTAAAGCTGCTCGGCCACGATCTGCCTTCCGTGTGTCGTCGCTGACTCCCGCGATCCTCGCACGGAAGGGGCACGGCACGGACCGAGGTGTACGAAGGTGCTCACGGAGGTGTACGGAGGGGCTTCGGCGGACAGGCGCGGACAAGTACACGCGCAGTACACACGCCGAAAAAAGGCTCGCCGGGTCCCGCCGGGACAGGCGCATGCCGAAGCGAAGCGTGGCATTGTCGTGCACGAGGTCCCAAAGGACCGCAATGCCCGAGCATCACCCAAGTCGCCTTCCATGACCCGGATGCCCGCATCGCATGCCGAGACCGAGCCCAGCGGGCATGATCTCGAAAAGGGTGGATAGGCGATATACGGAACGCCACCGAGGAGGATGATCCTGTGACCCGCATGGACAGCGTGCGCGCCGCTACCGGTTCGGCGAAGGAGAGCGTGCAGCACGCCGCGGAAGCGGTGGCGCCTTACGCCGGCACGGCCAAGGAACAGGCCGCGTTGTACGCGCACGAGGCGCGTGTTCGACTGGCCCCTACCGTGTCGAAGGCCGCTCAGCAAGCTCGTATCCAGTACGGCGCGTATGTGGCGCCCCATGTGCCCCCGAAGTTCGATGACGCCGCTCACCAGGCCGCCGCGCGTACTCACCAGGCCGCGGCGCTTACCAAGAAGGCCGCCCGTCAGGCGGCCGACTACACGGTGCCGCGGGTCGAGCAGGCGGTGGCCACCGCACAGCCCATGGCCCAGGAGGCCGCGGCGCGTTCGGCGGCCGCGCTGGCCGCGCTGCGCGGACAGATCACCGCGAAGGAAGTACGGCAGCTGGTGAAGAAGCACCAGCGGCGGGCACGGGCCGGGCGTCTCGCCAAGGGCCTGTTGGTCCTCGGCGCGGTGACCGGTGGGGCTTTCGCCGCCTGGAAGTGGTGGGACAAGCAGGCCAACCCGGACTGGCTGGTGGAACCGCCGGCCGCCACGGAGCTGTCCGACCGCGCACCGCTGACGTCCGTGGACGGCAGCCGGGAGGCGGTGGATCCGCTCGATCCCGAGGTCCTGGCCAAGCAGGCCGAGGCGGAGGCCGCCGAGCGGGACAGGCGTGAGGGCCGGGACGACCGGGACTGATCACGCGGTTCGGCCGCGGCGATGGCGGGCGCCGGAAGACCGAAAGGCTTCCGGCGCCTCACGCTGCGACGAGGGCGGCGTCGGCGGCGGCGTGTTCCTGGGTGCGGTCCGCCCCTTGGACGCGGTCCGCCGCAGGGGCACGGTCGGCCTCCTGCGTACGGTCCGCCTCTGGTGTGCCGTTCGCGTCGTGGGTACGGCCATCCGCCCCGGTCTCCGTCGGCAGGACCGCCGGCAGGTGACGGACCGACGGTGACGACCCGTGCGCCTCGGCGGTGATGCGCTGCTTGATGGTGGGCGGCAGGGCCCGCCCCCGCGGCGGTGCGACCGGCACCACCGCCCTCGTGGGTGCGCGTTCGGTCAGCCGGTGCGGTCCGGCGGCGACGGCGGGAGCCGGCGCGGGAGCGGGCTGCTCGGCCGGCTGCGCCGATACGGCGCCGCCGGCGGCCGTCGCGGGGGACGTGAGTCCCAGGGAGGCGAGCACCGCGAAGAACGCGGTGATGAAGACGGCCCACAACTTCTTGACCTTGATGGCGGCCATGACCCCTCTTTCAGCTCTCTGATGGTGCGATGTCATGCGATGTCGGGTGCGTCGATCGGGCTGGTCGATCGGGTTGATCGATCTACATACCTTCCTCATGATGTGTACGCATCTCGGGAATCCAGGGAGCGACGCCGCAGCTGCGCAGTTCTTCGGATGAACACCACTCGTACGGTCCAACCGGCCCGCGGAGCCACACCCCCGCACCGGCCCCCCACCCCCGCAAAAGACCGCTCCGACCTGCGCCGACACCCCCCAGCACCCTTCACGACGCCCGGCAAGTCGAGCCGTATCCCGCGGAGGTGCGGGCAGGTGGGTCAAGCAGAATTGTTTCGCTGGTGGATCCCGGGGAGCGGCGACGCGGAAGGTGGCGCCGGAGTCATGCCTCTGGCATATACACGAGGCATGGACGATCCTCGTGAACTTCTTCTTCTCGGTCCCGTTCGGTTATCGGCCGCCCGGCGAGGCGGTGAGGAGCCGGGCCCGGTCCCAGACGGCGGCGGCGTGCCGCTGCCGTCGGTAGGGGCGCAGGCGGGCGCGCAGCCGGGCGAGGGACTGCTCGGTCCTGACGGACTTCAGGTGCGGGTAGTGGTCGAGGAAGGCGTGCCAGTGGACACACGCCTCCTCCAGGTGCCCCAGGGTCAGGAGGGTCTCGGCGAGGCCCGCCTGGGTGAGGGCGAAGGCCCGCCGCCGGCCGGGGGCACGGTGGGCGGCTGAGTCCCGCAGCGTCGACAGGCCGTCCGCGGCGTGTCCGAGGGTGAGCAGGGTCTGGGCGCGCTGGTAGTCGAGCCCGGCGCGCGGGTACGAGGTGAAGGGGCCGGGCGGTCCCGAGGACTGCCCGTGCTGGGTCTCCGCCGTGTTGAGGTCACCCAGCGCGGCGCGCCGCTGCCGGTCGTGGGCGCGGGCCAGCGCGCGCTGGACGTGCAGGAAGGCGAGCGTGGCCGGCGGGGCGGCCGGTCCCGCCGCCTGTATGGCGACGTCCATGAGGTGCAGGGCGGGGCGGTGGTGGCCCAGGCGCAGGGCCTGGGTGCTCATGGCGCGCAGGGTGATCGCGTACGTGGAGCGGTTGCCGCCCGCGTGGGCGAGGCCCAGGGCCGTACGGTAATAGTGCTGGGCGAGCCCGAGGTGGCCCGTGTCGGCGGTCATGCTTGCCAGGACGTGGGTGAGTTGGGCGCCGGCGGTGAGCAGGTCGCCGCGGAGCCGGTCGGGGGCGCTGCGCTTGAGGAGAAGGCTGACGTCGTCGGCGAGGTAGGCGGCCAGCGCGGTTCTGGCGTGGGCGCCGCCGTGATGCTCGGTCAGGTCGGTGAACACCTGCGTCATGTCCCGCAGCCGTTGCACGTCCGCCGTGGTGGCGTGGCGCGAGCGGCCCTCCCAGGGTGCGGCGACCGGGGGTCTGTCGGGCCAGGCGAGCCGGTTGAGGGTGGTCAGCGGGTAGGCGGCCTGGCTGCCGGCGGACTTGAGGAGGGAGGCCCGGCGGGCCGGGTCCGTGTCGCCGCGGGAGAGGGCGGCCAGCCGCGCCACCGGATCGCCCTGTCCCGGCCAGATCTGCGGGGGCTGGTCCCGGTCGCGGGCGAGCGGGACCAGCCCGGTGTCCTGGGCGGTGATCAGCCGGCCGGTACGGGTGGTGAGGGCGGCGGCCACCAGGTCGGGCACGGGCGGCCGCGGGCGGGACCCGGAGAGCCAGTGCGCCACGGACGTACGGTCGTAGTGCAGTTCCAACGCGTGCGCGGTGCCCAGGGCGTTGACCGCGCGGGCCAGCTCCCCGGAACTCCATCTGGCCTCCACGAGCAGCGCGGCGAGGAGTGTGTTGGGGGCGCTGCGGCCCATATCCGTTCCCTGCCCTTCCCGGCGTGGTGCTGCGTATGCCGGTGGGATGCCCGCCCCTCAAAGTCACTAAAGGTCGGCCACGCCGGCCACGTCCGCCACGTCGGCGACGTACGCCCGCAGGGTGCGGGGCTCCAGCCCGTACCTCCGTTTGAAGGTCGGGTTGCGCCGGCCCAGCTCGACCCGGCTCCGCCCCGAGGCCCATGCCTCCCGCATGACATGGGCGTACGACACGTAGAACGGGCTGTAGCCGGAGGTGTCCTCCTGTGCGTACCCGACCGCCCAGTAGTGGAAGCGGGAGTCGTCGGTGAGGGCGAGCGCGGAGCTGACCGTCCGGTCCCCGGCCCGCAGTTCCACGGCGCGTACGCAGTCGCCGAGGGCCAGGGTGAATTCCTGGAAGAGGCCGGGGCGGTAGTAGTCGGCGTTGTCGTACTTGGCGGCGGTGGTACGGGCCAGGCTGACGAACGTGTCCAGGTCCGCGCCCCCGGCGCCGGTCGTACGGGCGGTGACGCCGGCCTCGTCGGCCTTGCGCAGGTCGCGCCTGAGGTTCTGCCGGGCCTTGCGCGAGACGCCGCCCCGCGCCAGCTGGTCGTCGAATCCGGAGTAGCGCTCCAGGGGGAGGCCCCATCCGGTGTCGATGTCGACCCCGTGCAGCCCGGCGCCGGTGAGCAGCGCGTCGAGCGGTCCCGCGGCGTCCACGTTGACCATGCCGTACAACCGCGCCCCCCAGTCCGCCGCGACCTCCCGCAGCCCGGCGACGGCGAGCCGGGCCGCGGCCCCGCCCCCGGGTCCCGGCCGGACCGGGAGCACGGTGTCGTAGCAGTGCCAGACATGGCTGAGCAGGACGGGCCGGCCGATGGCGCGGGGGTGGTGGTCGGCGATGACCCGCATCGGGTCGACGTCTTGTTGCAGATACGCGGGCAGCGCGGCGTGCGGCCGTCCCGACCGGTCCGTGACCAGGAGGTACGCGGTGCGCAGGACCGGGTGGAGCGGGTGTTTCTCGAAGGCGCGGAGGAAGGGGCGGCGGAAGAAGACGGGGGCGTCGGCGGCCGTCATCAGCTCGTCCCAGCGTGCGTCGATGTCGTCGATCGCGGTGTGGACGTGGAGTGTGTGTTCCATGGGGCGCGCCTCTCACTCGCCGGGGGCTCGATCGGGCTCAGGGGCAGGGACAGGGGCAGGGGCACAAGCAGGGGCAGGGGCGGAGACCGGATCGGCTGTCCCGGGGGCGGCCCAGTCGAGGAGCACCTTGCTGCCGCGCCCCTCGGCCGCCGTGGCGAAGCCCTTCTCGTACTCCGCCGCGTCGAAGTGGTCCGTGACGACGAACGACGGGTCGAACCCCTCGTCCAGCAGGCCCGCCATCGTGTGCCAGGTGTCGAACACCCGCCGGCCGCTGACCCCCTGAATGGTCAGCATGCGCATCGAGATGTCCGCCCAGTCGGTGGGCACGTCCCGGTCGGGCAGGCCCAGGAACGCGATCCGGCCGCCCGGGGCCATGGCGCCCAGCAGGTCGTGCAGCGCCGACGGGCTGCCGGACATCTCGAAGCCGATGTCGAAGCCGTCCTCCAGGCCGGGCGCGGCGGCGTCGAACGTCCCGTCCGCCCCGCCCGCCTCGATCAGCAGGTGCGCCCCGGCCCGGCGGGCGATGTCGAGCCGGGAGGGGTTGACGTCGCTGACCGCGACCAGCCGGGCGCCGCGGTGGACGGCGACGGCGGCGGCCATGGCCCCGATCGGTCCGGCCCCGGTGACCAGGACCGTACGGTCGCGGACCGGAAAGCTGTCCGCGACGTGCACGGCGTTGCCGAAGGCGTCGAACATGGCGGCGACGTCGAGGGACACGCCCTCCCGGTGGACCCAGACGTTCTCGGCCGGCAGGACGACGTACTCCGCGAAGGCCCCGTCGTACCGCACCCCCAGACCCCGCGTGTCGAGGCACAGATGCTTCCTGTCGGCACGGCAGTTGACGCACGTGCCGCAGGTCAGATGGCCTTCCGCGCTGACGAGCTGGCCCGGCGGCAGACCGCCGACGCCGCTCCCCGTCCGCACGATCTCGCCGACGAACTCATGGCCGATGATCCGCGGGGTCTCCACCGTGCGCCGGGCCCAGGGGGTGCCGTCGTAGATGTGCAGGTCCGTACCGCAGATTCCGGTACGGAGCACCTTGATGAGGACGTCGTGGCGCCCCGGTACGGGAACGGGCACGTCCAGGTACTCCAGGCCCCCGCCGGGTCCGGTCTTGACCAGTGCCTTCATCGAGTGCTTCACCGGGTGCCCGCCGGGGTGGGGGCGGGGGCGTCGGGTGCCCGGGAGACGGCGGCCAGGGGGACGGCGATCCGCTGGTCGTTCATGTCGAGGAGCCACTGGTCGATGTCCAGCAGCCACCACTCGCGGACTTCGAGGAGGTAGAACCGGCGCGGGCCGTCGTCGCGGAATTCGTCCAGGGGCAGCCGCCATTGCCGGCGGACCTCCTCGTCGGGGAAGTTCCGGAGGTAGTAGTACTCGCTCAGCTCTTCCAGCCGGTCCGGTCCCACCGCCCGCGCGGTGGCGGTGAACTGGGCCCCGTCGAGCCCGAGTCCGGGCAGTCCGGTCAGATAGACCGAGCCGGACAGCCGGGGGTCGGCCTCGATGTTGCGCGAGTGCCGTGCCCGGCGCAGGGAGTACCAGAGCAGCCGCAACGGCTCCCTCAGCGGTACGTAGTTGACGGTGGACGCCCACGCCCCCTCGGGGCCCTGGGTCGCCAGCGTCATGAAACGGGTGTTCTCGATCAGGTGGTCACTGCGTTCGGTCAGTTTCGCCAGAGTGGTCATGGGCCGGTGAACTCCTTGCGGGTGTCGAGGATCGCCGCGTGCGGAGCGGACAGATAAGGCGCCCAGAATTCGGCGGGCCTGGCCGCGGCGGCGGGCGCGAGGCGGTGCGACTGCCACCGGACGGGGCCGAACCCGGCGTCCGCCAGGGCCTTTTCGAGGGCGGCGGCGCTCCAGTAGCGCGCCGTGACCCGGAGTTCGTGGCCGCCGCCCGGCGACAGTTCGAGTTCCAGCGGTGAGCCGTCCGTGAGCGGGGGGTCCAGATGCAGGCGGAAGCCGTAGCGGGCGTAGTGGTCGGCGTCGTACGCCACTTCGGGGTGGACGGGCAGCGTCACGAACCGCCCGCCCGGCCGCAGGGCGTCGGCGGCGGACCGGCACAGGGCCGTCAGTTCGTCGTGGGTCGTGGCGTACGGGAGCACGTACACCCCGAGAACGAGGTCGAAGGTGCCCGCGAGGGCGGGCGGCAGCGAGCCGGTGAGGTAGTTGATGCCGAGCCGGTCCTTCGCCTCCCGGTCACGGGCGTGCTCGATCATGCCCCGGGACGCGTCGGTCCCGAGGACGTGCCCGGCCCCGGCCCGGGCGAGCATGCGGCTGTAGACGCCGTTGCCGCAGCCCATGTCGAGGACGCGGAGCTGCGACATGTCCCCCAACAGGCCGAGGACGCTGGGGAATTCGAGGTGCTGCCGGAACGGTCCTGCCGAGAACTCCTCGTAGACGAGGGCTGCCTGGTCGAACGGGGTCATCGAAAATCCTTCCGCGTCGAGGGGGCACCTTCCAGCAAACCTCCGCCGGTCCGGCAGGCGAAACGGATCCGGGGCCGGGTGCGTGAACGCGTTGAACGCGCCGGCCGGGGGGGGCAGGGCACCTGCGCTGTCGTCCGCCGAGGGGACATGCCTGCGGTGTCGCGGTACGCCGCCCTCGCCGCCATCCCGCGCGCCGCGCGCACCCCGCGTGCCCCGCGCGGTAAGGACCTGTCATGACTCACGACGCGAACAACGACCCGGCCCGCGGCGACGTCTGGGACCGCGCGCTCGCCGCCCTCGCCGCCGACGCCGAAGGGCCCGTCCTGACGCCCGGCGAGCTCGGCTACGAGGACGAACTCGCCGTGTTCAACCTCGCCGTCACCCACCACCCCGCCGTGGCCGTCGGAGCGGCCGGCACCGCCGACGTCTCCCTCGCCGTCCGGACCGCCGGGGCCCTCGGCCTCGCCGTCGCGATCCTCAACACCGGCCACGGCCCGGCGCTCCCGGCGGCCTCCGACACCCTGCTGATCACGACCCGCCGGATGACGGACCTGACGATCGACGCCGCCGCCCGTACCGCACGGATCCAGGCCGGCGTGCGCTTCCAGCAGCTCGTGGACGCCGCCGCCGCCCACGGCCTCGCGCCCCTCCCCGGCTCCTCACCCGGCGTCGGAGTGGTCGGATACACCCTCGGCGGCGGAGCCAGCCCCGTCCTGGGCCGCGCCCACGGCTGGGCGGCCGACCACGTCACCGCCCTCGAAGTGGTCACCGCCGACGGCGAGATCCGCCAGGTCTCCCCGGACGCCGGGAGCGACCTGTTCGCGGCGGTCCTGGGCTCCAAGAGCAACTTCGGCGTGGTCACCGCGATGGAGTTCGGGCTCTTCCCCGTGACGCGCCTGTCCGCGGGAGCCCTCTTCTACGCCGGGTCGGACGCGCGCACGGTCCTGGAGGCGTACCGGCGTTTCACCACCACCGCCCCGCACGGGATGAGCTCCGGCCTCGCCCTCTTCGACCTGCCCCCGCTGCCGGACCTCCCCGAGTTCATGCGGGGCAAACCGGCCGTGTCCCTGCGCCTGTCCTACCTGGGACCGGGGGACGAGGGCGAGGCACTGATCGCCCCGCTGCGCCGGGTGGCCCCCGTCCTGATGGACACCGTCTCGGAGAAACCCTTCACCGCGTTCGGCGCCATCAGCATGGATCCGACCGACCCGGCGCCCGCCGTCGAGCACTTCGGCCTCCTCAAGGAGCTGACCGAGGACACCGTCCAGGCCCTCGCCGACGGCTTCGGCCCCGGCTCCGGCATCACCCTCGTCGACCTCCGCCACCTCGAAGGCGCCTACAGCGACCCGCCCGCCACCCCCAACGCCGTGGGCGCGCGCGACGCCGCCTTCTCGCTCTTCGCCCTCACCGTCGTACCGCCCGGCCAGGAGGTGTCCGCGTACGCGACCTCGGGCCTCGGGCTCTTCGAGCGCCTCGCCCCCTGGCTCAGCGAGGCGAAGCACCCCGGCTTCCTCTCACCCGCCGACGCCACCCCCGGGGAGACCCGCAAGGCCTACGCGCCGGAGGTGTACGAGCGGCTGCGCGGCGTCAAGGCGCTCTACGACCCGGACAACACCTTCCGTATCAACCACAACATCCCCCCGTACGAGAACGCGTAGCCGGACGAGAACGTGTGGCCGTACAAGGCCCGTCACCCGGCCCGTCACCCGGCCCGTCCCTCAGCGGGACACCCCGGCGGCCGCCCGGTTGAAGCTCGCGCGATACGCCGTGGGGGTCAGCCCGACGCGGCCCACCATGTGCTTGCGCAGGGAGTCCGCACTCCCCAGACCGCTCTTCCGGGCCACCTGGTCCATGGGCAGCCCGGTGGTCTCCAGCAGCTCTCGGGCCCGGTCGACACGCCGGTGCAGCAACCACTGGAGCGGGCTCAGCCCCGTCTCCGCGTGGAAGCGCCGGCTGAGGGTGCGCACGCTCGTGCCGGCATGACCGGCCAGGTCGGCCAGGGTGAGCGGGCGGTCGAGGTGTTCGAGCGCCCAGGCGCGCGTGGGGGCGAGCCAGGAGCCGCGCTCCGGCGGCAGCGGGGTCTCGATGAACTGCGACTGCCCGCCCGGCCGTACGGGAGGTACAACCGCGAGCCGCGCGGCGGTGTGGGCGACCGCCGCGCCGTAGTCGACGGCGATCAGGTGCAGGCACAGGTCGATGGCGGCGGCCGCGCCCGCCGAGGTGAACACCCCGCCGTCCTCCACGAAGAGGAGGTCGGGCTGCACGTCGACGGACGGGAAACGGGTCGCGAGCTCGCCGGCCAGCCCCCAGTGGGTCGTGGCGCGCAACCCGTCGAGCAGCCCGGCCTGGGCCAGGACGAAGGCCCCCGTACAGAGGGACGCGATCCGCGCGCCGCCGGCCGCCGCCTTCCGCAGGGCGTCGAGGGCCTCCGGGGGAGCCTCCCCGCCACCGCTGCCGACGGCGATGACGGTGTCGGCGCCCTCGACCGCGTCCAGGCCGTCCGGCACCACGATGTCGGGGCCGCCGACGGTGGGCATCGGTCCTGGCCGGGCCGTACAGACGCGCACGTCGTAGAACGGAACGCTGTGGAAGACCATGAGCGGGATCGAGACGTCGAAGCCGAGCACCGGCGGCACGATCACCGCGGCGACACGGTGCGCCGTCGCGGTGACGCGGGGCGGGTCCAGAGCCATGGCCAGATCCTCCGGAGGGTTGGCATTCCGGCCAGTATCGTACGAGGCCGGGACGCGGCACCGTTCTCCGCATGAGAACTCATGTGATCGTGGGCCGCGGGGCCGCCGCGTCGAGGACCGCCCTGCTGCTGGCCGAGGACGGCGAGCGGGTACGGATGATCAGCCGGACCGGCGGCGGGCCGGACCACCCGCTCATCGAGCGGGTCGCCGCGGACGCGACCGACACCGACCGGCTCACCGGGCTGACGGACGGGGCCGACACCCTCTTCACCACCGCCGCGCCGCCGTACCACCTCTGGCCCGAGCAGTTCCCGGTCCTGTCGGCGTCGCTGCTGACCGCGGTGATACGGACCGGGGCCGCGTACGTCATGCTCGGCAACCACTACGCGTACGGGCCCGTGAGGGGGCCGGTCACGCCGGACCTGCCCCTGGCCGCGGCCGGCCCCAAGGGGCGGGCGCGGGCGCGGGTCTGGGAGGAGGCCGCGGCCTCGGGGGTGAAGGTCACCGAGGTGCGGGCCGCGCAGTTCTACGGCGCCGGCGCCTTCTCCGTATTCAGCTTCCTGGTGCAGCGGCAGGTGCTGGAAGGAAAGCTGGCCCTGGTGCCGCAGGAACTCGACCTGCCCCACAGCTACTCGGCGATCGGCGACACCGCGCGCACGCTGGTCGCGGTGAGCCGCGACGACCAGGCGTACGGCCGGGCCTGGCACGTACCCACCTCGACCCTGTCGGTCCGGGACCTGGCCGTACGACTCGCGGAACTGGCGGGGGCACCGGAACCCCGCCTGGAAGAACTGACCGAACGCGACCTGACCCTGCTCGCCTTCACCGACCCGTTCTGGGCCGAGATGAACGAAGTCCTCACCGAGCCCGGCCACCCGTTCGTCGTCGACCACGCCGAGACCGGGAAGAGGTTCGGCGTGACCGCCACCCCGCCGGACGACGTACTCCGCGAAGTGATCTAGGAGGGCACACAGACCTCCTTGCCCTTCAGGGTGCCCTGTCCGACCACTTCGATCAGCGGATAGACACAACCGGCGGCGAGGTACGTGGACCAGGTCTCGGTTCCCGTGTTCGCTCCCGGGACGAGCGGCCCGTGGACGGTCCTGCTGAAGTTCGCCGCGCCGCCGGTCGTGTTCTGCCAGCCGAGCCGCACGTGCACGGCGTCCCCCGAACGCTTCCAGTAGCCGACCCCGATCCTCCCCGGGCCGCCGACCCGCCCGTTGACGTCGATGCAGAGATCGCCCCTGCCGAGGTCCGTACAACGCTGGACGTACGCCCGCGCGGAAGCGGTCTCGGCCGCCTGCGCGGACGCCGCGGTGGCAACGAGCAACAGAGCACCGACGGCGGCGGCCGCCCGGGTCGTGGTGAGCATGGTCATGGTCGTCAGATCCCCTTCGTCGTCAACCCGTCGCTGTCCCCTCGTCTATCGGCAGCGAATGGGGCCGGGTTGAGAGAACAGGGACGGGTGGAGAAGCGGGCACACGTCGAGTGCGGCCCGCCGAGGCGGTGCCGGGCAGTTCGCCGCGGTGCGATTCGTGAGCCGGGCGTACGCGGGGTCAGGTCAGGGGATGAGGAGCGTCTTGACCATGCCGTCCGCCTTGTCCTGGAAGGTCTGGTAGGCGCGCTCCGCCTCCTCCAGGGGCAGATGGTGCGTGGCGAAGTCGTCGACTCCCAGGGGGTCGCTCTCGTTGAGCAGCGGGAGGATGTCGTCCACCCAGTGCTTGACGTTGGCCTGGCCCATGCGGAGCTGGATCTGCTTGTCGAAGAGGGTCATCATCGGGACCGGGTCGACGGCACCGCCGTAGACGCCGATGACGGAGATCGTTCCGCCGCGCCGCACCACGTCGACGGCGAGGGTGAACGCGCCCATGTCGTCCAGCCCCGCGTGCTCCATCAGCTTCTGGCCCAAGGTGTCGGGAAGGACGTTGGCGAGTTTCTGCGCGGCGCCGGCGGCTCCCGCCCCGTGGGCCTCCATCCCGACCGCGTCGATGACGGCGTCGCTGCCGCGCCCGTCGGTCAGGCGCCGGATCTCGTCACCGAGGCCGTCGCCGAACTCGTCGAGGTCGAGGGTGTGCACGCCGCGTGCGCGTGCCCTGGCCAGCCGCTCGGGGACGAGGTCGACGCCGATGACCTGCCCGGCCCCGCGGTGCAGGGCGATCCGGGCGGCCATGTCCCCGATGGGGCCGAGGCCGAGGACGCACACACTGCCACCGGGCGGGATCGCCGCGTACTCGACGGCCTGCCACGCTGTCGGCAGGACGTCGGACAGGTAGACGAACCGGTCGTCCGGCGGGCCGTGCTCGACCTTGACCGGCAGCGTGTTGCCGAAGGGGACACGCAGGAACTCCGCCTGCCCGCCGGGGACTTCTCCGTACAGCTTGGAGAACCCGAAGAGCGAGGCTCCGGTGCCGCGGGCACGCACCTGGGTCGTCTCGCACTGGGAGTGCAGCCCCTGACGGCACATCCAGCAGGTACCGCAGGAGACGTTGAACGGCACAACCACCCGGTCGCCCGCCGACAGGGCCGTCACCTCGGGGCCGACGTCCTCCACGATGCCCATCGGTTCGTGGCCCAGGATGTCGCCCGGCTCCAGGTAGGGCCCCAGAACCTCGTACAGATGCAGATCCGAGCCGCAGATGCCGGTGGACGTCACCCGGACCACGAGGTCGGTCGGATCCACGATCCGCGGATCCGGCACCGTCTCGACACTGACCTCGCCCTTGTCCTGCCAGGTCAAAGCCCTCATGATGCCTCCAAAGGTCTCCGTCCCCCCACGGGCACGACCGCGCCTCCCCCTCTCTTCCGGTATACGCCACCGTCGTACACCTCCGCGAGCGCACACGAAAAGACCCTCCTCCGATCCACGTTTCCGCGGGTCGGAGGGGGGTCTGGAAAGTGGAGCCTAGGGGAGTCGAACCCCTGACATCTGCCATGCAAAGACAGCGCTCTACCAACTGAGCTAAGGCCCCGCGTACGGGTCGGGTACGACCGAGTGGCTGAGAAGCCCTGGGCCGTCACCGGGGAACAGCGTACCGGGTGTACCCCGTGATCCTCCAAAATAATGGGGGCTCCCCGTGCCCGACCACGCTCCGTAGGATGCCCCACGAGGTTCGCAGCAGCGAAGCTGCCGCGTTTGGGGAAGCGATGGGGAGACGCGCATGGATGCCGCACAGCAGGAATCGACGGCCAGAGCCAGAGAACTCCAACGAAGTTGGTACGGAGAGCCGCTGGGGGCGCTCTTCCGGCGTCTCATCGACGATCTCGGCCTGAACCAGGCCAGGCTCGCCGCCGTTCTCGGCCTGTCGGCCCCGATGCTCTCCCAGCTGATGAGCGGCCAGCGCGCGAAGATCGGCAACCCCGCCGTCGTCCAGCGCGTCCAGTCCCTCCAGGACCTGGCGGCCCAGGTGTGCGACGGCAGCGTCAGCGCCGGGGAGGCCACGGACCGGATGGACGAGATCAAGAAGTCGCAGGGCGGCTCCGTCCTCACCGGCACCGGCCAGACGACCAACTCCTCGGGAGCCCCGACGGTGCGCCGGGTCGTCCGCGAGATCCAGTCGCTGCTGCGGTCGGTCGCCGCGGCCGGCGACATCATCGACGCGGCCGCCGCCCTCGCCCCCACCCAGCCCGAACTGGCAGAGTTCCTCCGGGTGTACGGCGCGGGGCGCACCGCCGAGGCGGTCGCCCACTACGAGGCGCACCAGAACTAGCCGGAGGCCCGGCCGCGGCCAGGGGGCACGGCGGCCGGGCAGACAGAGCGGCTGGGCAGAAAACAGCGGCCGGGCGTACAGACCGGCTGGGCGGACAGAGCGAGCGGGACGACGGGGAGCGGACGCGGCGCCATGGGTGAGGTCTTCGCGGGGCGGTACGAACTGGTCGACCCGATCGGGCGCGGGGGTGCGGGAGCCGTCTGGCGCGCCTGGGACCACCGCCGCCGCCGCTACGTAGCGGCCAAGGTCCTCCAGCAGAGCGACGCGCACGCGCTGCTGCGGTTCGTCAGGGAACAGGCCCTCAGGATCGACCACCCGCACGTCCTCGCCCCGGCCAGCTGGTCCGCGGACGACGACAAGGTGCTGTTCACCATGGATCTGGTGAGCGGCGGGTCGCTGGCCCACGTCATAGGGGACTACGGCCCCCTTCCTCCCCCGTTCGTCTGCACCCTCCTCGACCAGCTGCTGTCCGGTCTCGCCGCGGTCCACGCGGAAGGCGTCGTGCACCGCGACATCAAACCGGCGAACATCCTGATGGAGGCCACCGGAAAGGCACGGCCACATCTGCGCCTCTCCGACTTCGGCATCGCCATGCGCAAGGGCGAGCCGCGCCTGACCGAGACCGACTACGTGCTGGGGACGCCCGGCTACTTCGCACCCGAGCAGATGATGGGCTCCGAGCCCGATTTCCCCGCCGATCTCTTCGCCGTCGGCCTGGTCGCGCTCTATCTGTTGCAGGGTCAGAAGCCGGACGCTCGCGCCCTGATCGAGTACTTCGCCGCGCACGGCACCCCCGGGGCGCCGCAGGGCGTCCCCGAGCCGCTGTGGCAGGTGCTGGCGGGCCTGCTCCAGCCGGACCCGCGGGTGCGGTTCCGTACGGCCACCGGCGCGCGCAAGGCGCTGGCGGAGGCGGTGGAACTGCTCCCGGAGCCCGACAGCGACGACGAACCCGTCGAGATCTTCGACCAGATCGGCCCGCTCCCCTCCTCGTTCGGCCCCTCGGGCCCCCTCACGGTCCCGCCGCAGGATCCCGCGCCGGCCGCGGGGCCGGGCCACGGCGCGATGTCGGAGACCGGCAGCTTCCACCTCCCGCCTCCGCCAGCCCGGCAGGAGCCCGGGCCGTCGACCTCCCAGCCGGTCCGGCCCGTCCCGCCCGTCCAAGCCCCACAGGCCCAGCAGGCCCAGCAACAGTCCACGCAGTCGACGCAGTCCCCGCAGCCCCCACTCCCGCTCACCCCGCACCCGACCACCCCCCACCCGGCCTCCCCGCCTCCCTTCCCTCCGCCCCCGCACCAGCCCTTCGGGCCGCCGCAGGACCCGTCCCACGCCTCGCCCCACGCCCCGACCGTCTCCGTACCACCCGCCCCCGTACCGCCGTACGAACCGGCTCTCACCGCTCAGTACACCGCTCGCTCCCCGGAGGTTCCCCCGTCTCACAGGCGTCCGGCGCCTCCCACACGTCCGGGACCGCCCCCGAAGGTGACGGTCCCGGTGCTGCTGCTCGCGCTGGCCTGCTTCGCCGTGGGCATCTGGGCCCTGACCCAGACCTGACAGACCCCCGGGCCGGGGTCGGCCGGCCCCACCCCGGCCCCCCTTCCGCCGTACAGACGTACCGCCCTACCGCCCTACCGGGCGATCCCGACCCGCGCCGCGCGCCGCCGCGCGAGCAGCGTCCACGCCCCGAGCCAGAGCACCAGCAGCGTGCCCGTCCCGATCCCGGCCGCCGCCACCAGCGCCATCGTGGCGCTGTCCGCCGCGGCCTCCGGCTCGCCCCGTCCGCTGGACGCCTCGTCCAACTTCCCCTCGTCCACGGTGAAGTCGCCCGCAGGACCCGCGTAGGCCGGCCCGTTCTTCGCCGTGCCCTCGATGTTCACCCGCAGCGTCAGCCCGTACGCCTTCGCGCCGAACGTCCTGCCGACCTCGGGGTTGAGGCTGACGCGCAGGTAGTACCAGCCCGCGAACCGCATCTCCTTGTCGCCGGTGCGCGAGCCGAAGCGGTTCTCGTACGCGACCGGCGGCAGCGGGTCGAGCGCGGTCGTCTTCTGCCTGCCGTCGTACGACACCGAGCCGGAGCTGCCGACGAGCCCGCGCGCCGGGTTGTACAGGGACATCGCGAGCGCGCCGCTCACGAAGCCCTGCCCGGAGGAGCTGCCGAGATCGGCGCTGACGAACAGCTGCTGCCCCCAGTCGACCGGCACCCGGAAGAAGAGGGAGGCGCCCGGCTCGATCTCCGCCGTCCACTCGCCGCGGGTCAGTCCCTTGGCGTCGTAGAAGCCCGCGCCGCCCGCCCGTTCCCTCGGCCCTTCGGTGGCGGGTACGGGGGAGGCGCTGGGCCACACGGACGGCGCCGCGGTGGGACCTCCGGGCGCCTTGACCGCGGGTTCCCGGACGTGGCGGATCTCCAGGTCCCACGGGGTGGTGGTGGAGCCCTCGTCGCTGACGCGCTCCACGACGACGAAGTAGGGACCAGCCTCCTGGCAGGAGTACGCGCCTTTCTCGATCATCCGGTAGGCGTAGGCGGCGAGCGGGCGGGGGAACTGCGCCGCCGCGCCGAACTGCGCGTCGTTGGAACTGCAATCGTTGCCCTGGCGGTTCTGCAACGACACCTTGATCTTGTCGCCGTACGCGACCTTGGCGGTGGCGGGCGGGACGGCCACGGCGGAGACGTACGCGTTGGTCGTCGCGTCCAGGTCCACACGGTAGGTGAGGCGGTCGCCCGGTCCTATGGAGTCCCGGTAGGTGACCCCGGCGTCGAGGGGCCGCGCGTCGCTGGTGGTGGCGGCGCCGGTGACGGGCCGGGCGCCGGGCTGGAAGGCGTACGGAGCGGGCGCCGCGACCCCGGAGACCCCTCGCCCGGCCCCCACCGCGCCACCCGCACCCCAGGCCACCCCGGGCACCGCCACAAGTCCGAACGCCCCGGCGCACACGACGCCAGAAACCACCGCACCCGGCCTCCGACCACCCCACCCAGCCACAAGCTTCCCCCTCACGCACACCCACACCCGGGCCCGACCCGCGCACCCACACCCACACCCACACACCGCGGGTCCATCCTGCCCCGCCCCCCTCACCGCTGTCCGCCCGGCGGCCCGAATCCCCGCCCCGGAGCCGCTTTGCCAAGGCAACCGGACAGCACGAAGCCCCGGCCGCTCGGCGACCGGGGCTCGCATTCAGGACTGCTGCGTCTCACACACCCGAACCTGCGGGCACGGAGTCGGTCGCCTCCGTCCACAGATCCTGCTCGGCGCGGTCCGCCTGGATCTGGCGGTACACGAGGAGCCCGCCGATGGCAGCCAGTGCAACCAAGAGAAGCTTCTTCACCGCGCGACCTCGTCTTTCCTTGACGTAGGGGACTTCTGGCGCCCGACTATACACACCGACCGATACCGATCGGTGACCTCCCCGCACGCCAACTCCCCCCTACCGAACGACGAACAACCCCACCCAAAAGTGCCCCACCGCACCCTGCCGGGTGGTGCCTCCCGTCTGACGAGACAGACCTCTGCCCCGACGTTCGTCCGGCCCTCACCGCTCTCCAGCGGGCAGGGGCGCGCGTCGTGATCGCGGGTAACCGGACGGCCCGGATCGGTGAGCTGCCCCGGTCAGGGGTACTCCCCCCGCGTGCTCGCGGCCTCCGGCGCCGGCGCCATCGCCGAGGAGACGGTTTACGTCGGCGATCACCAGCGAACGACGTCTTCCCTGCGGCGGCTGTCGGCCTGCCGGCGACTCCTTACCGGCGCTTCGCCGCCCCACAAGGCTGGTTGAGCGCCCGCCGCAGCACCGTCGTCGCGTCGACTCCCGGCCAGCGAAGCGGGATCTCCTCCACGGCGCGCGCGATGAGGAGGTCCAGCGTCGCCGGTGCCGCACTGTGCACGGCCTCGCGGAGGTAGTCGTCCAGTTCGTTGACGTCGCCCGGAAGGTCGAGAGAGCAGACCAGGGGAATGCCGTCGGTCCGGTATCGCCCCGCGGGAATGCCGACCCTCTCCGGATGGACGCAGACAGGAATGCCGTCGGCCGTGTACCGGTGTCCGTCGGCCGGGTCGAAGGGGAATTCCCGGGACGGCCGTTCGGCGACATCGAACTCCCCTAGCGGGAAGAGGCGGCCGGGGCAGACCCCGCACGCCCGCTGTCCGTCGCCGACGACGAAGGGCTGAGGCTGAGCCATGGGACGACCCTAGTCCGCCCGGGACGACGGCCCGTCTGGATCAGCGGGGTGGCGACACCCACACATGGTCGCGCCACGAGACGACCGTACGGCTGACAGAAGCCCGCCGCCCGCGACGGACCGCCGTCAGGGTTTGCGGGCCCACGCCTGCACCAGAAGGCTCTCGCGGACCGTGGTACGGGGCTGCTCAAGGTGCTCCTGGAGCGCGCCGGTCAGGGCGTCGAGTTCAACGGGCGTGAGCGGGGTGTGCTCCAGGAGGCGGTCGCGGAAGAGGTGGGCGAAGGAGAGGAGCAGGGTCTGGTAGCGGTCACCGGGGCGCCAGTAATAGGCGTGGGCGGTGGCCCGTACGTCCGTCAGACCCGCTTCGCTCAAGAGGCCCGGCAGCCGCGCGCCGATGTGGACGTCGCCCCCGAAGACCTCGGTGAGGAGGGCCTTGAGGCGGCTCCACGCCGGGTGGGGCGGATCGCACTGCCAGGTCGCCCAGTCGAACTCCTGGACGGCGACCCACCCCCCGGACCGGACGGAGGCGGCCATCGAGCCGAGGATCCGGCGCGGATGAGTCGTATTGATCAGCAGCAGCCGGCAGTGCACCAGGTCGTACGCCGCCTCGGCGGCCGCCGCCGGCGGCAACGCCTCGTGGCGGACTTCGACGTTGTCCAGGGCGAGTTCGGCGACGGACTCCCGCGCCCAGCCGATCATCCGGTCATCGGTGTCGAGGCCGGTGACCGACCCCCCGGGGCCGACTCGTTCGCTGAGGAGGTCGAGGACGCCCAGCGGGCCGCAGCCCAGGTCGAGCGCGTTCGCCCGCGGTGGCAAGGGGATCGTGTCCAGGAGGGCGGCCGCGGCCGGCCGCAGGAGTTCGCACTGGGCGAGGAGACGTTCCTGCTCGGCACCCGAGGACCCGAGCCGGTAGTCGACCACGTCGAGCATCTCGCCCGCCTCGACCGCCTCGACCACCTCCACCGCCTCGACCACCGTCGAAGATCCCACTTCTCGTACCGGAGTCGTCGGGGCCTGGCTCACGTGTCCTCGATTCGGCTCGCACAGCCACCGCGGCACGGAAACACGCAGTGACCGGAATGTCACGAGAAGTAGTACCCTGCCGCCGGACGCCCTGGCAAACCCGCCCCCGCGAACCGCGTCGAACACCCTTCTGACGCACGGCCCTTTCGAGTGAGCGCCGGTCGGACGGCCGGACACCCCTCACGGCCCCGCCCATCCCGCGTCACCGTGCGGACCCGCCCTGACCAGCGAAGACCGGACCGGTCGGCCCATCCGCCGACCCACCCCAGACGGTCGCGGCAGCACACGACACACCCACCTCTACCGCCGCAAAACGTCTAACCTGTCACAGGCGCCACAACAGGTGACTTGCAGGATCGTTGCTGCTCCCCCTTTGGGCTGCCGATGTACGGCTGTCGACCAGACCGAGGATGTCGTGTCCCCCCATACTCTTCAGCCTGGACCGGAGCCCGCCCTGCGCGGCCTGGATCCTGCCGCGATGGCCTTCTCCTCCGCCGCCACGCGGATGCTCCTGACCAGCGAGGGCCTGACCACCCCCCTCCTCCAGGCGATCGTGCGAGGCCCCCTGCGCGCCCGGGCCCGCGACGTACGGACCATCAGCCCGGCCGCCCTCCCGCCCGACATCCGCGCGGCCCTCCGCCCGAGCGGCACCGACCACTGCCTGCTCCGCCGCGCACGCCTCCTGACGGTCACCGGCCGGCCCGTGTCGGACAACACGGTCGCGGCCCTCTGCGGAGTGGACCCCCGAGTGGACCGAGCCGTCGCCGACCCCTCCCAACCGGTGGGATTCGCCCTCGCCGAGGCGGGGGTGACCCTGCACCGGCGCATCGTCCACGTGGGCCGCGCCACCTGGCCGGACGGCGCCACCTGCGCGGTCAAGACGTACACCCTCGACACCCAGGACCGCCCCCTCCTCTGCATCCAGGAACTGTTCAACCCGTACATCGTCGAAGCCGCCGTCCACACGGAGACCCAGCCGGGCTGAAACCCCCCGGGCGCGCGGCGCGACGTGCCCTCGTGAGAGACGTCACATCCCGGCCGACCGGGCACACCAGCCGCTCCCGCCCGCCCAGTTGAAGGTGTATCCCCGAAGACACGTCCGAAAGCCGTTCAGTCGATTGCCCACTTCGACGACACGGCTTCGGCCGCACACTTCAACCCCCACGACTTTCGCGCGCGACTTCTCACCAACCCCTTGGAAGAACCCCCACCCCGTGAAGTCCCCGCGAAGTCCCCCGCAGACGCCAAAGACCCCTAGGCATCAATGCCTAGGGGTCTTCACGCGGGTGGGGCTAACAGGATTTGAACCTGTGGCCTCATCCTTATCAGGGATGCGCTCTAACCAACTGAGCTATAGCCCCGCGCTGCCCCCAAAGATTAGCGCACTCCGGGGCCAGCCCCAAAATCGATACCCGCTGCTCACTCGTCCTCGGCGAGCGTGAGCTCCACGCCGCCCACGAAGCCCGCCGACAGGTTGTAGATGAAGGCGCCCAGCGTCGACAGCGCGGTGGCCAGGACCACGTCGATCACCGCGATGACCGACGTGAAGAGGAGCACCCGCGGCAGCGACAGGAACGACTGGAGGTCGAAGCCGTTGGACTCGTTGGAGCCCGTCGCCTCGCTGATCGTGCCGCCGACCGTCGTGAAGACGCCCATGGCGTCCATGACCATCCACAGCACCGCCGCCGCCACGACCGTGCACACGCCCAGCGCGATGGAGAGCAGGAAGCTGACCTTCATCACCGACCACGGATCGGCCTTCGCCACCCGCAGTCGCGCCTTGCGTGTACGCGGGGTCGTACGCGCCCCTGTCCTCGGCAGCCGTACCGCCGAGGCAGGCGCCCCGGCGACACCCGCGACACCCGCCGCCCCAGCGGCCTGAGCCGTGAAGCCGTGCTGCCCGCCGTGCGTCCCGCCGGCCCCGGCGGACCCAGCGGGCCCACCGGTTCCAGCAGGGCCGCCGGCATGCGTCCCGCCGCCCGGCGAGGGATACGCCTGCGGCGGGTGATAAGGCTGCGCGGCCGACTGCGACTGCTCAGCGCCGTACGTATCGAACGGGGGCTGCTGCCCCCGGGCGTCCGTCACCCCAACCCCCTGGGAGTCCGTGGCAGGGCCACGAGCACCGTTCCCTCCGGAAGCGGCCGATCCGGCGCCCGTGGCTCCACTCACGCTTTACTCCTCGTGCTCCCCTGCCGAAGGCTGAGTGCCCTCGGCGACCTCGGCCGTACCGGCCACCTCGCCCGTACCGGCCTCTGCCGTGCCCGCCTCGTCGGCCGCCGGGTCAACCACCCCGTCGACCTCCTCGGCCTCACGGCCCGCCTCGGCATTGCGGGCGACGCCGACGACGGCATCCCGCTTGCCGAGATTGATCAGTTGAACGCCCATGGTGTCACGGCCGGTCTCCCGGACTTCGTTGACTCGCGTGCGAATCACACCGCCGCCCAGGGTGATGGCAAGGATCTCATCCGTCTCCTCGACCACCAACGCGCCCACCAGAGAACCGCGGTCCTCCACAATCTTCGCAGCCTTGATGCCGAGCCCACCACGTCCTTGGACGCGATACTCACCCACCGCGGTTCGCTTCGCGTACCCACCATCTGTGGCGGTGAAGACGAACGTACCGGGCCTGACGACATTCATCGACAGCAGTTCGTCGCCTTCGCGGAAGCTCATCCCCTTAACGCCCGATGTGGCGCGCCCCATCGGACGCAACGCCTCGTCGGTCGCCGTGAACCGGATCGACTGCGCCTTCCTGCTGATGAGCAGCAGATCGTCCTCCGCCGACACCAGCTCCGCGCCGATCAGCTCGTCGTCCGCGCCCGACTCCGTCTCCCGGAGGTTGATCGCGATGACACCGCCCGACCTCGGCGAGTCGTAGTCCTTCAGCGGGGTCTTCTTCACCAGACCGCCCTTGGTCGCCAGGACCAGGTACGGCACCGCGTCGTAGTCGCGGATCGCCAGGATCTCGGCGATCTGCTCGTCCGGCTGGAACGCCAGCAGGTTGGCCACGTGCTGCCCGCGCGCGTCCCGGCCGGCGTCCGGGAGCTCGTACGCCTTCGCCCGGTACACCCGGCCCTTGTTGGTGAAGAACAGCAGCCAGTGGTGCGTCGTCGACACGAAGAAGTGGTCGACGATGTCGTCTTCCTTGAGCTTCGTCCCGCGCACGCCCTTGCCGCCGCGCCGCTGCGAGCGGTAGTCGTCCGTCTTCGTACGCTTCACATAGCCGCCACGGCTGATCGTGACGACGATGTCCTCCTCGGCGATCAGGTCCTCGATGGACATGTCACCGTCGAAGGGCACCAGCTTGGACCGCCGGTCGTCGCCGAACTTCTCGACGATGACGGCCAGTTCGTCACTGACGATCTGACGCTGCTTCTGCGGCGACGCCAGGATCGCGTTGTACTCGTTGATCTTCAGCTGGAGCTCGTCGTGCTCGGCGACGATCTTCTGCCGCTCCAGGGCCGCCAGGCGGCGCAGCTGCATCTCCAGGATCGCGTTCGCCTGGATCTCGTCGATCTCCAGCAGGCCCATCAGGCCCGTACGCGCGATCTCGACCGTGTCGCTGCGCCGGATCAGCGCGATGACGTCGTCGATCGCGTCCAGCGCCTTGAGCAGCCCGCGCAGGATGTGCGCGCGCTCCTCCGCCTTGCGCAGCCGGTACTTCGTCCGCCGGACGATGACCTCGATCTGGTGCGTCACCCAGTGGCGGATGAACGCGTCCAGGGACAGCGTGCGCGGCACCCCGTCGACCAGGGCCAGCATGTTCGCGCCGAAGTTGTTCTGGAGCTCGGTGTGCTTGTACAGGTTGTTCAGTACGACCTTGGCGACCGCGTCCCGCTTGAGGACGATCACCAGCCGCTGCCCCGTACGCGAGGACGTCTCGTCCCGGACGTCGGCGATCCCGCCGACCTTCCCGTCCTTGACCAGGTCCGCGATCTTCTGCGCGAGGTTGTCCGGGTTGGTCTGGTACGGAAGCTCCGTGACGACCAGGCACTGGCGGTTCTGGATCTCCTCGACCGCCACCACCGCGCGCATCGTGATCGAGCCGCGGCCCGTGCGGTACGCGTCCTCGATGCCCTTGCGGCCCACCACCAGCGCGCCCGACGGGAAGTCGGGGCCCTTGATGCGCTCGATCAGCGCGTCGAGCAGCTCCTCGTGCGAGGCGTCCGGGTGCTCCAGCGCCCACTGCGCGCCGGCCGCCACCTCCCGCAGGTTGTGCGGCGGGATGTTGGTGGCCATGCCGACCGCGATCCCGGCCGAACCGTTGATCAGCAGGTTCGGGAAGCGCGCCGGCAGGACCGTCGGCTCCTGGTTGCGGCCGTCGTAGTTGTCCTTGAAGTCGACGGTCTCCTCGTCGATGTCACGGAGCATCTCCATGGACAGCGGCATCAGCTTGCACTCGGTGTACCGCATCGCGGCCGCCGGGTCGTTGCCGGGAGAACCGAAGTTGCCGTTCGAGTCCACCAGCGGCATCCGCATCGACCACGGCTGCGCGAGACGGACCAGCGCGTCGTAGATCGAGGAGTCGCCGTGCGGGTGGTACGTACCCATGACGTCACCGACGACGCGGGCACACTTGTAGAAGCCCTTCTCGGGCCGGTAGCCGCCGTCGTACATCGCGTACAGCACCCGGCGGTGCACGGGCTTCAGACCGTCCCGTACGTCCGGCAGCGCGCGCGACACGATGACGGACATCGCGTAGTCGAGGTACGAGCGCTGCATCTCCGTCTCGAGCCCGACCGGCTCGACGCGCAGCGCCAGGCCCTCCACGGCGGTGGCGGTCTCCACGATGACGGGGGCGTCGGGGGCGGCTCCGGCCCCCTCGGGGTTCTCGGGGGCGTCGCTGTTTTCAGGGGTGTTCTGGTCGGCCATTGCTGGTCAGTGTTCCTTTCGGCCTTTTCGAATCCGTCAGCTGAGACCGACTCAGATGTCGAGGAAGCGGACGTCCTTGGCGTTGCGCTGGATGAAGGAACGCCGGGCCTCGACGTCCTCGCCCATCAGCACCGAGAAGAGATCGTCGGCCTGCGCCGCGTCGTCCAGCGTGACCTGGCCGAGCACCCGGTGGTCGATGTCCATCGTGGTGATCCGCAGCTCTTCGGCGTTCATCTCGCCCAGCCCCTTGAAGCGCTGGATCGAGTCCTCACGGATCCGCTTGCCGTTCTGCTTGCCCAGCTCGATCAGCGCGTCGCGCTCCCGGTCCGAGTACGCGTACTCGAAGTCGTCCTTGCCCCACTTGATCTTGTACAGCGGCGGACGCGACAGGTACACGTGCCCCGCCTCGACCAGCGGCCGCATGAAGCGGAACAGGAAGGTCAGCAGGAGGGTGTTGATGTGCTGCCCGTCGACGTCGGCGTCCGCCATCAGAATGATCTTGTGATAGCGGAGCTTCTCGATGTCGAAGTCCTCGTGCACCCCGGTGCCGAACGCCGAGATCAGCGCCTGCACCTCGGTGTTCTGGAGGATCTTGTCGAGCCGCGCCTTCTCGACGTTCAGGATCTTGCCGCGGATCGGCAGGATCGCCTGGTACATCGGGTTGCGGCCCGACTTCGCGGAACCACCGGCCGAGTCACCCTCGACGATGAAGATCTCGCACTTCGCCGGGTCGTTCGACTGGCAGTCGCTCAGCTTGCCCGGCAGGGACGCGCTCTCCAGCAGCCCCTTGCGGCGCGTCAGGTCACGCGCCTTGCGGGCCGCCACGCGCGCCGTCGCCGCCTGGATCGCCTTGCGGATGATGTCCGCGGCCTCGGTCGGGTTGCGGTCGAACCAGTCCGTCAGGTGTTCGTGCACGATCTTCTGCACGAACGTCTTCGCCTCGGTGTTGCCCAGCTTCGTCTTCGTCTGGCCCTCGAACTGCGGCTCGCCCAGCTTCACCGAGATGATCGCCGTCAGACCCTCGCGGATGTCCTCGCCGGCGAGGTTGTCGTCCTTCTCGCGCAGGAACTTCTTCTCGCGCGCGTACCGGTTGACCAGGCCCGTCATGGCCGCACGGAAGCCCTCCTCGTGCGTACCGCCCTCATGCGTGTGGATCGTGTTGGCGAAGGAGTACACCCCCTCGCTGTACTGCGCGTTCCACTGCATGGCGATCTCCACCGAGAGCAGCCGCTCCTTGTCCTCGGCCTCGATGTCGATGACCGTGGGGTGGATCAGCTCGCCCTTGCGCGAGTTCAGGTACTTCACGAAGTCGACGATGCCGCCCTCGTAGAAGTACGTGACGGTACGGACCTTCTCGTCCTCCGCCTTCTCGGCGGCGTCCGTACCCGCCACGTCCGCGCCCGCGACGGCCTTCGCCGACTCGCGCTCGTCCGTCAGCGTCAGGGTGAGCCCCTTGTTCAGGAACGCCATCTCCTGGAACCGCCGCGACAGCGTCTCGAACGAGTACTCGGTCGTCTCGAAGACGTCCGGGTCGGCCCAGAACGTCACCGACGTACCGGTGTCGGCCGTCTCCTCGTTCTGCGCCAGCGGGGCGGTCGGCACACCGAGCTTGTAGTCCTGCGTCCAGCGGTGGCCGTCGGTCTTGACCTCCACGGCGACCTTCGTCGACAGGGCGTTCACGACCGAGACGCCGACGCCGTGCAGACCACCGGAGACGGCGTAACCGCCACCGCCGAACTTGCCGCCCGCGTGCAGCACCGTCAGCACGACCTCGACGGCCGGCTTGCCCTCGGACGGGACGATGCCCACCGGGATACCGCGCCCGTTGTCGATCACACGCACCCCGCCGTCGGCGAGGATCGTCACGTCGATGGTGTCCGCGTGACCCGCCAGGGCCTCGTCGACGGAGTTGTCGACGACCTCGTACACCAAGTGATGCAGACCACGCTCGCCGGTCGACCCGATGTACATCCCGGGGCGCTTGCGGACCGCGTCGAGGCCCTCCAGCACGGTGATGGCACTGGCGTTGTAGGAGGAGGTCACCTCGCCGTGCTCACCAGTGGTCGAGGCGGACGGAGTCTTCTCTTTGGGGTTGCCGGAATCGGCCACGAAGCGCCCTTTCTGGCACAGCACAGGCCGTTCACCGGCAAGCGGGGACGGCTGCGTCGTTCGGCTTGTAGCGACGTCTCCCGCAAGCAGAGCGGGATTTCCCACCAGTCTACCGGTAGCGCCGACCCGAATGGGGGTTTGCCGGTACCTGAGTCCTCATGTGCCGCCCTGAATGAGCGCCTACCGACTCCCCATATTCGGGACGGGGCTCCAAGAGGCTCACACGGGCGTTGAGCGCTTCGGCCTGTCAACCTTCCGCTACGGTGAGGGACGCCTCACTCTCCCCGTACGCTTCCCCAGGTCACAGCGCTGCCGGAGAGCAACACGCGCCGCCGCGCGCCGGGCGCCGCCCAGCCGCCCCGTACCGGCGGACGCCGTCGCCCCACGAAACCGGACCGAGACCGTGCCGGGACCGCGCCGGGGCCGCTCCCACGCCGCTGACCTGGGCAGATCGCCGATCGCCTGGAACCAGGCGCGTAAGCCGGGGAAACAGGCGCGTCAGGGCTCCCGGGGGCGTGCGGGAGGCCGTACGAGACCCCCGCACCGAAACACCACGGACCCCGCACCTCATCCGTACGTGTCGCCGGGACCCTTGCTCCCCGGCGCCCGCAGCCGGCCGTACCGCTGCGGCGGACCCGTCGGCCCCAACACCTTGATCACCCGTACGGTGCCGTGCCCCAGATCCTCGTTCAACCGCGCCACCAGACGCGGCGCCAGCAACCGCAGCTGCGTCGCCCACGCCGTCGAGTCGCACTGCACCGTCAGGACCCGCTCGTCCTCCTCGTACTTCTGCGGCACACAGTGCTTCGCCACGTCGTCCCCGACGATCTGCGGCCACCGGCCCATCACCCCGCCCACGGCCGCCGGCGCCTCCCAGCCCCGCTCCGTGATCAGCCGGCTGATCGCCGCACCCAGCGGCAACGGATCACGGCCGTCCGCCCGGGCACCCGACCGCAGCCCCCCGCCCCGCCTGGCCTGCTTCTTCTGCTGCGCGGCGTCCCCGCGCGCCCGGGCCTGCTCCTTCGCCGCGCGCAGCGCCACCCGCGCCAGATCCACCCCCGACGACTCCGGAGGCGCACTCGCGCCCGGGCCCGCGTCCGCCTCCGGCAGCTCGGGAGGCCGCTCGGACCCGCCGGGACCCGCCGCCCCGGCGCCCCGCCGCGCGCCGCTCACGCCCGCTCCACCGCGCCGTCGGCCACCAGGAACCGCGTCCCCGCCAGCACCCCAGGCACGTCGTCGTCCACCGCCGCCGTCACCAGCACCTGCTCCCCCGGCGCCACCAGCTCCGCCAACCGCTCCCGCCGCCGCGCGTCCAGCTCCGCGAACACGTCGTCCAGCACCAGCACCGGCTCGTTGCCCTCGGCCCTCAGCAAGTCGTACGAAGCCAGCCGCAGCGCCAGCGCGAACGACCACGACTCCCCATGACTCGCGTAGCCCTTCGCAGGCAGCTGCCCCAGCTTCAGCACCAGATCGTCGCGGTGCGGCCCGACCAGCGTCACCCCGCGCTCGATCTCCTGCTTCCGCACCCCCGCCAACGCCGCCAGCAGCCGCTCGTACAGCTCCTCACGCCCGTGGCCCAGCCCCCCGGCGTCGGCGGGGTCAGCCCCGTCGCCGGCCTCACCGGCCTCCACCGCCGACGAGCGGTACTCCAGCCCCACCGGACCGCCCCCGGGCGCCAGCTGCTCGTACGCCTTGTCCGTCAGCGGACGCAGCGTCCCGACCAGATCCACCCGCTGCGCCAGCAACTCCGCACCCACCCGCGCCAGATGCTGGTCCCACACGTCCAGCGTCGACAGGTCCATGCCACGCCCGCCGTGCCGGCGCGCCATCGCCGCCGACTTCAACAGCGTGTTCCGCTGCCGCAGCACCCGGTCGTAGTCCGACCGCACCCCCGCCATCCGCGGCGACCGCGCCGTCACCAGCTCGTCGAGGAGCCGCCGGCGCTCACCCGGATCGCCCTTCACCAGCGCCAGATCCTCCGGCGCGAACAGGACCGTCCGTACGATCCCCAGCACATCCCGCGGCCTGACCTGCGACGACCTGTTGATACGCGCCCGGTTCGCCCGGCCCGGATTCAGCTCCAGCTCCACCAGCTGCGACCGCTCGCCCTGCGTCACCGCCGCCCGGATCACCGCCCGGTCCGCGCCCATCCGTACCAACGGCGCGTCCGACGACACCCGGTGACTGCCGAGCGAGGCCAGATACCCGACCGCCTCGACCAGATTCGTCTTCCCCTGCCCGTTCGCCCCCACGAACACGGTGACGCCCGGGTCGAGCGGAACCTCGACCCGGGCGTACGACCGGAAGTCGGCCAGCGACAAATGCGTGACGTGCATGGATGTGCGCCGGCCTCCCCGGTGGAGCTACTTCGCCTGCTTCGACTCGACGGAGTGACCGCCGAACTGGTTGCGCAGCGCCGCGACCATCTTCATCTGCGGCGAATCGTCCTGACGCGACGCGAACCGCGCGAACAGCGACGCGGTGATCGCGGGCAGCGGCACCGCGTGGTCGATGGCCGCCTCGACCGTCCACCGGCCCTCGCCCGAGTCCTCCGCGAAGCCCCTCAGCTGGTCCAGGTGCTCGTCGTCGTCCAGCGCCTTGACCGCCAGGTCCAGCAGCCAGGAACGGATGACCGTGCCCTCCTGCCAGGAGCGGAAGACCTCACGGACGTCCGTGACCGAGCCGGCCTTCTCCAGCAGCTCCCAGCCCTCGGCGTAGGCCTGCATCATCGCGTACTCGATGCCGTTGTGAACCATCTTCGCGAAGTGGCCCGCCCCGACCTTGCCCGCGTGCACCGAGCCGAAATCACCCTCCGGCTTGAGCGCGTCGAAGATCGGCTGCGCCTTCGCCACGTCCTCCGGCGTACCGCCGTACATCAGCGCGTAGCCGTTCTCCAGGCCCCAGACACCGCCCGAGACACCGCAGTCGACAAAGCCGATCCCCTTGATGCCCAGCTCCACGGCGTGCTTCTCGTCGTCCGTCCAGCGGGAGTTCCCGCCGTCCACCACGACGTCCCCCGGGGACAGCAGACCGGCCAGCTCGTCGATCGTGGACTGCGTCGCGGCACCGGACGGGACCATCACCCACACGACCCGGGGGCCCTTGAGCGTGCTCACCAGCTCTTCGATGCTGTGCACATCGGCGACGTCCGGGTTGCGGTCATATCCGACGACGGTGTGGCCTGCGCGGCGAATGCGCTCGCGCATGTTGCCGCCCATCTTGCCGAGACCGATGAGACCGAGCTCCATCAGTGGTTCCTTAAGCGTCGAGGCGATTCGTACCCGCGCCCGAGCCTACGCCCGGGCGCCTCCACTCACCTGTGGGGTCAGCCGCTCAGGCGAACCGGCATGATGAGGTATTTGTACGATTCGTCCGCCTCGGCCTTGACATCCGCCTTGCCGCTCAGCAGCGCCGGCTTGGTGGAAGTCGTGAACGACAGTTGCGCCACCGGTGAGTCGATGGCGCTCAGACCGTCCAGCAGGAACGTCGGGTTGAAGGCGATCGAGATGTCGTCGCCGTCCAGCTGCGCGTCCACCCTTTCCACAGCCTGTGCGTCGTCGCTGGAACCCGCCTCCAGGATCAGCACGCCCTGCTCGAAACTCAGGCGCACCGGCGTGTTCCGCTCGGCGACCAGGGCCACGCGCTTGACGGCCTCCACGAACGGGGCCGTCTCGATCACCGCGATCGAGTTGAACTCCGTCGGGAACAGCGTCCGGTACTTCGGCAGGTCGCCTTCGAGCAGCCGGGTCGTCGTCCGCCGCCCCGCGCCCTCGAAACCGATCAGCCCCTCGCCCGCACCCGCGCCGGAGAGCGCCAGGGTGACCGTGTCACCGCTGGTGAGCGCCTTGGCGGTGTCCAGGAGCGTCTTGGCGGGCACCAGCGCGACCGCGGAGATGTCCGCTGCCTCCGGCTTCCACAGGAACTCGCGAACCGCGAAGCGGTAGCGGTCGGTCGAGGCCAGGGTGACCGTGTCGCCCTCGATCTCGATCCGTACGCCGGTCAGCACCGGCAGCGTGTCGTCGCGGCCCGCGGCGATGGCGACCTGGGAGGCGGCCGAGGCGAAGATCTCGCCGGGGACGGTGCCCGTCGCGGTCGGCATCTGCGGCAGCGCCGGGTACTCGTCCACCGGCAGGGTGTGGAGGGTGAACCGGGACGAGCCGCAGACCACGGTGGCCCGCACCCCGTCCGTGGAGATCTCCACCGGGCGGTTGGGGAGGGCGCGGCAGATGTCGGCGAGGAGCCGGCCGGAGACGAGGACGGTGCCGTCCTCCTCCACCTCGGCGTCCACCGAGACCCGCGCCGAGACCTCGTAGTCGAAGCTGGAGAAGCTGAGGGCGCCTTCCTCGGCCTTCAGCAGAAGACCTGCGAGTACCGGCGCCGGGGGCCGTGCCGGGAGGCTCCGGGCCACCCAGGCCACCGCCTCGGCGAGTACGTCGCGCTCCACCCGGATCTTCACCGGAACCGCCTCCTGCTTTGCTCGCTCGTCCTGCCGGCCTTCGTCGTCGGCCCTGATGCCGGGGACCAGTCTGACGCACGGCACCGACAGTCCGTGCTGCTGCGGGTCAAGTCGAGGGGGGCGCGGCGGAGGGCTTCCTCGCCGACTTGTGCACAGGGCCCACTTCGAAACGGATCCCTGGCTAACTATGAGTGGGAGTAGTAGTAGGGCCTGTGGAAACCGTGGATAACGTCGTTTGCGCAGGTCAGACCCGTTTTTTTGTCCACCGGCCCTGTGGGCGGCATCCGTGGACAACTCGGTCCCTCTGTGGACGGGCGAAAGTTCTGCACAACCGATGCACAGGCGAGGGCCACTTACCCCCAGGTCCGTCCCCAGCTTTACCCACGTTCCCCACAGCCCAATCCAGGGTTCTGGTGTGACGCCTTTCACTCGACTCAGCGACGGCGGACGTTTTGTTGCCGAACAGTGGACAGCGCTGTGGGCAAGTTGTGGGTAAGAGGGCTTGTCCTGTGGGCCGCCGGTGGACAACGTATCCACGACCCTGTGGACAGAAAATTCCTCCACAGGCTGTGGACAACTGTCGCGCACAAATCCACAGGCGCCTGACCAGCAACGATAATCCCGCACCTGCCTCGCCTGTGGAAGCGTTCTGGACAACTTCCTGGGTCCCCAGGCTGTGGACGGAAGATCACCCCCAGGTCTGTGGAGAAGTCCGCGGGAGCGCCCGGTGTTCGAAACAGCCGGTACGGCGGGCGACGCGCCGGAACGGCGAAGGGCGCCCGGGAACATGCTTCCCGGGCGCCCTTCGAGCGGGTCCTGTCGGCCGTGTCAGCCGTTCTTGATGCGGTTCGTGAGCTCCGTGACCTGGTTGTAGATGGACCGCCGCTCGGCCATCAGCGCCCTGATCTTCCGGTCCGCGTGCATCACCGTCGTATGGTCCCGGCCGCCGAACTGCGCCCCGATCTTCGGCAGCGAGAGATCCGTCAGCTCACGGCACAGATACATCGCGATCTGGCGGGCCGTCACCAGGACCCGGCTGCGGGACGACCCGCAGAGATCCTCCACGGTCAGCCCGAAGTAGTCCGCGGTCGCCGCCATGATGGCGCTCGCGGTGATCTCCGGGGCCGCGTCCTCGCCCCCGGGGATCAGGTCCTTGAGGACGATCTCCGTGAGGCCGAGGTCCACCGGCTGCCGGTTGAGGGACGCGAACGCGGTCACCCGGATCAGCGCGCCCTCCAGCTCACGGATGTTGCGCGAGATCCGCGACGCGATGAACTCCAGCACCTCCGGCGGCGCGTTCAGCTGCTCCTGCACCGCCTTCTTGCGGAGGATCGCGATACGCGTCTCCAGCTCGGGCGGCTGCACATCGGTGGTCAGCCCCCACTCGAAGCGGTTGCGCAGCCGGTCCTCCAGGGTGATCAGCTGCTTGGGCGGCCGGTCCGAGGACAGCACGATCTGCTTGTTCGCGTTGTGGAGCGTGTTGAACGTGTGGAAGAACTCCTCCTGCGTCGACTCCTTGCTCGCCAGGAACTGGATGTCGTCCACCAGGAGGATGTCGACGTCGCGGTACCGCTTGCGGAAGGTGTCGCCCTTGCCGTCCCGGATCGAGTTGATGAACTCGTTCGTGAACTCCTCGGAGCTCACGTACCGCACCCGCGTCCCCGGATAGAGGCTGCGCGCGTAGTGCCCGATCGCGTGGAGCAGGTGGGTCTTGCCGAGCCCGGACTCCCCGTAGATGAAGAGCGGGTTGTACGCCTTCGCCGGCGCCTCGGCCACCGCGACCGCCGCCGCGTGCGCGAACCGGTTGGAGGCGCCGATGACGAAGGTGTCGAAGAGGTACTTGGGGTTGAGCCGGGCGTGCGGCTCCCCCGGCCGCGGCGCCGGCGAGGGCTGCGCGCCCAGCGGCCCCGGCGCGCCCCGGTGCCGGCCCCCGCTGGGGCCGCCGCCGTGCTGCGGCGCCTGGGGGTCCTGGAGGTCGTGCCGCTCGTGCGGCTGCTCGTACTGCGAGCGGTCGGGACCCTGCGGCTGCCGGTAGTCGTGCTGCGGCTGCTGGGGGCGGGTGGTGGCGTACGGATCACGGTCCTGGTAGCCGCCGAGCCGGGGCTGCCACGCGAGATCGTCCTGGGACTGCGGCCAGGCGCCGGGGTCGGGGCGCTGGCGCTGCTGGTAGTCCGGGTACGCGGGGCGTACCGACGGCATCCCGTCGTCCTGCGGGCGGTGCCCGTAGTTGTCGTATGTATCTGTCTGCCGCTGCTCGTCGTGGAGCGAGGACTGGTAGCGGTGCTGCTGGGGTACGGCAGGGGCGGGGGCGGGCTCGCCGGCCGAGTCGTCCACGGTGATCGCGATCCGGATGGGCCGGCCGCACTCATGGCTGAGGGTCTCGCTGATCAACGGGGCGAGGCGGCCCTCCAGGACCCGCTTGCCCCATTCGTTGGGGACGGCGAGCAGCGCCGTGTCGGCCACCAGCGCGAGAGGCTGGCAGCGCTCGATCCACTGCTTGTCCTTGGGCTCGACGCCCTGCTGGCCCTCCCTGAGGAGCTGCTCCAGCACTCGTGGCCACACTGCGGCAAGATCGGCAGGTACATCAGCCACAAGGCACGCTCTCTCACAGGTCCCACGAATATGTGGTTCTCGGGACGGGGTGGGAAGACCGGCGGAAAAAGAAGCCGGAGTTCCGTCACGGTAGTCAGGCCGGGGTCCGACGTTCAAGTCGTTGTCCACAGCCTGTGCACAATGGGGGGTGGCAGCTCACTGGTTTGACCGGATGGCGTAGCCGCGCGTACCGTGACCAGGTCGAGTTGTCGATGGCTGCTGCCGCCTGCCTCCGATGGGCAAAGATCACGATCTGTGGTTGTGAAGCGGTGCACTCGGGCGTGAACGCGAGCTTCTCGTGGGCGCACGGTGACAGCCAGGCGACGCCCCGCCATCACTTATCACTTTCTGGAGCCCTCGAGTGAGCAAGCGCACCTTCCAGCCGAACAACCGTCGTCGTGCGAAGACCCACGGCTTCCGTCTGCGCATGCGCACCCGCGCCGGTCGTGCGATCCTCGCGACCCGCCGTGGCAAGGGTCGCGCCCGTCTGTCCGCCTGATCACCTACAGGTCATGACGTGCTGCCTTCCGAGAATCGGCTGAGGCGGCGCGAGGACTTCGCGACCGCGGTACGCCGAGGACGCCGGGCCGGACGCCCGCTTCTTGTCGTCCATCTGCACAGCGGTGCAACGGACCCGCACGCGCCTGGGGAGAGCGCTTCCCCGGTACGTGCGGGTTTCGTCGTAAGCAAGGCTGTGGGCGGGGCGGTGGTGCGGACCCGGGTGAAGCGGAGACTTCGGCATCTCCTACGCGACCGACTGCTTGAGCTGCCCCCCGGTAGCCTGGTTGTCGTACGGGCGCTACCCGAAGCGGGTGGCGCCGAATATGAACGACTGGCCCGAGACCTGGACGCCGCTCTTCAGCGGCTGCTGGGAGGGGGCACGCGATGAAGTACCCGCTGCTGGCTCTGATCAAGCTGTACCAGTGGACGATCAGCCCGCTTCTGGGCCCCGTCTGCCGGTACTACCCGTCGTGTTCGCACTACGGGTACACGGCCATCGACCGGCACGGCGCGGTGAAAGGCACGGCGCTGACCGCCTGGCGCATTCTGCGGTGCAATCCGTGGTCGCCGGGCGGCGTGGACCATGTCCCACCGCGCAAGCGTCCGCGTTGGCACGAACTGCTGCGCGACGCGTGGCGGGGCAGCAAGAGCGGGCACTCCGTCGCCGGCGTGCCTTCCGGGGCGTCGGCCCCCGAACCTCCCAGTCCGGCCGCAGAGACCTCGCCCAAAGCTCAAGGAGCCTGATTAGTGGACACGATTGCCGGATTCTTCAGTTTCATCACCACGCCAGTCTCGTGGGTCATTGTCCAATTCCACAGTCTGTACGGGGCGATCTTCGGGCCCGACACGGGCTGGGCCTGGGGCCTGTCCATCGTGTCCCTGGTGGTGCTGATCCGGATCTGTCTGATCCCGCTTTTTGTGAAGCAGATCAAGTCGACCCGGAACATGCAGGTCCTTCAGCCCAAGATGAAGGCGATCCAGGAGCGCTACAAGAACGACAAGCAGCGCCAGTCCGAAGAGATGATGAAGCTGTACAAGGAGACGGGCACCAACCCGCTCTCCTCGTGTCTTCCGATCCTGGCGCAGTCGCCATTCTTCTTCGCGCTCTACCACGTGCTGTCGAGCATCGCCAACGGCAAGACGATGGGCGTGATCGACCAGGGCTTGCTGGACAGCGCCCGTAAGGCACACATCTTCGGCGCCCCGCTGGCGTCGAAGTTCCTGGAGAGCAGCTCGAAGGTCGAGGCGCTGGGCGCGTCGCTGACCAACGTGCGCATCGTCACAGCGATCATGATCCTTCTGATGTCGGCGTCGCAGTTCTACACGCAGCGCCAGCTCATGACGAAGAACGTCGACCTGACGGTCAAGACGCCGTACATGCAGCAGCAGAAGATGCTGATGTACATCTTCCCGGTCATCTTCGCCGTCACGGGCATCAACTTCCCCGTCGGTGTGCTCGTCTACTGGCTGACCACCAACGTGTGGACCATGGGTCAGCAGATGTACGTGATCAACCAGAACCCGACACCGGGCAGCAAGGCGCAGGACGCGTACCTCGGCCGTCTGCTGAAGAACATCACGACGCACGAGCAGGTCACGTCCAAGCGAAAGCGGACCATCGTCGGAGCGATCGTGGCCAAGGGCCCCGACCGCAACGACAACGAGCGTAAGTTCTTCCTGAACCTGGCGAAGGCGGGTCTGGTGCCCCAGGCCGACGGCACGGTGGTCAAGACCGACCCGGCGGCGGCCGAGGCCGAGGCGGGTGCCGCCGCGGCGAGGCGGCAGCAGCCGAAGCGCCTCACCAAGGCGCAGCGCCAGGCGGCGGCCGCCCAGGCGACGGCGGACCAGAAGCCGGCCGGTCACGCGCCGGAGAACAAGGCGGCGGACGACGCCGCTCCGGTGGCGAAGACCTCGCTGGAGAAGCAGGACGAGCCGCGGGACTCCACGTCCAAGCCGTCGGGCAAGCCCGCCGCCGGTTCCTCCCCACGCCAAGCCAAGGCGGGACAGCGCAAGGGCCAGCAGCGGCCCAAGCACCCGTCCAAGAAGTAACGAAGGAGTCCATCCGTGACGGAAGGCACCATCTCCGCCGCCGCCGAGGGGGGCGACACCCTGACCCGCCTTGAGCAGGAAGGGGAGATCGCCGCCGACTACCTCGAAGGCCTGCTCGACATCGCCGACCTCGACGGTGACATCGACATGGACGTCGAGGCCGACCGGGCCGCTGTGTCGATCATCAGCGACAGCGGCCGGGATCTCCAGAAGCTCGTCGGGCGGGACGGCGAGGTCCTGGAGGCGCTCCAGGAGCTGACGCGGCTCGCGGTGCACCGGGAGACCGGGGACCGCAGCCGGCTGATGCTCGACATCGCCGGCTTCCGGGCGAAGAAGCGCACCGAGCTCGCCGAGCTGGGTGCCAAGGCGGCGGACGAGGTCAAGTCCACCGGTGCCCCGGTGAAGCTCGATCCCATGACGCCTTTCGAGCGCAAGGTCGTGCACGACGCGGTCGCCGCCGCGGGTCTGCGCAGTGAGTCCGAGGGCGAGGAGCCGCAGCGCTTCGTCGTGGTCCTCCCTGCCTGATCGCTCCTCTCTTTTCGGCCCCGCCCTGTTCGCAGGCGGGGCCGAATTTTGTCAGCCTGTTAGTCAGCCGCCCTCGGGGTGGTTCGGTACGGAAGGACGGTCCCCGTGACAGAGGCAGCAGAGCTTTCCCCTCCGCCGGACGAGGCGCGGACTCTTTTCGGCGCGTCCTTCTCCTCGGCGGTCCGCTATGCGGAGCTGCTGGCGGACGCGGGGGTCAAGCGCGGCCTGATCGGGCCGCGGGAGGTTCCGCGCCTGTGGGAGCGGCATCTGCTGAACTGCGCGGTGCTGTCCGAGGTCGTCCCCGAGGGGGTGACGGTCTGCGACGTCGGCTCGGGCGCGGGGCTGCCGGGCATACCGCTGGCCCTGGTGCGGCCGGATCTCAAGATCACGCTGCTGGAGCCGCTGCTGCGGCGTACCAACTTTCTCCAGGAAGTGGTCGAGCTGCTGGGGCTGGACCACGTCACGGTGGTCCGTGGGCGGGCCGAGGAGGTCCTGGGCACCCTGCCGCCGGTCCATGTGGTGACGGCGCGCGCGGTGGCCCCGCTGGACCGCCTGGCGGGCTGGGGAGTGCCGCTGCTGCGTCCCTACGGGGAGATGCTGCTCCTGAAGGGCGACACCGCCGAAGAAGAGGTCAAGGGGGCCAGGGCCGCGCTCAGCAAGCTCGGCGTGCTGGAGGCCTCGGTGCTGCGGGTCGGGGAGGGTGTGGTCGATCCGCTGGCCACGGTGGTGCGGGTGGAGGTCGGGGAGAGCCCCGGTGGCGTACGGTTCGCAGCGAAGCGGGCGAAGGCCGCGCGGACCAGCCGCACGCGGCGGCGCCGCTGAGCCGTACAGTCCGTAGTGCCTATCAGTGATGCTCCATACAAGCTGCCATACCTACGCATTGCGGAGTGTCGTGACGGTCTGAACCTGCGGCGGATGCATCGTGTTTCACGTGAAACACCGTTCATTGCTTCAGGGAATCATCGGCCGTGGCCGCGCGGCGGCGACGCCGCGTGGTCGAAAGTCCCTCGTTCGAGGCATGGGGTTGTCCACAGAGGTGGATTCATCCACAGAACCACGGGCCTCACTGGTTCACGACCCCGAAAGCATGGCAGGCTCTATTCATTGCGAGTCTGAAGTCGAGGAGAGTGAATCCTTGCGGTCCGACGCCAACATCGCGGGACCGATGACCGATCCGGTCCCCGGTCCCCGTACTGAGTCGGCGGGGGAGGATGTTTCACGTGAAACACCGCCCCCGATGGACGACACCCCCATTGGCCGTGCCGCTCAACTGGCGGTGGAGGCTCTCGGCCGCGCCGGCGAGGGCTTGCCCCGCCCGGAGCAGACGCGTGTCATGGTCGTCGCCAATCAGAAGGGCGGGGTGGGGAAGACCACGACCACGGTCAACCTGGCCGCCTCGCTCGCGCTGCACGGCGCGCGCGTTCTGGTGATCGACCTCGATCCACAGGGCAATGCCTCCACGGCGCTCGGGATCGACCATCACGCCGAAGTCCCCTCGATCTATGACGTCCTGGTGGAGAGCAGGCCACTGTCCGAAGTGGTCCAGCCTGTGCCCGACGTCGAAGGCCTCTTCTGTGCCCCGGCCACCATCGATCTCGCCGGTGCGGAGATCGAACTGGTGTCGCTGGTGGCGCGGGAGAGCCGGCTCCAGCGGGCGATCGACGCGTACGAGCAGCCGTTGGACTACATCCTCATCGACTGCCCGCCGTCGCTCGGCCTGCTGACCGTCAACGCGATGGTCGCCGGCGCGGAGGTGCTGATCCCCATCCAGTGCGAGTACTACGCGCTGGAGGGGCTGGGTCAGCTCCTGCGCAACGTCGACCTGGTCCGTGGGCATCTCAACCCCACGCTGCACGTGTCGACGATCCTGCTCACCATGTACGACGGCAGGACCCGTCTTGCCTCGCAGGTGGCGGAGGAAGTACGCAGTCACTTCGGGAAGGAGGTGCTGCGGACGAGCATCCCTCGGTCCGTACGCATCTCGGAGGCGCCGAGCTACGGCCAGACGGTGCTGACGTACGATCCGGGATCCAGCGGATCCCTGTCCTATCTCGAAGCCGCCCGTGAGATCGCTCTTCGGGGGGTCGGGGTGCACTATGACGCCCAGCAGGCCCATGTGGGCAGCCAGAACAACCAGCAGATGTCGGAGGGGATCCAGTGAGTGAGCGACGTAGAGGGTTGGGGCGTGGGCTTGGTGCGCTGATCCCTGCCGCTCCCCAGGAGAAGCAGGTGCCCTCCACCGGAGTGGCCACGGCGGCTCCGGGAGCGACGCCGACGCTGACCGCCGAGCGGGGTGTGGCGGCCGCGAAGGTCACCGCCCTCCCGTCGGCGGCTTCGGTGCCGGACGCGGAGAGGATCACCCCGGAGCAGGACGAGGCGCCCGAGCCCGCCCCGGCGGCCGGTGCGCACTTCGCCGAGCTGCCGATCGACTCCATCACGCCCAACCCGCGGCAGCCCCGCGAGGTGTTCGACGAGGACGCCCTCGCCGAACTGGTCACCTCCATCAAGGAGGTGGGGCTCCTCCAGCCCGTCGTCGTACGGCAGGTGGGCCCGGAGCGCTATGAGCTGATCATGGGCGAGCGGCGCTGGCGGGCCTGCCGCGAGGCGGGCCTGGAGCGCATCCCCTCGATCGTCCGCGCCACGGACGACGAGAAGCTGCTGCTCGACGCGCTGCTGGAGAACCTGCACCGCGCCCAGCTGAACCCGCTGGAAGAGGCCGCGGCCTACGACCAGTTGCTCAAGGACTTCAACTGCACGCATGACCAGCTGGCCGACCGGATCGGGCGCTCGCGTCCGCAGGTCTCCAACACCCTGCGGCTGCTGCGGCTGTCCCCGTCCGTCCAACGCCGCGTTGCCGCAGGGGTGCTGTCGGCGGGTCACGCCCGGGCGCTCCTCGCCGTGGAGGACTCCGCGGAGCAGGACCGGCTGGCCCACCGCATCGTGGCGGAAGGGCTGTCGGTGCGGTCGATCGAAGAGATCGTGAAGCTGATGGAATCGGGGCCGCAGGCCGGCCCCAAGGCCAAGGGCCCCCGGGCGGGTGCCCGGCTGTCCCCGGCGCTGGGCGACCTCGCCTCGCGCCTGTCGGACCGCTTCGAGACCCGGGTGAAGGTCGACCTGGGGCAGAAGAAGGGAAAGATCGTCGTCGAGTTCGCCTCGATGGACGACCTGGACCGGATCCTTGGCACGCTGGCCCCCGGTGAGGGCCGGATCCTCGACCAGGTCCTCACCGAGGACGCCGGGGAGGACGACGAGAGCTGACGCTCGTCACGCTGACGCTCGTCAACAGGCCACAGGGCGGGCTGTGTTCTCCGGTTACCGGAACACAGCCCGCCCTTTGCTGTCTCTCGGTGTGCGAGGAACCCTGAGGTGGATACGATTCGTTCTGGTATGGCGCATCCACTGTGATCCGCGACGTGCGAGGGAAGTGAGGAACAGCCTCTATGGGGCGTCGGCTTGTACCGCTCACGCTGGACAACCTTCCGGACCTCCCCCCACGCTGCCGGGCGTGTGTCTTCTGGGAGCTCGATCCGGTCAGCGGAGAAGCCGCGGTAAAGGCGGGTACCCCTGAGACGGAGAAAGAGGCGTGGATCTCCGCCGTCCTGCTGGAGTGGGGATCGTGCGGCCGGCTGGCGTATGTAGACGACGTGCCCGTGGGGTATGTGCTGTACGCGCCTCCCGCGTACGTGCCACGGGCCACGGCCTTTCCGACGAGCCCGGTCTCCCCTGACGCCGTCCAGCTGATGACCGCCTGGATCGTGCCGGAGTACCAGGGGCAGGGACTGGGCCGCGCGATGGTGCAGACCGTGGCGAAGGACCTGCTGCGGCGGGAGTTCAAGGCCGTCGAGGCGTTCGGCAACGCGCGCTGGAAGGAGCCGGCCTGTGTGCTGCCCGCCGATCACCTGCTGGCGGTCGGCTTCAAGACCGTCCGCCCGCATCCGACGTACCCCCGCCTGAGGCTGGAGCTGCGCACCATGCTCTCGTGGAAGGAAGACGTGGAGCTGGCGCTGGACCGGCTGCTCGGCAAGGTGCACAAGGAGCCCGCGCTCCGGCCGTTGTGAGCCGGGGGCCGGTCGGCCCGTACACGCGGAACGGGCCCACCCCGGCGGGGTGGGCCCGTTTCACGTGAAACATCGCGAGGCGTCAGGCCTTGGTGACCTGCTCACCGATGAAGCCCTCCAAGTCGCGCACCAGCGCGGCCTTGGGCTTCGCACCGACGATGGTCTTCGCGACCTCGCCGTTCTGGTAGACGTTCAGCGTCGGGATGGACATGACGCCGTACTTCGCTGCGGTGGCCGGGTTCTCGTCAATGTTCAGCTTGACGATCTCGATCTGGTCCCCGTGCTCGGCCGCGATGGCTTCCAGCGACGGAGCGATCTGGCGGCAGGGTCCGCACCATTCGGCCCAGAAGTCCACCAGTACGGGCTTGTCACTCTTGAGAACGTCTTCTTCGAATGAATCGTCGGTCACATGCTTCAGGGCGCCGGCCACGGCGGCCTCCTTCGGGTTGTGGGTGGAGCAGGGGTGAAGTGGATCGTGTCGGTCAGAAGGTCGCGGTCTTCTCGGGCTCGGCCGTGTGCGCGTTGTCGACGTCGCTCAGCGCCGCGAGGAAGCGCTCGGCGTCGAGGGCGGCGGAACACCCGGTGCCCGCGGCGGTGATCGCCTGGCGGTAGGTGTGGTCGACAACGTCGCCGGCGCCGAACACACCGGACAGGTTCGTCCGCGTCGACGGGGCGGCCACGGTGAGGTAGCCCTCGTCGTCGAGGTCGAGCTGACCCTTGAAGAGCTCGGTCCGCGGGTCATGGCCCACCGCGATGAACAGGCCGGTCACCGCGAGCGCGGAGGTCTCGCCCGTCGTGGTGTTGCGCAACGTCAGGCCCGAGAGCTTCTGGTCGCCGTGGATCTCCGCGACTTCACTGTCCCAAGCGAACTTGATCTTGGGGTCGGCGAACGCGCGGTCCTGCATGGCCTTGGACGCCCGCAGGGTGTCACGGCGGTGGACGATCGTGACGGACTTGGCGAACCGCGACAGGAAGGTCGCTTCCTCCATCGCGGTGTCACCGCCACCGATCACGGCGATGTCCTGGTCCTTGAAGAAGAACCCGTCACAGGTGGCACACCAGGAAACACCACGCCCGGAGAGCGTGTCCTCGTTGGGCAGGCCGAGCTTGCGGTGCTGGGACCCGGTCGTGACGATCACCGCCTTGGCACGGTGAACCGTGCCCGCGGTATCGGTCACGGTCTTGATCTCACCGGTGAGGTCGACGGCGATCACATCGTCGGGAACCAGCTCGGCGCCAAAGCGCTCCGCCTGTGCCCTCATGTTGTCCATCAGATCCGGACCCATGATGCCGTCACGGAAGCCGGGGAAGTTCTCCACATCGGTGGTGTTCATCAGCGCACCGCCTGCGGTCACCGCTCCCTCGAAGACCAGCGGCCGCAGTGCCGCGCGCGCTGTGTACAGCGCTGCGGTGTAGCCGGCGGGCCCGGAACCGATGATGATCACATTACGGACGTCGCTCACGGGATTCTTCCTCGTCTCTGCAGACTGCTTACTGCCTACTGGGGCCAGATCCACGACCTACACCCACGCAACGGATCCTACGGGTCTTACATTCCCGTGGACCCGTGGCGGCGCGGAGGGGTGGTCAGTGGCGCGGGTAGGAGTGCGTCAGCAGGACGGTGCCCTTGCCCGTGGGGGCGGTGTCGACGCAGGCCGCGTCGATCACGTACGCCTGGACCCTGGTGCTGTCACCCGGGTCGGGCAGGACGACGAGGTAGGCGCTGCTGCCCTGGTAGACGCCCTGATCGACGGCGAGGACGGGGTCGGTGCGGCCGGTGCCCAGCTGGATACACGCCGGTACCGGGGGTACGGACTGCATCAGGGGAGTGTTGGTCGTCCGCTCGTCCGCGCCGGGGTTGTCCTGCTGCGGCCGGAGGCTCTTCTGCCCCGAGGACGTGCGGGGGGACGCTCCGGAGGACGCGGAAGGGTCGGCGGCGAGAAGCGCGTCCACCCGCTCCCGGAGATCGCCCTCCGAGATCACCTGGGGGCCGACCGTGGCGGACTTGGCGGCGGAGGCGGAGTCGGCGGACTTGGCACCCGGGGACGACGTCGCGATCGAGTGGAGCAGGAAGACGCTCACGCCGACGGCCGCGGTGCCGAAGAGGGCACCGAGGACGGTGGTGCGGCGGCGACGGCGGCTCCGGGCGCTCCGGCCGGGGCCGGTGGCCGCCCGGGGACGGCCGGCGGGCCGGTCGGTCCGTACGGGGTCCGAGGCGGCCGCCCCCTCACCTGACACGTCGGGGGAGGCGTCGGAAGAGGGTGCGGGGGCCGATGTTTCACGTGAAACATCGGCAGGGTCCGCGGCCGCGTCTGCGGCAGCGTCGTCGGCGTCCGTGCCTGATCCGGTGCCTGTGTCGTCGGGCGCGGTCGCGGCCAGGAGCGCTTCCGCCGCCAGCGCCGCGTCGATACGCCCGGCGAGGTCCGCGGGCATCCTCGGCGGCCCGGGCAGGGTGCCGAGCAGCCCCCTGATCTCTTCCAGCGACGCACGGACGTCGGCGCACAGCGCACACCCGTCGAGGTGCTCCTGCACCTCCGCGGCCCGGGACGGCGCCAGCAGCCCCTCCGTCAGGTCGGAGATCTCCGAGACGTCCGGGTGCTGAGTTGTGTCGGTCGTCGATGTCACGCGCGCCCACCTCCGCCCTTCACTACAGGATCACTCGGTGCTGAATCCTTCGGCTCCGATGCCGATGGGACGGATGTCCCCGGCGACCGGTTCCTTCCCCCGGCGGGCGGACCGCTATCCCCGGGGTCCGCCCGCAGATGGGTGAGGAGGGGAAGCAGTCTGGCCCGGCCGCGGGCACAGCGGCTCTTCACCGTCCCGGTGGGCACCCCCAGCACCCGTGCGGCCTCCGCCACCGGGTATCCCTGCATGTCCACCAGCACCAGTGCGGCGCGCTGGTCGACGGGGAGCCTGGCCAGGGCCGCCAGCAGCTCACGGTGGAGGTCCTGGCGCTCGGCGGGCGCCTCCGCGGACTCGTGGGGTTCGAGGAGCTGCTCCAGCCGCTCGGTGTCCTCCATGGGAGAGGTCTTGCGGGAGGCGACCTTGCGGGCCCGGTCGAGGCAGGCGTTCACGGTGATGCGGTGCAGCCAGGTCGTCACGGCGGACTGGCCGCGGAACGTGTGGGCGGCCCGGAAGGCGGAGACCAGGGCGTCCTGGACGGCGTCGGCCGCCTCCTCGCGGTCCCCCAGCGTGCGCAGGGCGACCGCCCAGAGCCGGTCGCGATGGCGCCGTACCAGCTCGCCGAAGGCATCCGGGTCGCCCGCGACGTGTGCGGCCAGGAGATCCTGGTCGTTCGTGTCGCCGAGCGCGGCGTCGTCCAACGGTGAGCCCCCTCCCCTGGTCCGGCCGGCCGGCCCGGTCAGCCGGTGATCTTGATTTCGGAGACCTTGCCCCGGAAGAAGGAACCGTCGGACGGCGGGAGCTTGGTCAGCCAGACCAGAACGTACCGCGTCCGGAACGGCTTGCCGGGCTTGAGGGTGACATCCGTACCGGATCCTTCCGCGATCTTCCCGAAGCCCGTCAGTTCGGCCGGCTGCTCCGTCGTCCCGGGGGACGCGGCGCGCAGCTCCACCGTCGTGTCCCCGCCGTCGAAGGAGACCTTCACACTCCGGACGCTCCGGGCGCGGCCCAGGTCCAGGATGATGCCGACCCCGGGCTTGAGGTTCCCCAGCCGCGCGCTCAGGTAGCCGTCGGTGTTCCAGTACGTGCTGGGGTCACCGTCGTAGCTGTTCCCTATCCCGGCGGGCTTCTCCGACCTGTCCGAGCCGAACGGGTCGAAGTCGTGGGCGCCGACGATGGCGATCGGCCTGGCGGGGCGCGGTGCCTTGTCCCCGGTGTCGTTCGTGGTGCGGGTGGTCCCGGGGTCGTCCCGGTTGTTCTCGCTGCCGAGGACCCGGTCGGCGACCTGCCAGCTGCCCAGGCCCAGCGCCGCGATGAGGAGCGCGGCGACCGTCCATTTCAGCGCCTTGCCGGTGCGGCCCTGGAGCGGGGGCGGCGGGACCGGCACGGGCCGGCTGGGAACGGTCCCGGGGCCGCCCGGCTGCTGGCCGTACGCGCCCGGCTGCCCGTAGGTGCCCTGCTGGTACGTGGTGCGCTGGTAGTCCGGCGGCGACACGAACGACGGGTCGGGCGGCCGGATGCGCGGCATCTCCGCGACGGCCGCGGCCAGTTCGTCCGGTGTGGTGCAGGGCGGCTCCTGGCGGGAGGCCGTGGCCCCGTCGTTGACCAGGGCCCGCATCGCGAGCTCGGACAGGCCGCGGTGGATGCCCGCGCGCACCTGGTCCGGCGCGATCAGGCCGACCCCCTTCGGCAGCCCGGAGAGTCCGTACGCGTCGGTGTCGTACGGCCAGCGCTGGGTCAGCGCGGCGTAGAGCAGCGCGCCGATCGCCTCGGTGTCGGTGCGCTGGGGCCGGTCGGCGCGGATGCCGCGCAGCGCGGCGTTCACCGCGAGCCCCCGGATGCGGTACTGGCCGCTGGAGGTGCGCAGGACCGCTCCGGGGGTCAGCCGCAGATGGGCGAGGCCTTCCCGGTGGGCGGCCGCCATGGCCTGGGAGAGCTGGCTGACGAGCTGGTAGGCGTCGTGGGGCTCCAGGGGTCCCGCGGCGAGCAGCGCGGTGAGCTCGACGGAGTCGGGCAGCCACTCGTGGACGACGTAGACGAGGTCGTTCTCCTCGACGGCGTCCAGGACCTGGACGAAGCGGGGGTCGCCGAGCAGTGCGGCGGACCGGGCCGCGGCGAGCACGGAACGCGCCCGTGGGTGGTCCGCGGGCAGGAGATGTACGCCGACGGCGCGGCGCAGTTTCTCGTCCACGGCACGCCAGCTGCTGAAACCGTCCAGACGGGTGACGCACTCCTCCAGGCGGTAGCGTCTCGCGAGCTTGTGACCGCTGTGCAGTTCCGGTGCGGCGACGGTCGGCTCGGTGCCCCGCCGTTCGCCGTCCTTGCCCGCGGCGGACGCGTCCGCCGTGTGCTGGGTCTTCGACAACCCGTCGGCCGTGGCCTTGTCCGCCTTGGCGGTCGGCGGCTCGTCGCCGCCGTTGTCGGCCACGTCGACGGCAGCCGTGCTACGTTCCGCCACCGTCGCTCCTGCCTCCCCATCCGTTGCGTGCTGTCCAACAGCCAAGCCAATTGTGCCCACAGTCGGACGCTATGCACGACACGCGGCGGCCGGTGATGGTTGTGCCCGGCCGCCCCGCTCTAGCGTCCCAGCCGTCCGCGCACCATGCCCACCATGGAGTTGAGTTCTTCGATCCGCATCTTCTTCGCCGCGACGAAGAAGACGGCCAACAGGACCATCCCACCGCCCAGGAGCGCGACCAGCGACGCCCCGGCGCTGCTGCCGAGCGACTGGAGGAGGAAGTAGGCCGCCGCGCCCGCGAGCAGGGCCGCCGGGACGGAGGCCAGGCACAGACGGGCGTACGTCCGCATGACCCGGCCGCCGTCCAGATCCCCGCCGAGGCGCTTCTTGAGCCTGCGCCAGGCGATACCGACCCCGACCGCGTAGGCCAGCCCGTACGAGGCGGCCATGCCGACGACGGCCCAGCGGGAGGGCAGCACCACGTAGCAGAGGGCGGAGGCGCCGGCGTTGACCGCCGCGACGATCACCGTGTTGTAGAAGGGGGTGCGGGTGTCCTCGTACGCGTAGAAGCCGCGCAGCACCACGTACTGCACCGAGTACGGGATCAGCCCGAGGCCGAACGCCATGAGGATGAAGCCCATGGACCGCGCCGACTCCAGGCCGCTCGACGAGAACAGCAGCGTGGACATCGGGACACCCAGCGCCAGGAACGCGAAGGCGATGGGGACGATCGCGACCGCCGAGTTGCGCAGCCCCTGGGAGATGTCGTCGCGCACCGCGCCCGGGTCGTCGTCCTGCGCGGCGCGGGAGATCCGCGGCAGCAGGGCGGCCATGACGGAGACGGTGATGATGGCCTGCGGCATGCCCCAGATCAGCTGGGCGTTGCTGTAGGCCAGGATGCCCGTGCCGTCCTTGCCGGACGCGTGACCGGCCGCGGTCGCCAGCTGGGTGACGACCAGGACGCCCGCCTGGTTGGCGAGGACGAACAGGACCGTCCACTTGGCGAGCTTGACGGTCTTGCCGAGGCCGTGGCCCTTCCAGTCGAACCGGGGACGGAACCGGAACCCGGCCTCGCGCAGGTACGGGATCATCGCCAGGGCCTGCACGGTGAGACCGAGGAGGGTGCCGACGCCCAGCAGCCGCACGCCGTCCGGCGGGATGGTCCGTACCGTCATCTCCGAGGTGTCGGCGGTGCCGTACACCCAGATGAACAGGCCGAACGTGGCGATCACGACGATGTTGTTGAGGACCGGGGTCCACATCATCGCGCCGAACTTCCCGCGCGCGTTGAGGATCTGGCCCATGACCACGTGCACACCCATGAAGAAGATCGTGGGCAGGCAGTAGCGGGCGAAGGTGACGGCCACGTTGTTCGCGGCCGCGTTGCCCGCGATCGTGTCCGACATCAGCTGGATCAGCAGCGGCGCCGCGAAGACCGCCACGGCCACGATGACACCCAGCGCCACCACGACCAGCGTCAGCAGACGGTTGGCGTAGGCCACCCCGCCGTCCTCGTCGTTCTTCATCGACCGCACGAGCTGCGGGACGAAGACGGAGTTCAGACCGCCGCCGACGGTCAGGATGTAGATCATCGTCGGCAGGGTCGCCGCCACCGTGTACGAGTCACCGAGCAGCGCGGCACCCAGCGCGGCGGTGATCACCAGGCTCCGTACAAAACCGGTGAGCCGCGACACCAGCGTGCCCGCGGCCATCAGCGCGCTCGACTTCAGCAGACCCGAGGCCCGTCCACCGGCCTTCGCGGGCGGCGGCGGCACCGGGACCGGCTCGGGCTCCGTCGCGACCGGAGTCCTGGCCAGGCCCTGCTGATCCCGGTACAGGTGCGCGAACGCGTCCGGCGGCGGCGCCTCCGCGCCGGCCTGCGAGACCAGCTCGTCGACCCCCGTGAACTGGGTGGTGCGCGGATCGTCCCCGTACGGCAGATGACGCGACACCCCGGCCGGCTCCGGCGGCGGGGTCTGCGCCCAGACCCGGGGATCCGGCGGGTACTGCTGCGCCGGCGGCTGGTACAGCTGCGTCGTGTCCTGGTACGAGCCCGGAGGCGGCGGCGGGTGCGAGGCGCGGTCGTACAACGCCTCGCTCACCGGATCCTGCGCGGCCACACCCTGCGCCCAGTACGGATCCTGCTGATAGGAGTCCTGGACATAGGGGTCGGGGACCGGGGGATTCTGCGCATAGGGATCCGGGGCATAGGGATCCGGCGTGGCATACGGATCCTGGGCGGGCCTGCCAGAGGGCGGAACCTGGCCTGCCGGATCGCCGGCCGCGCCCTGCCCGCGGTCACCGTCGTACGGCGCGTTCATGGTTACCCCACCTCATCGTCCCCGGCCGACCGGCCACGACATCGCTCAACGGTCCACTTTCTCACCCGTGTCCGACGGGCTTGCGCTTTCCGGTCCGGTGTCCGGTGTCGGGTCACTCCGCTGCCCGGGATCCGCGTCCCCGCCGTCCCCGGGCACGGACGCGCCGTCCCCGGTCACGGCCGCCGCCCTGCGCGCCGCCGTCCGCTTGCGCCGGCTGTACATCTTGACCCCGGCGAGCGCCAGCAGCAGCACCCCGGCGGCCATCACGAGCAGGACCGTCGGGGTGACCTCCGAGACCTTCACGTTGAACGTCATGCTCTTGCCGTACGGCTTGCCGTCCACCGTGTACAGCTGAGCGGTCACCTCGACCCGGCCGTTGGCATTGCCCGCCGCGGAGAACTTCACCGATTGGCTGTGCCCACCGTCGATCTTGATGGGCTGCTCCGCCACGTCCTTGCTGCCGTCGATCTTCAGACGCGTCGGCTGGCCGGACTCCAGGCGCAGCATCAGATGCTCCACCCCCTGGAGCAGGTTGTTCTGCACGGTCACCGGGATGGTCGCGCTGCGCCCCGACAGGGTGAGGTCGGACTTCGGGACCAGCTGCACCTCGTCCGTCAGGATCCGCAGGTACCGGTCCACGCTCCGCCGGTACTGCCCGGCGTCGGTCCGGTCCCCGCGCCACGACGTCGACAGCGAGCGGTTGATCGCGTTGCTGAAGGGCGCGTCGACCCGGTCGGGCAGGCTCAGGACGGCCTTGAACTTGTCGAGCGCGTCCTGGGTGGTCCTGATCTCCTGGAACGCCTGCGTCGGCAGCTCCTGGCCGCGGAGCTTCTTCGGGTAGCGGGAGGCGCCCGGCACCTTCGTATTGGCGTCCGGGTCCGGCTTGGCCGCGGCCGCCGCCGGCAGGTCCGAGGTCTGCGTCCAGCGCTCCGGGTCCAGGCCGTGCAGCGCCCGCGCCATCGACTGCGCCTGGGCGACCGTGGGCATCCGCTGGGGGGCGACCACGATGCTGCGCTGGTTCCCGGGCTGCTGGAGGGTCACCGCGAGGGACTGGGCGAGGAACTTCTGCACCGCGAGGATCGAGTCGTCCGCCGACGTCATGTCGCCCTGAAAGGCGGTGGAGAGCCGGGTGTCGGCCACGACCGCCGTGGTTCCGCCGCCGATGGGCCGGGCCGCGGTGGGTGTGTAGGGCAGGTTGTCCTGGAGGCTGTCGCTGCGGGTGATCACCTTGTGCGCGCCCGCCGACGTCGCCACGTCGACGATCGAGGGATCGATCGCCCCGTTCACCGGCCAGGCGAAATCGACCGACGGCTTCACGTGCAGGATGGTGTCCACGGTGCTCACCGCCGCGTCCGTGGCCGGCTGGAGCTGGCTGAGCGAGCCCGAGACGTCCTTGCCGCGGTGGGCCAGCGACGCCAGGTCGGGATCGGCGAACGGCAGCGCCACGACCTTGCGGTCCTGCACGGCCTTCTCCAGGGAGTTGAGCCACTGCCTGGCCACGGCCTGGCTCTTGCCCGGCACCGTGTTCTTCCCGCTCCTGACCCGGTAGTTGCCGGCCATCGCGTCGGCACTGGCCAGCAGGTCGGGATCGATGACCCAGGTGACGGGAAGCTGATTGCCGAGCGACACCAGCTGATCCAGCCGGCCACCCGGAGCCAGCTCCCCGGCCAGGTCGTCGTTCTCGAAGACCGGCGTCTGCTGGTCGTCGGAGCCGGTCTGCGCCGACATGCGCGTGGTCGAGATCAGCGGCCACAGGTAGGTGATCTGCGTCCGCTTGCGCGTCGCCTCGGGCTGCCAGGGAAGGAAGGTCCGCTGGACGCCCACCACGTGCTCGTACGGGGCGTCCGCCGTGTCCCCGCTCACCGAGACACCGAGTTGGTACACGCCGTCCTCGCCCAGGCCGAGCTTGCCGACCGGGACGGACAGGGAGAAGGTGTACGGCACGCCCGGGGCGAGCTTCGCGAGGTCGACCTGGTACGAGCCGCCGAGCGGCGGCACCTCGGCCGCCGTGTCGGGGGAGCGCTCGGCCGCGTCGTCGATGGCGGTCCGACCGGACAGCGGCGGCCCCACCCGCAGATCCACCCGCGCCTCGGTGACCGGGCTCTTGCTCTTGTTGGTCACCGTGCCCGAGACGACCAGCGTGTCGCCCTTCACCGGAGCACTCGGCGTCAGCGTGTCGAGCGCCACGGTGACTGTACGCGCCCCGGTGGCGGACTCCACCGCGGCCTGGGCCGGGGAAGCCCCCGCACCGGCCGCCAGCGCGCCCAGGAGCGGCGCACCCGCCATCAGGGAGGCTGCGCGCCACAGCCACCGGCGGGCAGGAGAGTGACCCCTCCCCTGGAAGTCTGCCGCCTCGGCCACGCGCTCGCCCGTCCCTCGTCGTCGTCTGCTGCCGTTGGTGGTTGTCGACTGCTGCGTCCACGCATGGTAACGATGTGCGCTGTGGCGAAGTGCTGGGCACCGCCCCACATGATCGGAAGAATCTCATGCCCCGCCCGAAACCCGTGCATCGGAGGCCGGGCCGCCGGAAACGGGGGAGCCCGCACCGGCCGGGACACGTAATCTTTTCTGTTGTGCCGAACGCCAATGAAGACAATCCCAGCGCACTGAACCAGGTGCAGCGCCGTGCGGTCAGCGAACTGCTCCGGGTGTCCCCCGTCGCGGACGACCTCGCACGCCGATTCCAGGATGCCGGATTCACGCTCGCCCTGGTCGGCGGTTCCGTCCGGGACGCCCTCCTCGGCCGGCTCGGCAACGACCTGGACTTCACCACCGACGCCCGCCCCGAGGACGTCCTGAGAATCATCAGGCCGTGGGCGGACTCGGTCTGGGAGGTCGGCATCGCCTTCGGCACGGTCGGCAGCCAGAAGGACGGCTACCAGATCGAGGTCACCACGTACCGCTCCGAGGCCTACGACCGGACCTCACGCAAACCCGAGGTGTCCTACGGGCGGACCATCGAGGAAGACCTCGTCCGCCGCGACTTCACGGTCAACGCGATGGCCGTTGCCCTGCCCGGGAAGGACTTCATCGACCCGCACGGCGGCCGTGACGACCTGGCCGCCCGCGTGCTGCGCACCCCCGGCACCCCCGAGGACTCCTTCTCCGACGACCCGCTGCGCATGCTCCGGGCCGCCCGCTTCGCCGCCCAGCTGGACTTCGAGGTCGCCCCGGACGTCGTCGCCGCCATGAAGGCGATGTCGGAACGGATCGAGATCGTCTCCGCCGAGCGGATCCGCGACGAACTCAACAAGCTGCTCCTCTCCGACCACCCCCGCAAGGGCCTGGCGCTGCTCGTCGACACCGGCCTCGCCGAGCGGATCCTGCCCGAGCTGCCCGCCCTGCGGCTGGAGAGCGACGAGCACCACCGGCACAAGGACGTGTACGAGCACTCACTCACCGTGCTGGAGCAGGCCATCGACCTGGAGGAGGACGGCCCCGACCTCGTCCTGCGGCTGGCCGCGCTGCTCCACGACATCGGCAAGCCCAGGACGCGGCGCTTCGAGAAGGACGGCCGGGTCTCCTTCCACCACCACGAGGTGGTGGGCGCCAAGCTCACCAAGAAGCGCATGACCGCGCTCAAGTACTCCAACGACCTGATCCGTGACGTGTCCCGGCTGGTCGAACTCCACCTGCGGTTCCACGGGTACGGCACCGGCGAGTGGACGGATTCGGCGGTCCGGCGCTACGTCCGCGACGCCGGACCCCTCCTCAGCCGGCTCCACAAGCTGACCCGGTCGGACTGCACCACCCGCAACAAGCGCAAAGCGAACGCCCTCTCCCAGGCCTACGACGGCCTGGAGGACCGGATCGCCCAGCTCCAGGAACAGGAAGAGCTGGAGTCCATCCGGCCCGACCTCGACGGCAACCAGATCATGGAGATCCTGGGCGTCGGCCCCGGACCGGTGATCGGCCGCGCCTACACCTTCCTGCTGGAGCTGCGGCTGGAGAACGGGCCGATGGAACGCGATGCGGCCGTCACCGCCCTCAAGGAGTGGTGGGCCGCCCAGGACTCCGCGCAGGACTGACGGCGGCGGGGTCATGTTTCACGTGAAACATGACCCCCGTCGAGACGTTCCCAGGGCGATGTTTCACGTGAAACATCGCCCTTGCGCGTCATCGCCACGGCGACGGCCGCGTAGAGAAGCGCCACCCCGACCACCAGCGGCGCCGACCGGCCGTCCTGGGGCAGCACCAGCGCGGCCACCCCCGCCGCCGCCACGAAGGCGACGTTGAACAGCACGTCGTACAGCGAGAAGACCCGGCCCCGGAAGGTGTCGTCCACCGCCGTCTGCACCACCGTGTCCGTCGCGATCTTCGCCCCCTGCGTCACCAGGCCGAGGACGAACGCGGCCACCAGCAGCGGCGCGGGCGCGAAGGGCAGCCCCAGAAGCGGCAGCAGCACCGCCGCGGAACCCGCGCACCACACCGTCCAGGCGGCCGTACCGAGCCGCCCCGCCGCCCACGGGGTGAGCACGGCGGCGGCGAAGAACCCGGCCCCGGACACACCGAGGGCCAGGCCGAGCAGCGCCAGCCCGTCCGACTCCCGGTCCGTCCACGCGTACCGGCAGAGCATCAGCAGCATCACCGTCAGCGCCCCGTAGCAGAACCGCATCACCCCCATCGCCGCCAGCGCCCGCGCCGCCGCCGGCCGGCGCGCGAGATGCCGCAGCCCGTCCGCGAGCCCCCGCACGGTGGACGCCACCGCCGCGCCGAACCGCGGCCGGTCCGGCGCCCGTTCGGGGCCCAGCAGCTCACGCGCCATCAGGAGCGAGGCGAGCGCCGCACAGAGATAGAGGACAGCGCCCAGCAGCACCACGGCGGTGGCGGAGTCCAGGACCGTCAGCCGTACGAGGAAGGCCAGACCGCCCCCGGCGGTCGCCGCCAGCGTCCCGGCCGTCGGGGAGAGGGAGTTGGCGACCACCAGGCGCTCCGCGTCCACCACCCGGGGCAGGGCGGCCGAGAGCCCCGCGAGAACGAACCGGTTGACCGCCGTCACCGACAGCGCCGAGACGTAGAACAGCCAGTCCGGCACCTGCGCCAGGATCAGCAGAGCCGTACAGCCGGCCAGCAGGGCGCGCAGCAGGTTCCCGTACAGGAACACCTGCCGGCGCTGCCAGCGGTCCAGCAACACGCCCGCGAACGGGCCGATCAGGGAGTACGGCAGCAGCAGCACCGCCATCGTGGAGGCGATCGCGGCCGGCGAGGTCTGCTTCTCGGGGGAGAAGACGACATAGGTGGCGAGCGCGACCTGGAAGACCCCGTCGGCGGCCTGCGAGAGCAGACGGACGGTCAGCAGGCGGCGGAAGTCACCGAGGCGCAGCAGGACGCGCAGATCACCCACGACGGACATGGAGCCAGCGTCACACACCCGACGGTGACACAGAAGGGACAGGCGGCACAGAAGAGGAGGGTCACCGGGCCGGCGGCCTGGTGACCCTCCTCGATCCTGCTCGATCGTGCTCGAACGGCTTCCGCGAAACGCGGGGTTCTACTTGTCGACCTCGCCGCGGATGAACTTCTCGACGTTCTCACGGGCCTCGTCGTCGAAGTACTGCACCGGCGGGGACTTCATGAAGTACGACGACGCCGAGAGGATCGGGCCGCCGATCCCGCGGTCCTTGGCGATCTTCGCGGCGCGCACGGCGTCGATGATGACCCCCGCGGAGTTCGGGGAGTCCCAGACCTCCAGCTTGTACTCCAGGTTCAGCGGAACGTCACCGAAGGCGCGGCCTTCGAGGCGGACGTAGGCCCACTTGCGGTCGTCGAGCCACGCCACGTAGTCCGACGGGCCGATGTGGACGTTGTCGGCGCCCAGGTCGCGGTCGCGGATCTGCGAGGTGACCGCCTGCGTCTTGGAGATCTTCTTCGACTCCAGGCGCTCACGCTCCAGCATGTTCTTGAAGTCCATGTTGCCGCCGACGTTCAGCTGCATCGTGCGGTCCAGGACCACACCCCGGTCCTCGAAGAGCTTCGCCATCACGCGGTGCGTGATGGTCGCGCCGACCTGGGACTTGATGTCGTCACCGACGATCGGGACACCGGCCTCGGTGAACTTGTCCGCCCACTCCTTCGTACCGGCGATGAAGACCGGGAGGGCGTTGACGAAGGCGACCTTGGCGTCGATGGCGCACTGCGCGTAGTACTTCGCGGCGGCCTCGGAACCGACGGGCAGGTAGCAGACGAGAACGTCCACCTGCCGGTCCCTGAGGGTCTGGACGATGTCGGCCGGCTCGTCGCCGGACTCCTCGATCGTCTCGCGGTAGTACTTGCCCAGGCCGTCCAGCGTGTGGCCACGCTGCACGGTGACGCCGGTGGACGGCACGTCACAGATCTTGATGGTGTTGTTCTCGCTGGCACCGATGGCGTCCGCGAGGTCGAGGCCGACCTTCTTCGCGTCGACATCGAAGGCGGCGACGAACTCGACGTCCCGCACGTGGTACTCGCCGAACTGGACGTGCATCAGACCCGGGACCTTGCCCGCCGGGTCGGCGTCCTTGTAGAACTCGACGCCCTGCACCAGCGAGGCGGCGCAGTTGCCGACGCCGACGATGGCTACGCGAACCGAACCCATTCCGCTTGCTCCCTGTGATCTCAGTGTTCTGATGAGGCCCGCGAGGTGCGGGATCTCATGTGGCCGTGTCGGCGGACGGATCCGGCGGGGCGCCGCGACCCGGGGGCGTACCCCCGGGAGACGCGGTGTCCCGGTGCCGGGGCAGGCCGTCCACCTCCACGGATGTCTCTTCCTGCTCAGCGGGGTCCCCGGGGCCCGACCGTCGCCGGTCCCGCCCCGCCCGCTCGCTCTCGATGAGCTCGTTCAGCCAGCGCACCTCGCGCTCCACGGACTCCATGCCGTGCCGCTGGAGCTCGAGCGTGTAGTCGTCGAGGCGCTCGCGCGTACGGGACAGGGAGGCGCTCATCTTCTCCAGACGCTCCTCCAGCCGGCTGCGGCGGCCTTCCAGCACGCGCATCCGCACCTCACGCTCCGTCTGGCCGAAGAAGGCGAACCGAGCCGCGAAGTGCTCGTCCTCCCAGGCGTCGGGACCGGTGTGCGACAGGAGCTCCTCGAAGTGCTCCTTGCCCGCCGCCGTGAGGCGGTAGACGATTTTCGCCCGGCGGCCCGCCAGGGACGCGGCGAGCGCGTCCTCCGGAGCACTCCCCGGCTCCTCGATCAACCAGCCGCTCGCGACCAGCGTCTTGAGACACGGATAGAGCGTCCCGTAACTGAACGCCCGGAAGATCCCCAGCGACGTATTGAGCCGTTTCCGCAGCTCATAGCCGTGCATGGGGGACTCACGGAGAAGACCGAGGACGGCGAACTCAAGGATGCCCGAGCGTCTGCTCACCCTTCGCCTCCTCCGTCGTTCAGGACCCTTATGCCGTACTGATGTATCGACTCGATACATCACGACGATAGAGGGGAGATGCTCCTGCGACAAGAGGGGACATGGTGAACGGCGTCACATCCTTAATTCTCATCGAGCAACTTGCCTGGTTTGGCATGAACTTCAGCTCTCGGAGGGGTTTGACCGTGCGTAGTCTGTGCGGCATGCAGACCACCGGGGACCCTGGGGTGCGAGTGAACGCCAAGCCACTCGGCCCACCGGATGCATGGCGGATGAGCCCGACACCGGGCCCATCCGTATTGAGGTCGGGGGTACCGGAACTCAACTGCCGCTTCCAGGCGTATGCGCCTGCCCGAGGAGTAGTCGTTCGATGAGCGAGCACCGTCGCAAATCGCCACAGTCGCAGGGTGGCGGACGTGCCGCGGCCAGGCGTGCGGCCCAGCAGCCGTCCGGCCGTCGCGCGGATCATTCCCGTGGAGCCGATTCGGCCGTCCCCTCCGACGCGTACGAGGAGGAGCGCCCCGCCGGGGGCCGCGCCGAGGCCAGGCGCGCCTCGCAGCGCGGCGGCCGGCGCGCCGGACATCCGGAAGGACCACCCGGCCGCGGCCGGGGCGGCCCGCCGCGCAAGAAGCGCCTCATCGACTATCCGCGCCACGACAAGTACGGCTGGCGGCGCTGGACCCCCTCCTGGAAGCTGACCACCGGTCTCTTCCTGGCGTTCTGCGCCTCCCTCATGGGGGCCGCCTCGATCGCGTACGCCATGGTGAAGACGCCGAGCATCGTCGACACCGCGGTGGCCCAGAACAACGTCTACTACTGGGCCGACGGCAGCCAGATGGCGGCCACCGGTGGTGAGGTCAACCGGCAGATCCTCGACTACTCCGAGATCCCGATGGAGATGCAGGAGGCGGTGGTCGCCGCGGAGAACAAGACGTTCTGGGAGGACTCCGGCGTCGACCCCAAGGGCATCGCCCGCGCCTTCGTGAACATGGCCAAGGGCGGCGAGACGCAGGGTGGCTCCACCATCACCCAGCAGTTCGTCAAGAACGCGGTCCTCAACGACCAGAACCAGACCCTGAGCCGCAAGTTCAAGGAGTTGTTCATCTCCATCAAGGTGGGCAACGAGTGGGGCAAGAGAAAGATCATGGCGGGGTACCTGAACTCCTCCTACTACGGACGCGGCGCCTTCGGCCTCCAGGCCGCCGCCCGCACGTACTACGGAGTGGACGCGCAGAAGCTCAACTCCAGCCAGTGCGCCTTCCTCGCCACGCTCCTCAAGGGCGCGACGTACTACGACCCGGCGGGTGCCACGGAGTACGACTCCGCCGCCACCCCCGAGGCCAACCTCAAGCGGGCCTCGGACCGCTGGTCGGGCATCCTCGACGAGCTGGTGGCCGAGAAGAAGCTCACCCCGGCCGAGCGTGCCAAGTACTCCAAGTTCCCGATGCCCGACCCGCTGAAGAAGAACGACAAGCTGGGCGGCCAGACCGGGTACCTGGTCGACCTCGCCAAGTCGTACGTGCTGAACAACACCGACCTCGGCATCGACGCGAAGACGCTGTCCGCGGGCGGCTACGAGATCCACACGACCTTCGAGAAGGACAAGGTCGCGGCTCTCGACAAGGCCGTCAGCAAGGTCTACGACGCGAAGATCGACCCCAAGAAGCGTCCGGAGACCGACACGCACGTCCAGTTCGGCGGCGCCTCCATCGACAACGAGACGGGCGCGATCCTCGCCATCTACGGCGGCCAGGACGCCACCAAGCACTTCACCAACAACGCCAACGAGACCGGCGCCCAGGTCGGATCGACCTTCAAGCCGTTCGTGCTGGCCGCGGCGATGGAGGACGGGGTGCAGGACCCCAAGGGGTCCGGGAAGCGCACGATCGTCGCGCCGGACAAGACGATCTACAACGGCGACAACAAGCTCAAGATCAAGAGGTTCGACGGTTCCATCTGGACCGACAAAGAGGGCAACGAGTGGCGTCAGACCAACGACGGTGGTGAGTCGTTCGGTCCCATCGACCTGCGTGAAGCCATGAAGAAGTCCGCCAACTCCCCGTACGTGCAGCTCGGCATGGACGTCGGCATCCCGCAGGTGAGGCAGGCCGCCATCAGCGCGGGCCTGCTGAACAACGGCTCCATGAACCACAACGACGTCCCGTCGTTCTCCATCGGCATCTCCACGCCGAGCGCCATCCGCATGGCCGGCGCCTACTCCACCTTCGCGTCCAGCGGCAAGCAGCGGGAGCCGTACTCCGTGGAGAAGGTCGTCCAGAAGGGCAAGGCCGTCTACACCCACGAGGGCAAGGTCAAGTCCGCCTTCTCGGCACCGGTCGCGGACACCGTCACGGACGTCCTCAAGACCGTCGTGGAGGACGGCACCGGAAGCAACGCCCAGCTCCCGGGCCACCAGGTCGCCGGCAAGACCGGCACCACCGACGGCAACAAGTCCGCCTGGTTCGTGGGCTACACCAAGCAGATCTCCACCGCGGTCGACATGTACCGGCTCGACGACGACGCGACCAACACGGACCGCAAGTTCGAGGAGATGTTCGGCACCGGCGGGGAGGACAAGATCCACGGAGCCTCCTTCCCCTCCACCATCTGGCGCGACTACATGATGGAAGCCATGAAGGGCAAGAAGCCCCTGCCCTTCCCCGATCCCGAACCCCTCGGCGAAGCCTGGTACGGCGGCGGCGCCAGCCCCAGCCCCACCCCCAGCAAAACCGCCTCGCCCAGCGAGAGCCCCTCCGAGAGCCCCAGCGAAACCCCCTCGGAGACCCCGAGCGAAACCCCCTCCGAAGAACCCTCCCCCTCCGACACCTGCACCAGGCTCTTCGGCTGCGGGGACAACAACGGCGGCCAGAACGGCGGCGGCGACAACGGGGGCGGCAACAACGGCGGCGGCAACAACGGCGGCCAGAACGGCGGCAACACCGGAACCCCGTCCACGACCACCTCACCCCCCGGTGACCCCGGCGGCGGCGGCAACGGCGGCGGCGACGGAGGCATCTTCGGCGGCCAACAGGGCTGACCGCCCCCACGCCGACCACCCGGGGGCCCACCGCCCCCGCCCCGGCAGCGCCCACGAGGGCCGCCGCACCCCGCGTACCCACCCGGTACGCGCGGGTACGGCGGCCCTCGCCGCGTCACCGGGCCGTACGGCAGGATGGGCGCCATGCCCAGCGCAGAAGAGACCACCGTGCACCAGGACCGACCGGTCGTCGCCCCCACCCGGCGCGACGAGATCGCCGCCGCAGGCAGCGAACTGATCGGCGGCCCCGCCGGGCGCTGGGCCTGGCACGGCAGCAGCCGCCTCACCCCCGTCCGCGTCGTCGCGCTCGTCGCGATCGGCATGTTCGCCCTCGGCATGGCCCAGAAGATGCCCTGCTACGACTGGGCGTGGTTCCGCGGCGCCACCTCGCAGTACACCCACGCCTGCTACTCGGACATCCCGCACCTCTACGTGGGACGCGGCTTCTCCGACAACCTCGTCCCCTACTTCGACCGCCTCAACGGCGACATGCAGTACCTGGAGTACCCCGTCCTGACGGGACTCTTCATGGAGGTCGCCTCCTGGCTCACCCCCGGCGGCTCCCTGCAGTACCGCGAGCAGATGTACTGGATGGTCAACGCGGGCATGCTCATGATCTGCGCGGCCGTCATCGCCGTCTGCACCGCCCGCGTCCACCGCCGCCGCCCCTGGGACGCCCTGCTCGTCGCCCTCGCGCCCGCCTTCGCGCTCACCGCGACCATCAACTGGGACCTGCTCGCCGTCGCGCTCACCGCCGCCGCCATGCTCATGTGGTCCCGCTCCAGGCCCCTGGCCTTCGGCATCCTCATCGGCCTCGCGACCGCAGCCAAGCTCTACCCCGTACTCCTCCTGTGCCCCCTGCTCTTCCTCTGCTGGCGGGCCGGGAAATTCCGGGAGTTCACCACCGCCGCCCTCGGCGCCGCCGGCGCCTGGCTCGCGGTCAACCTCCCCGTGATGCTGCTCGCCCCCCAGGGATGGCAGAAGTTCTACACGTTCAGCCAGGAACGCGGCATCGACTTCGGATCCTTCTGGCTGGTCATCACCCAGCGCACCGGCCGCCCCATCAACATCGAGACCGTCAACACCGCCGCGACCCTCCTCGTCGCCCTCGGCTGCGCGGCGATCGGCGCGCTCACGATGATGGCGCCGCGACGGCCGCGCTTCGCGCAGCTCGCCCTCCTCGTCGTCGCCGTCTTCATCCTCACCAACAAGGTGTACTCACCGCAGTACGTCCTGTGGCTCGTCCCGCTCGCCGCCCTGGCCCGCCCCCGCTGGCGCGACTTCCTGATCTGGCAGGCCTGCGAGGTCATGTACTTCCTGGGCATCTGGATGTACCTCGCGTACACGATGAGCGGCGACAGCCACAAGGGACTCCCCACCGAGGGCTACCAGCTCGCCATCGCCCTGCACGTCGCCGGAACCCTCTACCTGTGCGCGATGGTCGTACGCGACATCCTGCTGCCCGAACGGGACGGTGTACGGGCCGACGGCTCCGACGACCCCTCCGGCGGCGTCCTGGACGGGGCACAGGACGTCCACGCGCTCGGACTTCCCGCCCGGCCCCCGTACGGCGACGACCCGGCGGCGGACGGGCCGCGGGTCGACTGGGGACCCCCGCCGGCGGACCCGGAGACCGCGGGACGGGCGTCGGGCGGCGTCTGAGGGGGTACGGGGGGCGCGTACGGCCTCCGGGCCCGGGACACGCGCCCCCAGGCCCGCGTACGGCCCCCAGGGACACCCAGGGGCCGTGCGGATCAGCGGATCAGCGGTCCACGATCCGGTCGAACTGCGTCGTCGTGTGCCGCAGATGCGCCACCAGCTCCGCACCCACCCTCGGCTCCTGCGCGTCCGACGGCACGAACAGGATCGACACCTGCATGTGCGGCGGCTCCGCGAACCACCGCTGCTTCCCGTCCCACACGAACGGCGACAGATTCCGGTTCACCGTCGCCAGCCCCGCCCGCGCCACCCCCTTGGCCCGCGGCATCACCCCGTGCAGCGCCTTCGGAGCCTCCAGGCCCACTCCGTGCGACGTCCCGCCGGCCACCACCACCAGCCAGCCGTCCGACGCCGCCTTCTGCTGCCGGTAACCGAACCGGTCACCCTTCGAGACACGCGTCACGTCCAGCACCGCGCCCCGGTACTCCGTCGCCTCGTGATCCCCCAGCCACAGCCGGGTCCCGATCCGCGCCCGGAAACGCGTCTGCGGGAACTGCTGCTGCAACCGCGTCAGCTCCTCCGCCCGCAGATGACTGACGAACATCGTGTGCAACGGCAACCGCGCCGCACGCAACCGGTCCATCCAGCCGATGACCTCCTCGACCGCGTCCGAACCGTCCGTACGGTCCAGCGGGAGATGCAGGGCGAAACCCTCCAGCCGCACGTCCTCGATGGCCGCGTGCAACTGGCCCAGCTCCTCCTCCTTCACCCCATGACGCTTCATCGAACTCATGCACTCGATGACCACACGGGCACCCACCAGGGCGAACACCCCGTCCACGGAAGAGACCGAACGCACCACCCGGTCGGGCAGCGGAACCGGCTCCTCCCCCCGCCGGAACGGCGTCAGAACGAGCAGGTCGCCACTGAACCAGTCCTTGATCCGGGCGGCCTCGTAAATGGTCCCGACAGCGAGCATGTCGGAACCGAAGCGGGTCGTCTCGTCCGCGAGACGCTCATGACTGAAGCCGTAGCCATTGCCCTTGCACACCGGGACAAGCCCCGGGAACTGATCGATGACCGACTTCTGATGCGCCCGCCAGCGCGCGGTGTCGACGTAGAGAGAGAGCGCCATGCCGGGCCGGAACCTTTCTCGTGGCAGCGGTGTAGGAACGAAAGGATAGGAACAAACTTGGCAATCCCGGCGGCTTTACGGAAAACTACGCCCGCCCGCCGGCACGGTCAGCGCCGCGACATGTAGATGTCGAGCGCCTTGTGCAACAACTTGTTCAGCGGGAAGTCCCACTCCCCGATGTACTCGACGGCCTCGCCACCGGTACCCACCTTGAACTGGATCAGACCGAAAAGGTGATCCGTCTCGTCCAGCGAATCCGAGATCCCCCGCAGGTCGTACACCGTCGCACCCATCGCGTACGCGTCGCGCAGCATCCGCCACTGCATCGCGTTCGACGGCCTGACCTCGCGCTTGTGGTTCGCCGACGCCCCGTACGAGTACCAGACATGGCCGCCCACGATCAGCATCGTCGCCGCCGCCACGTTCTCACCCTCGTGACGCGCGAAGTACAGCCGCATGCGATTCGGGTCCTCGGTGTTCAGGACACTCCACATGCGCTGGAAGTACGAGAGCGGCCGCGGCCGGAAATGATCACGCTCGGCCGTGATCTCGTACAGCCGCTGCCACTCCTCCAGGTCCTCGTAACCACCCTGGACCACATCGACACCGGCCTTCTCGGCCTTCTTGATATTCCGCCGCCACAACTGGTTGAAGCCCTTGAGGACATCATCCAGCGAACGATTCGCCAGCGGCACCTGGAAGACATACCGGGGCTGTACGTCACCGAAACCGGCACCGCCGTCCTCCGCCTGCTGCCAGCCCATCTTCCGCAACCGGTCCGACACCTCGAACGCGCGCGGCTCGATGTGCGTCGCCTCGACGTCCCGCAGCCGCTTCACATCCGGGTCCTGAATACCCGACTTGATCGCACCCGCGTCCCACCGGCGGATCACCACCGGCGGCCCCATCTTCACCGAGAACGCGCCCTGGTGCTTCAGATGCGCCAGCATCGGCTGCATCCACTCGTCCAGATTGGGCGCGTGCCAGTTCAGCACAGGACCCTCCGGCAGATACGCCAGATACCGCTTGATCTTCGGCAACTGCCGATACAACACCAGCCCGACACCGACGAGTTGTCCGTCCTTGTCAAACCAGCCCAGGTTCTCCGAACGCCACTCCGTCTTCACGTCGGCCCAAGCCGGGACCTGGCAATGACTCGCCGCGGGCAGGCTCTGGATGTACGCCAGATGCTGCTCACGACTGATGGTCCTCAGGGTCAGGCTCATGCGGGGCGCTCCTCGGCAGGTGTGTCCCCATGGATACAGGGGCTCCGGCTCTCGCGCCGAAGCCTACTGCGCCCGTGAAGCGCCCCGACTGGCCGTGCGGTGGAGCGGCCCGTCAGCCCATCACCCGCCGACCCGTCAGCCGATCACCCCGCCGGACCCGTCAGCCGATCACCCCGCCGAACAGACCGCCGTGCGCCATCCCGATGAAGAAACCGACCCCCGACGCCCCCAGCCCCAGGACCGCCAGGAAACGCTCACGCGTGGTGACCGAGAGGAACTGCGCGCTACCGCCCGCCAGGATCCCCACCAGCCCGGCCCACGACGTGAGCAGATGCAGGTTGTGGAAGAACGCGGTCGTCACCGCCAGCACACCCAGCACCCACGCCACCGCGATCAGGCTGTCCTGGAGCGGATGAGGCTTACCGTCCGTAGCGAAGAGGGAACGAGCCGAGTTCGTACGCCCTGCCTGTGCCATGAGGGACCTCCTGGCTTCGCCGGAAGGCGGCGCACGCCGGCGCCGCACACACCCGTTGTGTACAGATTGTGCCCGCCCGGGACCGGATTTCAACCGGAAGCCGCTCTGCGGGTAGTCTGTACGGTCTGCACCGGTGTCTGCCCAGGCCAGAACACGATCCCCCGCTCACCGCGCCGGATTGTCAGTGGCGGCCGATACCGTTGCTACGCATCACGACCCTCCTGCCACGGAACGACCGTGGCCGCTGAGTCCAAAGGAGGTGGGTTCCACATGCGTCACTACGAAGTGATGGTCATCCTCGACCCCGATCTCGAGGAGCGCGCTGTCTCCCCGCTGATCGAGAACTTCCTCTCCGTCGTCCGCGAGGGCAACGGAAAGGTCGAAAAGGTCGACACCTGGGGCCGTCGTCGTCTCTCTTACGAGATCAAGAAGAAGCCCGAGGGCATCTACTCGGTCATCGATCTGCAGGCAGAGCCCGCGATCGTCAAGGAGCTCGACCGACAGATGAACCTGAACGAGTCGGTCCTCCGGACCAAGGTCCTCCGCCCCGAGACCCACTGAGCACCTAGCTCACACGTCATCGGGTTCGAGTAGCAGCAGCAAGCAGCCAGAAGCAATCCCCGCCGAGAGGTTCACCCATGGCAGGCGAGACCGTCATCACGGTCGTCGGCAATCTCGTCGACGACCCCGAGCTGCGCTTCACCCCGTCCGGTGCGGCGGTCGCGAAGTTCCGTGTCGCGTCCACACCCCGCATCTTCGACCGGCAGACCAACGAGTGGAAGGACGGCGAAGGCCTGTTCCTCACCTGCTCGGTCTGGCGTCAGGCGGCGGAGAACGTCGCGGAGTCGCTCCAGCGAGGCATGCGCGTCGTCGTGCAGGGCCGGCTGAAGCAGCGGTCCTACGAAGACCGTGAGGGCGTCAAGCGCACGGTCTACGAGCTGGACGTCGAAGAAGTCGGCCCCAGCCTCAAGAGCGCCACGGCCAAGGTCACCAAGACCACCGGCCGCGGAGGCCAGGGCCAGGGCGGGTACGGCGGCGGTGGCGGCGGCCAGCAGGGCGGCGGCAGCTGGGGCGGCGGCTCCGGCGGCGGCGGCCCGCAGGGCGGAGGCGGGGCTCCCGCCGACGACCCGTGGGCCACCAGCGCACCGGCGGGCGGCAGCCAGCCGTCCAGCGGGGGCGGGGGCAACGGCGGAGGCAGCTGGGGCGGAAGCTCCGGCGGCGGCTACTCGGACGAGCCTCCCTTCTGAGGGACCGGCTCGTACCCCACTTCTTGATCAAACAGGAGATACACATGGCGAAGCCGCCTGTGCGCAAGCCCAAGAAAAAGGTCTGCGCATTCTGCAAGGACAAGACCCAGTACGTGGACTACAAGGACACGAACATGCTGCGGAAGTTCATTTCCGACCGCGGCAAGATCCGTGCCCGCCGCGTCACCGGCAACTGCACACAGCACCAGCGCGACGTCGCCACGGCCGTCAAGAACAGCCGTGAGATGGCGCTGCTGCCCTACACGTCCACCGCGCGATAAGGGAGGGTGACCGAATCATGAAGATCATCCTCACTCACGAGGTCACCGGCCTCGGTGCCGCGGGCGACGTCGTCGAGGTCAAGGACGGCTACGCCCGCAACTACCTGGTCCCGCGCGGTTTCGCGATCCGCTGGACCAAGGGTGGCGAGAAGGACGTCGCGCAGATCCGGCGCGCGCGCAAGATCCACGAAATCGCGACCATCGAGCAGGCCAACGAGATCAAGGCCCGCCTCGAAGGCGTCAAGGTGCGTCTGGCCGTCCGCTCCGGCGACGCCGGCCGCCTCTTCGGCTCCGTCACCCCCGCCGACCTCGCCTCGGCGATCAAGTCGGCCGGCGGCCCGGACGTCGACAAGCGCCGCATCGAACTCGGATCGCCGATCAAGACCCTGGGCTCGCACCAGGTGTCCGTCCGGCTGCACCCCGAGGTCGCCGCGAAGCTCGGCATCGAGGTCATCGCCGCGTAACGCAACGCTCGACAGAACACGCTCGACCGAACACACGAGAGGGCCGCATCCCAGCCGGGGATGCGGCCCTCCCGCCGTTCCACCTGCGTGCCCATGCCGGCCCACGCCGGCCCGTCTCACGCGATGTTTCACGTGAAACCGGACATCTCACCGCGTCGCGCCCGCCACCAACCACCGCCCGGAACGCGTCCGCCACCACAACGTCACCAGCCGGACCGCCATCATCAGACCCATCGCCCACCACAACGCCGTCAACCCCCCACCCCACGACGGCACCGCCAACGCCACCGGCGCGAACACCGCCAACGTCACCACCATCGCCCCCGCCAGATACCGGCCGTCCCCCGCCCCCATCAACACCCCGTCCAGCACAAACACCACCCCCGACACCGGCTGCGTCACCGCCACCACCAACAACGCCGGCACCAACGTGTCCCGCACCACCTGATCCCCCGTGAACAACGGAACGAACAACGGACGCGCCAGGACGATCACCACCCCGAACACCAACCCCGACACCACCCCCCACCACACCATCCGACGGCACGCCTCCCGCGCCCCCCGGACGTCCCCCGCCCCCAGACACCGCCCGATGATCGCCTGCCCCGCGATCGCTATCGCGTCCAGCGCGAAAGCCGTCAGACTCCAGAGCGACAGAATGACCTGGTGCGCCGCGATATCGGCATCACCCAGCCGCGCCGCCACCGCCGTGGCGATCAGCAGCACCGCCCGGAGCGACAACGTACGGACCAGCAACGGCACTCCGGCCCGCGCACCCGCCCGTATCCCCGCGGGATCGGGACGCAGCGACGCACCGTACCGGCGCGCTCCCCGTACGACCACCACCAGATAGACGGCCGCCATGCCGCACTGCGCGATCACCGTCCCCCACGCGGACCCGGCGATCCCGAACCCGAAGCCGTAGACGAACAGCGCGTTGAGCGCCGCGTTGGCGCCGAAGCCGCCGACGGCGACGTACAGGGGCGTCCTGGTGTCCTGGAGCCCCCGCAGCACCCCGGTGGCGGCCAGCACCACCAGCATGGCCGGTATGCCGAGGCTGGAGATGCTCAGATACGTGATGGCGTACGGTGCCGCGGTGTCGGAGGCCCCGAACAGGTCGACGAGCCACGGCGCGGCGGGCAGGGTGACGGCGATGACTCCGACGCCGAGCAGGACCGCGAGCCAGATCCCGTCCATGCCCTGCTGGATGGCGGCCCGGAGATCGCCCGCGCCCACCCGCCGGGCGACGGCCGCGGTGGTGGCGTAGGCGAGGAAGACGAAGACGCTCACCGCGGTGGTCAACAGGGCCGCCGCGATCGCCAGTCCGGCGAGCTGACGCGTACCCAGATGGCCGACGATCGCGCTGTCGACCATCACGAAGAACGGTTCGGCGACGAGCGCGCCGAACGCGGGGACGGCGAGCGCGAGGATCTCGCGGTCGTGCTGGCGGCGGGTCGCCTTGGCTGCCTGGGGGGCCTGTGTCATGCGCTCAATCTAATCTTCCACAGGTAAGAGACGCAAAGGAGCTGCGATCCTTACGTGGAGCGGGTTCGGGGGCTCGGTGGTGCGTCGTTTGTTCTGATCTTGGTCCAGTCGGGAAAGTTTTTCTCCCCCACAGCCGGTGGACGGAAAAAGCGCAGGTCAGGATGGTTGCGGCGGGGGCTCTATGATTTTGTCCACAGTGCTGTCCCCCGGTCCGTACACAGGATCGGGCGAGTTCTCCACAGCATCTGGTCTCTCGTCCACATGGCCTGTGGATAACAAGATTGGCTGACGTCGCGGACGGGCCTACCGTGGACCGGCGTCCGACGCGCCGGAACCGGAGTCAGGCCTCTCGTTTTGTCAGTGTCGTGCCGTAGAAAGAGTGGCACGGCGAGGTCCGCTGGGCGGACGTGAGGAGGTGGCCGGTGACCATTCCCGAGCCGTTGGACGACCCCTGGACCGACACCGGTCCCAGCGACCGTCTGCCTGTCTCCCGGCAGCGCCGCAGCGAGGGCCGGGGCCGTGAGGAGCAGCACGAGCGCGGTCGTGACGACAGCGCGTGGGACGGCGGATCGACCGGGTTCGAGCGGGTGCCTCCGCAGGACCTGGACGCCGAGCAGTCGGTCCTGGGCGGCATGTTGCTGTCCAAGGACGCGATCGCGGACGTCGTGGAGATCATCAAGGGGCACGATTTCTACCGTCCGGCGCACGAGACGGTCTTTCAGGCGATTCTCGACCTGTACGCGAAGGGGGAGCCGGCCGACCCGATCACGGTCGCGGCGGAGCTGACCAAGCGGGGGGAGATCACGCGGGTCGGCGGGGCGTCGTATCTGCACACGCTGGTCCAGTCGGTGCCGAGCGCGGCGAACGCCTCGTACTACGCGGAGATCGTCCACGAACGGGCGGTGCTGCGGCGGCTCGTAGAGGCGGGCACGAAGATCACGCAGATGGGATACGCGGCGGACGGGGACGTCGACGAGATCGTGAACTCCGCCCAGGCGGAGATCTACGCGGTCACCGAGCAGCGGACCAGTGAGGACTATCTGCCGCTCGGCGACATCATGGAAGGCGCGCTGGACGAGATCGAGGCGATCGGTTCGCGCAGCGGTGAGATGACGGGGGTGCCGACGGGGTTCACGGACTTCGATTCGCTGACGAACGGTCTGCATCCCGGTCAGATGATCGTCATCGCGGCGCGTCCCGCGATGGGCAAGTCGACGCTGGCGCTGGACTTCGCGCGGGCGGCGTCGATCAAGAACAATCTGCCGAGCGTGATCTTCTCGCTGGAGATGGGGCGCAACGAGATCGCGATGCGTCTGTTGTCGGCGGAGGCGCGGGTGGCGTTGCACCACATGCGGTCGGGGACGATGACGGACGAGGACTGGACGCGGTTGGCGCGACGGATGCCGGATGTGTCGCAGGCGCCGCTGTACATCGATGATTCGCCGAACCTGTCGATGATGGAGATCCGGGCGAAGTGCCGTCGTCTGAAGCAGCGCAACGACTTGCGGCTGGTGGTCATCGACTACTTGCAGCTGATGCAGTCGGGCGGTTCGAAGCGTGCGGAGAGCCGTCAGCAGGAGGTCTCCGACATGTCGCGAAACCTCAAGCTGCTGGCGAAGGAGCTGGCGGTGCCGGTGATCGCGTTGTCGCAGCTGAACCGTGGTCCTGAGCAGCGTACGGACAAGAAGCCGATGGTGTCGGACCTGCGTGAGTCGGGGTCGATCGAGCAGGACGCGGACATGGTCATCCTGTTGCACCGGGAGGACGCGTACGAGAAGGAGTCGCCGCGCGCGGGCGAGGCGGACCTGATCGTGGCGAAGCACCGTAACGGCCCGACGGCGACCATCACGGTGGCGTTCCAGGGCCACTACTCGCGTTTTGTGGATATGGCGCAGACCTGAGTGGGGGTGGCCGGGGGTCTCGGACTGTGCGGGAGGGACTGGCTGGTGCTGGTGCGGCAGTGCGTCGACTGCCGCCGGATTCTCAGCGCCTCGTCTCGTACCGGGTCAGGATCACGCCGCCGGGAAGCGTTCGTGTCTCGATCAGGTTCAGGTTCACCCAGTTGTCCAGCGCGGTGAAGAACGGTGTGCCGCCGCCCACCAGGACCGGGGCGGTGGCCAGTACGTACTCGTCGATCAGCCCGGCCCGCATGGCCGCTGCGGCCAGCGTCGCGCCGCCGATGTCCATGGGGCCGCCGTCCTCGGCCTTGAGCCGGGTGATCTCGGCGACCGCGTCACCGGTGACCAGGCGGGTGTTCCAGTCGACCGTGTCGATGGTCGAGGAGAACACCGCCTTCGGCATGTCCCGCCAGCGGCGCGCGAACTTGATCTCGGCCGGGGTGGCGTCGGGCCGCTGGTCGCCGGTCGGCCAGTGGGAGCTCATCGCCTGCCACAGCTTGCGCCCGTACAGCGACAGCTCGGTCGCCCGCAACTGGTCGGACCAGAACTGGAACAGCTCGTCGCTGGGTACGCCCCAGGCGATGTCGTCGCCGGGCGCGGCGATGTAGCCGTCCAGGGACAGGTTCATGCCGTAGATCAATTTCCGCATGGCGCCAGCCTTCCGTGAGTCGGTCTCACGCGTCCAGACCGGCGCGGCGCGTAAAACTCATCGTTCGGCGGGTTCGAGGCCGACATCGCGGTGGTCGGTCCGGCGGAGCTCGGGGGTGCGTTCGCCGGCCTGGCCCGCCGGTAGGCCGCTAACGCGAGCCCGGCCTGATCGGCAAGACACCCGCTAGCCCTGGGCGCGTTCGGTGGCGCTGCGTTCGATGCAGAATTCGTTGCCCTCGATGTCGGCGAGGGTCACCCAGCCTGTGCCGTCGGGGCGGCGGTGGTCGGCGGAGAGGGTGGCGCCGAGGGCGAGGAGGCGGTCGACTTCCTCGTCGCGGGTGCGGTCCTGGGGCTCGATGTCCAGGTGGACGCGGTTCTTGGTGGTCTTGGTGTCGGGGACCTGGACGAAGAGCAGTCCGGCGCCGTCGGTGAAGAGGAGGGCTTCGGGATCCCCGGGTTTGTCGTCCTCGCTGAGGACGGCGCCGAGGATCTGGGCCCAGAAGGTGGCGAGGGCATGGGGGTTGGCGCAGTCGACGGTGACGTGGCGTACGAGTGAGGTCATGGGCGTCACTCTCTTCGTCGTGGTGGGGGGTGTCCAGCCGTTTTCCCCGCGGTGCCCGGTGGTTGAGGTGTCCGGCGAGGCCGCGTGGGGTCAGTTCTGGCGCGCGGCTCATCACCTCGTACACGTGATCACATCTCCCGGGACGCGGGGGAAAGAGGTCGACTGGACCGGCCGGCACCGGTAGATGTGGTCCATGACCTCTCCTGCCGCACCTCAGTCGCCCGAGGACCTGCTGCCCGCCACGCGGCGTGCCCTGCTCCGCCGTCTCGCCGTCGCCCAGGCCGAGGGGCGGGCGCCGTCGGTCGTCGGGGCCGTCGTGCGGGACGGGCGGCTGGTGTGGACGGGGTCCCGCAGCTGTGTGGACGGCCACGCGCCGGACGCGGACACGCAGTACCGGATCGGGTCGATCACCAAGACGTTCACCGCCGTTCTGGTGATGCGGCTGCGGGACGAGGGGCTGCTCGACCTCGGCGACCCGCTGGAGAAGCACCTTCCGGGTACGGGCGTGGGCGACTCCACCATCTTCCAGCTCCTCGGGCACGGCGCCGGGCTTGCCGCCGAGGCGCCGGGTCCCTGGTGGGAGCGGACGCCGGGCACCCTCCGTCCGACGCTCGCCGACGTGCTCGGTGAGGAGCCGGTACGGCACACCCCGGGCCGGCGCCACCATTACTCCAACCCCGGCTACACGCTGCTCGGTTCGCTCGTCGAGGCGTTGCGGGGCGCGCCCTGGGAGGAGGTGCTGCGGCGTGAGGTCCTGGAGCCGCTGTCCCTGGACCGTACGACCGCCCAGCCGGTCGCCCCGCACGCCGGTGCCTGGGCCGTGCATCCCTGGGCCGATGTGTTGCTTCCCGAGCCGGCCGTGGACCTCGGTCTGATGGCGCCGGCGGGTCAGCTCTGGTCGACCGCGGCCGACCTGTGCCGGTTCGCGGTGTTCCTCGCCGAGGGCGACGACCGGGTGCTGTCCGCCGCTTCGGTGCGGGAGATGGCGACGCCGTCCACCCCGGAGCCGGAGGAGGGGGCGGGCAACTACGGCCTGGGGGTGCAACTCATCCGCAGGGACGGCCGGGCCCTGGTGGGGCACGGTGGTTCGCTGCCGGGCTTTCTGGCGGGTCTGTGGGTGAGCGTGGCGGACGGGGTGGCCGCGGTCGCGCTCGCCAATGCCACCGGAGGGCCGCTGATCGGCCCGCTCGCGACCGACCTCATCGCGATCGTGGCGGATGCCGAGCCCCGGATCCCGGAGCCCTGGAGGCCGCTGCCGGAGGTCGACCCGGCGCTGCTGGAACTGACCGGGCCCTGGTACTGGGGCACGCAGGCGGTGGCGCTGAAACTCGTGGCGGACGGCGGGGTGGAGCTGTATCCGCTGCGCGGGCCCGGCCGCGGCTCCCGCTTCGAGGCCCGGCCGGACGGCGGTTGGACGGGGCTCGACGGGTACTACGCGGGGGAGACGCTGCGGGTGGTGCGGCGGCCCGACGGGTCGGTGCGCCACCTCGACCTCGGCTCGTTCGTCTTCACCCGTGAGCCGTACGACCCTGAGGGGGACGTGCCGGGCGGTGTGGACGCGGAGGGCTGGCACGGCCTCAGGCCGTAGGGCGGGCCGGGCGGATGTTTCACGTGAAACGGGACATGCCGCCCATCTGATCCGTACCGTGCCCGACGGGCCCGAAGCCGCTTCTGCTTCTTGCGACTTCGGGCCCGGTCTCGTGCCGTGGCGCACGCCGTCGGACAGGCTCGTTACCTCTTCTGGAGCACCTGGAGGGTCGCTCCGCTGTTCCAGGCCTCCAGTAGGCCGCGGTGGACCGCCGTCACGTCGTGCCGCGTCGCCAGGAGCAGTGCGTCGCGGGTGAACGGGCAGGTGGCGACCAGAAGCGCGATGTCGGCCTTGTACTCCAGCTTGGCCATGCCGATGAACTGCTGGACATCGCCGCTCGTGATGGTCGCCGCCGGCGTACGGGACTTGCACTGCACGACGATGCGGCGACCGTCGGGGGTGTAGGCCACGATGTCGGCGCCTGTGTCGCCGTGGCCGCCGGTCACCGTGACCCGGTCGCAGCCGTCGCGCCGGCACAGCCAGGCGATGTGCTGTTCGAATTGGCGGGGGTTCATGGCGTCGAGCGCGCCCATCGAACCGGCGGCCTCGCGCTCCCGCAGGACGCGCTTGAGCCGGGTGACTTCGTGGTCGAGCGCCTCGATGCGGCCTCGCTGTTCGCTGTCGTTCTGGACGGCGACGTTGAGGAGCGGGACGACCGTCCGGCCGATGGTGGCGCGGACCGCGTCCTCCGCGATACGGGTCACGTCCGTGTCGAAACGCGTAGCGAGATGGCGGACGAGGGCCTCGGAGATGCGCTCGTCCACCCACTCCGTCAGCCTGTGGAAAAGGTTGTCCACAGGCTCGCGGCGGGCGCTCCCCTCGGTGTCGAGGAGGTACGTACGCACCTGACGTGCGACAACGCTCTCGCAGAGAAGCATCGCGGTGTTCAGAACGGCCCGCCGGGAGAAGACTCCGAGGGAGCGGCTGCGGGACGTGATCCCACAGAGTTGCTTGAAGCAACGCAGTTCCTCGCCGCTCAGAGCGCGGTATCCGTTGGCTTCGAGTTCGTCCCGGTGATCATGGATGAGCGCGCGGACGACGGTCTCGCCGACCTCGAAGTACGAGGCGACGTCCTTCGTCGTGGCGTGGAGGCCGTCCGGGGAGAGGGCCAGTTGTTTGACCTTGTCGAGGACTTCGTCGCGTTCCGCGACGCTCGCGCGCAGGGTCTTTGATTCGGTCAGAGCTATTTCGTCGAGCATGTGGGGTTCCGTCTCCTCCTGGGCCGGCCGGCCCGTTCGAGTCGGGGGACGTGTTCCGTACACATGACCGCCCCCCTTGCCGGGGGCAACGAGACGAATCGGAAAAGGGTGCGGTTTTCAGATACTCAGCTTGAATCCGACATGGGAGGCGGTGAAGCCGAGGCGTTCGTAGAAGCGGTGGGCGTCGGTGCGGGTGGTGTCGGAGGTCAGCTGGATCAGGTGGCAGCCCTGGCGGCGGGATTCCTCGATCGCCCACTCGATGAACCGGGTGCCGAGGCCGGTGCCGCGTTCGTCGGCGTGGACGCGGACCGCTTCGATGATCGAGCGGGTGGCGCCGCGCCGGGAGAGGCCGGGGATGATCGTGAGCTGGAGGGTTCCGACGACGCGGCCGTCGCGTACGGCGACGACGGCGTGCTGGTGGGGGTCCCGGGTCAGCCGGTCGAGGGCGGCGGTGTACGGGGTGAGGTCGTCGGGGGATTCGCGCTGGGCGCCCAGGGGGTCGTCGGCGAGCAGGGCCACGATGGCGGGGAGGTCGTCGGGGCCGGCCGGTCGTATCTCCAGATCGCTCATGATCCGCAGCCTACGCCGGGGTGATGGGCGGGCCCTCGCGGGCGCTGAGGCCCTCGGGTGGGGTCGGCGGTCAGCCCATGGCCAGGTTGAGGGGGGCGAAGCGGCGGGTCCAGTCGCCGGGCAGGTCGGGGATGCCGCGGGTCATGGTCGTGGTGGTGGAGATGAGGTCGAGGCCGCTGTGCTTGAGCCGGTCCAGCAGGTCCGTGTGGCGTGCGTCGATGTCCAGGCGGAGGGGCCGGTCGGTTTCGGCGGCCAGGGCGTGGATCAGGGCGTAGGCCGTGTCGGTGTCCTGGGCGATCAGCGGGGCGACGACGTCGCAGGAGGTGGAGGGCCAGATTCCGGCGTATCCGGTGAGGGTGGTGCCGTGCTCGGCGACCCTGAGCCGGTCGGTGAAGGAGGGGAGCCGCGCGAGGAGGTGGGTGCGGTCGATGCCGAAGACTTCGTTGTCGAGTCGTACGAGGGCGGACAGGTCGTCGGCGGTCGCGGGCCGGGTGGTGGCGGCCGCGCGGGTCGCGGTGGGGGGTTCCGGGGAGCGGTAGGGGCCGCTGACGGTGTGGGTGTCGCCGACCGCGTGGAAGCCGAGCTGTTCGTAGAGGGGCCGGCCCTGGGCTGTGGCGTAGAGGGCGAAGGGGAGGTCTCCGGCCTCGTGCATGGCGTGGGTCAGGAGCCGGCGGCCGAGGCCCTGGCGGCCGAAGCGTCCGGCGACGATCATCATGCCGAAGGTGGTGAGTGCGGGGCCGTACGAGGTGGTGACGCACATCGCGGCGAGGCCGTCGCCTTCCGGTGCGTCGATTCCGTAGCCGGTGCCGGCTGCCAGGAGCAGGCCCCATTTGTGTTCCTCGCGTGCCCAGCCGCGTTCCTCGGCGAGGTCGGCGCAGGCGGTGAGGTCGGCCAGGGTCAGGCGACGGATCGGCAGGGCGGAGTGCGGTGTCGGCATGGGAGTCAGCGTGTCGGAGCGGGTGATCGTCCGTCCACCGCTTTGTGTGAACTCGCCAGGTTCCGCACGGTGCGCAGGCGTCGGCCGCGCCGGGTGAGTCCCCAGGGCTTGAGGACGGAGAGGACCGTCATGAAGAAGTACGCGGAGCTGGCGACGGAGGGGGCGGCGACCAGGCCGGGGTCGGGGACTCCGGCGCTCACGGCGGCGTTGATGGTGGGGCGCAGCGCGAGGGTGGTGGCGGCGAGGGTGGCGAGGGTGAGCCAGAACTTGATCCATATCCATCGGTGTCTGGCCAGGCCCCAGGGGGTGCCGAGGGAGAGGATCACGCCGGTGAGCAGGGCGGCGAGGGCGATCGGGATGATCAGCCGGTCGGTGAGGATCTTCATGGCCCGGTAGGCGGCCTGTGTGGTGTCGGGGTCGCCGGTGGTGGAGGCGGTGATGCCGAGGGTGAGCAGTCCGAGGGCGAGGCCGAGCCAGCTGACGGAGGTGGCGACGTGGGCGACGAGGAGGGCGCGGCGGGTGGGGCGCTCTAGTGGTTTCACGTGAAACACGGTGCCGGGCGCCGGGGCGTTGGGCGTCTGACGGGGGGAGTATCCGCCCGTACTAACGTCGGCGTACATGGCGACCGCACGCAGACTGCATTTGTTCGATCTCGACGGGACTCTGATCCGGGGCTCGGCCGCGGCCGTGGAGATCTCCCGGCAGTTGGGGCTGGGCGCGGAGATCGCCGCGCTGGAGGACGAGTTCCTGACCCGGGGGCTGGCGCCGGACGAGTTCGCGGTGCGGGCCCGGGCGTTGTGGGGGGCGCTCACGGTGGCTCAGGTGGATGCGGCTTTCCGGGGTGCGCCCTGGTTGGGTGGTATTCGTGAGGTGTGGGCGGACATCCGGAAAGAGGGGGATTACTGCGCTGTTATCTCCCTGTCGCCCGACTTTTTTGTGGAGAGGCTGCTGGCGTGGGGTGCGCACGCGGCTCATGGTTCGCGGTGGCCGGTGCCGCCTTTTACGGAGCCGGTCGATCGGGCGGGGATTCTCGACCCGGCCGCGAAGGTGAAGATCGCGGACCGGCTGTGTGCAGAGTTCGGGGTGGGACTGGACGACTGTGTTGCCTACGGTGATTCCATGTCGGATGCGGAGATCTTCGCGGCGGTGCCGTTGGCGGTGGCCGTGAACGCGGATCACCACGTGACGGGGCTGGCGACGCACACGTACACGGGGGGCGACCTGCGTGAGGCGTATGAACTGGTGCGTGCGGGACGGTAATACGCTGACCCCTGGCGTCGCGAAGTCCGCGGCCGGACGGCGGTGAATGGGCGCGGGAGCGAGGCAGCATAACGGGAAAGCCGGTGTGGGTGCCTGGACTTCGCGCTCTTTGTCCCGGGTGGTGACGCGGACTGCCATGCTGCGGCGACGGGGACTGCGGGCAATGTCACATTCCTTCGCCTCTTGCCTCGGTGGGGGGTGGGCCTGGGGCTAACGTGGGCTGCCAACAGTCTGAGTCATGCGGGGAATTGCTCGCGCATTCCGGGGCAGCGGAAGTGCGCAGACCGACCGAAAGATGTTCGAGGCGAGGCACACGATGGACGCTCCGACCACTACGTCGGCCGACAAGGGCCCTTCCGGAGACGGCGGAGGGAGCGGTTGGTTCGCTCCCCGGCGGGCGCCCACCAGTGAGGGCGCACCGGACGCGGAGACGGATGGCGCCGCGGATCCCGCGAGCCGGGACCGAATACCCGGTGCGGGCCGTTCCTTGGCGGCCATCCGCCTCGTGGGGTCGGGGGCTGGTCGTGCGGGGTCGTCCCGGCGTGACCGGCGTGACGGCCCGGCGGGGCAGGGATCTGCGGCGCCGGGGGCTTCCGGTGCGTCGGCGGGCGGGGTTCCCGATGCCTTCCGGCCGCGCAACAAGGGCTTGCGGAGCGGTACGGGGGCGGCGGGGGCGGCTTCGGGGGAGGCCGTGGTCGCGGCGGTACGGGCTGCCGGGCCGCAGCCGGGGCCGGTTCCCGGGGAGTCCGCGTCTGCCTGGCCCGTACCGCTCGGGTCTCTTCCGTCCGGGTCTCTGCCGCCCGGGTTCATACCGGCGGATCCCGCACCGGCCGGGGCCGATTCCGTAGCGCCGCCGGTGCCGCCCCGGCCGGTCCTGCCGTCGGCCGCGCTGCCGGACGAGGTTCCCCTCCCCGCGGAGGTGCCGGTACGGCAGGCCGCACCGAGCGCCGCCGCGCCGCCGGAGCGCCCCTCCGCCGAACTGCCGGACCTGGCGCGGCCGGACGGCGCGCAGCGGGGTCTCACGCGGTCTGACGGCGCCCAGCCGGGTCTCACGCGGCCGGACGGTGCGCGGCGCGGGCGTGGGCGGCCGCTTCCCGTGGAACCCGATCTGCCGCAGCACGGGCGCGCCGAGTCCCAGGAGCAGCCCCTGCCGTCGGCCCCGGTGTCCACCTCGGGGGCGCTGCCTCCCGAGGTCCCCGTACCCGCCGCCCAACCGGCCCCGGCCCCGCCCCCTCCGGCCGCCCCGCGGCCCGAGCCCTCCACCCCCACCGCGGCGACCCCGAACCCCGGCCCGCCGTCCGCCCCTTCCGCCTCCGCCCCCGGCGCGGAGCCGCCGTCCGCCGAGCTGCCTCCCGCCGAACCGTCCCCCGCCGCCGCCCCTCCGGCGGCCGCCGGGGCGCCCGGCGCCCAGCCGCCCGCCGCGGTTCCGCCGCCCGCGTCCCCCACCCCCGCTCCCGCCTCCGCCGCCCCCGTGGAGGACCCGAACGCGTCGCCCGACGCGATCCTCATCCGCCGGACCCTGGGCGAGATCGGCCCGGTCGCCGATCAGGTGACCTCGTACTTCTACGCGCTGCTGTTCGTCCGCCACCCCGACCTGCGCAGCCTGTTCCCGGTCGCCATGGACGCCCAGCGCGACCGTCTCCTCAAGGCGCTGCTGACGGCGGCCGAGCACATGGACTCGCCGGCCGTTCTCACCGACTACCTGCGCCAGCTGGGCCGCGGTCACCGCAAGTACGGCACGCGGGCCACGCACTATCCGGCGGTCGGCGAGGCGCTGATCGGCGCGCTGACGCGGTACGCCACGAACACGTGGGACGAGGAGACCGAGGGCGCCTGGGTCAGGACGTACACGACGATCTCGCAGATCATGATCGACGCGGCGGCGGAGAACGAGCAGCACGCGCCGGCCTGGTGGCAGGCCGAGGTCGTCTCGCACGAGCTGCGGACCTCCGACATCGCCGTGGTCACGGTCCGGCCCGACCAGCCGTATCCGTTCCTGGCCGGGCAGTACACGAGCCTGGAGACCCCGTGGTGGCCGCGCGTGTGGCGGCACTACTCGTTCGCCTCCGCGCCGCGCCCGGACGGTCTGCTGGCCTTCCACGTGAAGGCGGTGCCGGCCGGCTGGGTCTCCAACGCGCTGGTGCACCGGGCGACTCCCGGTGATGTCCTGCGGCTGGGGCCCCCGGCCGGGTCGATGACGGTCGACCACAGCACGGACAACGGTCTGCTCTGCCTGGGCGGCGGGACCGGGATAGCGCCGATCAAGGCGCTGGTCGAGGATGTGGCCGAGCGGGGGCACCGGCGCCCGGTCGAGGTGTTCTACGGCGCGCGCCACGACCAGGACCTGTACGACATCGACACGATGCTGCGGCTCCAGCAGGTGCATCCGTGGCTGTCGGTGCGCCCGGTGGTCTCCGAGGGGCCGAGTCTGGGGCTGACGGGCCGGCTTCCCGAGGCGGTACGGGACTCGGGGCCGTGGCACGAGTACGACGGGTATCTGTCGGGGCCGCCCGGGATGATCCGCAGCGGTGTGGACGCGCTGCGGGGGGCCGGCATCCCCTCCGAGCGGATCCGTCACGACTCGCTGGAGGAGCTGGTGGCGGCCGCCACCTGAGGGCCCCCGGGGTGCCGGAGTGCCGTGGGTCTCAGCCGAGGTCGGGGGCGTGCATCGCGCGCACGCCCTCGATGTTGCCGTCCAGGTAGTGCCGCAGCGACAGCGGTACGAGGTGGACGGCGGCGATGCCGACGCGGCTGAACGGCACCCGGACGATCTCGTACTCCCCGCACGGTTCGTCGATCTCGGGTCCGTGCCGGCGGGTGGGGTCCATCGACTCCAGGCGGCAGACGAAGAAGTGCTGCACCTTGACGCCGGTGATCCCGCCGTCGGCGATGTGTTCCACGGTGTCGACGAAGCAGGGCACGATGTCGATGATCTTGGCGCCGAGTTCTTCGTCCACCTCGCGGTGGAGGGCCTCGACGACGGTGGTGTCGGTCGTTTCGACGCCTCCGCCCGGGGTGATCCAGTAGGGGTCCATCCCCGGCTTGGTGCGTTTGATGAGGATGAGGTCGTCGCCGTCGAGCAGGATGGCGCGTGAGGTGCGCTTGACCACGGGCCGTTGGGTCATGGGAAGAGGTTCGCCCGTGATTCCGGTTCCGAAACGCTCCGGCGCCCCGCGGGTCACCAGTCGACCGCGGCGCGCAGCAGCCACTCGTGGGCCCGTGCGACCCGGGGCAGGGTGAGGGTGCCGGTGCGTACGGCCAGGAAGTAGGTGCGCAGCGGGGGTACGGGCGGGTCGAGCAGGGCGACGACTTCGCCGCGTTCGAGGGCGTTCTGGCAGAGGTAGCGGGGCAGGACGGCCAGTCCGGCGCCCGCGGCGGCGCATTCGAGGACGGCGCGCAGGTCGGGGGCGATGACGGCCGCGGCGGCGGCGGGCCGGGAGTCGAAGACGGCCGTCCAGTAGCGGGAGACGAGCGGCAGGGATTCGTGGACCTCGACGACGGGGAGCTGTTCGAGGACGACGTGGCCTTCGCGCAGGACGGAGTGGCCGAGGCGGGCGGCCCAGCGGGGGGCTGCGACGAGGACGTGTTCCTCGTCGCAGAGCGGAGTCGCGGTGAGGAGTCCGCCGCGCGGGCGGGCGGTGGTGATGGCCAGATCATGATGTCCGGCGGCGAGTCCTTCGAGGTTTTCCTCGGCGTTCGCGAAGAACGAGGTGCGCAGGGAGAGTCCCTGGGCGATGAGCGGGGTGAGGGCGGGGAGGGCGCGCCGGGCGGTGAATTCGGGGGGTCCGGCGAGGTGGAGTGTCCGGACGCCGGATTCCTCGGCGAGTCCGGTCTCGGCGATCTCGATGAGGGCGTCGAGGTGGGGTGCGGCCCGGTGGGCGAGTTCGTCGCCGATGGTGGTGGGGGTGACGCCGCGGGCCTGGCGCAGGAAGAGGGGGCGGCCCAGCTGGCGTTCGAGGGTTCTTATCTGTCCGGTGACGGCGGGCTGGGAGAGTCCGAGGAGGGCGGCGGCGCGGGTGAAGGAGCCGGCGCGGTGGACGGTGACGAAGGTGCGCAGCAGGGCCAGGTCCATGTCCTGTACTCCCGTCCCGGCCCCGTTCGCCCTGGTCCTGTCTCCGTGAAGCGGTCCCACTATAAATATGTCGATAGGCGGCTGTCGCTACTGTGATTGGACACTGACGCAGAGTCAACTAGCCTTGTGCGGGTGGTTCTCCGCGCGTGGAACCCGGGACGGTCCGAGCCATGAGGGGGGAGGCTCGGACCGTCCGACGTGGGGGGCGGGCGGGGTTACGGGGTGACGGGGCGGCCCGCTTCGTCCAGGGCGCGCAGGACGTCCGCGACGAGGTCCTCGGGGTCCTCGGCGCCGACGGAGAAGCGGACGAAGCCTTCCGGTACGGCGTCGCCGCCCCAGCGTCCGCGCCGCTCCGCGGTGGACCGTACGCCGCCGAAGCTGGTCGCGTCGTCGACGAGCCGCAGTGCGCCGAGGAAGCGCTCGGCGTGGTCCCGGTCGGGCAGGACGAACGAGACGACGGAACCGTACCGCCGCATCTGGCCGGAGGCGACGGCGTGCGAGGGGTCGCCGGGCAGGCCCGGGTAGCGCAGCCCGGTGACATCGTCGCGGCTGCTCAGGGTCTCGGCGAGGGTGAGGGCGGTGGCGCACTGCCGGTCGACGCGGAGCTGGAGGGTGGCGAGCGAGCGGTGGGCGAGCCAGGCCTCCATGGGGCCGGGGATGGCTCCGACGACCTTGCGCCAGCGCCGTACGCCCGCCGCGAGTTCGGGGTTCGCGGTGGTCACGTGGCCGAGCAGGATGTCGCCGTGGCCGGTCATGCCCTTGGTGTCGCTGGCGACGGAGAAGTCGGCGCCCAGTTCGAGGGGGCGCTGGCCGAGCGGGGTGGCGAGGGTGTTGTCGACGGCGACGAGGGCGCCCGCGGCGTGGGCCTCCTTGACGAGGCGGCGGATGTCGCAGACGTCGAGGCCGGGGTTGGAGGGGGTCTCGATCCACAGGAGGCGCGCGCCGGCGAGGACGGCGAGCTGGGCGTCGCCGCCGGTGGGGGCGGTCCGTACCTCGATGCCGTACGCCTCCAGGCGTTCGCGCAGCAGCGGCAGCGCCTGGTAGCCGTCGTCGGGCAGGACGACGGCGTCGCCGGCCCGCAGCTGGGAGAAGATCACCGAGGAGATCGCGGCCATGCCGGAGGCGAGGACGAGGGTCTCGACGGCCTGGCCGGGGGCTTCGAGTTCGCTGATGGCGCGTTCGAGGTGGGTCCAGGTGGGGTTCTCGTCGCGGCCGTAGGTGTAGGGCCCGGTCGGTTCGCCGGGGAGGTGGAAGTGGGCGGCGAAGACCGGTCCCGGGAGGGTCGGTTCGTACTTGACGGGCTCGGGCAGCCCGGCCCGTACGGCGCGGGTGCCGTCACCGACGGTCCGTATGTCCTCGCCGACGGTGCGCGTGCCCTCCCCGACGGTGCGTGTGCGCTCTCCGCCGGTGCGCGCGTCTTCCTCCGCCGCGCCGCCGCCGTGGGTCGTTCTGTCCCCCGTGGTGCTGTCCTTGCCGGTCATGCCGCCTCCTCCACTGCTGTGCGTACGGTGCTGAGCAGGCCCTCGCTCGCGGCCTCCACGCTCTCCAGACATTCCTCGAAGCCTGCCAGATCCCCGTCGTAGGGGTCGGCCACGTCGAGATCGCCGTCGCCTTCCTGCCCGCCGCCGGTGCCGGCGCTGTCCACCTCGACGAGGGTGTCCAGTCCCGCTTCGGCCAGGCGGGCGCGGAAGACGGACGCGGCGACGGGTGAGCGGCAGATGTTCCCGGTGCGGACGAAGCACACGCGGTAGGGGGACGGCATCGGGGGTCAGTCCTCGTCGTCGGGGAGCGCGACGTTGAGCGCCCACGACACGACGGAGATGATCAGCCCGCCGAGCACCGCCGTCCAGAAGCCGTCCACGTGGAAGTCCAGGGTCAGCTTGTCGGCGAGCCAGGACGTCAGGAGCAGCATGAGGGCGTTGACGATCAGCGTTATGAGCCCGAGGGTGAGGATGAACAGCGGCAGTGTGAGCAGCTTCACCATCGGCTTGACGATCACGTTGACCAGGCCGAAGAGAAGGGCCACGAGCACCAGGGACAAGGTCTTCGAGGCGGTGCTGTCCCCGGTCAGGGTGATGTCGTGGACCAGCCAGATGGCGACCGCCAGCGCCCCGGCGTTGGCGATCGTCTTGACTACGAAATTCTTCATGGTGTGATCGTGACATGAAGGCATTTCGACTTGATGAGCTGGAGGCGGAGCGCGCCGCCAACGACGGGGCGTATCTGCAGTTCGTGCGGGAACGCAACATGTCCGTGGGGTTGTACGCGCTGGACGCCGGTGAGACCGACCCGCAGCGGCCGCACAGTCAGGACGAGGTGTACTTCGTCGTGAGCGGCCGGGCGTCGATCACGGTGGGGATGGAGACGACGCAGGTCGGCCGGGGCAGTGTGGTGTACGTGCCCGCGGGGGTGGCGCACAAGTTCCACCACATCACGGAGGATCTGCGGGTGATGGTGGTCTTCTCGCCGCCGGAGGGCTGACCGGGCCGTCTTCCGGAGTCCCGGGGCGGGCTGCCTCGGGCTCGGGCTGCTCTCATGCTGCTTCGTGCTGCCTGGTGTGACCGCTCCCCGGGGCGCTGGACCCCCAGGGCGGGCTCAGGGCGGGTCTCAGGGTCGGATCAGGGGAGAGCGGGGGGCCGCGAGCCTCCGCCGGGGCCGTCGCCGATCTAGCATCGGGGATGTCGGGTCGATGCGTCAGGTGTCGATGTGCGAGGTACTGGGCGAAGCGAGGTAGGGCGATGGCCGTGCGGGAGATATTCACGGGGATGCCGTGGTGGGTCAAGTGGATCGCGGTGCCCGTGATCGCCATCGTCGTGTTCGGCGGGCTGATCGCCACGGTGGTCGGCATTCTGATCTCGCTGCTGTTCAAGCTGCTGCTCTTCGTCGCGATCGTCGGCGGTCTGGTCTATGTCGTACGCAAGTTCATGTCGTCCTCGTCGTCGTCGCGCGACGGCTGGTAGGACCCGGGTCGGTGGTCCGTACGGGCGTTAGCCCGCGCGGGGGAAAGGTGAACGGGAAACCACCCCTGGGCGTGGCCTGCCCCTAGAGTGACAACCCTCTGCCGCGCCCTCGGAATGCACCGTGGGAGATCGTCCTGGCCTGCGGTTCATACGATCCTTCCGGGCGGGGCCTCAGGATTCCCTCGGGGGTGACCTCATGGCCACAGCTGCCACAGCTCCACGTACCCCGGCGCCCACCCTCATCGGGTCGGTCCGGCGGGCGCTGCGACTGCTGGAGGCGGCGGCCTCCCACCTCGGCGGCGCGCCCGCCAAACAGCTGGCCCGCGAGGCCGGACTTCCGCTGCCCACCGCGTACCACCTGCTGCGCACGCTCACGCACGAGGGTTATCTCCGGCGGGAGAGCGGGGTGTTCGTCCTCGGTGACGCCGCGCAGCGGCTGGTGCGTGGCGAGGGAGTGCAGAATCGTCGCGGCAAGATCGCGGACGCGATCGGCAGCTGGCGGGACACGATCGGTGTGCCCGTGTACTTCGCGGTCTACCACGAGGGTGAGATCGACCTCGTGTCCGTGGCCGACAGTCCGGAGCGGCCGGCCGTCGACGAGTGGGCCGACTTCCGCGAGACGGGCCACGCCCACGCGATCGGCCTGTGCCTGCTGAGCCAGCTCGACGGCGCGTCGCGCGACGATCACCTCGACCGCCATCCGGTGAGCCCCCTCACGCCCCATTCCGTACGGGACCGGATCGCCCTGCTGGAGCGCCTGGAGCGCCTGGGATCGCCGGGGCGTACGGAGCCGGTGGTGGAACGTCAGGAGTACGCGCTCGGCACGGTCTGCGCCGCTGTGCCCGTCGCCCTGGGGACGACGGCCGCCGCGTTGGCCATTTCCGTACCTTGCCATCGGGAGGATGAGCTACTTCCCGCTGCTGAGCGGTTACGGAGAGAGATCGGATTTCTGCTGACCTCGGTCGACTTGTCTATCAGTATCTGAAAAATTACTCCTTGTGATCTGCGGGCCCTTACAGGACGATGGCGTCGAGAGGGTCAGGGATCATTCCCAGCCACAGCTTCATCTACTCCGGAGTACATGATGCGCGAGTCGGTCCAGGCCGAGGTTCTGATGAGTTTCCTCGTTTCAGAGGAGCTCTCGTTCCGTATCCCGGTGGAACTGCACTACGAGATGGGGGATCCGTACGCGGTGCGGATGACCTTCCATCTGCCCGGCGACGCGCCCGTGACCTGGACCTTCGGCCGTGAGCTGCTGCTGGACGGCATCAACACGCCCAGTGGTGACGGTGACGTGCACATCTCGCCGACCGAGCCCGAGGATCTGTCGGACGTCCACATCCGGCTCCAGGTCGGTGAGGACCACGCGCTGTTCCGGGTGAGCGCCGCGCCGGTCGTGGCCTTCCTGGACCGTACGGACCGGCTGGTCCCGCTGGGCCAGGAGCGCACGCTCGGCGACTTCGAGGGCAACCTGGAGGAGGCGCTGGGCCGCATCCTGGCGGAGGAGAACGCGGGCTGAGGCGGACTGCCGCGGGCTGACGCGGTCACCCCCTCACGCCGGCATCTCCTCACCCAGGCCGGCGCCGTCACTTCCTGCGGCGGCGGCCCCTGCTTCCGTGCGGGCGCACCGCCGTGCCCTGTCCCGGCACCGTGGGCGCCGTCTCCCGTCCCGCGGCCCCCGACCGGTCCGCGGAGACCACCAGCGCCGCCAGGGCGGTGGTCACCGGCACGGACGCGACCAGGCCGATCGACCCGACCAGGGTCCGTACGATCTCCTCCGCCACCAGCTCGCTGTTGGCGACCGTGCCCACGCCGGACTGCGCGATGGAGAAGAGCAGCAGCAGCGGCAGCGCCGCGCCCGCGTACGCCAGGACGAGCGTGTTGACCACGGACGCGATGTGGTCGCGGCCGATGCGGATGCCCGCCCGGTAGAGGGCGCGCGGTCCCATCGACGGGTCCGCGGCGTGCAGTTCCCAGACCGCCGAGGTCTGGGTCACCGTCACGTCGTCGAGGACACCGAGCGACCCGATGATCACGCCGGCCAGCAGCAGACCGCTCATGTCGATGTGCGGATAGAGCCCGTGGATCAGGCCGGTGCTGTCGTCGGTGTTGCCGGTCAGGCTCGCCCAGCCGATGAAGATCGAGCCCAGCAGTCCGATCAGCATCAGGGAGACCAGCGTGCCGATGACCGCGACCGACGTTCTCGCGGTCAGGCCGTGGCACATGTAGAGCGCGATGAGCATGATCGCGCTGGCCCCGACCACCGCGACGACCAGCGGGTTCGAGCCTTGCAGCACGGCGGGCAGGATGAAGAGCGTCAGCACCCCGAAGGAGACCGCGAGGGCGATCAGCGCCATGAGCCCGCGCAGCCGCCCCACCACGACCACCGCGAGGGCGAAGATCCCGGCGAGCAGCGCCATGGGGAGGTGGCGGTCGACATCGGTGACCGAGTACTGGAGATCGTGCGGCGCGTCGGGCGCGTACGCCAGGACGACGCCCTGTTTCACGTGAAACTGCCGCGGCGCGTCCGGCTGGACGACCTCGATGAAGGTGCGCCCCTTCTCCTTGCCGCTGGTGACCTCGACGGTGGCCTTCTTGCACTGCCCGGTCTCCGCCTGCGCCGCCTCCCGCCCCTCGGGGGTCGAGGTGTCGCCGGTCGACGGGACCTGCGAGGCGTTCACGTCCTTGCAGTCGACCGCCACGAGCTTCACCACCCGGCCCTGCTCGGTCTGCCGGTCGAAGCCGACCCCCGTGCGCTCGTGGGCGGGCGCGCCGCCGGGCCACAGGACGACCAGACCCACGACCACGGCCGCGGCGAACGGGATCAGCACCGCCGCGATGACCTTGCGCAGGTGCTGGGAGACCGGCTCGGCAGGCCCGTGGCTGTGCGTGTGGCCGTGCGTTTCGTGGCTCTGCTGGGGTGTGGTCACCCCCCGATCATCGCAAGAAGCGGGAGGCCCTCTGTTCAGCACGCCGGTCGTGGGGCTAGCGTGGAGACACCTTTGCACACGCGGGAGCTCGGAGCACCGGGCTGAGAGGGCGTTGACGTGGAGTCCCGGGGACCTTCCCCCCGGATTCCCGCCGCTGCGCCGACCGCCGAACCTGTTACCGGGTAATGCCGGCGTAGGGAGTAGGTCTCATGACCGTTCAGGACGCACACACGCCTGCCTCGGAATCGGATTCCCCGGGCGAATCGGGGAATCCGGGCGGGGCCGTGGATCAGAACGGGACCGAGAGGTCCATCGGCTGGCACAAGGGATACGTCCAGGGCTCGCGCCCCGACCTCCTGGTGCCCGTTCGTCAGGTGCATCTCACCAACGGCAAGGACGTGACGCTGTACGACACGTCGGGGCCGTACACCGACCCCACGATCGAGACGGATGTCCGCCGCGGACTCGCGCCGCTGCGGGAGAACTGGATCATCGGGCGCGGTGACACCGAGGAGTACGCGGGCCGTCCGGTCCGCCCCGAGGACGACGGGCTCAAGCACACCTCGCCGCGCGGGGGGCTGCGGAACCTCGACGCGGTGTTCCCGGGCCGGCCGCGCCAGCCCCGGCGGGGCCGGGACGGGCAGGCGGTGACGCAGCTCGCGTACGCGCGCCGTGGCGACATCACCCCGGAGATGGAGTACGTCGCGATCCGGGAGAACGTCGCACCCGAGGTCGTCCGTGACGAGATCGCCGCGGGCCGGGCCGTCCTGCCGGCGAACGTCAACCACCCGGAGATCGAGCCGATGATCATCGGCAAGCGGTTCCTGGTGAAGGTCAACGCCAACATCGGCAACTCCGCGGTCACCTCCTCCATCGAGGAGGAGGTGGACAAGATGACGTGGGCCACGAAGTGGGGCGCGGACACGGTCATGGACCTCTCGACCGGCCGCAACATCCACACCACCCGCGAGTGGGTACTGCGCAACTCCCCCGTCCCCATCGGCACGGTGCCGCTCTACCAGGCGCTGGAGAAGGTCGACGGCAAGGCCGAGGAGCTGACCTGGGACATCTACAAGGACACGGTCATCGAGCAGGCCGAGCAGGGCGTCGACTACATGACGGTCCACGCGGGGGTGCTGCTGCGGTACGTGCCGCTGACCGCCCGCCGCAAGACCGGCATCGTCTCGCGCGGCGGCTCGATCATGGCGGCGTGGTGCCTGGCGCACCACAAGGAGTCGTTCCTGTACGAGAACTTCGAGGAGCTCTGCGACATCCTCGCCGCGTACGACGTGACGTACTCCCTCGGTGACGGCCTGCGGCCCGGGTCCATCGCGGACGCCAACGACGAGGCGCAGTTCGCCGAGCTGCGGACGCTGGGCCAGCTGAACACGATCGCCAAGCGGCATCACGTACAGACCATGATCGAGGGCCCCGGGCATGTCCCGATGCACAAGATCAAGGAGAACATCGACCTCCAGCAGGAGATCTGCGAGGAGGCGCCGTTCTACACGCTCGGCCCGCTGACGACCGATGTGGCGCCGGCGTACGACCACATCACCTCGGGCATCGGCGCGGCGATGATCGCCTGGTGGGGCACGGCGATGCTCTGCTACGTCACGCCCAAGGAGCACCTGGGGCTGCCGGACCGCGACGACGTGAAGACGGGTGTGATCACCTACAAGATCGCGGCGCACGCGGCGGACCTCGCCAAGGGGCACGCGGGGGCGCAGGAGTGGGACGACGCGCTGTCGGACGCCCGGTTCGAGTTCCGGTGGGAGGACCAGTTCAACCTGGCCCTCGACCCGGACACGGCGCGCGCGTTCCACGACGAGACGCTGCCGGCCGAGCCGGCGAAGACCGCGCACTTCTGCTCGATGTGCGGCCCGAAGTTCTGCTCGATGAAGATCTCGCAGGACATCAGGCGACAGCACGGCGGCGACCTGGCGTCCGAGGAGATCGAGGCGGGCATGGCGGAGAAGTCGAAGGAGTTCGCGGCAGCCGGCAACCGGGTGTACCTGCCCCTGGCCGACTGACCCCCTGACGCGCGGGCGGGGGGGACCCCGGCTCCGGCCGGGGTCCTCACCGTCCGCCGTTCTCGCCGCCCGCCCGTTCTCGCCGCCCGCCGTCGCGGGACGGGGCTATTCGGGCTGGTGTTCCGGGCCGCCGAAGTCGGGGCTGGTGAAGTCCGGGCTGCTGAAGGTGGGGCGCTGGTGGGCCGCTGAGCCCTCGTCGGGGCTGGAGAAGCCGGGGTGGGTGTAGCCGATCTTGGGGAGGTGGCCCACCGTACGGGGCGGTCCCGGGGCCGCGCGGCCCGCGCTCGGGTCGGCGAGGGCTCCGCGCAGGAAGGGCAGGATGCCGCGTTCCAGGAGGGCGTGGCGCCAGGCCTCCCTCGCCCGTTCGACCTCGTCCGGCAGCTCCCCGCCGGACTCCTCCGGGGCCGGGACCTCGGTGTCCCTGTTGCGTACGGCCGTGATGAGCAGGCCGACCGCCGCGCCCAGGATCCCGATCACGGTGACCGCGCCGAAGAACCAGCCCACCGCGAGCAGGGAGTCGGCGAAGGCGGGCGGCGGGGTCAGGGCCTTGAGGAGGTAGCCGACGAGCAGGAAGATCAGCGCCGCGGTGCCGCCGAGGACGGGGACCAGGACGGTGAGGACCGCCGCGAACCCCGCGCCCGTGTCGTCGTCCTCCGCGACCGTGGCCGGCTCCCTGATGGAGCCGTTCGGGGCCGGGGAGGAGACCGGCGAGCGGAACTCCTCGCGCATCTTGGCGTAGTGCTCGTACTCGGCGGCCGCGGCGCCGGCTATCCGGGTGGTGGCGTTGAGGGCCTTCGTGCGCAACTGCTCGGCGGTCAGGCGCCGGCCCACGTCGGCCAGATCCGGGCGTTCGTGCGCGTTGCGCAGCGCGTCGTCGAGGATCCGCTCGAACTCCGCGCGATCCTCGCTCAGCAGGTGCGGAGCGCTGTTCATGTGCATCCCCCGATGCTCCGTAGGGCCGATGCGCCCGCGTGAACGGGCGGTTGGCGGAAACGGAAGGAGAGCCTGCTACGGATAAGCCGATGGTAGAGCTGTTTTGCCGCGGGGTGACAGGGGGTTTCCGGAAAACACCGGATCCCCGTCGATCCGGTGGTGCGTACGGAACCGGTCAGTCGGCCAGCGGTAGCCGTACGACCAGCAGTTTCCCCGCCATGGTCACGCCGCCGTCCATGGCGATGGCCAGGCCGTCCGCGTACACGTGCGGCCCCTCCACCCCGGGGCCGCCGCCGTCGCCGTCCTGGGCGTCCTCGGTGCCGACCTCGCCCAGGAGATACGGAATGGGGCTGTGGCCATGGACGATGCGGTGTCCGCCGTACGTGGCGAGGAGTTCCTGGACGGCCTCGGGGCCGCCCTCGTCGCGGAACGCGAAGCGTTTGGTGAGCTTGCGGAACACGTCCCAGCACTCGTCCGCGTCGTTGCGCGTGAGGATCTGGTGGACGGTGTCGTTGACGTCGTCGATGGAGGAGCCGTAGTCCAGGTAGGCCGTCGTGTCGGAGTGCACCAGCAGGTGCCCGTCCTCCTCGACCACCGCGTCGAGCCGTGACATCCACTGGAGGTGGACGTCCTGGAGGCGCTCCATGTCGTTCTTCTGACCGCCGTTGAGGAGCCAGGCCGCCTGGAAGGTGGCGGTGCCCGCGCCGGAGTTGACGGGGGTGTCGCCGAACCGCTTGGCGCCCAGCAGCAGCAGCTCGTGATTGCCCATCAGGGCCTTGCAGTAGCCGCCCGCCGCCGCCGCCTCCGCGGAGAGCCGCATCACGAGGTCGATGACGCCGATGCCGTCGGGGCCGCGGTCGGTGAAGTCGCCGAGGAACCAGAGCCGGGCGTTGCCGGCCGACCAGTTGCCGGCGGAGTCGATGAGGCCCTGCTCGCCGAGGGCGTCGAGGAGTTCGTCCAGGTAGCCGTGCACGTCGCCGACGACGTAGAGCGGGCCGGGTCCGCCGGGCGCGGGAACGCCGTCGGGCCCCAGGTTCAGCTGGACGGTGACCCCCTCGGGGCCGATCACCGGGAGGTCGCGCTCGGTCGGGGTGTAGCCCTCCGGGACCTCGTCGGCGGGGATCGCGTTGCCGGGATGCCCGGACGTGTGCGCGGCCTCCTGGCCGTACCCGTCCACCTCAACGGACTGCGCGGGACGGTCCGGTTGCCCGAACTGCTCGGGCCCGAACTGCTCGGGCCCGAACTGCTCGGGCCCGAACTGCTCGGGCCCGAACTGCTCGGGCCCGAACTGCTCGGGCCCGGACCGCGCGGGATGCGCCGGTTGCCCGGACTGCACGGGAACCTGCGCGTACGGCGGTACGCGGAAGTCGCGCAACGTCGCCGTCCGCACCGCGGGTCCCTGACCGGCCCCCTGTGTCATCGACCCCTCCACCACCGTCGCGCCGCCGTACACCTCTCGGGCTCGCCCTCTCCGGTGGGCGTGTGCCCACCGGAGGTCAGGAAAGGTCCATGGTGTCGTGCGCCCATCATAGGAATCCCGCTCCTCCTGTGTGACGCACCAGGGGTGGTGAATCCGTTTCCACCTCAGGTTCGCCGGAGGTTTTCACGCCGATCACCCCAAATGTGAAAGGTCCGATCCTTCGGCGGGGGTACGGGCGGGGGTACGGAAGGGACCGGCCCGGCCCCGGTGGCGCTCCGTCAGTCCCCCGCCGGGGACCTGGGAGCGCTGACCGTGGTGCGGGGCGGGCGGCGCTGGGACGAGGTCCTGACGACCAGCTCGGTCGGTATCACCTGCTCGATCGGCGCGCCGGTGTTGATTCCTTCGATGGCGTCGATGAGGAGCTGGATGACGGCCGTGCCGATCCGGCGCGGTTTGAGCGAGAGGGTCGTGATGGGCGGTTCCGTCGTCGCGTACACGGTGGACTCGCTGCAACACACCAGCAGCAGGTCCTCGGGGACGCGCAGCCCGTACCGCCGGGCGGCGGCGAGCAGATCGGTGCCATTGGGGTCGAAGAGGCCGTAGACGGCGTCCGGGCGGTCCGGGCGGGCGAGGAGCCGGTCGGCGGCGACGGCACCCGCGCACGGGTCGTGGGCCGGGTAGGACTCGTAGACGGGGTCCTGGCCGACCCGCTCGCACCAGCTCAGGTACGCGGAGGTGGAGAGGCGGGTGTAGGTGTCGGTGGTGGTGCCGGTGAGCAGGCCGATCCGGCGGGCGCCCGCGTCGGCGAGGTGGTCGAGCAGGTCGAGGACGGCCGCCTCGTGGTCGTTGTCGACCCAGGCGGTGACGGGGAGGGTGCCCGCGGGCCGGCCGTCGGAGACGACGGGCAGGCCCTGGCGTACGAGTTCGGTGACGACCGGATCATGGTCGGAGGGGTCGATGACCACGGTGCCGTCGAGGGCGACGTTCGCCCAGACGTCGTGGCGTGAGGTGGCGGGGAGGATGACGAGGGCGTAGCCCCGGGCCAGCGCGGCGGAGGTGGCCGCTCTGGCCATCTCGGCGAAGTAGGCGAATTCGGTGAAGGTGAAAGGTTCATCCCCGTACGTCGTCACGGTCAGGCCGATGAGGCCCGATTTGCCGGTACGGAGGGTTCTGGCGGCGGCGGAAGGACGGTAGCCGAGGCGCTCGGCGACCTCTCGGACGTGGCTTCTCGTGGCGTCGGGTAAGCGTCCCTTGCCGTTGAGCGCGTCCGAGACAGTCGTGATGGAGACACCGGCTGCGGCTGCGACGTCCCGGATGCCCGCCCGACCCTGCCGGTTTCCCCGGCGGGTTGTGTCCGTCCGGCTCACCTGGTGTTTCCCTGCTGCTGTCATGGCCAGCCGATATTAGGGCGCGGGCGGGCGGTTGGGCCGGTCGCATATGCACCCCTCAGCAGGCACGTTTCTGCATGGTCAAAAGCCCCCAATGTCCTTGGATGACGTGGGGTTTGGCCGTCCCGGCTGTCGTCTGGCATGCATCGGACGGCATGTGCCTGTCGAAAGGTCCATGTTTCGAAGTTGTCTCAACTCACCTCTACGGGGGACGCGCGCCACGGCGCGGACCACGGGCGCGCGCCAGGAAGAAGTGCGCCCCCCCGCTCGACGCCCTCCGGGGTGACCCGCGTCACGGCGGGCCGGCGCGCTCCCGGGTGACCCGCGTCACCGAGGCCGGCGCCCTCCCGAGTGGCCCACGTCACCGGACCCTTCGCAGGGACCCCGAATCCTCCTATGGTGAGCAGTATTGAAAAGCGTGACACCCCTGACGCGACACCCGTGAACGGCCGAGGAGGACCTGCGGTGAGCAAGACGAGCCCTGCGGTGGGCGGCGGTACGGGGCCCAGGCTCCGTGCCGAGCTGGACGGCATCCCGACGTACAAGCCGGGCAAGCCCGCCGCGGCCGGCGGCCCCGCCGCGTTCAAGCTGTCCTCCAACGAGAACCCGTACCCGCCGCTGCCCGGCGTGATGGAGCGGGTGATCGCCACCGCCGGGATCTTCCACCGCTACCCCGACCTGTCGTGCGCCGGCCTGACCGAGGAGCTGGCCGGCCGCTTCGCCGTGCCGCTGGAGCACGTGGCGACGGGCACGGGCTCGGTGGGCGTGGCCCAGCAGCTGGTCCAGGCCACCGCCGGCCCCGGTGACGAGGTCATCTACGCCTGGCGCTCCTTCGAGGCGTACCCGATCATCACCCAGATCTCGGGCGCGGCCTCGGTGAAGGTGCCGCTGACCGGCACCGAGACGCACGATCTGGACGCGATGGCCGACGCCGTCACCGACCGGACGCGGCTGATCTTCGTCTGCAACCCCAACAACCCGACCGGCACGGTGGTGCGCAGGGCCGAGCTGGAACGGTTCCTCGACCGGGTGCCCGGTGACGTCCTGGTGGTGCTGGACGAGGCGTACCGCGAGTTCATCCGCGACGCCGAGGTGCCCGACGGGGTGGACCTGTACCGCGAGCGCCCGAACGTGGCGGTGCTGCGCACCTTCTCCAAGGCGTACGGGCTGGCCGGTCTGCGGGTCGGTTTCGCGATAGCTCATGAGCCGGTGGCGGCCGCGCTGCGCAAGACCGCCGTGCCCTTCGGGGTGAGCCAGATCGCCCAGGACGCGGCGGTGGCCTCGCTGCGTGCCGAGACGCAGCTGCTGGAGCGGGTCGAGTCGCTGGTCACCGAGCGGACCCGGGTGGCCGACGCGCTGGCCGGGCAGGGCTGGACGGTGCCGGAGACGCAGGCGAACTTCGTGTGGCTGCGGCTGGGGGAGCGCACGCTCGACTTCGCGGCGGCCTGTGAGGCGGCCGGGGTGATGGTCCGCCCGTTCGCGGGCGAGGGCGTACGGGTCACGATCGGCGAGACCGAGGCCAACGATCTCTTCCTCCAGGCGGCCGAGAAGTTCCGCGAGGAGCTGTGACCGGCTGAGACGAACCGGATGAGGGCGGCCTCCCGAGGGGGCCGCCCTTCGGCGTTCCGGGGGGCGTTTCACGGGTGCTCGACCCGTGCGCCTCGTTGGGGGGACCCCCCGAACGAAGGTCCGGATGGGGGTGCGCCATAATGCTTGTGAATGTGAACGCGTTCACAAGCGTGCCCCGTTTGCCACGTTCCGTACGCAATGCGGACCGGATCAAAGGGGCAAGCCGCCGCTCGACCACGGCGATGTAAGGAGTAACGACGTGGAACTCGCTCTGGCGCCGGAGACCCTGGCGCGATGGCAATTCGGCATCACCACCGTCTACCACTTCCTCTTCGTCCCGCTGACGATCTCGCTCGCCGCGCTCACCGCCGGGCTGCAGACCGCGTGGGTCCGCACGGAGAACCCGAAGTACCTCAAGGCCACGAAGTTCTGGGGCAAGCTCTTCCTGATCAACATCGCGATGGGCGTCGTCACCGGCATCGTGCAGGAGTTCCAGTTCGGCATGAACTGGTCCGACTACTCGCGCTTCGTCGGTGACGTCTTCGGTGCCCCGCTCGCCTTCGAGGCCCTGATCGCCTTCTTCTTCGAGTCCACCTTCATCGGACTGTGGATCTTCGGCTGGGACAAGCTGCCCAAGAAGATCCATCTGGCCTGTATATGGATGGTCTCGATCGGGACCATCCTCTCCGCGTACTTCATCCTCGCCGCGAACTCCTGGATGCAGCACCCGGTCGGCTACCGGATCAACAAGAAGTCCGGGCGCGCGGAACTCACCGACTTCTGGGCGGTGCTCACCCAGAACACCGCGCTCACCCAGTTCTTCCACACCATGACGGCCGCCTTCCTCGTCGGCGGCGCCTTCATGGTCGGCATCGCCGCCTTCCACCTCGCCCGCAAGAAGCACATCCCCGTGATGCGCACCTCCCTGCGGCTCGGCCTGGTCACCGTCGTCCTTGCCGGGATGCTGACCGCCGTCAGCGGCGACACCCTCGGCAAGGTCATGTTCAAGCAGCAGCCGATGAAGATGGCCGCCGCCGAGGCCCTCTGGGACGGACAGGCGCCCGCGCCGTTCTCCGTCTTCGCCTACGGGGACGTCCAGAAGGGCCACAACACCGTCGAGCTGGAGATCCCGGGGCTGCTGTCGTTCCTCGCGAACGACGACTTCAGCTCGCACGTCCCGGGGATCAACGACGTCAACAAGGCCGAGCAGGAGAAGTTCGGGCCCGGCGACTACCGGCCCAACATCCCCGTCGCCTACTGGGGCTTCCGCTGGATGATCGGCTTCGGCATGGCGTCCTTCAGCCTCGGACTCCTCGGCCTCTGGCTCACCCGCCGGAGGTTCCTGCTGCCCCAACGGCTGCGCACCGGCGAGGACGAGGTGCCCCACCTGGTGCTCTTCCGGAACAAGGCCCTCAGCCCGAAGCTCGCCAGGTGGTACTGGGTCACCGCCCTGTGGACGCTCCTCTTCCCCCTGATAGCCAACTCCTGGGGCTGGATCTTCACCGAGACCGGACGCCAGCCCTGGGTGGTGTACGGCGTGCTGCGCACGTCCGACGCGGTCTCCCCGCACACGTCCCAGACCGAGGTGCTCATCTCGCTGATCACCTTCACCCTGCTGTACGCGGTCCTCGCGGTCATCGAGGTCAGACTGCTCGTCACGTACGTCAAGGCGGGACCACCGGAACTCACCGACGACGACCTCGACCCGCCCACCCGGATCGGCGGCGACCACACGGACGCCGACCGCCCGATGGCCTTCTCCTACTGAAGGGCTGAGGAACCATGGAACTCCATGACGTCTGGTTCGTCCTGATCGCCTTCCTGTGGACCGGCTACTTCTTCCTCGAAGGCTTCGACTTCGGCATCGGGGTCCTGACCAAGCTGCTGGCCCGCGACCGTACGGAACGACGCGTCCTGATCAACACCATCGGGCCCGTCTGGGACGGCAACGAGGTCTGGCTCCTCAGCGCGGGCGGCGCGACCTTCGCCGCCTTCCCCGAGTGGTACGCCACGCTCTTCTCCGGCTTCTACCTGCCGCTGCTGCTGATCCTGGTCTGCCTGATCGTGCGCGGCATCGCGTTCGAGTACCGCGCCAAGCGCCCCGAGGAGAGCTGGCAGCGCAACTGGGAACACGCGATCTTCTGGACCTCGCTCCTGCCGGCCGTCCTGTGGGGCGTCGCCTTCGGCAACATCGTGCACGGCGTGCGGATCGACGCGCACAAGGAGTACGTCGGCACCCTCGGCGACCTGCTCAACCCGTACGCGCTCCTCGGCGGCCTGGTGACCCTGGCCCTCTTCACCTTCCACGGCACGGTGTTCGCCGCGCTCAAGACGGTGGGGGACATCCGGGTACGGGCGAGGAGGCTGGCGCTCGTCCTGGGGCCGGTGACCGCCGTCCTGGCGATCGGGTTCCTGCTCTGGACCCAGGCCGACAGCGGCAACGGCAGGAGCCTGGTCGCGCTGGTCGTGGCGGTGGCCGCGCTGGCCGGGGCGATCGGGGCGATCGGGAGGCGGCGGGAAGGCTGGTCGTTCGCGCTCTCCGGGCTGACCGTCGTGGCCGTCGTCGCGATGTTCTTCCTGACGCTGTTCCCGAACGTCATGCCGTCGTCCCTGAACGAGCAGTGGAACCTCACGGTGACGAACGCCTCGTCCACCCCGTACACCCTGAAGATCATGACCTGGGGGGCCGGGATCACGGCGCCCATCGTGCTGCTCTACCAGGGCTGGACGTACTGGGTGTTCCGCAAGCGGATCGGCACGCAGCACATCGCCGGGTCCGGCACGCACTGAGGACGGTGTTTCACGTGAAACCGATCGATCCGCGTCTGCTGCGGTACGCCCGGACCACGCGCCCCTTCATCGTGGCCGTGGTGGTCCTCGGGCTGGCCGGTGCCGGGCTGGTGATCGTCCAGGCGACGCTGATCGCCGAGGTCGTCGTCGGCGCCTTCCAGCACGGGGACTCCCCCTCGGGGCTGCGCACCCCACTCCTGCTGCTGGGCGCGGTCGCCGTCGGGCGGGCGCTGGTGTCCTGGCTGACCGAACTGGCCGCGCACCGGGCGAGCGCGGCGGTCAAGTCCGAGCTGCGCGGACGGCTCCTGGATCGGGCCGCCGAGCTGGGCCCGGGGTGGCTGAGCGGACAGCGGACCGGTTCGCTGGTCGCCCTCGCCACCCGGGGCATCGACGCCCTGGACGACTACTTCGCGCGCTATCTCCCCCAGCTCGGGCTCGCGGTGGTCGTACCGGTGGCGGTCCTGGCGCGGATCGTGACGCAGGACTGGGTCTCGGCGGCGATCATCGTGGTCACGCTGCCGCTGATCCCGCTGTTCATGATCCTCATCGGCTGGGCCACCCAGACCCGGATGGACCGGCAGTGGCGGCTGCTCTCGCGGCTCTCGGGGCATTTCCTGGACGTCGTCGCCGGGATGCCGACACTCAAGGTCTTCGGCCGGGCCAAGGCGCAGGCCGACTCGATCCGGCGGATCACCTCGGAGTACCGGCAGGCCACCCTCCGTACGCTGCGGATCGCCTTCCTGTCGTCCTTCGCGCTGGAGCTGCTGTCGACGCTGTCGGTGGCGCTGGTCGCGGTCGGTGTCGGACTGCGGCTCGTCCACGGCGACCTCGACCTCTCCACCGGGCTCGTGGTGCTGATCCTCGCCCCCGAGACGTACCTGCCGATCCGTCAGGTCGGCGCGCAGTACCACGCGGCGGCCGAAGGGCTCGCGGCGGCGGAGGAGATCTTCACGGTCCTGGAGACCGCGCCGCGCGTGGGCGGACGGGACGAAGTCCCGGCCGGTGCGGTCCGGCTGGAGCTGGACGGGGTGACGGTCCGCCACCCGGGCCGCGAGGAACCGTCCTTGGACGCGGCCACGCTGACGGTCGAGGCGGGGGAGACCGTCGCCCTGGTGGGGCCGAGCGGGGTGGGGAAGTCCACGCTGCTCCACGTGCTGCTCGGGTTCACGGTCCCGGACCAGGGCCGGGTACGGGTGGACGGGCGCGACCTGAGGTCGCTCGACCTGGAGCGGTGGCGGGAGCGGATCGCGTGGGTGCCGCAGCAGCCGTACCTCTTCGCGGGCACGATCGCGGAGAACGTACGGCTGGCGCGGCCGGACGCGGACGACACGGCGGTACGGGCCGCGCTGCGGGACGCGGGGGCGTACCCCTTCGTGGCGGCGCTCCCCCGGGGCGCGGAGACGGTGCTCGGCGAGGACGGGGCGGGGCTGTCGGCCGGGCAGCGGCAGCGGCTCGCGCTGGCGCGCGCCTTCCTCGCGGACCGGCCGCTGCTGCTGCTCGACGAGCCGACGGCGGCGCTGGACGGCGAGACGGAGGCGGGGATCGTCGAGGCGGTGGGGCGGCTGGCGCGGGGGCGGACGGTGGTCCTGGTGGTCCACCGGCCGGCGCTGCTCGCGGTGGTGGACCGGGTGATCACGCTGGCGTGGGGGGAGGGGGCGGGGACGGGACCGGCTTCGGGGGCGGGCGTAGGTGCCGGGACCGGAGGTGGGATCCGTGTGGATGTGGGCGGGGGCGCCGCTGGGTCTGGGATCCGTACGGATGCGGGCGGGGGCGTCGCTGGGGGTGGGATCGGTACGGATCTGCGCGGGGACGCTGCCGGGGGTGGGAGCGGTACGGATCTGGACCGGGGCGTCGCCGGGGTGGGGGCGGACCGCTTCGAGGTACGGGACCTCGCCGACGGCGCTGTCCCTGCGGGCCGCGAGACCGCCGCCCGCGAGACCACCGCCCGCGCGCAGCCGCTCGCGCGGATGCGGGCCGCCGCCGGGGCGCTGCGCGGACGCTTCGTCCTGGCGCTGGTCCTCGGCAGTCTCGCGCTCGGCTCCGCCATCGGCCTCATGGCCGTCTCCGGCTGGCTCATCTCGCGGGCCTCCCAGGAACCCCCGGTCCTGTACCTGATGGTCGCCGTGACGGCGACCCGCGCCTTCGGCATCGGGCGGGCCGTGTTCCGGTACGCCGAGCGGCTCGTGTCGCACGATGCCGTGCTCCGGATACTCGCCGACCTGCGGGTCTCCGTGTACCGGGGGCTGGAGCGCGTCGCGCCCGCCGGGCTCGGCGCGACCCGGCGCGCGGACCTGCTCTCCCGGCTCGTCTCCGACGTGGACGAACTCCAGGACTACTGGCTGCGCTGGCTGCTCCCGGTCGGCACCGCCGTGCTCGTCGGCGCGGGCACCGTCGGGTTCACGGCCTGGCTGCTGCCGGAGGCGGGCGCGCTGCTGGCCGTGGGCCTGCTCCTGGCCGGGGTGGGCGTGCCCCTCCTGAGCGGGGCCTTCGCCCGCCGGGCCGGCCGCCGGCTGGCGCCCGCGCGCGGGCTGCTGGCGACCCGGGTCGCCGACCTGCTGCGGGGCAGTGCCGAGCTGACCGTCACGGGCGCGCTCCCCGGCCGTCTCCGGCGGGCCCGGGAGGCGGACCGTACGCTCACCTCCCTCGCGTCGCGGGGGGCGAGCGCCGTCGCGCTGGGCGGCGGGCTGTCGGCGCTGGTGTGCGGGCTGACGGTGGCCGCCGCCGCGGTGGTGGGGGTGCAGGCGGTACGGGACGGGCGCCTGGCGGGCGTCGAGCTGGCCGTCGTCGTCCTGACGCCGCTCGCCGCGTTCGAGGCGGTCGCCGGGCTCCCGCTCGCCGTGCGGTACCGGCAGCGGGCCGCCGAGGGCGCGCGGCGGGTCTGCGAGGTCCTGGACGCCCCCGTACCCGTACAGGAGCCGGAGCGGCCCGCCGCCGCGCCCGGGTCGCCGTTCCCGCTGGAGGTGCGGGGGGTGTCCGCGCGGTACGCGGGGCAGCGGCGGGACGCGCTGACCGGCTTCGACCTGACGCTGACCCCGGGCTGGCGGGTCGCGGTGGTCGGCCCGTCGGGGGCGGGGAAGACCACCGTCGCCCAGGTGCTCCTGCGCTTCCTGGAGCCGCGCGAGGGCAGCTGGCTGCTCGGCGGCACGGACGCCGCCACGTTCGACGGCGACACGGTGCGGCGGTTCGTCGGGCTGTGTGCCCAGGACGCATACCTCTTCGACAGTTCCGTACGGGAGAACCTGAGGCTCGCCCGCCCCGACGCGACCGACGGTGAGCTGCGTGACGCCCTGCGCGGGGCGCGGCTGCTGGAGTGGGCCGACTCGCTGCCCGCGGGCCTGGACACGCTGGTCGGCGAGCACGGCGCCCGGCTGTCCGGCGGCCAGCGCCAGCGCCTGGCGCTCGCCCGGGCGCTGCTCGCCGACTTCCCCGTGCTGGTCCTGGACGAGCCGGCCGAGCATCTGGACCTGGCGACCGCGGACGCGCTCACCGCCGACCTCCTGGAGGTGACGGAGGGGCGGACGACGCTGCTCATCACCCACCGGCTGCGCGGTCTCGACGCGGTCGACGAGGTGATCGTGCTCGACGAGGGCAGGACCGTACAGCGCGGGCCGTACGACCGGCTGATCGCCGAGGAAGGGCCGCTGCGGCGGATGCTGGAGCGGGAGCGGGCCGGTGATCTGCTGCCCGTGTCGGGACCGCCGACTTTCGCCGTACCAGGATCACCGACTTTGTCCGTATCAGGGCTGCCGACTTTCCCCATCAAATAGGACTTACTACGCTCAAGGGCATGACCCTGCCCGAGTCGACGGAACACCTGGAGGCCGCCACCCGTGCGGCGCGCAGCCTCCAGGGCATGTCCACCGAGCTCACGGCACGGGTGCCGCAGCTGCTGGAAGCCATGCGGTCCGTCGGGACGGGGCTCGAACTGCACTCCACGCTGGATCGGATCTGTGAGACGGCGGCTCATCTCGCGGACGCCCGCTACGCGGCGATCGGCGTGGTCGACGAGTCGGGCGACGGCCTCTCCGACTTCGTGACCTATGGGGTGGGCACGGAGGAGGTACGGCTGGTCGGCGGCAGGCCCGACGGGCTCAGGGGCCTGCTGGGCGCGCTGATCCAGCAGTCGGGGCCGGTGAGGCTCGGCGAGCACGAGACGGGTCCCGGCGACGACGGTGAGGGGCGGGAGGGGCCGCCGACACGTACGTTCATCGGGGTGCCGATCCGGGTGCACGGCGCGCTGTTCGGGAACCTGTATCTCGCCGAGAAGCGCGCTTCCAAGGACGCGGGGGATTCGGGTTCCGGCTCCGGCCCTGGTGAGGGGGAGGGTGAGAGTGAGGGGGAGGCGGGGACGGCCGAGGACGCGGCGGTCGCGTTCGACGAGCAGGACCTGCACGTCCTGCGGGTGCTCGCCACGGAGGCCGGGATCGCCATCGGGCACGCGCGGCTGTACGAGGCGGCCCGGCAGCGCGAGCGGTGGATCGACGGCTCCGTCGCCGTCACCACGGCGCTGCTCTCCAACGGCGGCGCGGACGCCCTTGCGGTGGTCGCGGAACAGGCCCGCAGCCTCGCCGACTCGGCGGCCGGCGTGGTCATGCTGCCCACACCGGGCGACGGGCTGGAGATCGTCGCGATCTCCTCCGACCGCCCCCACCCGTCCTCCAGGCTCGGCATGATCGCGCCTCCCGAGAGCCCGGTCGTACGGTCCCTGCTGGCCGGCGAGTCCGTCTTCGTGGACGACTCCACCACCGACCCGCGCATGATCACCGACATGGCCCAGGGGTACGGCCCCTGCATGCTGCTGCCGCTCCACAGCGGGGGGCGGGTGCTCGGCGCCCTCGTCACGCCCCGCCCGCGCGGCGCGCGCCGCTTCACCGAGACCGAACGCATCCTCGCCACCCAGTTCGCCTCCCAGGCGGCCCTCGCGCTGATGATGGCCGACGCGCAGCGCGACCGGGAGCGGCTGGCCGTCCTGGAGGACAGGGACCGGATCGCCCGCGACCTGCACGACCTGGTCATCCAGCGGCTCTTCGCCACCGGGATGATGCTGGAGAGCGCCCAGCGCGGCCCGGTCGCCCAGGAGGCGCACCAGGGCATCGGGCGGGCCGTGGACGAGCTGGACGTGACCATCCAGGAGATCCGTACCGCCATCTTCGCGTTGCAGCGGGGCCCGGCGGAGGCGCCGTCCGGGCTGCGGACCCGCGTCCTGCGCGAGATCAAGACGGCGGCCGTGCCGCTGGGGTTCCAGCCGTCCCACCGCTTTGTCGGACCGGTCGACGGGCGGGTCGGCGAACTCACCGGGAAGAACCTGATCGCCGCGCTGCGCGAAGCCCTCTCCAACGCCTTCCGGCACGCGCACGCCACCCGGATCGAGGTGGTCGTCGACGCCACCGTCCGGCTGCCCGACGGACATGAGGCGGTGCGGCTGTCGGTGGCGGACGACGGTGTGGGGCTGCCCGAGAGCGGCCGGCGCAGCGGGCTGCGCAATCTCCAGCGGCGGGCGGAGTCGCTGGGCGGATCGAGCAGGTGTGTGGCGGGTCTGGGGGAGGACGGGGGCGGTACGACGGTGGTGTGGGAGGCGCCTCTTTAGGAGGCGGGCCGTTCGGCGGCCGGGGGCAGGGGCGCCGGTGGCTCTGTCAGAGGCGGGCCAGGATCTGTTCGATGACGACCGCGACGCCGTCCTCGTTGTTGGTGAGGGTGTGTCCCGAGGCGGCGGCCAGCACGTCGGGGTGGGCGTTGCCCATCGCGTACGACGTACCGGCCCAGGTCAGCATCTCCAGGTCGTTCGGCATGTCCCCGAACGCGACGACCTCGTCCGAGGAGATGCCACGCTCGGCGCAGCACAGCGCCAGGGTGCTGGCCTTGCTCACGCCCAGGGCGCTGATCTCCAGCAGCGCGGTGGGGCTGGAGCGGGTGATGGACGCGAGGCCGCCCGCGGCCGTCCTGGCCGCCGTCAGGAAGCCGTCCGGGGTCAGGTCGGGGTGGTGGGCGAGCACCTTCAGTACGGGGGCGGCCGCGTCCGGATCGTCCTCGCGCAGGAGCTTCTCGGCGGTGGCGACACTCGCGCCCGGGTCCAGGTGGAAGGCGGGGTAGTCCGGTTCGTAGTGGATGCCGGTGCTCAGCTCGATCGCGAAGGTCGTGCCGGGCGCCGCGTCGCGCAGGGCCCGTACGACGCCGAGCGCGGTCGCACGGTCCAGCGGACGGACACGGAGCAGCTCTCCGCCGGCGCGCAGGTCGACGACGGCCGCGCCGTTCGCGCAGATCGCCAGGCCGTGGCCGTGCACATACTCCCTGACGACGTCCATCCACCGGGCGGGCCGGCCCGTGACGAAGAAGACCTCGATGCCGGCCCGCTCCGCGGCGGCCAGCGCGGCGATCGTACGGTCCGAGACGGTCTTCTCGTCGTGCAGCAGGGTGCCGTCGAGATCGGTGGCGATCAGCCGGGGCCGGGCGGGGAGCGGGGAGTCGTCAGTGGAGGTCACGCGGCCATTCTCCCGTACGAAGGTGCACGGGCGTGCGGAGGGGCGCACATGTGAGTGCCGCGCGCCGCGCCTGGGGCGGCCCTGGCAGGGCGTCGGGCGGGACGCCGGGTGTGCTGTGGGGCCGACGCCGGGTGTGCTGCGGGGCGGGAGAAATTCCACCGGGATTGTCAGTGGCCGGCCCTAGGCTGGTTGTTGCTTCGCGATCTGTGAGGGGGGACCTCGCGATCGTCAACTCCCGTATGCGAGCACGCGAGGTGCTGCCCCATGACGTCCACCGCCCGGGCCGGAATCCCCGATCCCGCCGTCAACACCTTTCAGGTCGACCTGCGTGGTCTGGTCGATCTGCTCTCCCACCACCTGTACTCCAGCCCGCGGGTCTACGTGCGCGAACTGCTCCAGAACGCGGTGGACGCCGTCACCGCGCGCCGTGCCCACGACCCCGCCGCCGTCGTCCGGATCCGGCTCGCCGCCGACGGCGGCCAGGTCTCCATCGAGGACAGCGGCATCGGCCTGACCGCCGACGAGGTCCACACCCTGCTCGCCACCATCGGCCGCAGCTCCAAGCGCGGGGGCGAGCACGGCCTGGAGAGCGCCCGCCGGGAATTCCTGGGCCAGTTCGGCATCGGCCTGCTCGCCTGCTTCGTGGTCGCCCGGCAGATCCGGGTCGTCACGCGTTCCGCGCGTACGCCCGACGCCCCGCCGGTCGAATGGCTCGCGAGCGACGACGGTTCGTACACCGTCCGTGTCCTGCCCGACGAGGCACGTCCCGAGCCCGGCACCACCGTCCATCTGGAGCCGCGCCCCGGCGCGGAGGAGTGGACGGCTCCCGCGCGCGTCGAGGAACTGGCCTGCGACTTCGGCTCCTTGCTGCCGTACGACATCACCTTCGCCGACGACGCGGGCAACGAGCGCCCGGTCACCGACCGCCCCGCCGTCTGGGACCGCCCCCATCCCACGCCGGGCGCGCGCCGGGTCGCCCTCGCCGGGCACTGCGCGCGCGTGTTCGGGTTCTCGCCGCTCGACACCATCGACCTGGACCTGCCCGTCGCGGGGGTGCGCGGAGTGGCGTACGTCCTGCCGGAGGCGACCAGCCCCGCGCACCGGGCGGGGCACCGCGTCCATCTCAAGGGCATGCTGCTCACGGACCACGCGGACAACCTGCTCCCGGAATGGGCGTTCTTCGTCCGCGCGGTCCTGGACACCGACACGCTGCGGCCCACCGCCTCCCGGGAGAATCTGTACGACGACGAGACCCTCGCCGCCGTCAGGGACGCGCTCGGCGCGCGGATCCGCGACTGGCTCACCGGCCTCGCCGCGGGCGAACCGGAGCGGCTCGCCGCCTTCCTGAGCGTCCATCACCTCGGGGTGAAGTCCCTCGCCCGGCACGACGCCGAGCTGCTCGACCTGATGCTGCCCTGGCTGCCGTTCGAGACCAGCGACGGGCAGGTCGGTCTGGACGAGTTCGCCGCCGCGCACGGCGAGATCCACTTCACCAGGACCGTCGAGGAGTTCCGCCAGATCGCCCCCATCGCGGCGGCGCACGGCCTGGGCGTCGTCAACGCCGGATACACGTACGACGCCGATCTGCTCGCCCTGCTCCCCGCGGTCCGGCCCGGGATCCGGGTCACGGAACTGGACGCGGGCGCGGTGACGGACCGCCTCGACGCGGTCGGGACCACGGCCGAGCTGGCTCTCGCCTCGTTCCTCGCGACCGCCCGCGCGCGGCTCTCGCCGCTGGGCTGCGACGTCGCGCTGCGCGCGTTCCAGCCGGTCACGGTGCCCGCGTTGTTCCTCGACGACCGCCAGGCCCGGCACGAACGGGACCGGGTGACCGCCCAGGAAGGCGCCGACGCGCTGTGGGGCGACATCCTCGGGGCGCTGCGGGGGGCGGCGCCGCGCGCGCGGCTCGTCCTCAACCACAACAACCCGCTGATCCGGCGCGTCGCCGCGCTGCCCGACACCGAGCTGACCGGCCTCGCCGTCGAGTCCCTCTACGGACAGGCCCTGTTGATGTCGCAGCGCCCGCTGCGCCCCCACGACACCACGTTGCTCAACCGCGCCTTCCTCGGGCTCCTCGAATGGGCGACGCACCCCAGCACCCCGCAGGCCGGCACCCCGCAGGCCACCACCCCTGAGCAGGCCGCCTCCGAGGAGGACCCGAAGTGACCGCGCTGACCCCCGGCGAGATCGAGCGCGGCCTCGCCGAGAACGCCTCCGCCCCGCACGGCGCCGCGCGCATCGCACACGCCGAGGCGCTGTCGGCGGCGGCCGAGGCGTCGGGCGACCGGCCTCTGTTCCGCCGGGCGCTGACCGCCCTCATCGACGCGTACGAATACAGCGCCGAGCGGACGAAGATGATGGTGCCCTTCGCGCGTCTCCTCCAGGAGTACGACCGCGACCCGTCGGTCTTCGCCGCCCACGAGGTGCACGGCCTGTACTGGCGCTTCAAATGGGTCACGGGCAACATCGTCGAGTCGCCCGACATCCCCCTCGACGCGGTCGAGCGCTGGCTCACCGAGATGGAGCGCCGCTACCGCCTGGCGGGCCACAGCGAACGGGCCGTACGGCAGGCGGAGTTCATCCTCGCCGACTCCCTCGGCGACACCGGGCGCGCGGACCGGGCCATGAGCGCCTGGGCGGCCGCCGAACGCGACCGGATGAGCGACTGCCACGCCTGCGAGCTCAGCAACCAGGGACGCTACTGGGTGGACCGGGAGGACGACGCCAGGGCGGTCGAGGTCTGGGAGCCCGTCCTGGCCGGGCGGAAGACGTGCATGGAGGAGCCCCACCGGGTGCTCGCCCACTCCCTGCTGCCCCTGGTCCGGCTGGGGCGCGCCGACGAGGCGCGCTCCCACCACTTGCGGGGATACCGCATGGCGCGGGGCAACGAGAGCCTTCTGCGCGCGGTCGGCGAGCACATCGAGTTCTGCGCCCTGACCGGCAACGAATCGCGCGGTCTGGAGATCCTCTCCGAGCACACCGCGCACCTGGGACCGCTCGCCGACGCCGACGCGCAGCTGGAGTTCAACGGCGGGATCCTCGTCCTGCTGCGCCGGCTGACGGACCTCGGGCACGGCGACCGTCCGGCGGTTCCGTACGAGGGCGTCGGCCGTACGGTGCGCGAGCTGGCCGACCTGCTGTACGGGCAGGTGTCGGCGATCGTCGGGCGCTTCGACGTCCGGAACGGCTCGGGTCATGTCTCGGGGCGGCTGGCGGAGCGCCTGGCGCGGCGGCCGTTGACGGACGCGCTGCCGCTCGGGGTGCGCAGTCCGGTGTTGCCGGTGGCGGTGGCTGGGGCGGGGGATGGTCTCTCCGTACGGGCCGGCGGGGCTGGTGCGGTCGGCGCGGCCGAGGCAGGCGAGACGGCGGGGGCCGACGAGTCGGCCGAGGCCGGGGAGCTGGCCGAGCTGGTCGGGCGGGCGCGGGCCCTGAGGGCGCAGGGGCATCCGGGCGCGACCCAGCTGTGGGACCGCGTCGCGCACCGGATCGACACCACGGGCGCGGAGCCCGATCCCCAGCTCGCCGCCGACCTGCTGGAGCGGCGTGCCCTGCACGCGTCGCGGGCCGGTGACCCGCGCGCCCGCGCGCTGTTCACGGAGGCCCTGGATGCCTACCGGGCGAGCGGGCAGCCGGGACGCGCCGTCCTCGCCGAGCTGTACGCGGCCACCTCGGCGGTCCAGTTCGGGGCCGGCCCGGAGGAGGCGCGCGAGCTGTTGGCCGCGGCGGCCGCGTCCGCGCGGGCGCTGGACGCATCGGACGAGGCGCGGCCGCGCAGGATCGCCACCGTCGACTTCACCCGGATCCGGATCGAGGCCCACCTCCGCGCCAAGAAGGCCGACGAGGCGGACCGTACGGACGGGGCGGACCGTGCGGACGGTACCGACGCGACGGACCGTACGGACGGCGGACTGGCAGGGGACCTGGCCGGCTTCATCGACCGTACGGACGGGGTCGACGGAGTCCAGGACCTCGTCGCCGGTGCCGAGATGATGCTGGCCGGGCTCGCCCTGGGGGAGGGCGAGGAGGCGCGCGCCGAGCGGCTGTTCGACTCGGCGGCGGGCCGGAGCGTCGCGGCAGGGCGTCCGTGGGACGCCGTGGAACCACTCGCCCGCCGCGCGGCCCTGCTGTTCGCGCGGGGCCGGGCGGAGGACGCGGAGGCGACCGCGCGCGCCGCCGTCGGCCACGCCGGGGAGCTGACCGACCCCGAGGAGCAGGGCGCCGTACGTCTCACGCTGGCCGACATCCTGCTGCGCCGCGGCGAGCGGGCGGAGGAGACGGCGGGGTACGCGCTCGACGCGGCGCACTGGTTCGACCAGGCGGGGCTCGGCGCGGCCGGCGGAGCCACGGCACGGCTCGTCCTGGCCAGGGCGTACGGCGCGGCCGGGCGCACCGCCGAGGCCGCCGAGGTTCTCCAGTCGGCCCTGCCCGACCTGCTGGAGCACGGCGATCACGTCGCCGTCCAGGCCCGCGAGACCCTGGGTAACCTGCTGCGGGAGCTGCGCGACCCCCGCGGGGCGTCCGAGCAGTACCTGCTGGCCGCCGAGACCGCGAAGGGCTGGGACGACCCGGGAGCGCAGGCGCACTTCGCGCAGCTCGCCGCCGAGGGGCTGGCCGCCGCGGGCCTGCGTACCGAGGCGGAGGCCGCGTACGGCCGGGCGCTGGAGCTGTGGCGGCGGACCGGCGGCAACCCGGTGGCCGAGGTGCGGGTGCTGCGCTCCCTGGCGTGGCTGATGGTCCAGGACAACAGCGTCTCCGTGACCACGACGGTGCCCCGCGCGCGGAAGTTGATGGAAGAGGCGGCGGACGTTCTGGACGGCGCCGGGGAACCCGGACTCCGCTACGAACGCGCGCAGACCTGGCAGCAGCTCGCCGACCTGGTGATGGAGCAGCTCTACGACTACGACTACGACGGCGCGGACGAGGAGGACGGCACCGAGGAGGGGCTGGCGGACAGCGAGGAGCCGGAAGCTCCCACCGCCGCCGACACGGCCGTACAGCGAGAGGCGATAGCCCTGTGGGAACGGGCCGCGTCTCTCTACGCGGGGCTCGGTGAGGACGCGCTGGACTCGCGCGTCCAGTGCCTGACCCGCGCGGCATGGAGCGAACGGGCCCTGGACCAGCAGGACGCGGCTCTCGCCCGCCTGACGGCCCTCCGGGACGAACTGGCCGCACAGGAGGGGGAGACGGCGGGCGCCCTGGTGGCCGAGGTGGAGACGACCATCGGCCACATGCGCTGACCGCTGACCGCTGACCGCTGACCGCCGACCGGTGCCGGGTCGCGCCCTACTGACCGAACGCGGACAGACCGGTCCGGAGGTCGTCCAGGTTCATGACGGGCTGGAGAGACACCTTGGCGCCGGTGTGGAACAGCGGCTCCACGGTCGGCGGGATCTCGGAGGCGTCCTTCATGTCGAAGACGAGCAGAAAGGAACGGTCACCTTCGCGGTCCATGAAGTAGGCCGCCTCGGGTTCGAGTTGTTCGACAACGCCCTCGATGATCTTGGGCAGCGTCCCGTCGGAGACGGCCTGGTTCGCCATCGCGGTGTCCAGTCGTGCGGTCATCATCATCCTCATGACGCTCCACCCTTTCGGCGGACCGCGCCTGGCACCCTGTGCCTGCGCACGAGGGACAAGCCCCGGGCGCGCTCAGTCCCACCCTCCCCCGGGGCGACAACGCCCGCAACACAGGGGGCGGCGGCTTGCGCGACGCGGACCGTAGGCTCGGCTCCATGAGTTTGCGCCTGAGCACAGTGATTCTGCCGATCCACCGCTGGACCGAAGGACGGGAGGTGTGGCGGCGGGCCGAGGAGCTGGGGTTCGACGCCGCCTACACCTACGACCATCTGTCGTGGCGGGTGCCGTTCCGCGACGGCCCGTGGTTCGGCGCGGTGCCCACCCTGACGGCCGCCGCCGCCGCCACCTCACGGATGCGGCTGGGCACGTTGGTGACCTCGCCGAACTTCCGGCATCCGGTCCCGTTCGCCAAGGACCTCCTCTCGCTGGACGACGTGTCGGAGGGCCGGATCACGCTGGGCGTCGGCGCGGGCGGTACGGGCTTCGACGCCACGGTGCTGGGGCAGGAGCCGTGGTCGCCCCGGGAGCGTGCCGACCGGTTCGCCGAGTTCGTGGCGCTGCTGGACCGGCTGCTGTCCGAGGACTCCGTGACGTACGACGGCACCTTCTACTCCGCGTCCGAGGCGCGGGACATCCCGGGGTGTGTGCAGCGCCCCCGGCTGCCGTTCGCGGTGGCCGCGACCGGTCCGCGGGGGATGAGGCTCGCGGCGCGGTACGGGCAGGCGTGGGTGACGACCGGCGATCCGAAGCTGTACGAGACGGGGACGCCGGAGGAGTCGCGTGACGCGATCCGCGGGCAGGTCGACCGGCTGGGGAAGGCCTGCGCGGAGATCGGGCGGGAGGTGGCCGGGGTGGAGAAGATCCTGCTCACCGGCTTCACCCCGGACCGGACCGGGCCCCTGCAATCCGTCGACGCCTTCGTGGACTTCGCCGGCCGGCACGCCGAGCTCGGGATCACGGAGATCGTGATCCACCAGCCCGTCGCCGACACGGACTTCGCCGTGGACCCGCGGGTGTTCGAGCGGATCGCCACGGAGGCACCGGCGCAGCTCGGCCGGTAGTCGCGGCTCGGCCGGCCGTGGCTCGCCGGCCGTCGCCGCTTCGGGCGCGCCCGCTAGCCGGGGAGGCGGAGGAAGCGGGGCGGTACGGAGTCGGTGAGCCAGACTCCGTTCGCGCTCACGTGGAAGACCAGGCCCGCGCGGTGCATCGCCCCCGCGTCCACCGCCAGCACGACGGGACGGCCGCGGCGGGCGCCGACCCGGGTGGCCGTCTCCCGGTCGGCCGAGAGGTGGACGTGGTGGCGGCGCATGCGGCGCAGGCCCTCGGCGCGGATCGCCTCCAGGCTGTGAGGAGCGGTGCCGTGGTAGAGGTACGCGGGCGGCTCGGCCGGCGCCAGTTCCAGGTCGACGGCGACGGTGTGGCCCTGGTTGGCCCGGATCCGGTCGCCGTCGACCGTGAAGCGCCGCTTGTCGTTGACGGCCACGGCGTGGTCCAGGTCCGCGCGGCTCATCCGGAAGCCGTGCGCGGCGGCGGCGTGGAGCAGGTCGTCGATCGCCACCCAGCCGTTCGTGTCGAGGGTGATGCCGATCCGCTCGGGCTGGTGGCGCAGGTGCTTCGAGAGGTACTTGGACACCTTCACGGTGCGTCGTTCATCGGATACTCCGGTCATCCGAACAGCGTGCCGGTCGACCGGTCCGCCGCGCCAATCATTTGAACCCCTTTCGATCCACAGGTTTGATCCACAGCCAACTCGACTTATCCACAGGCAATATGACGATGCTGTGGACAACGAGCCTTCCGTTTAGCCTATTTGGGGAATATCGCTGCTTTGTCGTGTGGTTGGGGCGAGCGCGTCCAAGGCCCGTGCCTGAAGCTCCCGTTCGGCGGCCGCCGTGATGAAGGCCGCCGCGTTCGCCGCGCCAACCAGCGCCTCCACGGCCCGGATCGTGTTGACGGGCAGGGCCACCTCCCCGGTCTCGACGGGCTCCGGAGGCGTCCCCTCCGCCGCGAGCCGCCGCCTGAGGTGGCGGCTCGCGAACGGCCGCATGGCGCGCGCCAGTTCCGCGTCCACGGACCGCTGGGCGAGCGGCCGCAGACGCCGTACGAGCGCGGCGGCCTCCGTCGCCTCCCCCTCCGTCGGCGGCCGGTGGCCGGGATACCGGGCGAAGACGTGCTCGGTGGTGAACTCCACAAAACGGTCGGCGATCCGCTCGACCTGACCGCGAAGCTCCCGGAGATGGCCGGACATCGCGGGGAGCGGGACACCGGCCGCGTACAACTCGGCCGCCACGGACAGCTCCTGGGGACTCGGTACGAGGAAGAGGTCGTCGCGCCCGGGAACCCGCTCCAGGACGCCCAGTTCCAGCGCCTCGGCGACCGCGCGGTCGTCCGGTTCGCCCCCGAACCGCTCGTCCAGCTCCGCCCGAGAGATCCTGGCCGCCTCCTCGTCCGTCCACGGTCCGTCCACCTCGGCGACCAGCCCGAGCACCCCGCCCAGGCCACGCCCCGTGTCCCACGCCTCCCGCAACTCCTTGATGGCGGCCAGCGAATAGCCCCGGTCCAGCAGGTCGGCGATCTCCCGCAGCCGGGCGAGGTGCGCGTCCCCGTACACGTTGGCCCGGCCGCGCCGCTCCGGCCGGGGCAGCAGCCCGCGGTCCAGGTAGCCGCGGATCGTACGGACCGTGGCACCGCTCGCCCGCGCCAGCCCCTCTATCCGGTACTCCGCGCTCACGCCTCCTTCCCCGGCGCCGGGCCGCCCGCCGCCCCGGTGGCCGCACGGGCCGCGGGCGAGGACGCGAGATAGGCGACGGCCAGGCCCAGCGACCCCTCCTTCGAGGGGTGGTACGACCGCCGGAGGTAGCGGGGTACCGCGGCGGCGAGTTCACGCCAGGGGGGCAACAGCCCCTTCCTGACGCCTTTGTTGTGCGTGAGCGGCGTGTAACGCAGCCGGCCCGCGAGCTGCGGATCGTGCCGGATCAGATAGGCGGCCCCCCGGGTCCACAGCCACAGCAGCATGGGCGCGGTGACCGCCATCGTCCCCACCCTGCGTACGTACCGCAGGGGTTCGGGGCCGCCGCAGTGCTGGTACAGGTCGAACGCCACCGCCCGGTGCTCGACCTCCTCCGCGCCGTGCCAGCGCAGCAGATCCAGCATCGTCCCGTCGGCACCGGCCCGGTCCAGCGCGTCCGCGCGCAGGATCCAGTCGCCGAGAACCGCCGTGAACTGCTCGATCGCGGCGACGAACGCCAGCCGGTAGAGCAGCCATTTCCCGGCGGGGAAAGGGATGCCCCAGGGCGGTCGCTCACCGAGCAGCCGCTCGAAGAGGTAGTCCACCTGGCGGGTGTACGCGCCGGTGTCCAGCTTCTGCTCCGCCAGGTGGTCCAGCACGTGCGAGTGCTGCACGCTGTGCGTGGCCTCCTGGCCCATGAAGCCCCTGACGTCCTTGAGCAGTCGCGGGTCGGTGACCAGGGGCAGCGCCTCCTTGAAGACCCGGACGAACCACCGCTCCCCCGCCGGCAGCAACAGGTGCAGGACGTTGATGACATGGGTGGCCGTCGGTTCGTCCGGTATCCAGTGCAGTGGCGTCCGCCGCCAGTCGAACGACACCCGGCGGGGCACGATCGCGTACTGCTCGTCGCGCTCCCCGGACTCGTCCCGTTCCCCCGAGTCCTCGCGCTCCCGGGATCCCTCGCGCTCCCCGGCGTCCCCGGACGTCTCCCGCCTCTCGTGGTGGCCGGCGTTCACAGCGGTGGCTCCACCCGTGCGACCGCGCGCAGCGCCCCGGACGCGACCCGGGACAGGAGCCGTCCCCCGCGGGCCTCCGGGGTGACCGGCACCACGGCCTGGTTACGGACCACCGCGCGCAGCACCGCGTCCGCGACCTTCTCCGGCGGATAGTCGCGCAGCCCGTACAGCCGCGCCGCCTTCTTCCTGCGCCGCGACTCCTCCTCGGCGGAGACACCCGTGAAACGCGCGGTGGAGGTGATCCCGGTGTTGACGAAGCCGGGGCAGATCGCGGAGACGCCGATCCCCTGCGCACCCAGCTCCGCCCGCAGGCATTCGCTGAGCATCAGCACGGCCGCCTTGGACGTGCAGTACGCGGACAGCGCCTTCGAGGGCTGATAGGCGGCGGCGGACGCGGTGTTGACGATATGGCCGCCCCGTCCGCGCTCCACCATCTGGCGGCCGAAGAGCCGGCAGCCGTGGAGGACACCCCAGAGGTTGACGTCCAGGACCTGCTTCCAGTCCTCGGCCGAGGTGTCGAGGAACGAGCCCGACAGCCCTATCCCGGCGTTGTTCACCAGGACGTCGACGATCCCGTACTCCGTGGCGACCCTCTCGGCGAGCTTCTCCATCGCCTCGCCGTCGCTGACGTCGGTCTGCTCCGCCCAGGCCTCCGGCGCACCGATCAGCCGGGCCAACTCCGCCGTCCTGGCCGCCCCTTCGGCGTCCCGGTCGACCGCCACCACCCGGGCGCCCGCCTCGGCGAAGGCGAAGGCCGTGGCCCTGCCGATCCCACTCGCCGCGCCCGTGATCAGCACGAGCCGGCCGCCGAAGCGCCGCGCGTACAGGCCGACCGCCCTGGCCGCCGGAGCCGGTCGGACTACGGAAGCCCTTGAGGTCTCCCGGGCCGTCGAAGCCGCAGGGGTCTCCCGGGCCGCCCCCGCCGCCCCGGCCCCGTCCGGCTGCCCGCCTCCCGCGCGGTCCTCATGACGGGTGACGAACTCACCGATCCAGGAGGCCAGCTGAGCCGGACGGGTGCGCGGCACCCAGTGCTTGCCGGGCAGCGAGCGCCGTAGGAGATCCGGGGCCCACCGGTCCAGATCGTCGTAGAGCCGCTCCGACAGGAAGACGTCGTCGGTCGGCGTGATCAGCTGGACGGGGACGTGCGCGTAGGCGTCCGTACGGGGCCCGCGCAGCCGGGCCCGCACGTTGTCCCGGTAGAGCCAGGCACCGTGCGCCGCGTCCTGGGGGAGTGAGGCCGTCGGATACGGGGCCGCTCCCTCGGGGGCCTTCTCCATCCGCCGCAGGATCGCGGGCCACCGCCGGCCGAGAGGCCCCCGCCAGGCCAGCTCCGGCAGCGCGGGCGTGTGCAGGGCGTAGACATACCAGGACTTGGCGCCCTGGCCCAGGAGTTGAGCCGCCCCACGGGGGGTCGGCCGCGACGCCCGTTCAGCGATCCAGTGCCCCAGGTGGTCCAGGGACGGTCCCGACACCGAGGTGAACGACGCGACACGGCCCTCGGTCCGCGCCACGGTCACGAACTCCCAGGACTGCACGGACCCCCAGTCGTGCCCGACCAGGTGGACCGGCCGGCCGGGGCTCACCGCGTCGGCCACCGCCAGGAAGTCGTCCGTGAGCTTCTCCAGCGTGAAACCACCGCGCAGCGGAACCGGCGCCGTCGACCGGCCGTGCCCCCGCACGTCGTACAGCACCACATGGAAGTCCTCCGCGAGCCGTACGGCGACCTCCGACCAGACCTCCTTGCTGTCCGGGTAGCCGTGGACGAGCACGACCGTCGGCCGCGCCGCGTCGCCCGACTCGGCCACACTCAGCTCGATCCCGCCGGTCCTGACCCGCCGCTCCCGCACGTCCCCGAGCCCGTCCGCACGCCTGCCGCCGTCACCCGTACCGCCGCCGCTCGTACCGCCGTCATGCCTGCCGCCGTCGCTCGTACCGTCGTTGCTCATACCTCGTCTCCCAGCGCCGCACATGCGGCAGATCGTCGTCCAGCCAGAACGCGCTCTGTTCCGGATCGGCCGAGTCGGTGACCACCAGGATCTCCTCGAACTTCGCCCCCGTACCACGGAATCCGAGGTGGGGTTCGACCGCCCACATCCCCGGGGCCGGCGGATGATCCGAGAAGCCGTACGGGCTCCACAGCGGCGACCAGCCCTCCCGGTGCCCGCGCACGGCATCGCTCGCCAGCCCCTTGAGCGCCTGGGTGCCGAAGCCGAACACACGCGGGGACCAGCGGCGTTCCTCGACCCGGTCCACCGTGTGGGCGATGACGCCGAACGGATACGCCCGGTGACGGTTGGCGTACCCCTGCTCGACCATCAGCCGGTCCACGTCCTGGTAGATCGCGCGCAGCGTGCGCCGCTCGCGCACCTCGCGCAGGATCAACTCACGGTGCGCGCGGAGATCATCGAGGAGCTTGTCGTGCAGGGCGTTCTCACCGATCCGCCCCGAGAAGCCGACGTCCGCCGGGAACCCGCCGTACACCGGCGCCAGATCGAGGATGAACGGCATCCCCTCCTCCAGCCGGCGGCCGGTGGGGAAGAACTGGAGCGGTATCCGGAAGCCCGTGAACGCCGTACGGTCCCCGAACCACGCGAAGGGCAGATGGAACCAGTCCCGGACACCGCGGACCTCCAGCCACCGCCGCAGCATCCGCGCGGCCTCACGCTCGGTCACCCCCGGCCGCAGCCGCGCCGCCACCTCCTCCGCGCACGCGTACGCCAGACGCTGCGTCCGCCGGAATCCTTCGCGCTCGGCGACCGATCCGCCGGTCGAGCGCCCGCGCCCCCGCTTCCGCACCTGTCCTCGCTTCCGCATCCGTCCTTGCCCTCGCCCCCGCACGTGCTCCCGCTCCCCACCCGCACCCCGCCCCACGTCGCTGTGTGTATTCGGACTGTGACACTGCCGAATGTGACAATCCCCGGCGGCTACGTCAAGGCCGGTGGGGTTACCTGTGGAAACTGGTCGGGGGTGCGGGTGAAAAGCGGGTGGAAGGAGCGGGGCGGCCGGCCCGACCCGCACGCCCTTACGGGTTCCGTACATCTCGAGGGGGAGGCCGATACAGCCGTCAGGTCTGACGACCCCTGTGGTCCGCGCCACTACCTTCGGAGTGTGACTGTGATCGCGACTGAAGGTCTGAGCAAAAGGTTCCCTCGGGTAACCGCGCTTGACCGGCTCTCCCTGGACATCGGACCCGGCGTGACCGGCCTGGTGGGCGCCAACGGAGCCGGCAAGTCCACCATGATCAAGATCCTGCTGGGTCTGTCCCCCGCCACGGAAGGCCGGGCCGCGGTGCTCGGGCTCGACGTCGCCACCAGTGGCGCCGCCATCCGGGAGCGCGTCGGGTACATGCCCGAGCACGACTGCCTGCCACCGGACGTCTCGGCCACCGAGTTCGTCGTCCACATGGCGCGCATGTCCGGACTCCCCCCGACGGCGGCCCGCGAGCGCACGGCGGACACGCTGCGCCACGTCGGTCTCTACGAGGAGCGGTACCGCCCCATCGGCGGCTACTCGACCGGCATGAAGCAGCGCGTCAAACTCGCGCAGGCCTTGGTCCACGACCCCCAACTCGTCCTCCTGGATGAGCCCACCAACGGCCTCGACCCGGTCGGCCGGGACGAGATGCTCGGCCTGATCCGCCGGGTCTACAGCGACTTCGGCATCTCCGTCCTGGTGACCTCGCACCTCCTGGGCGAGCTCGAACGCACCTGTGACCACGTCGTCGTCATCGACGGCGGGAAGCTGCTGCGCTCCAGCTCCACCAGCGACTTCACCCAGATCACCACGACCCTCGCCGTCGAGGTCACCGACACGGACACCCACCCCGACGGCACGCGGACCCTCCGCGAGCACCTCACCGCGGCGGGGCTGACGCTCCACGCGGGCATGGAGGAGGGGCTGCCGGGCGCCGGGCACATCCTGCTGGTCGAGGCCGCGGGGGAGGAGACGTACGACGTCGTCCGCGACACCGTCGCCGACCTCGGGCTCGGCCTCGTACGGATGGAACAGCGCCGCCACCACATCGCGGAGGTCTTCCGCCCCCAGGCGGCCGGAACAGCGGACCCCGCCGGGACGGACCCAGGCAGGACGGACCCTGCCGGGACGGATCCCGCCGGGACGGAATCCGCCGCACACGCGGGAGCCGTCGTTCCCGCGACAGCAGCCGCCGCCGACGACGAGCAGTACGTACTCCAGAAGGGAGGAGACGGAGATGAGCGCTGAGACCGAAGCCCCCGCCGGCACCCCCCTGGGGGCCGACACCACCCGTATCCACAACATCGGCTACCGCACCTACGAAGGCGCCCGGCTGGGCCGCGCGTACGCCCGCCGCTCCCTCTACTCGCAGTCCCTGCGGGGCTCGTACGGCCTCGGCCGCTCGGCCAAGTCCAAGGTCCTGCCCATGATCCTCTTCGCGGTGATGTGCCTGCCCGCGGGGATCATCGTGGCGGTCGCCATTGCGACCAACCTCAAGAGCCTGCCGCTCGACTACACGCGCTACGCGATCTTCACCCAGGCCGTCATCGGCCTCTATCTCGCGTCGCAGGCCCCCCAGTCCGTCTCCCGCGACCTGCGGTTCAAGACGGTCCCTCTCTACTTCTCACGCCCCATCGAGCGCGTCGACTACGTCCTCGCCAAGTACGGCGCGATGGCCTCGGCGCTCTTCGTCCTGACCGCGTCGCCGCTCGTCATCCTCTACGCGGGTTCCCTGCTCGCGAAGATGGACTTCGCCGACCAGACCAAGGGATTCGGACAGGGGCTGGTATCGGTGGCGCTGCTCTCCCTCCTCTTCGGCGGACTCGGCCTGGTGATGGCCGCGTTCACCCCGCGCCGCGGGTTCGGCGTCGCCGCCGTGATCGCGACCCTGACCATCACGTACGGCGCCGTCAGCACGGTCCAGGGCATCGCCGTAGGGACGGGCTCGGACGGCGCGGCCAAGTGGCTCGGCCTCTTCTCGCCGGTCACCCTCATCGACGGCGTGCAGACCGCGTTCCTGGGCGCCTCCTCCAGCTTCCCCGGCGGCGTGGGCCCCTCGGCCGGCCTCGGCGTGCTCTACCTGCTGGTCGTCCTCGCGCTCATCGCCGGCTCGTACGCCGTCCTCATGCGCCGTTACCGGAAGGTCGGGCTGTGACCACCATCAACATCGAGCACGCCTCCCGCTGGTTCGGGAACGTGGTCGCCGTCAACGACGTGACCATGACCGTCGGCCCCGGCGTGACCGGACTGCTCGGCCCCAACGGTGCCGGGAAGTCCACCCTCATCAACATGATGGGTGGTTTCCTCGCCCCCTCCACGGGAACGGTCACGCTCGACGGCGCGCCGATCTGGCGCAACGAGTCCGTGTACCGGCAGATCGGGATCGTGCCCGAGCGCGAGGCGATGTACGACTTCCTCACCGGCCTCGAATTTGTCGTCGCCAACGCCGAACTGCACGGCCTGGGCGCGAAAGCGGCCCACACCGCGCTCGCCACGGTCGAGATGGAGTACGCGCAGGACCGCAAGATCGCGACGTACAGCAAAGGCATGCGCCAGCGCGTGAAAATGGCGTCCGCGCTGGTCCACGACCCGGCGGTGCTGCTGCTCGACGAGCCGTTCAACGGGATGGACCCGCGCCAGCGCATGCAGCTGATGGATCTGCTGCGGCGTATGGGCGCCACGGGCCGCACCGTCCTCTTCTCGTCCCACATCCTTGAAGAGGTCGAGCAACTCGCCTCGCACATCGAGGTGATCGTGGCGGGACGGCACGCCGCGAGCGGTGACTTCCGCAAGATCCGCCGGCTGATGACCGACCGGCCGCACCGCTATCTCGTACGGTCCAGCGACGACCGCGCGCTCGCCGCCGCGCTCATCGCCGACCCGTCGACGGCCGGCATCGAGGTGGACCTCGCCGAGGGCGCGCTGCGCATCCAGGCGGTCGACTTCAGCCGCTTCACGGCTCTGCTGCCGCGGGTCGCCCGTGAGCACTCCATCCGGCTGCTCACGGTCTCGCCCTCGGACGAATCCCTCGAGTCGGTCTTCTCCTACCTCGTAACGGCCTGAGCGCCCAGAAAGGAGCTGTGACGTCATGTACGACCCCACAGTCGCCCGGCTCACCTACCGGGCCCTGCTCGGCCGGCGCCGGGCCGCGATCCTCTTCGTCCTGCCCGCCCTGCTGATCGTCATCGCGATCGCCGTCCGCGCCTTCAGCGGCGCGGACGACCAGGTCGCGTCGGACGTGCTGGGCGGTTTCGCCATCGCCACGATGGTGCCGCTGATCGGCGTGATCGCGGGTACGGGAGCGATCGGCCCGGAGATCGACGACGGCTCGATCGTCTACCTGCTCGCCAAGCCGCTCAAGCGGCCCACGATCATCTTCACCAAGCTGATCGTGGCGATCGCCGTGACCATGGCCTTCTCCGCCATCCCCACGTTCATCGCGGGCTACATCCTGAACGGCAACGGCCAGCAGATCGCCGTCGCCTACACCGTCGCGGCGCTCGTCGCCTCGATCGCGTACAGCGCGCTGTTCCTGCTGCTCGGTACGGTCAGCCGGCACGCGGTCGTCATCGGACTGGTGTACGCGCTGGTCTGGGAGACCCTCTTCGGCAGTCTGGTGGCGGGCGCCCGCACCCTGAGCGTCCAGCAGTGGGCGCTGGCGCTGGCGCAGAAGATCGGCGGCGACGGCATCATCACCTCGGACGTGAAACTCCCGACGGCGGTGGCCCTCCTGGCGGTCGTCACCGTGGCCGCGACCTGGTACGCGGGCCAGAAGCTCCGCACGCTGACGCTGGCGGGCGACGAGTAGCCGAGGCCGGACGCACCCCGAAGCAGGCGAACCGCCGCGTGTGACGCAACCCCTGCCCGATGGGCGGGGGTTGCGGCGTAACTGTACGCTTATCGGCTCGTTGTCCAGGTTGCGTGGAGGCAACTGGAGTTCGTGACGTCGAGCGTTCGTGAATCTGAGGATTGCCGGTGAAGGGTCGAGGGCCACACCGGTCATTGAGTGAGTAAGCACCGTGAGCCGACCTCCGCCCCTGAAGCCCGGGGAGAGGGCCGACCATCATCGGTTTCACGAACGGAAGGCATCTCCATGCCATCGGAAGTCGCCTTGCTCGAATCGCGCACCATGCGCGCCGAGCACCTGGGGCGGGTCGACGCCCTCGACAAGGTCAAGGCTCTTGTCATGCTCCCGGATGGAATTCACATCCGCACAGAGGACGCGGCCCGGTACTTCGAAGTATCCACAGACGTCATCAGGCAGTTGACGGCGCGGCACCGCGCGGAACTCGCGGAGAACGGGATGCGAGTGATGCGAGGCTCTGACCTGCGGAGCTTTCATAGTGACAACATGTCACTCTCATCGGGAAGCGGCGGAAGTTATCCACAGAGGCGCTCCAGCCTGACCCTCTACACGCGCCGTTCCGCCCTCAACATGGCCATGCTGCTTCGCGACAGCGACATCGCCCGGTGCGTCCGTACGTACCTCCTCGACGCCGAGGAGGGCTGGCGCGAGGGGTACGCCTCCCTGGACCGGCGCCTGACCAACGTCGAGGTCTGCCTCGGCGGAGTCGGGGTCGCCCTCCAGGAGGTGGGTCCCGTCCTGAACCGGATGTCCGTCCGGCTCGACCACCTGGACCGGCGACTGGACGCCACCAACAAGGTGGTGGCGGCGATCAGCCACCGGCTGTGCGCCATGTCCGACGACATCAAGCGCATCGACGGCAGGGTCGACGACGTCATGCACGAGCTGAGGGATCTGCGCCGAGGCCGCAGGCGCCGCTGATACGGTAGGAGGCCCGTGCCTGTCCGCCTTCGCGGGAACACTCGTCCGCCGGGCGGCGGGCACGGGCCGCCGCATCGTACGTACGGGCTCAGCGCTCACCGCTCAGGCTCACCGCCTGCCTCGTACCGCCCGTAATTCGGTGGCGCCGAACCGGCCCGCCGGGCACAGTGGAGCGTGTTGGAGCACCACCACAGGACCGGGAGAGGAGCGCGGCGATGACGGGGAGTTGCAGTCCGTCGAGTTCCCACCAGGGCAGCGTCGCGCAGGCTCCGGAGTAGCCATCATCTGCTCCGCGCAGCCGCCGACACGCTGCCCGGGGCGGCCGCTTCGAGCGCGCACACGCGCGGGCCGCCCTTCCCGGAGGATTGGCCGAGTGGTAAGGCAGCGGCTTGCTAAGCCGTCGTCGGGGTACCCACCCCCCGCGCGCGTTCGATCCGCGCATCCTCCGCACAAAGGCCCGGAAAATGCCACGTACCGACAAGGCGCCGCGGATCTGCGAAGTTCCGGCCTGAGGAAGACTCAGCCCTGGAGCAGCAGCTTCTCCAGCACCACCGCGATGCCGTCGTCCTCGTTCGACGCCGTGACCTCGTCGGCCACGGCCTTCAACTCCTGGTGCGCGTTGGCCATCGCCACGCCGTGCCGCGCCCAGCCGAACATCGCGATGTCGTTCGGCATGTCGCCGAACGCGATCGTGTCCGCCGCCTTCACGCCCAGCCGGCGCGCCGCCAGCGACAGCCCCGTGGCCTTGCTCAGCCCCAGCGGCAGGATCTCCACCACACCGGCGCCCGCCATCACCACCGCGACCATGCCGCCGACCGCCGCCCGCGCGATCCGCGTCAACTCGTCGTCGTCCAGCTCGGGATGCTGGATGTACACCTTGTTCAACGGCGCCGCGAACATCTTCACCGGGTCGTTCTCGGCCACCGAGGCGAGCGGCCCGTCGTGCACCCGGTAGCCGGGGCCGAACAGCACCTCACCGTCCAGGCCGTCCTGGCTCACGGCCAGCGCCAGCGGGCCGACCTCCGCCTCGATCTTGGCCAGCGCCGCCCCGGCCACCTGCCGGTCCAGCGTCACCGACGTCAACAGCCTGTGCTCACCCGCGTGATAGACCTGCGCGCCCTGACCGCACACCGCCAGACCGTCGTACCCGAGGTCGTCCAGGATGCGCCGTGTCCACGGCACGGCACGCCCCGTCACGATGATGTGGGCGGCGCCCGCCGCGGTCACCGCGGCGAGCGCCTCACGGGTGCGCGGGGAGACCGTGGCATCCTCACGCAGCAGCGTGCCGTCGAGGTCGGTCGCCACCAGCTTGTACGGGAACGGCGCCCCCGTACCCGTACGGGCGGAGTCGCCGGCCGGGGAGGCCGAAGAAGCCGAAGAGGCGGCGGCGCTCACTTGGCGACCGGCTCCAGAACCTCACGCCCGCCCAGGTACGGACGGAGCACCTCGGGGACCCACACCGAACCGTCCGCCTGCTGGTGGTTCTCCAGCAGCGCCACGATCGTGCGCGGTACGGCGCACAGCGTGCCGTTCAGCGTCGACAGCGGCTTGACCTGCTTGCCGTCCCGCATCCGGATGGACAGCCGGCGGGCCTGGAAGCCGTCACAGTTGGACGCCGACGTCAACTCGCGGTACTTGCCCTGCGTGGGGATCCACGCCTCGCAGTCGAACTTCCGCGAAGCGGAGGCACCCAGATCGCCCGAGGCCACGTCGATCACCTGGAAGGGCAGCCCGAGAGCGCTCAGCCACTGCTTCTCCCAGTCCAGCAGCCGCTGGTGCTCGGCCTCCGCGTCCGCCGGGTCGACGTACGAGAACATCTCGACCTTGTCGAACTGGTGGACCCGGAAGATGCCCCGGGTGTCCTTGCCGTACGTCCCCGCCTCGCGGCGGAAGCACGGCGAGAAGCCCGCGTAGCGCAGCGGCAGCTTGCCGGCCTCGATGATCTCGTCCATGTGGTACGCGGCGAGCGGGACTTCCGACGTACCGACCAGGTAGTAGTCGTCCTTCTCCAGGTGGTACACGTTCTCCGCGGCCTGGCCGAGGAAGCCGGTGCCCTCCATCGCGCGCGGCCGCACCAGCGCGGGCGTGAGCATCGGGACGAGGCCGGCCTCCGTCGCCTGCGCGATCGACGCGTTCACCAGAGCGAGCTCCAGCAGCGCGCCGATCCCCGTGAGGTAGTAGAAGCGCGAGCCGGACACCTTGGCGCCCCGCTCGACGTCGATGGCGCCCAGCGACTCGCCCAGCTCCAGGTGGTCCTTGGGCTCGAAGCCCTCCGCGGCGAAGTCGCGGATCGTGCCGTGCGTCTCCAGGACGACGAAGTCCTCCTCGCCGCCCACCGGGACGTCGGGGTGCACCACGTTGCCCAGCTGGAGCAGCAGCCGCTTGGCCTCGTCGTCGGCCTCGTGCTGCGCGACATCGGCGGCCTTGACGTCGGACTTGAGCTGCTCGGCCTTCCTGAGCAGCTCGGTCTTCTCCTCGGGCGAGGCCTTGGGGATCAGCTTGCCGAGCGACTTCTGCTCGGAGCGCAGCTCGTCGAAGCGGAGGCCGGACGACCTGCGCCGCTCATCGGCGGAGAGCAGGGCGTCGACGAGTGCGACGTCCTCTCCACGGGCGCGCTGGGAGGCGCGGACACGGTCGGGGTCCTCACGGAGCAGGCGAAGGTCAATCACCCCACAAGGCTACCGGTGCGCACCGACACCACCCCACTCGATATCGACACGCGCGTCCCTTTGTCCGGCTTGCGTGAATTGTGCGAATTGGGAAAAGTGCGCGGTGGTGAAGTGGGGGTGATCTTGGAGAGCATCGTGGAGGGCATTCGCCTCGCGTCAATGAAAGTGATCCAATTCCCCGGAAAGGGGCAGTCGGGCCTCGCCGCCTTGACTCACCGTCCTTGTGGAGAAGGGGACTTGGGGGCGGCGACCGCGTTGAGTTGTCCACAGTGGGCTGTGTGTTACCGATAAAGTTATCCACAGGCTGTGTGGGAGTTCTGTGGATGGCGGAAGCGATCGTTCCGGGGCCCGTGTGCAGGCCGGAGAATTCCCCGCTCAAACCCACTTCACACACTCATTCGGGTGGGAATGGCTCGCCCTGACGAGTTGGTCACGGGAATTGGGGTGACACGGGCGACCTGGCGCCCTGTGGACGGGAGTGGGGTGACTGGGGTGATTTGTCGACTGTGCCGGGTTGAGTTATCGACTTGTCCCCAGGTCGAGAAGCAAGCCTGTGGATAACTTTGGTCTGCATCCACAGGCTGGGAAGGATGCGCAGGCCCGAGCCGCACGCGGGCCGGTCGCGGCCTACGCGCTCAGGTCCGGCCGTCCTGGCTGCGCGCCAGCCAGTCCGCCGCCTCGATGAACTCGGCGTCCGAGGTGCCGGGCCGCACCTGCCCCGCGTCGGCCGCCGACACCCCCGCCCGGGGATACGACCCCAGGAACCGCACCTTGGGGCAGATCCGCTTGAGCCCCATCAGCGCCTCCCCCACCCGCCGGTCCGCGATGTGCCCCTCGGCGTCCACGGCGAAGCAGTAGTTGCCGATGCCCGCGCCCGTCGGCCGCGACTGGATCAGCATCAGGTTGACCCCCCGTACCGCGAACTCCTGGAGCAGTTCGAGCAGCGCGCCGGGGCGGTCGTCGCCCAGCCAGATGACGACCGAGGTCTTGTCGGCCCCGGTCGGCGACGCGGGCCGCGCGGGCCGGCCCACCAGCACGAACCGCGTCTCGGCGTTCTCCGCGTCGTGGATCTCGGTGACCAGCGGCGTCAGCCCGTACGTCGCCGCCGCGAACTCACCGGCGAACGCCGCGTCGAAGCGCCCCTCCTGCACCAGCCGCGCGCCGTCCGCGTTCGACGCCGCCGACTCCCACAACGCGTCCGGCAGATGGGTCCGCAGCCAGTTGCGCACCTGGGGCTGGGCGACCGGATGACCGGTCACCGTCTTCACCTCGGAAAGTTCCGTGCCGGGCCGTACGAGCAGCGCGAAGGCGATCGGGAGCAGCACCTCGCGGTAGATCATCAGCGGTTCGCCGGAGGCGAGTTCGTCGAGCGTGGCCGTGACCCCGCCCTCGACCGAGTTCTCGATCGGTACGAGCGCGGCCGCGGCGTCCCCGTTCCGTACCGCGTCGAGGGCCGCCGGTACGGACACCATCGGGATCAGCTCGCGCGTGGCGGCTTCCGGGAGCGTACGGAGGGCGGCCTCGGTGAAGGTGCCCTCGGGGCCGAGATACGTGTAGCGCGTGGCCGACATACGGTCACCCTAATAGGCCGGTGGAGGTGCCCGCTCCGGGATCACACCCTTGAGCGGACGTGTACGCGGCCCAAGGCCCGGGCCCAGGGACGTGACGTGTACGCAGGCCCAGCCCCAGCCCCAGGCCTAGGCCTCCAGGAGACGCTGCCCCACGTACTCGCCCTCGCCCGCCCCGCCCGGCACCGCGAACAGTCCGCTCGCCTCGTGGCGGATGTACGCCGAAAGCGCGTCGCCGCGGTCGAGCTTGCGCTGCACGGGTACGAATCCCTTGAGCGGATCGGCCTGCCAGCAGACGAAGAGCAGCCCCGCGTCCGGCGTTCCGTCCGGGCCGATCCCGTCGTGGAAGGAGAAGGGGCGGCGCAGCATGGCGGCTCCGCCGTTCGCCTCGGGGGCGGAGATGCGCGCGTGCGCGTTGCCGGGGATGACGAGCTTGCCGTCGGGGCCGACGGTGTCGAGGGCGAGCTTGGTGCTCTCGGTCCCGCCGGTGAGGGGGGCGCCGTCGGCCTTGCGGCGGCCGATGACCTGTTCCTGTTGGTGGAGGGAGAGCTGCTCCCAGTTGTCGAGGAGCATGCGGATGCGCCGGACGACGGCGTAGGAGCCGCCCGCCATCCAGGCGGTGTCCTCGGAGGTGGCGGCGCCGGCGGCGGGGGTGGAGGGCACGAAGACGCGCCCGTCGAAGTCGGGCTCGGACGGTTTGGGGTTGGCGGTGCCGTCGAGCTGGCCCATGAGGTTGCGGGCCGTCATGGGGTGCGGGGTCGCGCCGGGGGTGCGGTTGAAGCCGTTCATCTGCCACCGGACCCGGGCGGCGGCGCCCGCGTCCTTCTGGAGCGCGCGCAGCGCGTGGAAGGCGACCAGCGCGTCGTTGGCGCCGATCTGGATCCAGAGGTCGCCGTCGCTGCGCCCCTTGTCGAGGTGGTCGGAGGAGAACGGAGGGAGCGGGTCGAGCGCGGAGGGCCTGCGGCCGGTCAGGTTCGTACGGTCGAAGAAGGTACGGCCGAAGCCGAAGGTGACGGTGAGGGAGGACGGGCCGGCGTCGAGGGCGACGCCGGTGTCGTGTCCGGCGGCCGGTTCGCCGGCCATCAGGGCGCGGGCCGTGGCGGACCAGCGGCGCAGCAGCGCGCTCGCTTCCTTGCGTCCCGCTCCGGGTGCCAGGTCGAAGGCGACGAGGTGGCCGCGCGCGTGCAGCGGGGTGGTGATACCCGGCTGGTGGGTGCCGTGGAAGGCGACGGTGTCCGTTCCGACGGTGATCAGCGCGGTGACGGGGGCGGGCTCGCTCCGGCCGGCGGCGGAGGCGGCGGCTCCGCCTGCCGCGCCGAGCGCTAGTCCGGCGGCTCCCACGGCGCTCGCGGTGCCGAGGAGGCGGCGGCGGGAGACGCCGTCCGGGTTCCGGCCGTCCTCGTTGCTGTCGTTGTTGTTGTTGTCGTCCCGGTTGTCCCCGTCGGGCCGGTCGTTTCGGCCATTCCGTCGGTTCCGGTCGTTCCGGGCGAGGTTGTTCTGCCTGGTGTCGCTCACGGGGTCAGCCGATCTTCACGTTCTTGTCGACGGTGGTCTGGTCGATGTCGGAGGTGCGCACGGTCACCTGGAGTTTCCAGTCGCCCGGCATCGGGATCTGCACCCCGTCCGCGCTCCAGTGCCCGGCGGCGAACCGCTCGGGGACGATCGGCAGCGGGCCGATCTTCTGGGAGGTCAGAGTGAAGGCCACCTTCACCTCGGGCACGTCGAGGGGCTGCCCGTCCGGTCCGTCTATGTACAGGTGCATCAGGTTGGCGCCGGACGTGCCGGGGTCGAGGGTCACCTGCACCGTTCCCTTGCCCTTCTGGCCGCCGGTGTCGAAGGGCAGGGTGACGTCGATGGGTCCGGCGGTCGCGGGCGCGCCGACGGAGGCGCCTGTCCGGTTCGCTTCCTGTTCGGCGGTCCGGCCGGGCTCGGTCGACGTCAGTACGGTCGTGACGGCGAGGAGCACGACGGCGACGCCGGCCTCGGCCAGGACGGAACGGCGCAGTCCGGAGCGTTCGGTGTCGGCGTCACGGAGTCGCTTTTGGCGAGCTGTCGCCATCGCGGCTTGCTGGCGGGCGAGCTGGGCAATCCTTTGAGTATCGCCGACCGCGGTTGTGCTCGCGGTGACGGTCCCGGACCGGGTCCCCTGTCCGGTCGAGGTCTCCGACCCCGACGCGCTTTCCGCTCCGCTCTCGGCCGCCGCTTCGGCACCGGCCAGGACCGCAGCCCCAGACCCGCTCCCGGCCCCCGTCTCCGCCGCGGCCTCAGCCCCCGCCTCTGTCCCTGTCTCCGATGACCCCGACGTTTCCGATTCCGTCGCCGATTTCGCTTCTGCCGTCGCTTCCGTCTTCGCTGCTGTCCCGGCCTCCGCTGCCCCGGCCTCCGCCGAGACAGCCGCCGGGACCGCCGCCGGCTCTCCCAGCCGGGCTGTCCACCGCCGGGAGAAGAAGGCGATGGCGATCAGGACGGCGACCAGTCCGACCTTCACCAGGAGGAGTTGCCCGTATGACGTGTCCCCGAGCGCCGACCACGATCCGACCTGCCGCCAGGACTGGTAGAGCCCGGTCGCGGCGAGGACGACGACGCTGATGAACGCGGTGCGCGAGAAGCGCCGTACCGCCGCGGCCTCGATGGAGGGCGCGCGGTACAGCGCGACGAGCAGTGCCGTCAGGCCGCCGAGCCAGATCGCCACCGCCAGCAGGTGCAGGACGTCCACCGGCATGGCGAGACCGGCCTGGATCCCGGTCGACGCGTGCTCCGAGAGCGCCCAGGTGGCGGCGATGCCCGCCGCGACGACGACGCCGCCGACGGCGAGTCCGAAGGTGAGGTCCTTCTTCTCCTTCGCCTCGTCCTCGTTCGTGGGCGCTTCCCGGCGGGCGTACGCGCCGAAGAGGACGGCCACGAAGAGCGCGGCGGCGCCGAGGAGGAGCAGGCGGGAGACGAGGGCGGTGCCGGACTTGGTGGTGAGGACGGCCCGCAGTCCGCCCAGGTCGAAGGCGTCGGCCAGGTCGCCCGAGCCGGTGTAGGGGGTGCGGAGCAGGAGGAGGACGAGCGTGGCGGCGGTGAGGGCGATCCAGCCCTGGACGACGAGCCGTTGCAGCGGCCGGACGGACGCGCCGCGCGGCCAGCTGCCGAGGACGAAGGCCGAGCCACCGACGAGGAGGATGAACCCGGCGTACGAGACGTAGCGCGCGACGTCGTAGAGGAAGCCGACCAGGCCGCCGCCGGCCTTCTCGGCGGGCACGGTGGCCTCGGTCTTCGAGGGGGCGCCGATCGAGAAGGTGAAGGCGCCCGAGACGGGGTGGCTGTCGGCCGAGACGGCCTGCCAGGCGACGGTGTAGGTGCCGTCGGGAAGACCGGCGTGCAGGTCCACGGCGTAGCTGACCGTTTTGCCGCTGCTCAGGTTCCGGATCTTCTGGGTGTCGACCCGCTTGTTGCTCGGGTCGAGGACACGGATCGAGCTGTCGCTCAGGGCGACCTGCTCGGAGAAGGTGAGGGTGACGTCCTTGGGGGCGGTGGCGACGACCGCCCCGTCCTCGGGGGTGCTGCCGGTGAGGGCGGCATGCGCCGACGCCGTGCCGGACAGCACGGTGAAGACGGTACCGAGCAGCACGGTGGCGACGAGCAGCAGTCGCACGAGCGGTGCGGCCGGTGCGGCTCCGAAGCGCGGGGCGGTGGTCGTCATGGTGTTCAGTCCCTCAGTTCTGGGCCGGGTTGTACGTGGTCTCCTTCACGGGAAGCTCGACCTTGATGGGGTCGGCCTTCTCGAAGTGCAGCTCGATGCCGATCTCCTGGCCTTGCTTCGGCTGCTGCTTGAGCTCGGCGAACATGATGTGATTCCCGCCGCGTGCGAGATCCAGGGTGCCGCCCGCCGGGATGTCGAAGGACGTCACCTCCATCATTTTCTGGTCCTCGGTCTTGTGGATGGTGATGTCGTCGGAGAGGGAGCTGGTGACGGAGGTGAGTTTGTCGGCGGCTCCGCCGCTGTTGGTGACGACGAGGAAGCCCGCCGCGAGGTCACTGACCGGGCGCGGCATATAGGCCCCGCTGACCTTCAGTTCGGGCGACTTCGAGGAGGTGGACGATCCGGACGAGCAGCCGACGAGTATCAGCGCCAGTGCCAGGGCGGAGGTGAGACCACCGGCCACGACGAGGCGCGGCGACGTGCGGGGGGCGGCCGCCAGGGCGGGGCCCGGTGCAGGGGCAGGGACGGGGGCGGCGGTGTCTCCCGTCACGGGTTCTCTCCCTTGATGATCTTCGGGAGGTCCTTGGCGTAGTCGTCCGAGGAGGCGTCGTCGCCGTACAGGAGGTAGCCGCCGTTGGTCTTCGGGGAGAACGCGATGACCTGTGCTCCGTGCATGGAGACGACGGTGCCGTCCTTGTTCGTCGTGGCCGGGTCGATGCCGATGCCGATGCTGCGGGCGCCGGCCTGGATGGTCTTGAAGTCTCCGGTGAGCCCGACGAAGGAGGGATCGCCGGCGGCGGGCAGCCACTTGGCGAGCGACGCGGGGGTGTCCCTGGCCGGGTCGGTGGTGACGAAGACGACCTGGAGCTTGGCCTGGTCGGCCTTGGGGAGGGACTTCTTGGCGATGGCGATGTTGCTCATCGTGGTCGGGCAGACGTCCGGGCAGTTGGTGTAGCCGAAGTAGATGAGCGTGGCCTTGCCCTTGGTCCGCTCGCGGAAGTCGTACGGCTTGCCCTTCGTGTCCGTGAGGACGAAGTCGGGTTTGGCGAAGGGCTGGTCGAGGACGGTCGCGGCCTTGTTCTTCGGCTGCATGGAGATGTCCGCGATCGGCTTGGCGGCGTCGCTGTCGCCACCGCCGCCGCACGCGGTCAGGGTGAGTGCCGTCAGCACCGCGAGGGCGGCGGCGGTGGACACGGTCTTCTTACGCATGGGAGGTGTTTCCTGGTCGAGGGGTGCGGGATGCCGGTACCGGGCACGCGGGTCCGTGAGGGCCTGGACGGTGGGGGGTCGGGATGCGTTGTCTCCGTCCGCCGCGACGACGTGACGTCACCACGTCGTGGTGGTGTGACGTCGCGACATCACAGTCTCGCAATGTCGCGACGTCACGGCGTCATGACGGCACAGCCCCGCGTGCCGCGGTGTGTGGCGGGGGTGTGGGGCGGGTCAGGCGGTGCGGCGGCGTCCGGCGAGGACGCCGAAGGCCACGCCCGCGACGCCGACGACGATGCCGACGATCCCGAGGACGCGGGCGGTGGAGTCGCTGGAGTCGGCGGAGGCCGTCTCGGTCTTCGCGGTGTCGTGCGCCTCGCCGCCCTGGGCGGCGGGCGCGGCGGTGGCGGTGGCGGCCGGCGCGCCGTGCTCGTCCCCGGTGGCGGCGGTCAGCTGGAGGACGGGCGCCGGGTTCTCGGGCTCGGCCGCGCCTTCCTTCGGCTCCTCGATCCACCGGACGACGTCCTTGTTCGAGTACGTCTGGATGGCCTTGAACACCAACTGGTCGGTGTCCTCGGGCAGCTGGCTCAGGGAGACGGGGAAGAGCTGGAACTGGCCGGACGGGGTTCCGCCGCCGGCGGTCGCCGTCCAGGTGACCTTGGAGACCGCCTCGGTGATCTGGTTGCCGTGCAGCTCCAGGGGCTTGGCCAGCTTGGCCTTGGTGACGACGATCTTCCACCCCGGAATGGGCTCCGGCATCACGGAGGCCAGCGGGTGGTCGGCGGGGATGTTCACCTCCAGCTGGGTGGTGTTGGCGTCGTCACGCTCGTTGGGGACCTTGAAGTTGACGATGGCCGAACCGCCCTTGGCGGCGACGCCGAGCGGCTGCACACTCACGTGCGCGGACGCCGGGCCCGCCAGCAGCAGGACGGCGGAAGCGGCGACACCGCCGGCCACGGTGACACGGGCGAGGTTCGAACCGGAGAACTTCTTGGCTGGGAACACGGAACACTCCACGGTGTGATGAGAAGTCAGTGATCGGGCGAGCGAGCTGATGCGGCCGCGTGGGGAGGGCACGCGACGGCATGGCGACCACACCCCCGTGCCGAGCGGAGTGCGTCGCGTCAGGCGGCGAGAGCGAGGCCGGCCGGAGGGCCGCGCCTGATCACTGTGTGCTGGAGTGTCTCCCCGGCCGGTACCGGCGGGGGGCCGTACGAGGCACGCGGCGGGCGCGGGCCCGGGGCGGGCGCACCGGGGAGTCCGGCACGCAGGGCCCGTACGAGAGAGAGGGCGGCGCGCAGGGAGCGCAGTTGGGCGTTCTCCCTGACCTCGCCGACGCCACGCGCCGAGAGCCGGACCAGCCGGTGCAGCGCGAGGTCGCCGTGGCGCAGGAGCCAGCCGGTCACCAGCGCGGCCAGCAGGTGGCCGAGCACCATCGGGAGGGAGGGCAGCAGTCCGTCGGCGGAGGCCAGGGGGCCGACGTTCATGACCATGCCGTGGGCGCCGTGCGCGGCGGCCGTGCCGGTCGTTCCCGTGGTGGTGTGCCCGGTCAGGCTGATCCCGGCGTCGGCGACGATCCGTTGGGCGTCGACGGGGCTCAGCGAGACGGGGCCCGCGCCGCAGACCAGCTTCGCGGCCGTCCTGAGGAGCGCGTCGTTCGTGCCGGGGCCCGTGGGTATCACCATGTGCTGCTGCGCGAACCCGAAGAGGCTGTGCAAGGCGAGCTGTCCGCCCGTCAGGGCCGCGACGACGGTGGGGGTCGAGCGCGCGCGTCCGGCGAGCGGCGCGGCGACCGCGAAGACCCCCAGGAAGCCGAGGACCAGAGTCCACCAGGGGACCGGGGCACAGGCGGCCAGGACGTGACCCGTCGCGGACAGCAGAACGCAGACCGCGGTGAACACCGCGGTCCTCAGCAGCCGGGGAGCGGCCGCGGCGCGAGCGACGTGATCGGACGACATGGCCGGGTCATCATCGCACTGCGCGCCGGGACGCCGCAGGGCAGGTCCGGAAGGTCGTTCTCCGTCCCGTTTCCCAGGGGCCGTCCCGCGCCGGTCTCCCTGCCGCTCCCTCTCGCCCCCTGCCGCCCCCTCCCGCTCGTCCGCGGCGCGCCGCCATACACCGCGGTCCCGCCTCCACGCTTCCGCCGAACGGGGGCTAATGAGGGCTATCGGGGCCATCCGGTCGTTCACGTGCTTACGGCACGACATGAAGGGCAATACGTATCGGTATGTCGAGCCGTGGCCGGGAGGCTGGAGCATGAGCATCTGGTGGTCTCTGCACTTGCGGCGCGAAGCCGCGAGCGTCCCGCTGGCCCGGCGCCTGCTGCTCGGCACGATGGAGACCGCGGGTGTCGACCCGGACGTCTCCTTCGACCTGTCCGTCGCGCTCAGCGAGGCCTGCGCCAACGCCGTGGAGCACGGTGGCGGCGAAGGGCCCGGGGAGTCGCCGGGGGCGTACCAGGTGACGGCCTATCTGGACGGCGAGAAGTGCCGTATCGAAGTCGCGGATTCGGGTCCGGGCTTCCCCGCGCGGCGGATGGTGCGCCGTACCACCCAGATCGGCCCAGCCACGGTGTCCACGACATCCACGACATCCACGACATCCATGGCGTCCGCGACATCCACCTCCGCCGCCCCCGTGCCCGCCACCATGGCGGCCGGGACGACGGTGACCGTACCCGTGACCCCGGCTCCCGCCCCGACCGCCGAGAGCGGCCGGGGCCTGTGTCTGATCGAGCAGCTCGCCGACCACGTGTACTTCCGCAACCGGCCGGGGCGCGGCGCCGTGGTCAGCTTCGACAAGATCCTCAAGTGGCGGGAGGGCGCCCTGCTCCGCGCCATGTGAGCACGGAGCGGGACGCCCTCCACGTACGTACACGTACTCCTACGTACCCCGCCTACTTCTTCAGCGCCGCCATCCACGCCTCGACCTCGTCGGCCTGGCGCGGCAGTCCCGCGGACAGGTTCCGGTTCCCGTCCTCCGTCACGACGAGGTCGTCCTCGATCCTGACGCCGATCCCGCGGTACTCCTCGGGCACCGTCGTGTCGTCCGCCTGGAAGTACAGCCCGGGCTCGACCGTGAGGCACATGCCCGGCTCCAGCGTCCCGTCGGCGTACGCCTCCCGGCGCGCGGCCGCGCAGTCGTGGACGTCCAGGCCCAGCATGTGGCCGGTCCCGTGCAGCGTCCAGCGCCGCTGGAGCCCCAGCTCCAGGACCTTCTCGACCGGCCCCTCCAGCAGCCCCCACTCGACGAGCTTCTCGGCGAGCACGCGCTGCGAGGCGTTGTGGAAGTCGTGGTACTTGGCGCCCGGCCTGACCGCCGCGATCCCGGCCTCCTGGGACTCGTACACCGCGTCGTAGATCTTCCGCTGGATCGCGCTGTAGCGGCCGCTGACCGGCAGCGTACGGGTGACGTCGGCGGTGTAGAGCGTGTGCGTCTCCACGCCGGCGTCCAGGAGGAGCAGGTCGCCGGAGCGTACGTCTCCGTCGTTGCGCACCCAGTGCAGGGTCGTGGCGTGCGGTCCCGAGGCGCAGATCGAGCCGTAGCCGATGTCGTTGCCCTCGACGCGGGCGCGCAGGAAGAACGTCCCCTCGATGTAGCGCTCGCTCGTCGCCTCGGCCTTGTCGAGGACCTTCACGACGTCCTCGAAGCCACGCACGGTCGAGTCGACGGCCTTCTGGAGCTCACCGATCTCGAACTCGTCCTTCACCGCCCGCGCCTCGGAGAGGAAGACCCGCAGCTCCTCGTCGCGCTCCGCCGTGACCTTGTCGGTCAGCGCCGCCTCCACCGAGGCGTCGTGACCGCGCACGACCCGCACGGGCCCGGTGCCCTCCGCGAGGGTGGCGGCCACCTCGCGCACGTCCTTCGCGGGCAGGCCCAGCAGCTGCTCCGCCTCGGCGAGGGAGTGCCGGCGGCCGACCCACAACTCGCCCTGGCCGTCGAGCCAGAACTCGCCGTTCTCCCGGTTGGAGCGCGGGAGCAGGTAGAGAGCCGCGTCGTGGCCGTCGTCCTGGGCGCCGTTCTTCCGCGGTTCCAGGACGAGGACGCCGTCGTGCGTCCGGTCGCCGGTGAGGTACGTGTACTCGGTGCCGGCGCGGAAGGGGTACTCGGTGTCGTTCGACCGCGTCCTGAGGTTGCCCGCCGGGATCACCAGGCGCTCACCGGGGAAGCGCGCGGAGAGCGCGGCGCGGCGCGCGGCCGTGTGGGACGCCTGTGCGATCGGCTCCAGGCCGCGCAGCTCGGTGTCGGCCCAGCCGGACTTCATGTTTTCCGCGAGCTCGTCGGACACGCCGGAGTACAGACCGTTCTTCCGCTGCTTGATCGGCTTCTCTTCCGCTTCCGGGGTCACCGGTTCCGGGGTCTCCGGGGGGAGCTCCTCAGCCACGTCTTCTCCTCGACTCGATACGACTCTTCATATGACTCTTCATGCGGCTCTTCATACGACTCTGGACCGTCCATCCATCGTAGGTGCGAGGGAAAGAGGGTCCAGGTCGATGTGACGGGCTTGTGAGCAATCAGTCGAAACGGACCGCGAGCATCACCACGTCGTCGGCGTATCCGCCGGGACCGCCCGGTCCGCCCCGGCCGGTCACCTCCGCCGCCACCCCCGCGCCCTCCCCCGGCAGCACCGCCCCCAGGACGTGGTCCGCGACCGCCCCCGGATCGTCTCTGACCGCCTCCGGCACACCCGCCGCCGCCGCGCGCAGGCGCGCGAAGGCCCGGTCCATGGGCTCGCCGGTACGGCGCAGCAGCCCGTCGGTGTACAGCAGCACCGTTTCTCCCGGCTCGGGAGAGACCTCCACGCTCGGCGCCTCCCAGCACGCCAGCATCCCCAGCGGCGCGGACAGGGACGTCTCGACGAACTCGGCACGTCCCGCCCCCACGATCAGCGGCGGGGCGTGCCCGGCCCCGGCGAGCACGACCGAGCCCCGGGCGGGTTCGGCGTACGCGTAGAGCGCGGTGGCCGTACGGGCCGGCTCGGTGAGCCGCAACAGCAGTTCCAGATCGGACAGTACGGCGACGGGGTCCTCGCCCTCCAGCACCGCGTACGCCCGCAGCGAGGCCCGCAGCCGCCCCGCCGCGGCGACCGCGCCCGGCCCGGAGCCGCTCACCGACCCGACGGCCAGCCCCACCGCGCCCTCGGGCAGCGCCAGGGCGTCGTACCAGTCACCGCCGCCGTACGGCCCCGTGCGGTGGCGCGCCGCGAGCCGGACGCCGGGGATCCGGGGCAGCCGGCCGGGCAGCAGCTCCTCGGTGAGGGCGATGGTGCGGGTCCGGGCGCGTTCCAGCTCCAGGAGAAGGGCGAGGTGCTCGCTCGCGTACCGCGCGTAGAGGCCCACCAGATGGCGTTGCCGCGCGGCCGGTTCCGCGGGTTCGTCGTAGAACCAGACGGCGGCGCCGAGCCCCTTCGGCTCCGGCGCGCCCGCGGTCGCGAGCGGTACGGCGTAGCTCGCCCCGCACCCCAGCCGCGCCGCCACCTCGCGCTGGCGCGGATCCAGCTCCGTATCGCCGAGCAGGTCGGGTACGGCGACGGGTTCCGCGCGGCCGGCGGCACAGTCGAGGAGCCGTCCGTACGACGTGGCGCGGCGCGGCACCGTCTCCAGGTGCCCCAGCTCGGCGTGGGCCAGCCCCAGGCCGAGCGTGGTGACGGGGCCGAGACCGTCGGCCGGTTCGCACACGACCAGACCGCGCCGGGCGCCCACGAGGGCGGCGCCCGCGCGCAGGATCTCGTTGAGCGCGTCGTCCAGGGATCCCTTGCCGGCCAGGCGCTCGATCAGCTCGTGCAGGGTGGTGAGATCCGACACCCATCCGGCCAGCCGGTCCTGGAGCAGCAGCCCCGGCGGGGGTGTGAGGTCGTCGAGTGGTGCGGCAGTCTGCGCGGGGGCGGAAGCTGGTGGATCGAATCCGGCCACTTTCGGCAGGTTCGGAGCGCTCATGGCAACCGGCTCCTCGACCGGTACGTTGCGCGCGTACCGTGCAACAGCATCGCAAACCCTCACGTCGTTCTGCGCGGCTATCCATGCATCTACGCCATAGACTCACATCTGTACCCACAACTGGGGCAATGTCCAGCATTGCCCTGGCGGGGCGGCGGCTAACTCGACCGGCCTGAACTTGGCGAAAAAATGACCCCCCTGATCAGGTTTTGCGATCGACTGAGTGAGTTCAACCTGGGGGGTCTGCCGGGGCTGAGTTCACCTACGGTCCGGGTGGAGCGTCATTCCGCACGTGATGGGTACGTAAACGGTGACGGACAGGGGCAGTTGGGACCGCCCCGAAACCTGCCCCGGAACCTGGCAGCAGGCCCGGGCGTCTTGTCCGCCGTAGGCCGCGCACCCCATCCCCTCGGAGTGGCGAGGAAAGTACGGAGTACAGCGGGAGAGCAAGCGCCATGCGCACGCCACCCCTCGCCACACGTTCACAGAGGACAGTCCGACGGCCCGACAGGCCGTGCCCGGCCCCGAGGCGGCGTCACGCGCCGCGGGCCCGGAACGCCTGTCCGTGCCCCCGGGGGCGGCGCGGCACAGCGCGGCGAAGCGTCGAACGCACAGCGACAGCGACAGCGAATACACGCACAGCGAATACACGCACAGCTGAAGTACGCACAGCGGGACGTACGCACAGCGGATGTACGCACAGCGAAATGATGCACACACATGGTGTCAGTGTCATGTGGACCTCGGCGTTCAACGGAAAGGAACGAGCGCTCATGCGCGAGATCCTCGGAAGGCGACGCAGGCTCCGGTTCCGGCGTAGGGGGAGGCCTGCCCAGCTCGACGCGGCGCTCACCTACGCCTCCGCGTGGAGATGGCCCGTCCTGCCGGGCGCCGGGCTGACGACGGCCGGCGCACGCGGGACACGCGGTGACGGCTGCGCCTGCCCCGACCCCGATTGCGCCGTACCGGGCGCACACCCCTTCGATCCAGGACTGCTGGCGGCCACCACCGACGCGCGCATGGTGCGCTGGTGGTGGGGCAACCGCCCGACGGCTCCGATCGTGCTGGCGACGGGCGACACCGCGCCGTGCGCGGTGAGCCTGCCGGCCGTGGCCGGGGCGCGCGCCCTGGTGGAGCTCGACCGGATGGGCATGCGCCTCGGCCCGGTCGTGGCGACGCCCACGCGCTGGTCGCTGCTGGTGGCCCCGTACACCCTCGAACAGCTCGGTGAGCTGCTCTACGCGAAGGACTGGGTGCCCAGTTCGCTGCGGTTCCACGGCTCGGGCGGCTATCTCATGCTGCCCCCGTCCGAGGCGGCCGGCGGACAGGTCCGCTGGGAGCGGGCCCCGTTGCCCGGCTCGGCGGCGCCGTGGCTGCCGGATGTGGAGGCGGTGGTGGACGCGCTGGTCGAGGCGAGCACGAGCGCGCCGGACGGCGGGAGTCGGCTCGCGTACTGAGCGGTGAGCGGTGAGCGCCCGGTGGTGAGCGCCGGGTGGTGGGCGCCCGGTGGTGAGCGCGGATGGTGAGTGATGAGCGGTACGGCGTCGCCGTACCGCTCACTCCGTCGTTGTCCCCCGTATGTCACTCGTACGGGTGTGAGCAGGCCCGAGAAGTGGGGAATTGGGCGCGCGGCGCGGCCGGACGGCCCAATTCGCCGATATCTTTCGGCCGACCGTCAGGAATTTCCCCGCACCGGCAGGTGGCCCCCATGAATCTGCGCGTGATCGGGCTCACGGCTGTGGTGGTGTGCACCGCACTGCTGCCGTTCGCCGCCTCCGCGGGACCCGCTTCCGGTCCGGGGGCGCTTCCGGCTTCTCTTCCTCCGGCGGACGTGCCCGCGGTTCCTCTCCCTCTTCCCCTCCCGGTGCCGCTTCCGGCTTCACATCTGACCGGAATCGATGGGTCTACGGCTGCCGGTGACCGGTCGGTCGCGAGAGCGGGAGCAGCGGTACGTACGGCCGAGCGCTGCGGTCCCGAAGTCGCCTCCCCGGAGGGGATCGAGGCCCAGTCGTGTGTCCTCGGCGGGGGGCGCGACACGTGGGCGCGCACCTACTACCGGAACGCGACGGGGCGTGAACTGAGCGCCGTACTGAGCCTGATGGGCCCCGGCGCGCGGACCGTACAGACGCATTGCGCGGTGGCGGCGGACGACGAGCCGGCCACGTGTGAAACCCCTCGTGAACCGTCCGCGGGAGGGGCTTCGCGGTATCTGGCGATGGCGGAGTTCGCCGCCGCGGCGGAGGACGGGGAGAGCGCGGACGACGCGCCGCTGTTGCTGCGGTCGGGGAGCAACTCCCCGGGCTCCGGGGGCCGTTGACCGACGGGGCCCGGTCCGGTCACGCGAACGCCCGGCCGCTGGCGACGGGGGATGCACCAGCGACCGGGCTTCTAGAACCGTAACAAGAGATCGGCGGTTAGCAAATTCGATCCGGTGTATTCGGACAATGAATTACCTGCCGGTAGGGAGGATGTGACAGGTGTCACCGCCTCCCGGGAAAACATCGCGACGGTGGTACGAAGACGGCGAATGGTGTCGCGCGATGGCGGGGTAACCGGGGTGGTCGTACCACCGTCGAAGCCGCAGCCGCAGCCGAAGCCGCAGCCGCAGCCGAAGCCGCAGCCGCAGCCGAAGCCGCAGCCACCGCTGCTGGCGCCCGTCGCATCCGAGCGAGCGCCCCAGCCACCGCCGCAGCCGTCAGCTGAGCGTCACCTGGCGGTTGGTGAGCCCTCCGCGCGCCCGGCGCTCGTCCCCGCTCAGCGGCGTGTCGGCCGCGAGCGCCGCCGCCAGCCGCTCCGCGAACTCCGTCGCCGGCTTCTCGCAGTCCTCCGCGCCCATCGTGCTCGGCAGGTCCCAGACCGGCACGATCAGCCCGTGCGCCCGGAAGGAGCCCACCAGCCGGGTCCCTTCACCGAGGCCGGACGTCCCGGCGGCGTGCAGCCGGGCCAGCGCGTCGAGCAGCTTCTCCTCGGGGTACGGCATGACCCAGCGCAGGTGGTTCTTGGTGGGCGTCTCGCACCAGTACGCGGCGTCCGAGTGCGCCAGCAGGACGGTCGGGATCGCGGCCTCGTTGGCGCGCTCCAGGGAAGCGGTCACCTCGGCGGTGGCGTTCTCCGCGTCGGGCACCCAGAACTCGAAGCCGGGGTGCACCACCGGGCGGAAGTCCGCCCCGGGGTCCAGGAGGTCCTGGAGGCGCGGTCCGCCGGCGGGTGCCCGCTCGGAGGCGACGGGCGTACCGGGCTCGGCGGTCAGCGCACGCCGGAGCGTGTCGGCGAGGTCGCGGCTGAGGTCGCCGGACGGGGTGTCGTTCTGGAGCGCGAGCAGGACGGAACCGTCGTCGCGGCGCAAGGCCGGCCAGGCCATCGGCAGGACGGTCGCGAGCGTCACGGACGGGACACCCTCGGGCAGCCCGTCCCTGAGGGCCAGTTCGACGGTCGCGGCGGGCACCAGTTCGCGCAGGGCGACCCAGTCGCACTCACCGGCCAGCCCCTCGAAGGGGCGCTGTACCAGCTCGGTCACGGCGTGCGCGGCGGAGCGGCCGTGGCACGCCTTGTAGCGGCGGCCGGAACCGCACGGGCAGGGTTCACGGGCCCCCACCACCGGGACCGGTCCGTCCTTGAGCTGCGCCGTGCTGGCCTTGGTCTGGGGGCGCTTCTTGGCCATGGTGTGGCTTTCTCCCGGTAGCGGCGGTGCGGTGTCGGCGCGAGCCTAGCCGTACCGGCCGGAGGAGTGGGTCCGCCGTACAGGTGTACGTACGGACGCGCCGCCCACCGCACTCTTCCCGCCACACGCCGCCCGGGCCCCGGGCCCGCCCAGGGGGCGCGCTCAGCCGCGCGCCCGGGCCTCGTCGCGCGCCCGGGCCTCGTCTCGCGCCGTCGGCCTCCCCGGCCCCCGCCTCAGCCCAGTTCGTCGAAGGCGTCCACAAAACCGAGATCGCCGACATCGAGTGCGGGGCCAGTGACGCGCGTAGCGAAATCGTCGTGGCGGTGTCCTTCGGTGACGAGCACCCACACCGTCACCTCACCGGACGCGCTGTCCCGTACCCCCCAGTCCTGCGCCAGCGCACTGATGATGTTGAGCCCGCGCCCCCCGCGCGCCGTCACCGACGGTGTCGCCGGAACGGGCCGGGTCGGACCGCCCCCGTCCGTCACCTCGACCGTCAGCCGGCCCGCCTTGTCGACGTGCCAGGCCGCACGGATGTCGCCGTCGCCGATGTCGGAGCGCCCCAGCGGCCTGCCGTGCCGGCAGGCGTTGCTGAGCAGCTCGGAAAGGATCAGAACCGCGTCGTCCACCACCGCGTCGGACATCCCGTTGCGCCTCAACTGCTCACGCATCCGGCGTCGCGCCGCCCCCACGCCCGCAGGACCGTGGGGTACGGCCATGCTCGACGACGTGGGCGCCTCTTGTGCCACCAAAACCGTCACCCCCGAGACCTCCTTAGCCCCACGCCACGATGTGAATGCCCCATTGGCCTGGACCGGAAACCGGCCACAGGGGAGCCTTTGACGCACTCATGACTCTCGAACACAGTTCGAGCGCGCCGGTGCACTCCCTCGGCAGGCAACGCGCCTGGAGATCTCGGAAGATCTCAGACAGGACGGCCCAACTGGGACAGGACCTGTTTGGGGCGGTTGGTGATGATCGCCTCGACTCCGAGCCGTACGCACAGGTCGACGTCTTCCGGCTCATTCACCGTCCAGACGTGGACACGGTGGCCCGCTCTGTGCAGGCGGGCGATGTAGCCGGGGTGGTTGCGGACGATCCGCATGCCGGGACCCGCGATCCGGGAACCGGCCGGCAGCCGCCCGTCGCGCAGCCGGGGAGAGACGAACTGCATCAGGTAGACGGTCGGCAGCTGGGGGGCGGCGGAGGCGATCCGGTGGAGCGACCGGGCGGAGAAGCTCATGATCCGTACGGCGGACTCGTGCAGCTCCACCGCGCTCTCCCCGGCCTCGGCCGGACCCTGGGTGGGACGGTCCAGGCCGAAGCGCCGCAGCAGTTCGAGCAGCCGCTCCTCCACCTGACCGGCCCAGCGGGTGGGGTGCTTCGTCTCGATGGCCAGCTGGACGGGGCGCCCGGCGTCCGCGACCAGTGCGAGCAGCCGCTCCAGCGTGAGTACGGAGGTGAACTCGCGGTCCCGCCAGTCCGGGCTCTCCTCGCTGTCCCGCCAGGAGCCGAAGTCGAGCGCGGCGAGGTCGGCGAGCTCCAGGGCGGAGACGGCGCCGCGTCCGTTGGACGTACGGTTCACGCGACGGTCGTGGACGCAGACGAGATGGCCGTCGGCGGTGAGCCGTACATCGCACTCCAGGGCGTCGGCGCCGTCCTCGATGGCCTTGGTGTACGCGGCGAGGGTGTGCTCGGGGGCGTCCTCCGAGGCTCCGCGGTGTGCGACGACCTGAATACTGTGGTGGCGGGCTTGAGTCACCGCGTCATGGTGCCATCGTGCCGGGGTAGGCGGGTGAACGGCGGGGGAGCCGCGGCCGGTCGGTCAGAGGTGCAGGCGTTTTGTCCGTAATAAAGAATGATGGTACGACGCACAGCTCCTGCTTACAGTGGCCTGACGTGCTGTGGGAAAAACTGTGCGCAGAAACTTGCGTGCGAACCGTACGGAATTCTTGCCGACGACCCTGCCGATGACCTTGCCGACGACCGACGTGGAACCGAGGAGAACGAGCTGTGAGCACCGAGAACGAGGGCACTGGGGCCTCAGGCGCCCCGTCCGTACCTCCCGTGCCGGATGCCGCTCCTGAGGGCACACCTGCGTCCACCCCCGCCTCCGCCCCCGCGCCCACCCCGCCGTCCTCACCTGCTCCGGCCGGCGACTACCCGCCGCCGGGCCGGACGGCTCCCCCCGCCGGGAGCTACCCGCCGCCGGGGCACGCGCCTGCGGGGGCTCCCGGGGCCTCCCCGGCCGGGACTCCGGCCGACGCCCCGACCTCGGCGCAGCCCGTGGTGGGCGCCTCCTGGCCGCCGCCCCCGCCGGTGCTCCCTTCCTACGGAAGCGGCGGCTCGTACGGAAGCGGCGGCGACGGCCCCGAGTGGGGCAGCCCGGAGCAGCCGCGGTCCCGGCCGGGCGGCAAGCGCCTGGGCCTGTTCATCGCCGCCATGGCCGTGGTCGCGCTGGTCGCGGGCGGCCTCGGTGGCGGTCTCGGCTACCAGATCGCGAAGAACGACGACGACGGCGTCGGCTCGACGACGGTCTCGGCCGCCGACGCGCCGAAGGACTTCGCCCGCGCGGCGGACACGGTCGCGGCGGTGGCCGGCAAGTCGCTGCCGAGCGTGGTGACCATCGAGGCCAAGGGCGGCGACGGCGAGGGCGGTACGGGCACCGGCTTCATCTACGACAAGCAGGGCCACATCCTGACGAACAACCACGTGGTGGCGTCCGCGGCCGAGGGCGGCGATCTCACGGCGACGTTCTCGAACGGCAAGAAGTACACCGCCGAGGTGGTCGGCCGCGCCGAGGGCTACGACGTGGCCGTGGTGAAGCTCAAGAACGCCCCCTCAGGCCTGAAGCCGCTCCCGCTCGCCGACTCGGACGCGGTCGCCGTCGGCGACTCGACCATCGCGATCGGCGCCCCGTTCGGCCTCTCCAACACCGTCACGACCGGCATCATCAGCGCCAAGAACCGCCCGGTCGCCTCCGGTGACGGCACGGGCAGCAGCAACTCGTACATGAGCGCCCTCCAGACCGACGCGTCCATCAACCCGGGCAACTCGGGCGGCCCGCTGCTGGACGCCGGCGGCGCGGTCATCGGCATGAACTCCGCGATCCAGCCCTCGGGCAGCGGCGGTACGGGCCAGGGCCAGGCGGGCTCCATCGGCCTCGGCTTCGCCATCCCGATCAACCAGGCGAAGAACGTCGCCGAGCAGCTCATCAAGACCGGCACCCCGGTCTACCCGGTCATCGGCGCCACGGTCACGATGACGGAGGGCGGCAGCGGCGCCACGATCTCGGCGGACGGCCAGGGCGGCACCCCGGCGGTCACCCCCGACGGCCCGGCGGCGAAGGCGGGCCTGAAGGCGGGCGATGTCATCACCAAGTTCAACGACACCCCGATCGACAGCGGCCCGACCCTGATCAGCGAGATCTGGACCCACAAGCCGGGCGACACGGTCACCCTGACGTACAAGCGCGCGGGCAAGGAGTCCACGGTCCAGGTCACCCTGGGCGAACGCAAGGGCGAAAGCTGACCCCGAACACCCCCACCCCGACCCCGAACACCCACACCCACCCACTCGGTCCCCCCACCCCACCCCCCGGCCGGTAAGCTGTCCCCGCTCCCGAGCACCACGCCCGGAGCAAAGGTGGGTTGCCCGAGCGGCCTAAGGGAACGGTCTTGAAAACCGTCGTGGCAGCGATGTCACCGTGGGTTCAAATCCCACACCCACCGCACCAGGTCAGTGAAGCAGCAGCGCAGAGGGCGGGTCCCCGAAACGAGGACCCGCCCTCTGTGTTCACCGCGTACGCGCAGTCCGCGAGACAGGCGCGGCGCGCTCGGCCCGACAGGTTGTCCCGGCGGTGTGGGCCAAGTCCTTGAACTGCTCGAACTCCCTGAGGAGGGCGCGGGCACGCTCCCGGACGAGTGCTGGACCTGATGCCCGACGGCTCGACGGTGGGCTTCGAAGGAGACCCGGACCACGGCCCGATGGAACTACCCCGCATCGGGCTGATTCGTCGTATTCGCCGCGCTGGAAGGACAGAACGCAGCTGCGGGAAGGACTGGAATCCTTGAACCCCGCCCGCAGCCGCACAGCTACCGTCCTTGAAGTGCTCAGCTCTTCTGCGGGAAGAAAGCTGCGATCACTTTCCTGGTGGAATCCTTGTCGAAGAAAAAGCCCGCGACACTGTCCGGGAGGCTCACGCCATCGATGAGCAGCGTCGGGGTCCCCGGAGCCCCAGCTGTTTCATATGCCTGCTGTGACGCTTCCACGAAGTCGCGGTACTTGACCTTCTTGACCGCGTTATCAAATTCCTCGCCCCGCAGGCCCGGAACCTTCGCTGCGAGTTTGAGCAAGAAGGCGTCTGTGAATCCGTCGACTTCCTCCGCCGGCTGGTTCGCATAGAGTACGTCGTGGTACTCGATGAACTTGCCCTCTTCCAGCGCTGCTCTCAGTGCATTGACAGCCTTGAGCGAGCCATGACCCCCGAGACGGTCGTCCAGGAACGAGGCCAGTGTGTATTGGACCTTCAGGTCGCCCTTTCGCGCCTGATTCTCGATGAGTTCCGCGCCCCCATCGACCTCGAACTCCTTGCAGTAGGGGCATCGCGGATCCTCATAGAAGAGGAAGGTCCGTGAGGCGTCGGGGTTGCCCACTGAAATCGTGGTGCCGTCGTCCTCAAGCTGCTCCGGAAGGTCTCTGTAGACGACGGCCGTTGCAGCCGGGGCGTCGGGTTTGTCGGCCTGAGCCGCCTTCTGTCCGCATCCCGTCACGCAGACCAGCGTTGCCAATGCCGCGACGAGAGCCAATCTATGTCTAGCTCGTCCTACCCGCATCCAAGCCCCTCCCCATAAGTAGTCCGCATACGTTATCCGATCGCCTCGCAGACCTTGGACCGGGGTGTGCACGGGGGGTGAACAGTGAGTGGAAAAGCGGTCGTTGTGGTGCAAGCAGAGGGCAGCCGAAACCGTTGGTTCTGTTACCCGCAGGGGTTGCCTGAAACGGTTGCAGGGCGGTTGCCTAAGAAACCGGGCCCGGTCGGGCACCCCACGGCAGTTGGAAAGCATGGCGGTCTTGAAAAACCGTCGTGGCAGCGATTCGCGGTGGGTTCAGTCCCGCGCCCACGGTGTGGTCGGGTCAGAAGGGGGCGTCCGGCATGGGGGCGCCCCTTCTGGTTGTGATCGTTTTGGCTTTACGGTGCTTGGCCGGCGTTGCGGCTTTAGAAGTTTGCCTGTTGTTCTTCGGGTGGGGGTTGACGGGGGTGGGGTGTCGTGATTTGCGGGTCAATTCGCTTAGGGGGCACAACCCTTGTGGGTGGGGGTGGGTCCGACTTCTTGGGGGTGGGGAGCTGGTCCTCGCCGTTTTTTGTGGGTTTTTGCTCGTGCTGTCATGTTGAGATTCAGGAGCCGATAGGTGAGTGGTACGCGTTTTGTTGTGGGGACCACCAGGAACCTTGGGAAGCGGAATCGGCGGGTGGCCGGGGTGATGGCGGCTGCCTTGTTGGTGGTCGTCGGTGGCTCGGTCTCTTCTGCCTCCGCCGTGTCTGCCGCTGTGGAGTCGGTTCGCGATGACTTCAACGGTGACGGTTATTCCGACCTCGTCGTCTCCGCTCCCGGTGGGACCGTCAGTGGGCAGGAGGGGGCCGGTTATGTCGCCGTGTTGTACGGGGGCGGGAGTGGGCTCTCCGGTGCGCGGCGGGCCACGTTCAGTCTGAGTACCCCTGGGATACCGGGCGTTGCCCAGGCCGGTGACGGGTTGGGGCAGGTCACCGCCTCCGGTGATCTGGATGGTGATGGGTACGCGGATCTTGTGGTCGGTATGCCTGGCCGGGACGTCGGTGCTACTGCCGACGCGGGGGCCGCTGTGGTGCTGTGGGGGTCCGCCGGTGGGCTCCAGGCCGATGGGGCGCTCTGGCTTCAGGACGACGTTCCGGCGGCGCGCGGTCGCTTCGGGATGGGGCTGGCCACCGGACGGTTCAACGGGGCGGGCATTGAGCTCGCCACCCTGGACCGGGACGGTGTCGCGACGTACGCGTTCGCGGTCGCGGCCGGCGGTGGGCGTACCCCGGAGGGGGCCGTTCCCGTGGACTGGGAGTGGAGGGAGGGGTTCACTCCCACCGGCCTCACCTCGGGCGACTACAACAACAGCGGCTCCGACGACTTGGTCGTACTCGGCACCCTCACCATCTACGAAGGCATCCACCCCATGGAGACCGTCGGCGCGGCCAGTTACTTCACCGGCGGCCGTGACGGGCTGACGTACGGCAGGGGACTCGCCGGCGGTCCGGTCGGCGCCTCCGGGGACATCAACAACGACGGCTACGCCGACCTCGTCTTCGGCTCCCCCGCGGACAGCGACGACCTCAACGAATGGCTGCTCGACGGCGGTACGGTCGACGTCTTCTTCGGCGGGCCCAGCGGGCCGGACACCCGGGAGGGCGCCTCCCAGCACTGGAGCCAGACCACCGTCGGCGCCTCCGGCGACGACGCGAACGGTGACCGTTTCGGGGGCGCCGTCACCGTGGGGGACGTCAACGGCGACGGGTACGCCGACGCCGCGATCGGCGCCCCCGCCAACGACATCAACAACCTCACCGACCCCGGCACGGTGTGGGTGATGCGCGGTACGGCCAACGGGCTCACGCCGAGAGGCCTGGCCAGCTTCAGCCAGAGCACGCCGTCCGTCCCCGGGGACAACGAGGACAACGACCGGTTCGGCGGCGCCCTCCGGCTCATCGACGCCAACCGCGACGGCAGGGCCGAGCTGGTCGCCTCCGCGCCCGGCGAGGACACCGGCGACGGTGCCGCCTGGGTCTTCCCGGGTACGAGCAACGGCCCAACCGGCACCGGCTCTTGGTCGTTCAACGGCGCCACGCTCAGTGCGCCCGTTCCTGACGCCCGGTTCGGGGAGACGCTCGCCCCGTAGCGGCCGTCGCCGAAGCGGAGAAGGGGTGCCTCCGTGGTGGGAGGCACCCCTTACGTCTTGTGTGCGCGGGGTTCGGTGTGTCAGGCCTTTTGGGCGCGGTCGTACACCTTCTCGGCCGTGGCCGTGGCGGGTCGGGAGCGGCGGCGGTCGTCGCGGAAGCGGGGGCGGCGGTGACGAGGACCGTACCGGCGACTGCGAGGCCCACGGCTCGGTCACGAAGGCGCCGGAGGAGGGAAGTTGAGGTCTCGGGCGTGAAACGTGACTGCTCGTCAGATTCGTTCGGTGGCAACAGAGGGGCAAGAGCGGGCTACGGCGAGCGGTTCGCCCCGCAAGAGCGGCGGGCCGGCCCGTACGGTTGCGCTGTCGGTGATCTGTGACAGAAGCAGGTCGCCACGGGGCGCGGCGGGTCACGGCAGGTCACACGCGAGCACCCGTCACGCCCCGCGCAGCGCCGACCCGCCCGCGAAACGTGCCGCCTCGCCCAACTCCTCCTCGATTCGGATCAGTTGGTTGTACTTCGCCGTACGGTCGGAGCGCGAGAGCGAGCCGGTCTTGATCTGGCCGCAGCCCGTCGCCACCGCCAGATCCGCGATGGTGGTGTCCTCCGTCTCGCCCGAGCGGTGCGACATGACGGCCGTCCAGCCCGCCCGGTGGGCGGTGGCCACCGTCGCCAGCGCCTCGGTCAGGGTCCCGACCTGATTGACCTTGACCAGGACCGAGTTGCCGACACCGGTCCGGATTCCCTCGCGCAGCAGCGTCTCGTCGGTGCAGAACACGTCGTCGCCGGTGAGCTGGCAGCGGTCGCCGACGCGGGCGGTCAACTCCCGCCAGCCGTCGAGGTCGTTCTCCGCCATCGGGTCCTCGATGGAGACGACGGGGTAGGCGTCGACGAGCCCGGCCAGGTAGCCGGCGTTCTCGGAAGGGGTACGGCGCACCCCCTCGCCCACGTAGTCGTAGACCCCGTCGTGGAAGAACTCCGACGACGCCGGGTCCATGACCAGGCCGACGTCCGTGCCGGGGCGGTAGCCGGTGCGCTCGATGGCGCCCATCACGAAGTCGAGCGCCTCTTCGGCGGTACGGAGCGCGGGCGCGAAGCCGCCCTCGTCGCCGACGCCCGTGGAGTGCCCGGCGGCCAGCAGGTCGCGGCGCAGGGTGTGGAAGACCTCGCTGCCCATGCGGACGGCTTCGGCGAAGGTGTCCGCGCCCACGGGCACGATCATGAACTCCTGGAAGTCCAGCGGATTGTCGGCGTGGGCGCCGCCGTTGACGATGTTCATCATCGGCAGCGGCAGGAGGTGCGCGCCGGCGCCGCCGAGGTAGCGGTAGAGGGGGTGGCGGTGGGCCGCCGCGGCGGCCTTGGCGGTGGCGAGGGAGACGCCGAGGATCGCGTTGGCGCCGAGCCGGGACTTGGTGGCGGTGCCGTCGAGGGCGATCAGCGCGGCGTCGAGGCCCGACTGGTCCGCCGCGTCCCGGCCGCGTACGGCCGCCGCGATCTCCCCGTTGACGTGGGCCACCGCGCGGTCGACGCCCTTGCCGTGCCAGCGCGCGGGGTCTCCGTCGCGCAGTTCCACGGCCTCCCTGGCGCCGGTGGAGGCGCCGGAGGGGACGGCCGCGCGCCCCCGGGAACCGTCCGCCAGGACGACGTCGACCTCGACCGTGGGGTTGCCCCGGCTGTCGATGATCCGGCGGGCGGCGACGGTGTGGATGGTGGTGTCGACGGTGGTGGCGGCTGCCTGTGCGGACATGGGAGTCCCTTCCCGTTGTCGTGTGTGCCGTGGCCCGGCTGCGACGACGCTGGCGCTGGGCCCGACGACGACAAACAGTACAGCAATGCTGGTCAGTTTTGCTGCTCAGTTCAGCTGTTCAGTGTGGCTGTTCACTTCCGCTGCGCGGTGTTACTGTGCAGGTCAGGTGCGCAGCAATGCTGGCCAACGGGGTAAAGTGCCCTATGCCCACCTCGGAAGCCGCCGCCATCGCCGCCGAACTGCGCACCGCGATGGGCAAGTTGACCCGGCGCGTCAAACACGAGGACCACATCCCGCTGGGCCAGGTCGCCGTGCTCGGCGCCCTCGACCGCAGTGGCGCCATGACCACCAGCGACCTCGCCGCGGATCAGCGCGTACGCCCCCAGTCGATGGCCCGGGCGGTGGGGCTGCTCATGGACCAGAACCTGATCACGCGCCGCGCGCACCCTACGGACGGCCGCAAGTCGCTGGTCGAGCTGTCGGACGCGGGCCGGGCCGCCCTGGAGGCGGAGCGCGGCCGGAGGGCCGGCTGGCTCGCGCAGGCCATCGAGTCCGAACTCACCGACGAGGAGCGGGTGTTGCTGGCGCGGAGCGCCGCCCTGCTGGAGCGGCTCGCCGCACGTTAGCGGCCTTCCACGCGCCGGCGGTCCTCCGCCGGTACGACCCCGAGGGTGGTCACGGCGGTGCCGTACAGGAACTCCTCCGCCCGGGACCAGGACCAGCCGGACTCGGTGACCAGAGTGCGCCAGCTCGTCGGGCCGAACCAGAACCACAACATGTCGGCGATCTCCTCGCGCGGTGTGACCCGGACGCGCGACGTGTCCCCGACGGCGGGGGACAGCTCGCGCAGGTGTCGCGCCGCGTCGTCGAGCGCCCGGCGGTAGGCGGCGGTCGCCCGCGCCCAGAGTGCCTCGCTGTCCTCGTGGACCGGGAGCGCGCCCCTGATGGCCTCCAGGACCTTGAACTGGCCCTCGTTGCCGGTACGGGTCCCGTGGGCCAGTTCCCTCAGTACGGCCTCCGGGGTCGTCGCCGCGAGGATGCGCGCCACGGTCGCCTCGTAGCCGGAGTCCGCGACCGCCTGGTCCACGATCCGGTCCAGGGCGCTCGACTTGCTCCCGACGCTCGCGAAGACGGTCTTCGAGGCGACGCCGGCCGCCTGCGCGATGTCGGCCACGGTGACGCGTCCGTACCCCCGCTCGGCGAACAGTTCCACCGCCTCGCGGAGGATCCGCTCGCGCGTCTCGGCCGCGGCCTTCTTCCGGAGCGGGGAGCTGTACAGGCGCTTGTCGGTCATGGCGTCATGCTATCGCTGGCCTATTCATTAGATGGCTTGTAACCTGAATTTAGGCCGATCGCGCAAGCAGCAGTAAGCAGCAGCAAACAGAGGCAAACAGCAAGAGACAGGTGGCACCTCGGATGAACGCCGACGAACTGGCCCGCGGGCTCTTCCGGATCCTGGAGACCGGGGATCCGTCCCTGGCCGCCTCCGTCGTTGCGGACGACAACCACAACCGCGAGGCGGCCGTCGCGCCCTCCGCCTGCGCGATTCCAGGACCGGCGGGGACCCTCGCGTCGAGTGCCTGGATGCGCTTCGCCTTCAGCGACCTGCGCTTTCCCGTCCTCGGGGTCGCCGAGAGCGACGGTCAGGTGTGGGTCAGGCTGCGCATGCGGGGGCGTCACACGGGTCCGTTCGTACGGTTCCGGGACGGCGCGCTCGACCAGGCCATCCCTCCCACCGGGCGGCCGATCGACTTCGAGCAGGTCCACGTGCTCGGCGTCCGTGACGGCAAGGTCGTCAGCCACGAGGCGGTACGGGACGACGTCACCATGCTCGGTCAGCTCGGTGTGTTCCCGCCGAGCCCCGCCGTCGGGCTGCGGATGGTCGCCTGGCGCCTTTCCGGGCGGGCGACGCGCGCGGCGGCCGCGGTCTCCCAGGAGGCGGACCGGGCCGCGGAGGCGTTCCGTTCGGGGGTCGTGACGTCGTGATGGTGTGACGTCATGAGGGTGTGACGTCGTGACGACCACCCGTGACGTGAGGGACGAATCAGTTGGTGCGCACGGGTACGGGTACGGGTACGGCGGCGACGGGCATGGGCGTGGGTACGGCCACGGCCTCGGCCCGCACCACTCCGTCCGGCCCGCCCACCCCGCGCCCACGCCCCTCCCGGCTCGTCCCCAGCAGCGCCGCCGCCAGGACGAGCTCCACCGCCAGGACCAGCGCCTGCGTCACCGGTGACTCGACCGTCAGCACCGCCATCGTCGCGTTGAACCCGAGGTGGACCGCGACCGACGCCACGACCCCGGCCCGTTCGTACGCGTACCCGGTCAGCAGCGCCACCGGCACGACACTCAGCGAGAACATCAGGCCGCTCCAGCCGAACAGACCCAACTCCGCCTGCACCGTGCCCTCGATGAAGAACAGCGGCAGATGCCACACCGCCCACACCGCGCCCAGCAGCACACCGGCCCCGACCCGGCCCATCGACGCGCGCAGCCGCGGATGCGCCGTACCCCGCCAGCCCGGCTCCTCGGCCAGCGGACCCGCGATCAGCATGCTGACGAGGAACGGAACCACCCCGCCCACCGTCGCGATCAACTCCCTTCCCCCGGCCAGGCTCACCCCGGGACCGCCCAGCGGGTCCGCGAGCAGCGCGCCCACCACGACACTCGCCGACGCCAGCGCCAGCAGGGGCAGCGCCAGGAACACCCGTACCCCCTGCCGGTACGGCACCGCCCGCGCGGGCACGGGCTCGCGGCGGCGGGCCCGGCGCGCCCGGACCGCGAGCGCGCCGAACACCGGGCCGAAGCCGCCGAGCAGGTACGGAACGGCGGCGGGGGAGCTGGTCGGTGATCCGCCGAGGGCGATCGCGATCAGCCAGAACGCCCAGGTGGTGGCGAAGGTGACCGCGAAGAACAGCCCGAGGCCGCTTCCCCGCAGCGCCTCACCGCTCCTGGCGGTCCCGATCCCGGTCCTGGTCCCGGTCCCGATCCCGGTCCTGGTCCCGGTCCCGATCCCGGTCCCGCTCGTCCGCTGGAACATGTCCGTCGCCCCTTCTCCTGCGGCGCTCCCTGCGCCATGTCCATGACGCTACGGACGGCGAGCGCCGCGCACACTGGGCGTACGGCCCGGCTCGGAGGTGGTGCTGGGTGCACCCCCGCGAGTTGCCGGTGTGTTCCCGCGGCGGGAGCATGGTGGGTGGGGGTGTGTGCCGTGGTGAGGGTGAGGGTGGTGCCTGATCTTTCTGGCTTTTTGAGCACGGCTCTGAGCCTGGCTCCGAGGGAAATTCGATGACAGATTATGTGCGCATCGCGCAGTCCATCACGATCGACGCGTCACAGGAGCGCGTTTTCCAGTTCGTGAGCGACTTCCGTAACGACTGGCAGTGGCGGCCCGAGATCAGGCGGGTGGAGCTGCGCGGACCGTTGATGATCGGTACCCAACTGGTCCAGGAAGCCAAGCTGTTGGGCTTCTTCTCCCTCTCGGTGCTCACCGAGGTGGTCGAGCTGGAACCGGGCCGGCGGCTGGTCACCCGTACACCCGCCGAATACGACGCGCACATCTTCAACGTCCGTGCCGTGGAGGAGCTTTCGGTCGACGTCGTCAGGTTTGTGTACGAACTCAGCTTCGACAAGGCCGCCGTGAAGAAGGCGCTTCGGTTCACCGTGCCCGCGGGGGTGGTCTCGACCTTCTACGGGGCGGCGGTGCGCCGCTATCTCGGGACCGTCAAGCACCTCGTCGAGGAGAGCTGAGGCGGGCGGCCGAGGCGACCGTCGCGCGCGCTTCGTGTTCGATCAGGCCGGTCCGTACAGCTGCCTCGATCAGCGTCTCCGCCAGGGCCTCGCCGAAGCCGTGTTCGTACGCCCGGCACGCGGCCCAGAACAGGCGCGTGTTGCGCTGGCCCGCGTGCGCCGCGAGGACGAACTGCACCAGGCCGTGCCCCTGGGCCGGCCGGTCCGTGGCGGGGGAACGGTGGTGGTCGACCGGGTGGTGGTCGACTGGGTGGTGGTCCGGGCCGTCCGTCCGATGGCCGGTTCGGTACGTCTCCGTCCGGTACGTCTCCGCCCGGTGCGGGCGCGGCGGCGTCGGCGGCGTGAGCAGGCGCAGCAGGGCGCGCGGGCACGGCGCGGGTGCGAGGCCGGCCGAGCCGGGGGCCAGCCGGTACGCGCCCCGGGCGCTGACCGAGCCGGGGCCGACGAGGTAGCCGCCGGCTCCCCGGACGTCGATGCCGGGGGCGAGGCGGCCGGCGGAGTTGGGGACGGTGACGTTCGGCGGGCCCGACAGCCAGATGTGACGGCCACCGCTGGGGGTGAGCACCGTGACCGTCTCCGGGAGCGTGAACAGGTGCTGGAGGGCGATCTGCTGGAGCGCGGCCACCGAGGCGGGGGTGGTTTCGAGGCACGGAGGGGTGGGGGTGTTGGTGCCGGGGGCCGTACCGGAGCCCGTGGAGCCCGTACCCGAGGCCCCCGTACCGGAAGACCTGTCCCCCGTCGGCGTGACGTCCAGGTCGATGCCGATCAGGTGGTACGGGGCCCGGCCGCACGCGATGCCGTACCCCGTGGCCCAGGGTGCCGCCGCGAACAGGGCCCGTACGGCGGCGGGGTCGGTGGTCGCGTCGTGCACGCCGTGGCCCGGGCGCCCGCACTCGCCCCGGCAGAGGCCCGACTCGGGCTCGCCGCGGTGCGGGGAGGGCAGCGCCGGGAGTTTGGTGGGCGAGAGGGGAATGACGGGGAGCCCGCGCTCGGCGGCGGACAGCGCGTGGGCGAGAGCCGGGGTGGTGGTGTGACGGGTGGTGGAGTGCCGGGCGGTGGTGGCCATGGCTCTATGTTCGTACATTTGTTCGAAGAAAGGAAGAGGGAGGCCGGTCCGAGGGTGTCCGGGATGTGAAAATTCGGGTGCGTTCGGGCGTTTGCCGTAACGGTTCGCCCCTTGCGGCGCCTGGGTTCTGGGGCTCGGCTGGGGGCGATGTACGGCTTTGGGGGCGCAAAGCGTGTTTATCGACTTGTCCTCACGCTTGCGAGGGAATGCGGGGCTCCGCGCTGGTTCCCGGCGGATTCGGTGGGCAATCCTGAGTTCGCGACGTCGTCACCACGACCTGGGCGGTCGGCCAACTGCCCCGGGACAAGCCGTACTTCTCGTTCCTGGAGGAACTGACATGGCAAGCTTCCGTACTGTTCGCGTCATCGCCGCTGTCGCCGCCCTGCCCCTCGCCGCCTCGCTCTTCACCGGGGTGGCGGAGGCCGACAACGGTGGTCTCGCGAACGACGGATCGAACGCGATCGTGTCCACGATCAGTGGCAGCGGCGTGGGTGGCAGCAACTACGGCAATTCGACCACCACCCAGCAGGTGGCCAACGGGCCCGGCGCGTCCAACCAGAACAACACCGCCAGTGTGGTCGGCTCCGCCTTCACGGCGATCGACCAGTCCAACGAGAACATCTCGGTGTCCTTCACGAACCTCTGGTGACACGCGGCCCGACGGGGGGTGTGTGATCAAGGGGTGATACGAGTTCTGCGCGGCGGCGGTCCGGTCTTCCGGCCCCGCCGCGCAGGGCTTTGCCGTCACCCCGGGCGCCGTACGGCCGCCGTCCGCCCGCCGTCCCGTCCGCCCACGCGCCCGCCGACCCGGACCCCTCCCGCCCGCCGTCCCGGCCGGCCCTGACCCCTCCCGCCCGGCGCCTACCCTGACGGGCCACGTCTCCCGTTCTCCACCTTCAGGAGGTGGAGCCGGCGCCACCCCTACACCCTGAGGCGGAGACAGCTTCGGGACCTGGGGCCGATCCCCTGGCGGAGCCCCGCTCCTAGCGTGGAGCCATGACCACGCCCGTCTGCGCAAACGCCTCCACAGCCGCCAAAACGACCGCTTTTCCGCCCCACTCGGCGCACACCGCGCCGTACACCGCGAACACGACGCACACCGCGCACACCGTGCCCCCACCCCCCTCGGCGCACCCGCACCCGCCGCACCCGCCCCGCCCCGTGCACCCGGCCCGTTCGCCCTACGCGCCCTACGCCTCGTTCTCGTCGTACGTACGCGCGAGAGGCCCCGTCCTCCTCCGTACGGCCCGCTCGCTCACCGCCAATCCGAGCGACGCGGAGGACCTGCTCCAGACCGCGCTCACCAAGACCTACGTCGCCTGGGACCGGATCGAGGACCACCGCGCCCTCGACGGTTACGTACGCCGCGCCCTCCTCAACACCCGTACGTCCCAGTGGCGCAAGCGCAAGGTCGACGAGTTCGCGTGTGACGAACTGCCCGAGCCGCTGGGCCTGCCCGCGCCCGACCCGGCCGAACAGCAGGTGTTGCACGACGCGATGTGGCGGGCCGTGATGCGACTCCCCGACCGCCAGCGGGCGATGGTGGTGCTGCGCTACTACGAAGACCTCAGCGAGGTGCAGACCGCCGAGGTGCTGGGCGTCTCGGTCGGCACGGTCAAGAGCGCGGTCTCCCGGGCGCTGGGCAAACTCCGGGAGGACCCCGAGCTGTCACCGGTGCGCTGAGTGCGCCTTTCCCCTGCTGCTCGCTTTTCCCCGTCTCGCTTGCCCCTCTCGCTCGCCCCTCTCGATTCTTCTTTCGTTCTACTCCCGGGTAGTGACATACCGCGCGGTATGTGCGCAGAATCCTCCCAGCATCAGCGCCACGCCACAGTGTCAGCGCCGACCGGGAGGACGCCCGTGCTCAGCACCATGCAGGACGTACCGCTAACTGTTTCCCGCATCCTGCGCCACGGGATGACCATCCACGGAAAGTCGCAGGTCACGACCTGGACAGGGGAGGACGAGCCGCACCGCCGCAGCTTCGCCGACGTCGGCGCACGGGCGACACAGCTCGCCCACGCCCTGCGCGACGGGCTCGGAGTCACCGGCGACGAACGCGTGGCCACGCTGATGTGGAACAACGCCGAGCACGTAGAGGCGTACCTCGCCGTTCCGTCCATGGGGGCCGTCCTCCACACCCTCAACCTCCGCCTCCCGCCCGAGCAGCTGGTCTGGATCGTCAACCACGCCGCCGACCGGATCGTCATCGCCAACGGCTCCCTGCTGCCCCTGCTCGCGCCGCTCCTCCCGCACCTGCCGACCGTCGAGCACGTCGTCGTCTCCGGTCCCGGCGACCGCTCCCTCCTCGACGGGGCCACGGCCCGCGTCCATGAGTACGAGGAGCTGATCGACGGCCGTCCCACCGGCTACGACTGGCCCGAGCTGGACGAACGCGCCGCCGCCGCCATGTGCTACACCTCCGGCACCACCGGCGAGCCCAAGGGCGTCGTCTACTCCCACCGCTCCATCTACCTGCACTCCATGCAGGTCAACATGACCGAGTCGATGGGCCTGACCGACCAGGACACCACCCTGGTGGTGGTCCCTCAATTCCACGTAGCGGCGTGGGGGCTGCCCCACGCCACGTTCATGGCGGGCGTCAACATGCTGATGCCCGACCGTTTTCTCCAGCCCGCGCCCCTCGCCGACATGATCGAGCGCGAGAAGCCCAGCCACGCCGCCGCCGTCCCGACCATCTGGCAGGGTCTCCTCGCCGAGGTCACCGCCCGGCCGCGCGACCTGACCTCCATGGCCCGCGTCACCATCGGCGGTTCGGCCTGTCCGCCGTCCCTGATGGAGGCGTACGACAAGCTGGGTGTACGGCTCTGTCACGCGTGGGGAATGACCGAGACCTCGCCCCTGGGCACCACGTCGAACCCGCCCGCCGGCCTGACCGCCGAGGAGGAGTGGCCGTACCGCGTCACGCAGGGCCGCTTCCCGGCCGGCGTCGAGGCACGCCTCGCGGGTCCCGGTGGCGACTTCCTGCCATGGGACGGCGAGTCGGCCGGCGAGCTGGAGGTACGGGGTCCGTGGATCGCGGCGGCGTACTACGGCGGCGCGGGCGCCGAACCGATCAGGCCCGAGGACAAGTTCAGCGAGGACGGCTGGCTGCGGACCGGTGACGTCGGTGTCATCAGCCCCGACGGGTATCTCACGCTCACCGACCGCGCGAAGGACGTCATCAAGTCCGGGGGCGAGTGGATCTCCAGCGTCGAGCTGGAGAACGCGCTGATGGCCCACCCGGACGTGGCGGAGGCCGCGGTGGTCGCCGTACCGGACGAGAAGTGGGGCGAACGCCCGCTCGCGACCGTCGTCCTCAAGGACGGCGCGGGCGCCGACTACGCGGCGCTCAAGGGGTTCCTCGCCGGGCGGATCGCCAAGTGGCAGCTGCCCGAGCGGTGGGCGCTGGTGGAGTCGGTGCCGAAGACGAGCGTCGGGAAGTTCGACAAGAAGGTGATCAGGGCGCGGTACGCGGCGGGGGAGTTGGACATCACGGTCCTGTAGGCGGAGGCCGGAGCGCGCCGGGCGGGGGGCGAAGGGCGGGACGGGCGGGGGCGAAGAGCGGGACGGGCGGTCAGTTCGTCCCGATCTTCGCGAGCAGTTCCACGATCCGGGACTGCACTTCGTCGCTGGTCGACCGCTCGGCCAGGAACAGTACGGTCTCTCCCGACGACAGCCGCGGCAGCTCCGCCGGATCGATGCCGACGGAGGTGTAGACGACCAGCGGCGTACGGTTCAACTGGCCGTTCGCGCGCAGCCAGTCGATGATCCCGGCGCGCTGCCGCCGTACCTGCATCAGGTCCATGACCACCAGGTTCGGCCGCATCTGCCCGGCCAGGGCCACGGCCTGGTCGTCGGTGGCGGCCCGCGCGACCTGCATGCCGCGCCGCTCCAGCGTCTCCGTCAGCGCGAGCGCGATCTCGTCGTGCTCCTCGACCAGGAGGACGCGCGGGGGGTGCTGCTCGCTGTCGCGCGGTGCCAGGGCCTTGAGGAGTACGGCGGGGTCCGCGCCGTACGCCGCTTCCCGCGTCGCCTGTCCCAGGCCGGCCGTGACCAGGACGGGGACCTCGGCGGCGACGGCGGCCTGGCGCAGGGACTGGAGCGCGGTACGGGTGATCGGGCCGGTCAGCGGGTCGACGAAGAGCGCGGCGGGGAACGCGGCGATCTGGGCGTCGACCTCCTCGCGCGAGTGCACGACCACCGGGCGGTAGCCGCGGTCGCTCAGCGCCTGCGAGGTGGAGACGTCCGGGGCGGGCCAGACGAGCAGCCGGCGCGGGTTGTCGAGGGGCTCCGGGGGGAGTTCGTCGTCGACGGGGCGCGGCTGGGGGCGGTTGGCCACCTCGACCGCGCCGCCGGGACCGTCCAGCGGCTGGGGACCCTCGGCGCCCTCGTCGGGCGCCCCTATCGCGTACGAGCGTCCCTCGGGGTGCGCGGTGGGGAGGCGGGAGGAGCCCTGGGGGTGGGACCGCTGGTTCGGTTCGGGGTGGTCGCTGTCGGGCGGGGTGCCGAGCTTGCGGCGGCGGCCGGAGCCGAGGGTGCCGGAGGGGCCGCCTTGGGCCGGGGTGCCGTGGCCGGCCTGACCCCCTTGGCCGCCGTGGCCGCCCTGGCCGCCTTGGGTGTCGCCGTGGCCCTGGCCCTGGGTGTGGCCTTGGGTGTGGGCGAGGCCCTGACCCTGGCCCTGGCTCTGGCTTTGTAGGGCCTGGCCCTGCTCCTGGGCGTGGCTCTGGTGGTGCGCGGGCGCCGGCGCCGGCGCCTGTACCGATGCCTGGGGGTGTGCCTGCGTCTGCGCGTGTGCCTGCGCCTGCGGTGCGGACGGGGCGTGCGGCTGCGCCGCTTGGCCCTGCTGCGCCGGGCCCGGCACCAGGCTCTGCCCACGCCCCAGAGTGGGCTGGGCGGGCTGCTGCTGGGAGAACGGCACACCCTGGCCCAGCGTCCGCACGCTGAAGGCCCGGCCCTGGGTGGAGTCCGGGGACGGTGCCTCTTCGGGCAGGGGCTGGGCGGGCGGGAGCGGCTGATGGGCGCCCTGCCGCGCGGGCGGCGGAACGGCCGATTCCGCGGAGGGGTGGTCGGGCGCCGGGTCGGACGCGGTCCGGGCGGCCGGTACGCCGCCGGTGCCGCCGTCCGTACCGTGTACCCCGAAGCCCTGGCCCCCGGCGGTGTCCTGGGCCGGACGGGGGTCGTCGGGCCAGCCGGGCGGTCCGGCCATCGGGCCGAAGCCGGACGGCGTCACTGGCCCGTCCTGCCCGTCCTGCCCGTCCTGCCCGTTCGGGACCGGGCGGACCGGGCCGTTCCCGGGTCCGAGTGCGATTCCGTGGCCGTGGCTCTGGTGCTGCCCGCCGCGGCCTGCGGCAGGACCGGGCTCGGCGTCCGGCGCCGCCCCCCACTGGTTCCCGTTCGGGTCGAAGGACATGGCCCCGGTGTCCAGCTGTACGGGCATCTCCATCGAGTCGTCCGCGCCACCGCCGACGTCCCCGCGCGCCCGCCGCCGCCCGGACGGTACGCCCTGCGCCTGCGGCGGGACGAGGCCGGCGGCCGCCGGATCCGTACGCACGTCATGCCCCGCCGAAGCCGGCGGTACGGCGTCCTGGCGCACCGCGTTCCGGCTTACGCCGTCCTGACGTACGGCATCCTGGCCCACGGCGTCGGGCCGGCGGCCCGGCAGCGAGTCGTCCGGCGCGGCCGCGACCGGCACGCCGCGCGCGGGGGCCGGGGGCCCGGCCGGGGCCGGGGTGCGGTCGGCGTCGGCCGGCGGCAGCGCGAACGGACTGCGCCCGCCCTCCGGCTCGGGCGGTACGGGCGTGTGCCGCTCCTGCGCCGGAGCGAGCGCCCGGCGCGCACGGCGCCCGGCGTTCGGAGCGCCGCTCGCGGGCGCGGTGGGCGGTGCCTGGTGCGGTACGGGCAGGGGCGCGGGGATCCCGGCGGGAGCCGACGCGTAAGTGGGTACGGGCCCGGCGGGACCGGCCCCGGAAGGCGCCGACGGGGCTGTCGGAGCCGACGGCACTGAGGGACCGGACGGACCGGCAGGACCGGAAGGACCGGCGGGCAGCGCCGGCATCGCGCTCTGTCCGCCGCCGCGCCGCGCCCGGCGTCCCGTTCCCGCCGCCGAGGCGGCGTCCACGGGCACACCCTGCGGCGGTACGGCCTGGCCGAGCGCCGCCCGCCCGGTCGGGTGCGACCCCTCGGCGAACGTGACCACCGCGCCCTCGGACGGCACACCGGCCGGGACGGCCGCGCCGCCCGACAGGGCCACCGCCGACCCGGAAGCCACGGACTCCCCTACCTGCCCCGCCCCCGGCCCCGCCCCGGCCCCCGGCGCCACCGCCGCGTCCTCGGCAGGACTCGGCCGCCCGCGCCGGCGCCCCGTACCACCGTTCCCGCTTCCGCCCCCGGGCCCGCTCCCGCCCTCGCCGCCCGGCCCGCCGTCTCCGCTGTGCCCACCGGAGTCCTGCGCCGGAATGAGGTCCTGCTGGGCGCTCGTCCGCGCCCGGCGCCGCCCGGTCGGCTCCCCGGCGTCCGGCACGTCCGGCACCGCGGCCTCCAGGAACGCGTCCGTGGACGCCCGCCGTGCCCGCCGCCTGCCGCCGCCCGAGGTCCCGGGCCCCTGCTGCTGGGCGGGCACCGAAGCCTGCCCGGCCGCGCCCCCCGGCCCGGCCGCGCCCGGCTGATTCGCCACCGGATTCGCCACCGGCTCCGCCACGGGATCCGCCACCGGCCCCGTCGTCCCCGCCGCCCCGTGCACGGACAGCTCCGACGACGCGGACACCGCCGCGGCCGGCGCGGGCGCCGGGACGGTCGGAATCGTCCCCCCGCCCTCCCCCAGCGGCAGTTCCAGTACGTACGCGCTGCCGCCCATCCCCGGCATCTCGTGCGTCTGGAGCACCCCGCCGTGCGCCCGTACGATCCCGCGCACGAGCGGCTCGTGCACCGGATCGCCCCCGGCGAACGGCCCGCGCACCTCGATCCGTACCACCTCGCCGCGCTGCGCGGCGGCCACCACGATCGTCGAGTCGACGTACCCGCCGCCCCCCGCCACCAGCCGCGCCCGGCCCGTGGAGTCGACCCCGGCCACGTCCGCGATCAGGTGCGCGAGGGCCTGCGCCAGCCGGCCCGGGTCCACCTCGGCCTCGATCGGCGGGGCGTGCACGGCGAACTGCGCCCGGCCGGGACCGATCAGCTCGATCGCGCCCTCCACGCCGGCCGCCACGACCGCGTCGAGCAGGACGTTTGCCTTGGCGAGCCCTTCCGTACCGTCGTCCAGCCGCTGGTAGCCCAGCACGTTGTCGACCAGCGTGGTCATCCGCGCGTACCCGGCGGCCAGGTGGTGCAGGATCTGGTTGGCCTCGGGCCAGAGCTGTCCCGCCGGGTCGGCGGCGAGCGTGGCCAGCTCGCCGCGCAACTCCTCCAACGGCCCGCGCAGGGCCCCGCCGAGGACGGCCGTCAGCTGGGCGTGCCGGGCCGCGACCTCGCCGTACCGCTCCGTCAGCTCCTCGATCTCGGCCGCGTACCGGTCACTGCGGTCCGCCAGCTCCGCCGCGTGCCGCTCGGCGCCCTCGTCCAGCTCGGTGGTGAGGCGCTCGGTCGTCTCGATCAGTTCGCCGGTGAGCTGCTTCTTGACCTTCGCCAGCTCGGCGGTGAGGCGTTCCGTCGTCTCCGCCAGCTCCGCCGCGTGCTTCTTCCTCGCCTCGGCCAGCTCGGCGTTGTGCTGGTCGACGAGTTCTTCGTGCGCCCGGCGGTCGGTGAAGGTCATCACGGCGCCGACGAGCTGGTCGCCGTCCCGTACCGGCGCGGTCGTCAGGTCGACGGGCACCTGCTTGCCGTTCTTCGCCCACAACACCTGCCCGCGCACCCGGTGCTTGCGGCCGGACCTGAGCGTGTCGGCGAGCGGGGAGTCCGCGTACGGGAACGGCTCGCCGTCCGCCCGCGAGTGCAGGATCAGGGTGTGCAGCTCACGCCCGCCGAGGTCGGTGGCGCGGAAGCCGAGGATCTGGGCGGCGGCGGGGTTGACGAGGACGACCCGGCCGTCCGTGTCCGTACCGACCACGCCCTCGGACGCGGCCCGCAGGATCATCTCGGTCTGGCGCTGAGAACGGGCCAGTTCGGCCTCGGTGTCGACCGTGCCCGACAGGTCCCGTACGACCAGCATGAGCAGCTCGTCGCCGGTGTAGCTGTGCGAGTCGGTGTACGCGTCCCTGCCGTCCTCCAGGCTCGCGCTGGTCACCTCGGCGGGGAACTCGCCGCCGTCGGTGCGCCGCGCGACCATCCGGGTCGGTTTGGTACGGCCCCGGGAGTCGGCGGAGTCGGGGCGGCGCATGGAGCCGGGGATGAGCTTGGAGTCGAACTCGGGGAGCAGGTCGAGCAGCCCGCGCCCGACGAGGGCCGTGCCGGGGGTCTCGAACATCTCCAGGGCGATGGTGTTGGCGTTGACCACCGTGCCGTTGGCGTTGACGAGCACCAAGCCGTCGGGGAGTGCGTCGAGTATCGCCGCGAGACGAGCAGCGCCCCGGGATGGCCTGCTACTCACGACGACGCTTCCTCCCTGACCTGCTGCCCCTTGCGGACGGCCGAGCCCATCTTGCCTCTCGGGTCTCGGCCTGTCACGGGAGGGAGTCTAAAGGCTGGGGAGGGGGCCGTGGCGGCGGATGAGGGGGAGCGCACCGGAAGAGGGGGCGCGCGGGACGGGGCTGCGGGCCCCCGTCCCGCGCCCCGGCGTCCGGCGATGTCCGCATATGGTGGTGCGCCGGGGGGAGTTGGGGGCGCGGGCGGGGCGAGCGCCAGGGACAGGGATCAAGCAAAGAGAACTGCCTCCCCTGCCCCTCCTCCTCCTTGTCCTACGAACCGGCGGGGGCGGGCAGGATCGGCTCCATCGTCTTCCAGCGGGCGATCTCGCAGCCGTTCTTGCGGTTGAACGTGGCGTCCACGTTCCTGCCCCGCCAGATGCCGGTGACGCGGGCGGTGGCGTCACCGCCGTACTGCATGGTGCACATCTGGTCCTTGGCCACCGGCGCGAAGGGGTCCCGGTCGCTGCCGGCCAGCTCCGTCAGCCGGTCGCAGGCGGCCTTCGCCCGGGGGTGCGTGCCGCCGACCGGCCCGCATTCCAGTTTGAACGAACCATCCGCCCGGGTGACGCCCGAACCGGCGACGGTGACGGTGAACGAGTCGGGCCGCCCCTCCAGGAGCGGCAGCGGGAGCGGCGCGAGCCGCCCGAGGGGGGAGGCGAGCGGGGAGGCCCCGGAACCGGCGGCCGGCCCCGTGAGGGCGCCGGAGGCGCCTGAGGCGGCGGGCGCGAGGGCGGTGAGCGCGGCGACGGACGCGGCGGCGGTGAGGACGAGGCGGCGCAGCATGAAAGCTCCTGACGGGTTACGGATCCGGGGTCGGCCCCCGACACGTCTAACGCTCGTCGGGCCCAGGCGTTGCGCAACCGGAGACGCGCGACTGCTGAGGCGCGCGACTGCGGAGGCGCGGCCGGAGATGCTTTGCTCTCCGCCCCGCCCGCCTAGTACCGTGAGCGGCGATTGGTGAGAGCCCACCCGGCTGTGTCATCATCTGCACGCACCGTCCGCGCCCGCGCGGTGGTGTGCTGGAGGCGTCGCCTAGTCCGGTCTATGGCGCCGCACTGCTAATGCGGTTTGGGCCTTAAAGCCCATCGAGGGTTCAAATCCCTCCGCCTCCGCGCAAGCACCACCCGAAGCCCCGGCCCACAGGCCGGGGCTTCGGCCCGTTCCACCGCCGGCGCGCCACCGGGCCCACCCCCTCGGCGAACCCCACTTCCCGGGCATCTGCGCAGGTCAGCCCCGGTATGACGAATGGATTTCACCTGGCGCCACAGGTCATGTAATGTTGTTCTCGCAACGCCGCCCCGGCAGAAAAGCCCGGAACGCCAAGCACTCGTAGCTTAACGGATAGAGCATCTGACTACGGATCAGAAGGTTGCAGGTTCGAATCCTGCCGAGTGCACACAGGTGAGAGCCCCTCTGGACAAGTCCAGAGGGGCTCTTGCGTATCCCTCCGGTGTGAGAGCACACGGGTACCGAATCTGTACGTCCTCACGGCGGACGAGATCCGGTCGCTACGCCCGCGTGGTGCGGGTGAAACCGAGGGAGGCCAGTCTTTCGGACTGACACAGCCGGTCGGAGGGGCCGCCGGACTCGGTCTGGAGGAGTTGGTAGGCGGCGCCGCGGGACTGGCCCCAGTGCATCGCGGCTCGTGTCGGTCAGTGGGGGCGGGGCGGCGGGCCGAGGCCGATGGCCCGAGGGGATGGTCACGTGGAAGCCCTCGCCCCGGCAGCGGCCGTCGGCTCGCGCCGAGTCGCTGGCCACCTCCGCGAGTTCTACGACCAGTTGCAGCTCCTTTACTGGGAGCCGGCCGCGGCGAGTCCAGGCTTCGGGAAGCGCTGCCATGCCGGGTCAACGGATCGCCTCGTCCACAAGCGCGTAGAGCAGCCCGACGGCTCCTCTCGATCGGTCTCCGGGATCTCAGAGCAGCCAGTAGGGCACGCCGGGTTCCTCGGGTTTGTGTCATTCTGACGACACAACGGGACGGCGAGTTGACAGTCTAGGCATGAGCCCACGTGTGCAGCTCTGGCTTCAGGAGGTTGAGCGACCCGGCGCGCGTTGTGGATACGGACCATGTCGGCCGGAGGACGGCTTCGGTAGCAGCTGACTCGATATCACCAGACCTCGCCACACATTGCTGCGTAAGCTGGGCCCTCAGAAATCAGCAGGGCGCGATGGTGGGGGACAGACGAGCATGGACGACCGGCTTCGCGACTTCGCGAAGGGCTCACCCAACTTCGGGCCGCTGTATCAGCACCAGCCGCTGCTCTCTCTTTACGGGGCTTCCGCCGAAGCAACTGTGTTCACCAACCCCAATTCCTCCCTGGTCCAGGCCGGGCAGTTCGGCGAGGTCCTGGCCGAGGAGCTGGTCACCCGTATTGGGATGCGGATCGAGGGCGATCGGCAGATCGACCGGCTGACCGCCCTGACCAGAGCCGGAGTCCTCGTTCCGGAGATCCGCGACGACTTCGATCGGCTGCGCCGCGACCGGAACAAGGCCGCGCACAGCCACCTCTTCGACACGGCGCGGGCCCTTGCCGCCGTACGGATCTGCTACCGGCTGGGTCTCTGGTTCCACGACGCCATCGACGGCCGGCGGACTGTCGCCGAGTTTGTGCCACCCACGGACCCCGGTGAAAACGCTCAGATCACGGATCCAGTGGAGTTGGCTGAGCTGCGCGAAGCCCTCGATGGCCACCGTCAGGCGCTCACGCAGGCCCGCACAAGGCTCGCCGAGGCCGACGACGCATTGGAGGCCGAGCGCAGGGCAAGGGCCGAGGCCGAGAAACTCATCGCCAGCGCCGACGCGAACAAGACCGAACTGCTGTCCAGAGTGGAGCAGCTGAACAGCCAGATCGAAGAGCTTCGGAGCGCCCAGCAGGCGAAGTACGAGGTTGCTCGGAGACAGCCACGCCCGGTCGACGCCAAGCGACGCGAGGCGATCATCCATCGAGCGCAGCGGCCCGCGGCGCTCAATGAGGTGCAGGCCCGCGAGGTCATCGACGAAATGCTGCACGCGGCAGGATGGGTCGTCCAGGATCGCGACCAGGTCAACCCGGGGGAGAGCCAGGGCGTGGCGGTCCGTGAGTTCACGCTGGCCACTGGCCGCGCGGACTACGTCCTGTACCTCGACGGCAGGATCGTCGGCGTGATCGAGGCCAAGCACGAGGGCGACCACCTCTCCAGCGCCGTGGAGCAGAACGACCGGTACGCGGGAGGTGTTCTCAAGGAGCACCGACTTGCCGTCTGGCGGGAGGCGGAGCCGTTCGCGTTCCGTTACGCGACGACCGGCACCGAGACCTATTTCATCAACCGCCTCGACCCCGATGCCCGGTCCCGCGAGGTGTTCTCCTTCCACCGCCCCGAGACGGTGGCCACCTGGATGCGTCGCGCCGACGAAACCTCGGCAGCCCCGACGTTCCGGGCTGCCCTGCGCCGACTGCCCGTGTTGGAGCCGAACGGGTTGCGTCTCGCTCAGATCGACGCCATCAGCGGCCTGGAGAAGTCCCTGGCAGAGGACCGGTCGCGGGCCCTGATCCAGATGGCGACGGGCGCGGGCAAGACCTTCACTGCCGTGGCGCAGTCCTACCGGCTGCTCAAGCACGCCAAGGCGCGCCGGGTTCTGTTCCTCGTCGACCGCAACAACCTGGGCAGGCAGGCGTACGACGAATTCCGCAAGTTCACGACACCGGACGACGGCCGCAAGCTGTCCGACATCTACAACGTCGACCGGCTCGGGGCGGCGGGCCTCCAGGACACCTCTTCGGTGGTCATCTGCACGATCCAGAAGATGTACTCGTTGCTGCGCGGGGAGACACTCGTCGATGACGAGCAGGCGGACGAGGTCTCGGACAGCACGGCGTACGAGGACACGTACGCCACGGACCTGCCCATCGAGGTCTCCTACAACCCAGAGGTCCCGATCGAGTCCTTCGACCTGATCATCGTGGACGAGTGCCATCGCTCGATCTACGGCCTGTGGCGGGGCGTGCTGGAGTACTTCGACGCGCATCTGGTCGGCCTCACCGCCACCCCCACGCTCCAGACCCTCGGCTTCTTCGGCCGCAACCTGGTCTCCGAGTACACCTATCCCCAGGCCGTCGCGGACGGCGTGAACGTCGACTTCGACGTCGTACGGATGCGTACCGACCTGCGCGAGAAAGGCGCCGCGACCATCGAGTCGGGCACGACGGTGCGGGTCAAGGACCGCAAGACGCGTCGGCAGCGCTACCAGGAACTGGACGACGACTTCACCTACACGACCGGACAGATCGGACGCTCGGTGGTGACGGTGGACGAGATCAGGGCAGTGCTCACCGCATACCGGGACAACTGGCGCCGGTGGTTCCCCGGTCGGACCGAGCTGCCTAAGACCCTGATCTTCGCGGTCGGCGAGGACCATGCGGAAGACGTCCTTGCTCAGGTCAAGGAAGTCTTCGGACGTGGCGACGACTTCGCGAAGAAGATCACGTACAAGAGCCGTCAGGCCGGTGAGGACCCGGACGAACTGATCCGCGCCCTGCGGACCTCTCCCCGGATGCGGGTCGCCGTCACCGTCGACATGATCGCGACCGGTACGGACGTGAAGGCTCTGGAATGCGTGATATTCCTGCGCGAGGTGCGGAGCGCCGTCCTTTTCGAGCAAATGAAGGGCCGCGGCGCCCGCACCATCGACGCGACAGAGCTTCAGGAGGTCACACCGGATGCGGATGCGACGGTCCGGAAAGACCGGTTCGTACTCATCGACGCGGTCGGCGTGACGGACTCTCCACTGGTGGACGCCAAACCGCTGGTGCCTGCGGGCGAGCGGCAGGTCTCACTGGCCAAGCTGCTGGACAAGGCTGGTACGAAATCGATCAGCGCGAGTGAGGCCGAGATCCTGGCGGGACGGCTGGCGCGGCTCAACCAGCAGCTGACGGAAGAGGAGCGCGACCAGCTGACGCGCGCCTCGGGCGGGCAGACCCTGTCCGAGATCGCGGGCGCCATCGTGAAGGCGGTTGACCCGGACCGGCAGGAGCGGGCGCTGGAAGAGGGCGGCAAGGTGGCGGCCAGGCGGCTCGTGGAGGATGCGATTGCTCCGCTGACGCAGTATCCCGATCTTCGCCGGCACATCATCGAGATCCGGCGGGATAAGGACTACCTTTTCGACGAGTTCACGGCCGTCGAGGTGACGGATCTTGATGAGATCCCGCGAGAGGAGCGGGCTCGGGAGCAGGTCGACCGCTGGAGTCGGCTTTTGAAGGACGAGCGCGACCGCATCGCGGCAGTCAGTATCGCCTTGACGAGCCCTCGGTCGGTTTCACCGGCCGAGACGTATGCCGCGCTGAAGGAACTGGCGTTGGAGATTCGCCGCCCGCAGTTCGCCTGGACGCCGCAGGTGCTGTGGACGTACTACGAGGACTTGGGCGTGGCAGTCCACTACGACAGTGGCCAAGAAGCCGGGGTGCCAGACCTGATCTCCCTGATCCGCTACGAGCTGGGCGTGGACGAGGAACTACGGTCGTACCGTGAGACGGTGGAGGAACGCTTCGAGGGATGGCTGCTCAAGCAGCAGCAGGCGGGGGCGAACTTCTCGGAGGAGCAGCTGTGGTGGCTACGGTCAATACGGGACGTGGTGGCGAGTGATGTGGGCATCAGCCCGGCGGAGTTCAACGCAGAGCCCTTCAAGGGAAAAGGTGGCGGCCGAGGGTTCGCCCATGCTTTCCCGGGGCGGGATGTTCGGTCGTTGCTGAGTGAGCTGAATCGAGAGTTGGCTTGAGCGGGTTGAGTGACGTGGACCTTCCGGCGGGGTGGGCTTGGGCCCGCCTCGGCGATCTTGGCGTTTGGTACGGCGGTGGAACTCCGGCAAAGAATCGTCCAGAATTCTGGATGGACGGCTCAACGCCGTGGCTCTCGCCGAAAGACATGGGGCCCGAAGTTGTCTCAGCAACTCAGAACCACATCACTGAGGCCGCAGTAGCAGGATCAGCAGTACGGATAGTCCCTTCAGGATCAGTGGCAATTGTCGTGCGATCGGGAATTCTGGAACGCATTATCCCTGTCTCCCTCGTGCCTTTTGAAACCACGCTGAATCAAGATATGAAGGCGGTCCGCGCCCACGAGGGCATCCTGCCACGCTGGATTGCGTGGTCCCTACGAGCGTTCGAACGGCAAATTTTGAGAGAAAGCCGCAAGGCTGGTACGACCGTCGCTTCATTGGCTACGGATGCTCTGATGGATTTGCGCGTGCCACTCGCCCCGATCGGTGAGCAGTACCGTATTGTCGACGCCATCGAAGATCACCTCTCTCGCCTCCAAGCCGCGACTGAATCCATGGCCGGCGCGAAGCGGCGCATCAAGCCTTTCACCACCTCTGTATTGGATAGGACTGCGCTCGGAGCCTCGTTGGCTACCTGCTCCGAGCAAGACGCAGTAGACGACAGTCAGCATTTGCTCGCGGGCCTCTCAAGTAAGCGCTTCGACTATGCCGCACTGCCCCCCCTCCCCAAAGGCTGGTTCTGGCGCCGCTCCGCTGACGTCTGTGAGTTCATTAGTAGCGGCTCAACGCCCAAGGCCCATTTGATGCACCCCGGGAGTGGCGAGGTCCCCTTTCTGAAGGTGTATAACATCACGCAAGACGGTCGCGTTGACTTCACCAACAAGCCAACCTATATCGACCGAGAGACACACGAAAGTCAGCTGAAGCGGTCGCGGGTGCGACCAGGCGATGTCCTGACCAATATTGTTGGTCCACCCCTAGGGAAGACGGCAGTCGTTCCTGAGGATCATCCCGAGTGGAACATCAACCAAGCGATTGTTGCTTTCCGTGCCGGCCCGGAGGTTCAACCTGAATGGCTGGCTCTCGTGCTTCGCTCACCGTTTGTGCTGTCCATGTTGCAAAAGACGGCGAAGGCGACCGCTGGCCAATTTAACGTTGCGCTCTCTACCTGTCGCGAACTACCTCTTCCCGTCCCGCCGATGGACGTACAGCTCGCTCTTGTCGCACAGTCTGCTGAGCTACTGGAAGTCAGTGATCGTTTTGCCACGCAGGTGGCGTCCGTCTCCTTGCGCGCTCAGAATCTCCGGCGGGCTGTTCTAAGACGGGCTTTCACGGGCAGTCTCGTTCCCCAAGACTCTGCGGACGAGCCCGCTTCCGCCCTCCTCGACCGCATCCGCGCCGAACGCGAGGCGCGGGGAGCCAAGCCCAAACGGGCGGTTCGCCGACCCCGCAAGACGGCTGCTCCAGAAACACTGCCCTCTCCCCCCGCATTGTCAACTCATATTCCCACCACCGCCGTTCAGCAGGAGCTTCCGCTGTGACCCCCGCATCCCCCGCCCTGGCGCACGCGCAGACCAACAGCCTGGTTGCCAAGCTCTGGAACTACTGCAACGTCCTGCGAGACAACGGCCTGTCCACTATCGAGTACGTTGAGCAGCTCTCGTACCTGCTTTTCCTAAAGATGGCCGACGAAATCGCCTCCGACCCCTTCACCGAAGAGGAGGCCAAGACCGTCGTACCCGCCGAGTACGACTGGCAGTCACTCGCTCGTCTCAAGGGCATCGACCTCGAAATCCACTACCGCAACACCCTCGAAGCGCTTGCCAAGAACCCCGGCACCACCCTCGGTACGATCTTCGCGAAGTCTCAGAACAGGATCACCGAGCCTGCCCTGCTCGAAAAGCTGGTCGTCGAGCTGATCGGCAAAGAGGACTGGACGATCCAGGGGACGGACCTCAAGGGCGATGCCTACGAGGGTCTGCTTGCCAAGGGCGCGGAGGACACCAAGACGGGAGCTGGCCAGTACTTCACGCCCCGCGCGCTCATCGACGCCATGGTCGACGTGATGCAACCGGGTCCCGAAGACACGATCACCGACCCGGCCTGCGGTACCGGCGGCTTCCTGATCGCTGCGCATAGCTACATCCGTAAGCACCACATGCAGCACCTGTCACGGGAACAGCGTCTCGCGCTCGGGTCCGGCAAGATCTGGGGCAACGAGCTGGTCACCGGCACGGCCCGTCTGGCCGCCATGAACATGCTGCTGCACGGCATCGGTGACGCCGACGGCAAGTCGCTCATCACCGTGGGTGACGCGCTTGCCGACAAGCCCGAGCGCCACGCGTCGCTCATCCTCGCAAATCCGCCCTTTGGTAAGAAGTCCGCGATCACGATCGTTGGCACGGATGGTAAGGCCGAGAAGGAAGACATCTCGTACGAGCGGGACGACTTCCGCGCCACCACCACCAACAAGCAGCTCAACTTCCTCCAGCACATCATGTCGCAGCTGGATATGAATGGCCGTGCGGCTGTTGTCCTGCCGGACAACGTCCTTTTTGAAGGCGGCGCGGGCGAGAAGGTGCGCCGCCGCCTGCTGGAAGAGTTCGATCTGCACACGATCCTCCGCTTGCCGACCGGTATCTTCTACGCGGGCGGTGTCAAGGCCAACGTCCTGTTCTTCGATAAGAAACCGCCTCGCAGCGGGGGAGCCCACAACACCTCGCAGCTCTGGGTCTACGACTTCCGTACCGCCAAACACTTCACTCTCAAGCAACACCCGCTGACCCGCGCCGCGCTGGACGAATTCGTCGAGGCGTACCTGCCCGGGAAGCCGCGTAGCGAGCGGGTGGAGTCGGAACGGCTCAAGTCCTTCGGCTACGACGAGCTCATCGCTCGTGACAAGGTGAATCTCGACATCAAGTGGATGAAGGATCCGGCGCTCGACGACGCCGACAGTCTTCTCCCGCCCGAGGTGATTGCTCAGGAGATCGTCGAGGACTTGCAGGCCGCGCTGAGTGAGTTCGCGGCCATCGCGGAGGCCCTCGGTGGTGAGGTCTCGGCCGACACCGAAGTAATTCAGCCAACTGAGAGTGGCTGATCCACAACCAGGTTGCCCCTCCTCCGTCCCGCCGGAATCCTTAGTTCCCAGACCAGCGAGACGGGGAAGCTCATGCCACCAGCACAGCCACAGACACGCGAGTTCCGGGCGTTCCTGACCAACCTTGAGTACGCCCGGAAGATGATCGTGGCAGGTCAGAGCCTGGCCGCCTTCCAGTCTCCGGTCATCGACATCGGCGACTTCTACCGGGCCGCCTGGGTGCAGGCCGTCAGTGCCATCGACCATTGGTTCCACGAGGAGCTGTACCGGCGTGTGGCCGAGTTGGCTGCCGAGGACAGCCCCGGGATGCCTTACCAGCTGACGAAGTTCGAGCTGCCTCTGGTCAAGGTGGAGGAAGTCCGGCGTGGTACCACCACGCTTGCGGACGCTGTCTCCGAGCACGTCAAGTCGAAGTGGGGCAACGCGGCACTGCAGAACCCTCGCAAGATCAGCGAGGCACTGAAGCTGGTGACTGAAGAAGACATCTGGGCGAAGGCCGCCGTTCAGCTCAACGAGTGGAACCACGGCCGCACGTCCATGAACGCGCAGTCGCTGAAGCAGAAGTACAACTCGATCACCGATCGCCGCAACAGGATCGCCCACGACGCGGACCTGCTCGACGGGGACCTCAAGCGCCGCCGCCCCATCTCCGACGCCGACGTGACTGACGCGATCGACTGGATCGAGCGGATCGCCCTCGCCATCGCCACTGTGCTGGGATGAGTCGACCTTTCAGGCACCGTCATTGCGGCAACGCCACCATTGGAAGTTGACGGCAGCTCTGACGGCAACGACGGAACACAGACGCGCATGATCGCTGACTGGTGCAATCGGAGTAGGAGGCCGTCGGCCCTCATCACGTCGTTGTGCCCGATCCTACGGATCAGAAGGTTGCAGGTTCGAATCCTGCCGAGTGCACAGCACGTCAAAGAACCTGTGGAGTGATCCACAGGTTCTTTGCTTTGCACCTTCACGGAGCGCCGTCACGTGCATCTACCTGTGGGGCCACGGCTCAGCTGAGGGCCTTGCCGACCTCGTGGATCGTGGGCCTGTCCTCGGGCGCGGAGCTCAGCATGGCGTCGACCAGTTCGCCCAGCCGGCCCTGGATCCGCACTGGCCGGCGCTTGCCACTCGCAACGGCTCGCCTCTGCACTGGGCGGGGTGCGTCGTCCGGGTACTCGACGGCCCGCCAGCCTGTGGCGGAAATGAGCAGGGACGCGCCGAGCGCATAAACGTCGGCTTCCTGCGTCGCCTCGGCCTCTCCGGTCGCGAGCACACCGCGCGCGATCTCTGGCGCTTCGTAGTGGACCAGGCAGCCGCGGAACGGGAAGTCGTACTGCTCGGGGATGTGCCCACCCCGCGCCAAGGCCAGGTCGATGAGGTGCGTGCGCTCCGGCCCGATGATGAAGTGCGCGGGCTGCACGTCGCCGTGGGCCCAACCCTTGGCATGAAGTTCGGCCAGAGCCTCTACGCAGGCGAGGGCCACGCTGGTGTCCGGTTCGGTACGAGAGTCCGGCTCTCGGCAGGGCTTCCAGAGCTTGTAGAGGTCAGGCCCCTCGCGCCACGGCTGGAAGTTCCAGGTGCCCCGTTCCCATTCCCCGTACGCGAAGTCGTCGAAGCCGACACGGTTCAGCACGGCGCCTTCGCGGGCGGGGGCGAGCGCCGTCCAGGGCTGGGCGGGCCAGTCGGCCGTGGCCTCGATCGGATATCCGATCTTCACGGCGTACCGCCCCCGGTGGCTCTCCACCTCCCAGACCGTGGAGCCCCGGCGATTGACCACCAGGCGCTGAGCATGGGGACTGAGCGCATCGAGCACGACGATCGGCAGTTTCGAGGGTGTCCCGGACAACGTCTGTATCTCCTCCCGGGCAACGCCGTCGACCTCGAATCGAGGTCGACCGCGTCGCTGGTGTCGTATGTGCTATGCCCGACCGTACGGACGGCCGCAGTCCGCGTCGCACTGTGCGAGGTTGGTGCCGTCCACGGTCCAGAGGTCGTCGAAGACGATGAAGCCGGCCGCCTTCATCGCGCGCGCGGAGGCGGCGACCATCTCAGGGTCGCGCCCACCGCCGCCCGGCTTGGGGTTGTGGTGGAGGAAGCGGCCGGCGAATCGCTGGCACAGGTCGGCGTACTCCTTCGTGTGCAGGACGAGCGCGTGCAGACCGAGGTCCACGTCGTCCGACGGGAGCATGGGGACGGTTGCGGTCGCGGCGGCGACCACGAAGGCCACCGCCTGGTCCGCGATCCGCTCCGCCCGGTCGGGGGACTGCCCGTTGTGGACGACGACGAAGCGCGTGAGGCTCTCGAACAGCTCCTCACCAGCCACCGTGCGCCCGCTCTTTTGGTCGTTGGCCGTTGCTGTCATGTGAATGCTCCTTGATTGTCGCTGTGCTCCGGTACTGCGGCCGATCTACCGGCTGATACCGAGGACCATGCCGATCACCAGGCCAGACGCCCGCTGATCAGGATGACGAACAGAACCCCACGTACTGGTCGATGGCACATCACAGCCCGCCCCAGCCGTTGCCGTTCTTGACGGCCAGTCAGGTGCTCAGTTCCTCCGGCGATACGGCCGGTGGCACTGTCCTTGTCAGTTCACCGATACGTGGCCCGGGCTGCTGGTTGCTCCCCTTGGGAACGAGCATCCCGCCGCTCATCGGGACGTCGGAACCACCGCAGGCCCCCAGTTGGGGACGTCCCGCATCGGGTAGAACGTCCCTGGTGCCGTCCCCTGGTCTTGGGAGAGATTGAAATGCCGAACGAGCGGTTACGAGCTGCCGTGGCAGCCGGCGGCTGGACGTACAGCGCCCTCGCGGACAAGGTCGAAGTCGATCCCAAGTCCGTCGAGCGATGGGTCAATCAAGGGCGAACGCCACGTCGTGCAACGGCCATGCTGGCAGCGGAAACGCTAGGAGAAGATGTGCACGCTCTATGGCCCGCGCTCCGACAGGCTCGCCCTGCCCGCGCTGTCGGTCCGGAACTTGTGGCTCTGTACGACAAGCGGGCGGACATCCCCGCGTCCACCTTTGTGAACATGCTGACCCAAGCCCGCGAGCGCATCGACGTGCTGGTGTACGCAGCCGTATTTCTGCATGAGGCGTATCCGCGGCTCAACGACTTGCTGCGCGAGCGAGGTGCGGACGGGTGTGCCGTCCGAATCGCGATTGGCGACCCGGACAGTCCACATGTGCGACAGCGCGGCGAGGAAGAGTGCTTCGGGCACGGAATCGAGTCCCGATGCCGACTGGCACTCATGCACTACCGCCCCCTTGCCGGCGTACCCGGCATCGAGGTGCGGACCCATGCCACCACGCTCTACAACTCGATCTACCGGGCGGATGACCAGGCGTTGGTCAACGCCCACGTATGGGGGGTGAACGCTTACGGCGCCCCCGTGTGGCACCTCCGCCGCAGTGAATCGGGCGGCATGTTCGACATCTACGCCGGCAGCTTCGACGCTGTGTGGGACACCGCGACCCCAGTATGGGAAGAGTGACCGTGGCACGGACCGAGTACTACGACGACCCGGCGGCACCTGAGCCGAACAGCATGGTGGTCGCCGCGTCCGCCGTGGTTACCGATGAGGAAGGGCGCCTGCTCTTGCAGCGTCGGCGGGACAACGGCCTTTGGGCGCTGCCCGGCGGTGGGATGGAGATGACCGACTCACTTCCTGGCACTGCCGTCCGGGAGGTGAGGGAGGAGACGGGTCTGGACGTCGAGATCACCGGACTCGTGGGCACGTACACCGATCCACGCCACGTCATCGCCTACGCGGACGGTGAGGTGCGCCGTCAGTTCAACGTCTGCTTCACCGCCCGCGTGGTCGGGGGAAGTCTCGCGATCTCGGACGAGTCGACGGAGTTGCGCTTCGTCCCGCCGGAGGAGATCGACCAGCTGCCGATGCACCCCACGCAACAGCTCCGGATCCGTCACTTCCTGGAACACCGTGAGCGGCCCTACCTCGGCTGATCGCACCCGCGACACCGCTTTGAGGGGCGCCCTTCCCGTGTGGTGTGGCGGAGACCTAGAATCTCCCCCTCCTGGATCACTGGGGAGTGATCCTGAGGGGGGACTCGTGAACTTCTTGTTCGGCATTCTCTTGATCATTTTTGGGGCGCCGCTCGTCGGGGTCGTCGGCCGTGCCGTCGAGAACTCCGGGCGCGAGGGCGTCGGCAAGGTGATTTCCGTCGGCGGGTATCTCGCCGTGCTGGGGGTTGCCGCCTGGCTGATTGTCGACAGTTTCTGACGTCCGTCAGGCCAGGGGGCGTGAGACCGGCCTCGTCTCCTCCGTGCGGGTCTGTTGGGGGAGGGGGGTCGGTGCCGTGGGGGGCTTGTTCCTGTGGGTGGTCAGGGCGCGGGCTCGGTGGGCTACGGACGTGAAGAAGCGGTCCGGGAGGAAGACCGTGTCGGCCACGATCATGGCGCCGGAGAAGAGTGGCAGGCCCATCAGGAGGGCGATGCCCAGGTGCATGCCGAGCAGCGCCGCCAGGACCGGGTACTTCAGGCGGCCGAAGAGGGTGAAGGGGAAAGCCACCTGGAGCAGCACCGTCAGGTAGCCCGTGACCGCGATCATCAGGGGGTACTGGTCGGCGAGTTGGGAGAGCGCCGGCCAGGGGCGGAAGAGCTGGAGGTTCAGTACGTAGTGCAGAGCCGTGCCGTTGCCCCAGGTGCCGCCCTGGACCTTGTACAGGCCGGCCGATCCGTACAGGAAGCAGACCTGCGCCGCGATCACGAACATGGCGCAGTTGTGGAGTGTGGTGGTGAGTGTGTCTCCCGCGTCCCGGAGAGGGCGGAGGCGGGGGAACCGCTTCCTGGGGGGCCTCTTGCGGGCGCGGCGGGCGTCCAGGGACCAGCGTCTTCCGCACGCCGTCAGGACCAGGCAGACGGTCATGAGGAGGATGAGGTTGTCTCCCCCGTCCGTCATGAAGATCGACCGGGCGTGGAACGACGCCACCACCACTGCGAAGAGCACCGACAGGATCCGGGTCCGCCAGCCCAGGGTGAACAGGGCCGAGATGACCAGGGCCGCCGCGTAGCAGCACTCGAAGTACGTCCGGCTGTCCGACAGGGTCAGGACGCTGGTCCAGCCCGTCTGGTCGAACAACTCCCTGGCCAGCGTGGGCGTCCACGGCGAACCGGGGCCCCAGATCTCGTCGCGGTGCGGGAACTCGCGTACCAGGAAGGCGAGATAGAGGAACCCGTACCCCATGCGCAGCACGGCCGCCGCGTACAGGGAGACGGGCCGCTCGACGAGGAGTGTGCTCACGGCTCTTGCGCGGGTGAGCAGCCGCGTGGTTCCGGTGCCCTCCGGGCCGGGGGCCGTGTGCCGCCGCGGGACCGGGGCGGTTCGTTCAGATTCCATCCCGGTTCACCTTCCGCCAGGGCAGCAGCCGGTTCTCGGTCACCCGGGACGCCGTCGGCGCCTGCCGGCCGTCCGGTGTCGCGGGCGGGGTGATGGCCAGGGTGAGGACCCGGAGCTGGAGGGATTCGAAGGGGCCGCCGCCGTGGTCGGCCGCGCGGTCCGACGCGATGTTGTACAGATAGCGCTGGATCATCGCGGCCCGCTCCGAATGGGGGCGGTCGTCACCGCCGTGCAGTTCGACGTACGACGTCCAGGCGCGGCGCAGCAGGTTCTGGGTGGTGTGGCTCGGGAAGGGGTTGTGCCGCACGTCGGAGCGGTCGGCGGCCGTCACGTCGAACCAGTCGCTGACCTTGACGGTGCCGTCCGGCGCCGTGTGTGCCGTCCTCGCCAGAATGCGCCGGTTGACGGAGTCCGGGTCCGGCGCGAAGAGCCGCCAGTTCTGTTCGAACAGGGGATAGATCCATGCGTCGATCTGTCGACTGTAGCGCTGTGAAACGGCATTGGCCGGGGCCACGTGCAGGAATACCATCGTCACGTGGGTCAGTGTGGTCACCGCGCAGAGGGCCACCACTGTACGCAGCCCCGCTTTCAGCGTGCGCGTGAGCCAGGGGCGCGGTGGTGCCGAAGGCGAGGATTCCGCGTTTGTCTCTTCCTCGCGTTCTTGTGGGATTTCTTTCTCGTCGCAGTAACTCACGTCCACGTTTCCTTACGGGGATTCACGGACGGCACGCGGCGGAATCGGGATCCGGGATTCCGCCGCGCGCCGCCGTCGATCGGGCCGGATGCAGTGGCCCGTATCGTCACCTAGCGGTTCTGGCCCTGGTCGTCGGACCACTCGCCGTGACCGCCGGGACCCTCGGAGTCACCGCGGTCCGCCGACTCGTCCTGGTCCTCGGGACCCTGGGGCCGGTCGCCGTAGCCGCCGTACCCCTCGTCGCCGCCGTAGCCGCCGTAGCCGCCCTCTTCGTGGCCGGGCTTGCCGTGGCCCTCGCCGTGCTCGGGCTTGCCGTGGTCGCCGCCGTGGCCGGGCTTGCCGTGACCGGGCTTGCCGTGGCCTCCGCCGTGCTCGGGCTTGCCGTGACCGGGCTTGCCGTGTTCGGGCTTGCCGTGGCCGCCGCCGGTGATGTTGCCCCCGGTGATGTTCCCGCCCGTGATGTTGCCGCCTGCGGTGTTCCCCTTGGTGGAGTTGCCGCCGGTGGTGTTGCCCGCCGTGTTGCCGGACGTGTTCCCCGAGATGTTCCCGGAGGTGCTGACGGTGCTGCCGCCGCCGATGGTGCCGCCGCCCAGCACGCCCCCGAGGACGCCGCCCAGCACGCCGCCGTTGGTGGTGCCGCCGGTGGTGCCACCGGTCAGTACGCCGCCGAGGACGCCGCCCAGCACACCGGTGGTCGTCCCGGTCGTGGTACCGGTCGTCGTGCCCGTGGTGGTACCGGTCGTGGTGGTACCGGTCGTGGTGCCCGTCGTCGTGCCGGTGGTCGTCCCGGTCGTCGTACCACCCGTGGTGGTCGTGGAGCAGGTCGCCCGGCTGATGCGGTTGTTGTCCAGGGTCACCGAGCCGTTACGGGCCAGCGCCCGGCCGTCGATGCTCGCCCCGGTCGTGACGCTGATCGAGGTCAGGGCCAGGATGTTGCCCACGAACACGGAGTTGGTGCCGAGCGTGGCCGAGCTGCCGATCTCCCAGAAGACGTTGCACGGCTGGGCGCCGTTGATCAGCGCCACGCGGCTGGCGGACGCGGTCGTGAGACCGGAGCCCACCTGGAACACCCAGACGGCGTTGGGGTTGCCGCCCGCGTCCAGGGTGAGGGTGCCGGTGAGTCCGAGCGTGCTGGACGCCGTGTAGACGCCGGGCACGAGGGTCAGGCCGCCGGCGTCCGGCGGGAGGGCGGCGTCGGTGGCCTGTCCCGCGGCGTTGTTGTACGCGGCGACCAGGTCGGACTTCGCCTGGAGCGCGACCGCGTCCGCCGAGTGCTGGACACCGTTCACGAGGCCGGGCGGGAATCCGCTGATGGCCGTACCCGGACTCACGCCGACGTCACCGGTGATGACCGAAGGGCCGGTATTCGTGACCTGCTGTCCCGCCAGTACGGCGAAACTGTCCGCGGTACCCAGCGGAACGGGTGTCGCGATGGCGACGGCCTGGGTCGACGTCATTACCACGACGGCGGCGGCGACCAGCGGGGCCATGGCCCCGGCAATCAATCTGGGAACGATACGGCGACGTGACGGCGCGCGCGAGACGTCCAATGTCATGAGAGAGCCTGCTCCTGTAGAACGGGGGTTCTTGGACAGGACAGTTCAGGGTCTGGGAACAGCCCGGCTGTCATTGACGCATAACGCTCGAACGCGCCGTCCGGAAATGATGCATTCGAGTGAGAATCCATTTTTTAAGGAACAACAAGGGATTTCGAGGGGCGTTGCCGGGGGTGGTGCCGCCGAGCCGAGGTCACGGGAGCGTTGTCAGTGGGATGGGGGACAGTGGTGGGGTGACGTCTGTGGGGTGGTGGTGTGACGGGGTGGGATGGGCGGCCGGGACGCCCGTGCTCCGGTGGCGGCGGGGCGCGGGGGGTGAGCGGCGGGAAAGCGCCGTCGCGTTCGGGGGCGCGGTCGGCTTTCGGGCGGTGGGGGTACGGATCTGTCGTGGCGCCCGGGGGAATCCGTGTCCGGTGAACGGTGTGCTCGGAGGGCGCGGGACCGGAGGGCTGTGTGGGGAGTGCGCCCGGCTGGACCGGATGCATTCCGTGGCCGCGGACGCGCTCGCCGATGATCCGCGCGTCTATCGCGTGTACGTGGCCTGGTTCGGTCCCGGCATGGTCAAGGTGGGGATCACCAGGGAGGAGCGCGGGTCAGCGCGGCTGTTGGAGCAGGGGGCGGTGGTCTTCGGCTGGCTGGGGCGGGGGCCGCTGATGGCCGCGCGGCGGGCCGAGGAGTTGGTGCGGGTCGCGCTGGGGGTGCCGGACCGGATCCCGTACGCGGAGAAGCGGCGCGTACGGGCCGACCTGCCCGGGACGGCCGAGCGCGCGGACGAGGTACGGCGGCTGCACGCGCGGGCCGGGGCGTTGGCCGGGTGGCCCGAGTCCCTGGAGCGGATCGGGTTCGAGGCCGTCGACCACGGGGGCGTCTTCGGGCTGGACGGGCTCCCGCCCGCCGGCGGGGTGGTGCGGGAGTTGGTGGACGGGGGGTGCGTCACCGGACGCCTTCTCGCCGCCTCCGGGCCTGACCTGCATCTCGCCACGATCGGGGGAGGGGGCGGACGGGGCGGACAGGGCGGAGGGGTGGTCGTGCTGGACACCCGGCTGATGAAGGGATGGGAGTTGACCGGCGTGCGGGGCGGGGAGGGAGGGCTGACCGTGCCGGTGCGGGACGTGCGGGCGGGAGATGTTCAGGGCGGCCTCTTCTGAGGAGGCGGCCGAAGGGGGGCCAAGGATGGGCTGAGGAGGGGTTCCTTCGTGGGCGATGTGGGCGGTGTGACTGATCCGGCTGATCCGACTGGTCCGACTGGTCCGGCCGGTGCTGCTGACGTGCGTGAGGTACGTGACGTACGTGACGTGCTGCGCTTCCTGGAGCGGGTCGGGCTGCCCGCCCTTGTCGATGTGCACACCCACTTCATGCCTGACCGCGTCCTCCGCAAGGTGTGGGCCTACTTCGACTCCGCCGGGCCGCTGGTCGGCCGGGAGTGGCCCATCGCCTACCGGCGGGCGGAGGACGAACGGGTGGGCCTGCTGCGGGCGTTCGGGGTGCGGGCCTTCACCTCGATGCTCTACCCGCACAAGCCCGGCATGGCCGAGTGGCTGAACGGATGGGCCGCCGGCTTCGCCGCCCGTACCCCCGACTGTCTGCGGACCGCCACGCTCTTTCCCGAGGCGGGGGCCGAGGCGTACGTCCGCGCCGCCGTCGAGAGCGGGGCGCGGGTCTTCAAGGCACATCTCCAGGTGGGGGCCTACGACCCGAACGACCCACTGCTCGACGGCGCCTGGGGGCTGCTCGCCGAGGCCGGGGTGCCGGTGGTGACGCACTGCGGTTCCGGGCCGGTGCCCGGCCGGTACACCGGGCCCGGGCCCGTGGGGCGGCTGCTCGCGCGGCACCCCGGGCTGCGGCTGGTGGTCGCCCACCTGGGAATGCCGGAGTACGGGGAGTTCCTGGACCTGGCCGAGCGGTACGGGGAGGTGCGGCTCGACACGACGATGGCGTTCACGGACTTCAGCGAGGCCATGGCCCCCTTCCCCCGCGCGGCTCGGGGGCGGCTGGCGGATCTGGGGGACCGGATCCTGCTGGGGAGCGATTTCCCCAACATCCCGTACCCCTACGTCCACCAGCTGGAGGCCCTGGAAGGGCTCGGACTGGGGCACGCGTGGCTGCGGGCCGTGTGCCACGACAACGGCGCGCGGCTCTTCGGCCTTGCCGAGGACGCGCGGACCCCCGGACATGCGGACGCGCGCACACCCGGGCACCCGGCCCCCCCGGGACACCCGGACACCCGCCCCCCCGGACACCCGGGCACGCCCTAGGGGTTTCTCAGGGAATTCATAGGAATCGGCAAGAACCTTCTCACCGGCCCTCCCCAGGGTGAGGACCATGACCGTGATCTCGCCCAGGGGGCGCGCCGAAATGCTCAGGTCGGACGGCAACCCCGTCCGCGTCCTCGTCGTCGACGACGAGGCCTCGCTCACCGAGCTGCTGTCCATGGCCCTGCGGTACGAGGGGTGGGAGGTGCGCAGCGCCGGTGACGGGGCGGGCGCGGTGCGGTCGGCGCTGGAGTTCCGGCCGGACGCGGTGGTGCTCGACGTGATGCTGCCCGACATGGACGGGCTCGCGGTGCTCGGCCGGCTCCGCGGCGAACTGCCGCAGGTGCCCGTGCTGTTCCTCACCGCGAAGTCCGCCGTCGAGGACCGTATCGCCGGGCTGACGGCGGGCGGCGACGAATACGTCACCAAGCCGTTCAGCCTGGAGGAGGTCGTGGCGCGGCTGCGCGGTCTGATCAGGCGGTCCGGCGCCGCCGCGATCCGCAGCGAGTCGCTGCTGTCCGTCGGGGACCTCACGCTGGACGAGGACAGCCACGACGTCGTCCGGGCCGGCCGGTCCATCCACCTCACGGCCACCGAGTTCGAACTGCTCCGCTACCTCATGCGCAATCCGCGCCGCGTGCTGAGCAAGGCGCAGATACTCGACCGGGTGTGGTCGTACGACTTCGGCGGTCAGGCCAACGTGGTCGAGCTCTACATCTCGTACCTGCGCAGGAAGATCGACGCGGGCCACCCGCCGATGATCCACACCCGGCGCGGCGCCGGATACCTGATCAAGGCCGGCGAACCGGGCGCCGCCCCGCGCTGACGGCCGCCTCGCTGCGGCGCCGCCCGCCGCGGGCCCGGCTGGTGGAGGAACTGCTTCCGTCGTACGCCGGGCGGCTGGTACGGGAGCGTCAGACGAGCGGTTCGCCGCCGTCGACCGACAGCGAGACACCCGTCAGGAAGGTGTTGGTCATCGCGAAGACGACGGCGTCGGCGATGTCCTCCGCGGTGCCGATCCGCCGTGCCGGGTTGTGCGCACTCCTGTCGGCGAACAGCGCGGCCTTCTTCTCCTCGCCCAGGGCGTCGTACGCGCCCGTGTCGACGGTCCCGGGCGAGATGGCGTTGACCCGTACCGGAGCCAGTTCCACGGCGAGGGCCTTGGCGATCACGTCCGCCGCCCCGTTGGTGGCCGCGACGGCCAGCATGCCGGGAACGGGCTTGATGGCCGTCGCGCCGGAGAAGAGGGTGAGGGACCCGCCCTCGCGGATCCGGTCGCGGAAGTGCTTGGCGAGGATGATCGGCCCGATCGCCTTGGTGGCGAAGGACAGCCGGAGGATCTCCGGCGAGAGCGCGTCGATGGTGCCCCGGGCGCGGGCCGAGGCGGTCGACACGAGGTGGTCGACCTCTCCGAGCCGTTCGGCCAGGGCGACGACCGACCGCTCGTCCGTGAGGTCCACCGTCTCCGGGACGACCCCCGGGTCGTCGTACGCCTTCGCGAGGCTGTCCTGGTCGCGTCCGGCGACCACGACCCGCGCGCCGGCCTCCCGGGCCGCCAGCGTCACCGCGCGGGCGATACCGCTGCCCCGCCCGACGACAAGTACCGTCTTGTCCTGAAGTGTTGATTTCATCACTGTCTCCGAATTGGGTCTGATCCGACGTCTGTTCTGTTCCGGCGTCTCTTCGGTTACCGGTTCTCGACCTCCGCCACGTCGAGTCCGCGATCGGCCCCGTGCGGGATCACCGCCTGGCCCGGCTCCAGCTCCAGCCGCGTACCGTCCAGGTGGACCGCGATCCTGTCCGGCTCGAAGGACACGAGGTCGTTGACGCGGCGCACCTCGTCGTAGGCGTGGCGGTAGGACCAGGCGGCGCCCTCGGTGCCGCCGATCGCGTAGTAGTCCGCGAGTCCCTTGTACGGGCAGAAGGTCTGGCCCTCGACGGGCGTGAGGGCGTCCTCGTCGATGTCGGCCCGGGGGACGTACCAGCGCGGCGCGAAGCCGGACTCGTACAGCACGACGGGCCGCCGGGTGTTCGCCACCACGCGGTCGCCGTCCCGTACGTCGAGGTGGCGCGAGGAGTCGCGGATGTCGATGCGGTGGTACGCGTCCGCCGCGTGGCCGAGGATCTGTTCGTCCTCTTCGTAGAAGGCGTCCATGGCGCGCCAGGCGAACGCCACCCGGCCCTCGAACTCCTCGGCGTACGCGGGCAGTTCGGTGTGCTGCCAGGCGGCGCGCGGCGTCTTGTGGTCCTTTCCGTGGACCGTGTACCAGGTCGTGGTGCCCAGTTCGCGGTGCCGGGTGGTCAGTTGGCTCGCTTCCAGGACACCGTGCTCCACTGCGCCGAGCGGGAAATACGCCACGGGATACCTGCCGGGTTCGTGCAGGAGGATCACGTCCTCGCTCTCCGCTATCCACTCGCCGGAGAATCGGACCCGCATTCTGCGGCGGAGACGTTCCGCGAACAGCAGCCTCTCGGGCAGGGGTTCGGGCGTGAGGAACCTGCCGATCGAATGCGGTGCGAGGGGCCCCTGTTGCCATGCCAGACCCATGACGATTCCTTCTTCCACTGACGGCTTTGTGAGCGGGCATGCGCGTGCCCCGGAACTTCCATCGTAGATCTCCTCCCCGCCCATTGCCGAGGTCGGAGGGCATGCGAGAAATCTTGGCTTTCCCTCGGGAAATCGCATGATCCAGAAGCGGCGGCCGGTGAATGCGCTCGTTAGGCTGGGAGGACACGCTCAAGGGAGGAAGCCATGGCTCTCTCGTTGAAGGGGCGGACCGTTCTCGTCATCGGCCGCGGGAGCGGAATCGCCCGGGCCGTCGTCCTCGCCGCGCGGTCCGGGGGAGCGAACGTCGTGGTGGCGGGGCGGAGCCGGGAAGCGCTGCGGGACGCGTACGACGACCCGGGGATCGAGGTGGAGGAGGTCGACCTCACCGAGGACGCGAGCATCGCCGCCCTCGCGGAGCGGCTCGGCGAGGTCGACCACCTGGTGTCGACCGCCTCGGCCCGCGCCCGCGGCCACCTCACGGAACTCGACCGCCGGGACGTCCTGCATTCGTTCGACACCAAGGTCGTCGGCCCGATCATGCTCGCCAAGTATTTCTCCGGGCGGATCGCGGAGGGGGGTTCTTTCACGCTCTTCTCCGGTGTGGCCGCCTTCAAGCCGGTGATCGGCTACCTCGGCGTCGCCGCCACCAACGGAGCCGTCGATTTCCTGACGAGGTCCCTCGCCCTCGAAATGGGGCCGGTCAGGGTCAACGCCGTCTCGCCGGGTGTCATCGACACCGGGATCTGGGACTCCCTGGGCGAAGAAGAGAAGAAAGCCTATTTCGAAAATCTTCGGACGAGAAATCCCGCCCGCCGTATCGGCACGGTGGACGACATTTCCGCCGCGGTTCTGTTCGCCATGACAAACGCTTCGCTGACAGGTGTCACTCTCCGCGTCGACGGCGGGGAGCCTCTCACCTGACGCCCAAAGCGAAAAAACCCCGAAGGGGCACATCATGAACGTGGTTCACCATCGTTACGCGACCGTCCAGGGCCACCGGATCTTCTACCGGGAGGCCGGACCCGCCGACGCCCCGGCGCTGGTCCTGCTGCACGGCTTCCCGACCAGCTCGTACATGTTCCGCGACCTGATCCCGAAGCTGGCCGACCGCTACCACGTCATCGCGCCGGACCACCTCGGCTTCGGCCTGTCCGACGCGCCGGCCGCCGACCGGTTCGACTACACCTTCGACGCGCTGACGACGCTCACCAAGGGCCTGCTCGACCAGCTCGGTGTCACCCGCTACGCCCTCTACGTCCAGGACTACGGCGCCCCCATCGGCTGGCGCCTGGCGCTCGCCGATCCGGACGCGATCACCGCGATCGTCAGCCAGAGCGGCAACGCGTACGACAGCGGCTTCGTCGAGGGATTCTGGAAGACCGTCTGGGACTACCAGCGCGAGCAGACCGAGGAGACCGAGGCGGCGATCCGGGGCGCCTTCACCCTCGACCTCATCAAGTGGCAGTACGTGACGGGCGTTCCGGACGAGTCGGTCGTCAGCCCCGACACCTGGCACCACGACTTCCACCTCATCGCCCGCCCGGGCAACGACCTCGTCCAGCTCGCCCTGTTCCGCGACTACGCCACCAACTCGCCCCTCTATCCCGCGGTTCACGCGTACTTCCGCGAACACAGGCCGCCGCTCCTCGCGGTCTGGGGCAAGAACGACCCGATCTTCGGTCCCGCCGGGGCGGAGTCGTTCCGGGAGGACCTTCCCGACGCCCGGATCCACCTTCTCGACGGCGGGCACTTCCTGCTCGAAAGCTCCCTCGACGAGGCCGCCGGGCTCATCCACTCGTTCCTGGACGACGTCGACCCCAAGCCGTAACAGCGCTCACGCAGCACGTAACCCCACCCACACGAGGAAGTCGAAGAGATGAACCACACCCCGGCGGCCCCCGGCCACACGCCGTCCGTGATCCTCGCCCACGGCGCCTGGGCTGACGGATCGAGCTGGAGCAAGGTGATCACCCGGCTGGCATCGCGCGGGATCCACGCCCTGGCCGCCCCGCTGCCGCTCTCCTCCCCGCAGGACGACCTGGCCGCGCTGGAACGGACCCTTGGGCGCACCGAAGGTCCGGTGGTCCTCGTCGGTCACGCCTACGCCGGAGCCGTCGTCGGCGCGACCCGGAGCGACCGGGTCGCCGGACTGGTGTACGTCGCCGCGCTCGCCCCCGACGAGGGCGAGACGGTGGCCGACGTCTACTACCGGGACCAACCGCACCCGCGCGCACCGGCGTTGGCCCCGGACGCCGACGGCTACATCTGGCTCCCCGAGTCCGCGTTCGGCGAGGCCTTCGCCCCGGACGCCACCGACGAGGAACGCGCGCTGCTCGCCGCCGTACAGCGGCCGATCGCGGGCGCCTGCATCAGCACCCCCGTCGGCCGGCCGCTCTGGCGGGACCGGCCGAGCTGGTACCTCGTCGCGGAACACGACCGCATGATCCCCACCGGCACCCAGCGCTTCATGGCGGAGCGGATGAACGCGGACGTACGGTCAGGACCCACCGACCACTCCCCCCTCGTCACCGCCCCCGGAGCCGTCACCGACCTGATCCTGGAGGCCGTCCACACCGTCCACTCCAGCCACGTGGTCGGCGCCGCCGACCGGTAGACCCTGGTTCCGCAGATCCCTCAGGAAGAGGGCGACCAGGGCGTCCGAGGGAACGGTCGTGATCGCGACCACCGCGCGGCGGACCGGCGGGTCGAAACGCAGCACCGCTCCGGCGGGCCGTACGGCCAGCGCCGACGCGGGGACGATCGAGACGCCCATCCCCGCCCCGGCCAGCTGGGCCGCGGTGCGGGGACTGCGCGTACGCAGCACGGGACTGAGCGAGACCTGGTGGGAGGAGACGAACCGGTCGACCCAGGCGGCGTTGCCGTTGTCACTCGTGTAGTGGACGAAGGGTTCGCCGACCAGGTCCTCCACCCGTACGGACGACCGGCCGGCGAAGCGGTGCTCCTCGGGGCACACGACAAGCATCTCCTCGTCCCCCAGCCGCTCGACGTGCGCCGTGGTGCCGGTGGGCTCGGGACCGACGACGAGGTCCGCCTCCCCCGCCATCAGGATCTCCACCATCGCGTCGGTGCTGGTGAACTCCATCAGGTCGATCCGCACCTCGGGCCGCCGGGACCGCCAGCGCCGCAGCAGCGAGACCAGCAGCCAGACGGTCATCGTCTCGGCACAGGCCAGCCGGATCCGCCCGGCCCGCCCGGCGGCCACGTCCCGGCCGGCCGCCACGGCCCGTTCCGCCGCCTTCAGGGCGATGCGGGCGTCGGCCGCGGCGGCCCGGCCGGCGGCGGTCACGCGTACGCCACGGGACAGCCGTTCCACCACCGGGGTGTCGAGTTCCCGCTCCAGGGCCGCGATCTGATGGGACAGAGCGGGCTGCGACAGGTGAAGGGCGGCCGCGGCCCTGGTCACAGACCCCTCGTCGACGAGTGCGACCAGACACTCCAGCGCGCGCAAAGTAGCCATCCGGCCAATCTAGGGCGTGTCCCGCGGCGGACCGCCGGACACGGCGATGGAGCCGCGCCGGGCGGGCAGGCGGGACAGGACGGGCCGCGTACGCAGGGCAGACTCTTCGCCCACGGCGGCATAGCATCGCCCTCGGCGGACATTCCGGGTGCCGGTGGGCGGTATCCGGCAGTCGGCACCGCCAGGGGGCCGCGCGGCCACCCGGCCGGACGGAACCGAGGAGGCTCAGCCATGGCGTCGGAAGCCGACAGCCCGAAGCGTCCGCCCAGGACCAGCGTCTGGCTGGACGGGAAACCGGTGACCAGGCCCCGCAGGGCGGACCGTACCGACCGCGCGGAGCCGGCGGCCGGGGACGCGAAGGGCACCACCACCGCGACCAGGTCCGGCACTGACCAGCCCCCGCCCCTCGACCGCGACCGCATCACCGCGGTCTCGGTACGGCTCCTCGACGCCGAGGGCTCCGCGAAGTTCTCCATGCGGCGGCTGGCGGGCGAGCTGGGCGTCACCGCCATGTCCCTCTACTGGTACGTGGACACCAAGGACGACCTCCTCGAACTCGCCCTGGACGCCGTCTTCGGCGAGGTCCGCGTCCCCGACCTGACGGACGAGAGCGCCGACTGGCGCGACCAGCTGCGCGCCCTGGCCGTCAGCTACCGGACCGTGCTCGTACGCCACCCCTGGGTCACCCCGCTCATCGGCAAGTACCTGAACATCGGCCCGGGTTCGCGGGCCTTCTCGTCGGCGGTCCTCGCCGTCATGGACCGGACGGGCCTGGCACCGTACGGCCGGATGGGCGCGGTCTCCGCGGTCTTCCAGTTCGTGTACGGATTCGGCACGATCGAGGGCCACTTCGTCCAGCGCTGCGCGGAGGCGGGCCTGACCCAGGACGAGTACCACCGCCACGCCATGGGGACCATCCACGAACAGCCGGACTTCAAGCGGGCGTTCAGCAACACCGAGGAGCTGATGGGCGCGCGCGGCGGCGAGACGGTCGAGGAGAAGCGCGAACGGGACTTCACCTTCGCGCTGGACCTCATGATCGCGGGCATCGAGGCGATGCGGGAGCGCGGCCGACACGAAACCCCGCCCCCCGCACCGGCCGTCGGTTAGTGTCGTCGCCAACTGATCGCGGGGGCGGGGGAGTCATGCTCGGACGGTGGTACGCGGCACTCGGCGTCAACCTGTTGCTCGGCGTGCCCGCCGTGGTCCCGATCTATCTGCTCTACTACACCGTCGCGACCTGGGTGGACCCGGCGCCGGAGGAGAACGACGGCTTCGGCGTCGTCCTCCTCGCCTTCGGGCTGCCCGCCGCCGCCTGCGGCTTCCTCTGGTGGCTGGCCAACCGGCCGCTCGCCCACCGCACCCGGCTGCGGCCGGCCTCGTACTGGGGAGTGAGCCTTCTCGGCACGTTCGCGCCCACCGCCACCCTCATCGGCATCGGCATCGCGATCTAGTACGGAGTCCGCCGGACGCCGGACGACTGACCCCTGACCCCTGACGGGCGGACCTACGGAGTCCGCCGGACTCCCCACCCGCCCGCGTCAGGACACCAGCCGCGCCGGGAAGCCCCCCGTGGCGATCGGGCTCCACCGCTCCGGTGTCACCCGGATGATCGACTTGCCCTGCCTCACCATCGCCGCGCGGTACTCGTCCCAGTCCGGGTGCTCCCCCGCGATGTTCCGGTAGTACTCCACCAGCGGCTCGACCGACTCCGGGGAGTCGATCACCTCGGCCGCGCCGTCCACCTGCACCCAGGGGCCGCTCCAGTCGTCCGACAGGACGAGCACGCTCACCCGCTCGTCCCGCTTCGCGTTCCGCGTCTTCGCCCGCTCCGGGTACGTGGAGACCACGATCCGGCCCGAGTCGTCGACGCCGCACGCGAGCGGCGAGCCCTGCGGGCGCCCGTCCGCGCGGGTGGTGAGGAGGATCGCGCGGTGCCTGGGCCGTACGAACTCCAGCAGCCCGGCCAGGTCCACGGTCGTATTCGTTGCGATGTTCGGTGCCATGGGACCGAGCCTATGACTCCGGGCCTACGACTCCGCGCCGGGCACGCTCTCCCCCCGCACCGCCTGCACGTGCAACTCCACCCGCAGCGTGGTCCCGATCATCGCGACGCCCGCCCGGACGACCTGGTTGTAGTTCATGGCGAAGTCCTCCCGCCGCAGCTCCGCCGTCGCCCGGAAGGCCGCCCGCTGCCCGCCCCACGGGTCGGGGCCCGCGCCCAGATAGCCCAGGTCGAGACCGACCTCCCGTACGACTCCGTGCAGCGACAGCTCCCCGTGCACGGTCCACCGGTCGGGGCCCGCCGGGGTCAGGGCCGTACTCCGGTACGTGATCTCCGGGAACCGCTCCACGTCCAGGAAGTCCGGCGACCTGAGGTGCTTGTCCCGCAGGGAGTTGCCGGTGTCGATGCTCGCCGCGGCGATGACCGCGTCGACCCGGGAGCCCGCGTACGAGCCCCCCGACTCCACGATCTCGATCCGGCCGCCGAACTCCGTGAACCGCCCGTGCACGCTGGAGATCCCGAGGTGCTGGGCCACCGCGCCCACCGACGTGTGCGCCGGGTCGAGGCTCCAGACGCCCGGCGCGGGCAGCTCGGTGCCGTTCTGCCGGGCCAGGACCACCGTGCCGACCTCCGCCCCGCCGCCCGCCGTCACGAACGCGGTGGAGGCGACGGGGGCGTACCCGAGGGCCGTCACGATCACGGTGTAGGGACCGGGCGCGAGCGGGACGTCCGCGCGCACCGATCCGTCCTCGTCCGCCGCCGCTCTCAGCACCTGCGCGCCGGTCGTGTCGGTCATGGTCACGACCGCGTGCGGGAGCGCCCAGCCGTCCCGCGTCCGTACCTGTCCGCGAAGCCCCATCGTGCCTCTCACCTCTTCCGTCGCTCTTTCCGCGGGCGGCCGAACTACGCGCCCGGGTGGGTCAGTTCGATGTCGTGGCCCTCGACCCCGCGCCCCGCCACCCTCAACGAGCCCGCCACCGGCGCGTATCCGGTCGCGATGACCGTGTACTCGCCCGCGTCCAGGTCGGCGAAGGCGTACGCCCCGTCGTCCCCGGTCGTCGCGGTGGCCACCACGTTCCCCGCCGCGTCGACGAGCGTCACCCGCGCGTCGGGCAGCGGCCGGCGGGCGGCGCCCGCCCGTACCGTCCCCCGCACCAGGGCGCCGGACCGGAGGACCGCCTCGACACGGGTGACCCCGTGGCCGCCGATCTCCACCGGCAGGGCCAGCGGCCGGAAGCCGGACGCGTTCACCGCGACGGTCACCGGGCCCGGCACCAGCTCGCCGAAGGCGAACTCGCCGCGCTCGGTGGACTTCCCGGTGGTCAGTACGTCTCCGCGCACATCGGCCACGATCACCATCGCGCCCTCGACGGGCAGCCCGCCGTCCGCGCTGATCACGGTCCCGGCGAGACCGCTCGTACCGGACAGGAGGATGTCGTACCCGACCGGCTCGTCACCGACGACCACCGTGGAGGCCTGCGGCTGGAAGCCGTCGGCGGAGGCGATCAGGACGTACGAGCCGGAGCCCGGCGCGTACAGGAGGTACGCGCCGTCGGGCCCGGCGACCGAGCGGGCCAACTGGCTGCCGCCCAGGGAGATCAGGGTGACGGCCGCAGCGGGCACCGAGGCGCCTTCGGCGCCGCGCACGACACCGCGTACGGGGATGCCCGGCGGTTCAGGAGCCGTGTCCGGGGCCGTGTCCGGGGCGATCTCCGGAGCCGTACGCGAACCCGTGTCCGGAGTCGTACGCGCATCCGCACCCGGAGCCGCCTCCGCAGCCGTACCCGAAGCCCCGCCGGGACCCCCCTCCCCGCCCGCCTTCGTCCTCAGCGCGACCTCCTTGATGAACAGCGTCGCCAGGAAGGCCAGCAGCGCCGCCGGCGCCGCGAACAGGAAGACGTCGCCCACGCCATGGCCGTACGCGCTCTCCATGACGTTCCGCAGCGGTACGGGCAGCGCCGACAGGTCCGGGATCGCCCCGCCCCCCGTCCCCGCGTGCCCCAGCGCCGCGCTCCGCGGCCCGAGGTCGGCCAGCCCGTCCTTCACGTAGTGCGTGATACGGCTGCCGAGCACCGCGCCCAGCGCCGAGACCCCGACCGCACCACCCAGGGAGCGGAAGAAGGTGACGGTCGAGCTGGCGGCGCCCAGGTCCTTGGCGGTGACCTGGTTCTGCGTCGAGAGGACCAGGTTCTGCATCATCATGCCGACGCCGAGGCCCATCAGCGCCATGTAGACCGCGATGTGCCAGTACGGGGTGTCCACCCGGATCGTGCCGAGCAGCCCGAGACCCGCCGTCAGCAGCGCGCCGCCGCTGACGAGCCACGCCTTCCAGCGCCCCGTCCGGGTGATGACCTGCCCGGAGACGGTGGAGGAGACGGCGAGGCCGCCGATCATCGGGATGGTCATGAGGCCGGACATCGTCGGGGACTTGTCGCGGGCGAGCTGGAAGTACTGGCTGAAGAACACCGTGCCCGCGAACATCCCGATCCCGACGAAGAGCGACGCGATCGAGGCCAGCGTGATGGTGCGGTTGCGGAAGAGGCGCAGCGGGATGATGGGTTCGCGCGCCCGGGACTCGACGAGGACGAAGAGCGCGCCGAGCACGAGCGAGCCGCCGACCATCACGTACGACTGCCAGGACGCCCAGGCGTACTTGTCGCCGGCGAAGGTGACCCAGATCAGCAGCAGCGAGACGGCCGCCGTGATGAAGAACGCGCCCGACCAGTCGACCTTCACCTCGCGCTTGACGACCGGCAGTTTGAGCGTCTTCTGGAGCACGATCAGGGCGAGGACGGCGAACGGCACGCCCACGTAGAAGCACCAGCGCCAGCCCAGCCAGCTGGTGTCGGTGATGACCCCGCCGAGCAGCGGGCCCCCGACGGTCGCGACGGCGAAGGTGGCGCCGAGGTAGCCGCTGTACCGGCCGCGCTCGCGCGGGGCGATCATCGCGGCCATGACGATCTGGGAGAGGGCGGAGAGGCCGCCGACGCCGATGCCCTGGAAGACGCGGCAGATGATCAGCATCCCGGCGCTCTGCGAGAGGCCGGCGACCATCGAACCCGTCACGTAGATGACGAGGGCTATCTGGACCAGCAGCTTCTTGCTGAAGAGGTCGGAGAGCTTGCCCCACAGGGGGGTGGTGGCCGTCATCGCCAGCAGCGAGGCGGTGACCACCCAGCTGTACGCGCTCTGGCCGCCGCCGAGGTCGGAGACGATCTCGGGGAGCGCGTTGGTGACGATCGTCGAGGAGAGGATCGCGACGAAGAGACCCAGGAGGAGCCCGGAGAGCGCCTCCATGATCTGGCGGTGTGTCATGGGAGCGCCGGTCACGGGGGCGGGCTCGCCGCCCCGCTTGGCGTGGCCGCCCCGCACACCGGTCGGTGTGGTCGTAGCCATGGAATTCCTTGTCCTGTGTGGTCTGTCGTCTTTGGCGCTCTCGCGTCAGTGGCCCGGGCGCGGCGGGTCGGGGGAGAAGCTCTCGCGCAGCCGGTCGAGCAGGGCGCCGAGCCGGCCGACGTCGTCGTCGGTCCAGTCGGCGAGGGCGGACGCGAACGTCTCGGTCGTCCGCCGCGTCAGCTCGTCCAGCAGCAGGTGCCCCGCCGGGGTCAGCCGCAGGATCCGCGAGCGCCTGTCCGCGGGGTCGGGGGACCTGGCGAGCCAGCCGCGCCGGGCGGCGAGGGCCACGTGCCTGCTGGTGACCGACGTGTCGACGGCCAGCAGCTCGGCGAGGCGGCTCATCCGCATCTCGCCGTACCGGTCCAGCGTGGTCAGTACGGCGGCGCAGCCACCCGGGCAGTCGGCGGGCAGCGTCCGGGCCAGACCGCGCTTGACGGCCCCGAGGGCGCCGAGTTGCCGGGCCAGTTCCGCGTACCGACTCCGTGCGGCCATCGGCCCCGCCCTCCCCGCCCTCCGAACGGTTGCCCTGCCATCTTGTTGCTTGGGGCAACCATAGAACTGTAGAAGAAGTTGGTTGCTACAGGCAAATGAAAGGAGGTGGGGAGGGGTAAAGGAACTCAAAAGGCTGACGGATCACCGGTCAACCGACGGGCGCGAGGGGGCGCCGGGGGCCGCGGGAGGCGTCACCGGAGCGGATTCACGGCGATCCCGGAGCGGATCCACAGCGATCCCGGAGCAGAGTCACGGCGATCGGCGGTGGGCCCGGGGTTGGGCGGGGTGCGTACGTTCGCTAGGGTCCTGCCCCATGGCACACAACCCCCATGCCCCGCAGGGACCCGAGGGAAATCCCGACCCCGCGGGCAGTACTCAGATGTTCCGCGCGTTTGTCGACGACGGTGAGCCGGAGCGCCGGCAGGCGCCTCAGCAGCAGAGCGGACCCAAGGCCGGACTGATCATCGGCGTGGTCGCGGTGGTCGTCGTCCTGGCCGTGGTGGCCTGGCTGGCCTTCGCCTGACCCCACAGGGCCGTCCCACGAGGACGGCGGCGAAGCCCGTGACGTTCTTCCGTCCCCTGATGCTTCGTCACCGCGGAACCCCGCCCGGAAATCCGGACCTGAGGGCGGGGTCCGCCCGCGTCAGTCCGAGATCAGTCCTTCCCGCAGCTGCGCGAGCGTACGGGTCAGGAGGCGCGAGACGTGCATCTGCGAGATGCCCACCTCTTCGCCGATCTGCGACTGGGTCATGTTCGCGAAGAACCGCAGCATGATGATCTGCCGCTCGCGGGGCGGGAGTTTGGCGAGGAGCGGCTTGAGCGACTCGCGGTACTCCACGCCCTCCAGCGCCATGTCCTCGTAGCCGAGCCGGTCCGCGAGCGACCCCTCGCCGCCGTCGTCCTCCGGGGAGGGCGAGTCCAGCGAGGACGCGGTGTACGCGTTCCCGACCGCGAGGCCGTCGACGACGTCCTCCTCCGACACCCCGAGCACCACGGCCAGTTCGGGCACGGTCGGGGAGCGGTCCAGCTTCTGCGCCAGCTCGTCGCTGGCCTTCGTCAGCGCGAGGCGCAGCTCCTGGAGCCGGCGCGGGACGCGCACCGACCACGACGTGTCGCGGAAGAACCGCTTGATCTCGCCCACGACCGTCGGCATCGCGAACGTCGGGAATTCCACGCCCCGTTCGCAGTCGAACCGGTCGATCGCCTTGATCAGGCCGATCGTGCCGACCTGGACGATGTCCTCCATCGGCTCGTTGCGGCTGCGGAACCGCGCCGCCGCGTACCGCACCAGCGGCAGGTTGAGCTCGATGAGGGTGTCCCGTACGTACGTGCGCTCGGGGCTGTCCTGGTCGAGGACGGCGAGCCGCAGGAACAGGGAGCGGGACAGCGTGCGGGTGTCGATGGCTTCCGGCTGGGACACCCGCGGCTGGACCGCGGTCACGGTGTCGAGCACGGTGTCGAGAGCCTCGGGCGCGGGAGCGCTCTGTGTGAGCGTGAGCACCTTCGAGCTGCCCTGTTCTACGGACATGCCACCCCCTTGAGGTCGCGGACGGTCGCGGCGGCCGCTCCCGTCGGAGGAACGCAGCCTCCACCTGAATACCGGCGGTGGGGCTGCGGCAAACGCGGTTCCAGCAGAATGTCACATGTCGGCAACACGCTGTAGTGACATGTCGACAAGTAGGGGTGACGTCTGCGCAGGAAAGAGGGGGTGTGGGGCTTTTCCGGCAGGCGCGCGGGACAAAAGGCGGGGGAGCGGGAAAGTACCCGCGCGAGCTACGCCTCGATCCGATTTGCGGATCGCAGCCGCGCAAAGCTTCGGGCAAGAAGCCTTGACACATGCATCTGGGAGACTCCCAATTCCTGACTGATCTGCGACTGCGTCAGATTGTTGTAATAGCGCAGCATCAGGATCCGCTGTTCGCGTTCGGGCAGTTGTACGAGGAGATGGCGTACGAGGTCGCGGTGTTCGACCCCGGCCAGCGCCGGGTCCTCGTACCCGAGCCGGTCCAGCAGGCCGGGGAGCCCGTCGCCCTCCTGGGCGGCCTCCAGGGAGGTCGCGTGGTACGAGCGGCCCGCCTCGATGCAGGCGAGGACCTCCTCCTCGGAGATCTTCAGCCGCTCCGCGATCTCGGCGGTGGTGGGGGTGCGGCCGTGAGCCGTCGTCAGGTCCTCGGTGGCGCCGGTGACCTGGACCCACAGCTCGTGCAGCCGGCGCGGGACGTGCACGGTCCGTACGTTGTCGCGGAAGTACCGTTTGATCTCGCCGACGACGGTCGGCATCGCGAAGGTCGGGAACTGCACGCCGCGCTCGGGGTCGAACCGGTCGATGGCGTTGATCAGACCGATCGTACCGACCTGGACGACGTCCTCCATCGGTTCGTTACGGCTCCGGAAGCGCGCGGCGGCGTACCGCACCAGGGGCAGGTTGGCCTCGATGAGCGCCCCGCGCACGCGGCTGTGCTCCCGGGTGCCCGGTTCGAGGTCTTTGAGCTGGGCGAAGAGGAGCTGCGTCAGGGCCCGGGTGTCGGCGCCTCGGCTCTGGGCGGTGGTGGGGCGCGACTCGGGGTCGGGTCTGGGTTCGAGAGGGGGTTCGACGCGGGGTTCGACGGGGGGCTCGGGCTGGGATTCCGATCGGGGCTCGGACACGTGTTCTGGTCTGGGCTCGCTCCCGACCCGTGGTCCGGTCTCGTTCTGGGGCGGCACTTGAGGCGTAGTACTGGCCGGCACGGTCACGCCACCCCTTTGCGGTCGACTACGGTCAACTCATCCGTCAAAAGCGGTCATAGCATCACAAGACATGTGCACTGTGTGCAAGCACCCGATAACACCGTGTTGACGGCAAGTTGGGGCAATAAACCCAAAAGCCCCACACCGGAGAGGTGTGGGGCAGGGGGAGCGGAGGCTCAGAACTCGTAGTCGGCGATCACCCAGGTGGCGAATTCGCGCCACTGCGCGACGGCCGCCTGATGGGCCGGGTGGTCGGCGTACCGCTGGAGCGCATCGCGGTCCGCCACGGCCGAGTTGATGGCGAAGTCGTAGGCGATCGGCCGGTCGCTGATGTTCCAGGCGCACTCCCAGGACGCCAGCTCGGCGACCTGCCCGCCCAGCTCCTCGAAGGCCTTCGCCCCGGCGACCGCGCGGGGCTCGTCGCGCGAGACGCCCTCGTTGAGCTTGAAGAGGACCAGGTGGCGGATCAAGGGGCACTCCTAGGGGTGCGGCGGGGTACGGAGGGTGCGGCGGCGCTACTGGACGAGCTCCGTCATGAACGTACCGACGCTCTTCGCGGCGCTCGAAATGCCTTCGAACCCTACCTGGACCAGATCCGCCGCCCGTTCCGGGGATTTGACGATCGTGAAGAGCACGAAGACGGTGACCGCGTAGAACACGATCTTTCTCGTTTGCGCCATCCCCCACTGCCTCCCCAGCCGTCCATGGGCCGTCCCCTGTGCGGTCGCGAGAGTCTAACCGTATGAACGCCGATGTTCGGAGGGTGTTCGAGCGTTGCTTCCCCGCGTCCGGCCCGGAGTCGGAGAAGAGACCCGGCGAAGGTGCCCGGCACGCACAACCGCCCCTGACCCGGGTGCCGGATCAGGGGCGGTTCACAAGAGCGGTAGCGGAGGGATTTGAACCCTCGGTGAGTTTCCCCACACTCGCTTTCGAGGCGAGCTCCTTCGGCCGCTCGGACACGCTACCGGGAGAAAGCTTAGCCCACAGAAGGCCATGCTTTGAAACCGGTATCCGTGAAGGGGTGTCAGCGGTCGCGGAAGAACGTGGTGAGCAGGGCGGAACAGGCGTCGGCGAGGACGCCGTGGATGACTTCGGGGCGGTGGTTGAGGCGGCGGTCCCGTACGACGTCCCAGAGCGAACCGGCCGCCCCGGCCTTCTCGTCGAGCGCGCCGAACACCACGCGGTCCACGCGGGACTGCACGATCGCGCCCGCGCACATCGTGCACGGTTCCAGGGTCACGACCAGCGTGCAGCCGGTCAGGCGCCACGCGCCGAGTGCCCCGGCCGCCCCGCGGATCGCCACGATCTCCGCATGGGCCGTCGGGTCACCCGTCGCCTCACGTTCGTTGTGGCCGACCGCCAGCACCGCCCCGGACGGTGACAGCACGACGGCACCGACCGGCACGTCGTCGTGCTCGGCCGCCAGGGCGGCTTCTTCCAGGGCGCGGCGCATGGACGTACGCCACGGATCGCGTACCGGATCCGGCACGGGGTCGTCCGGCGCAGGGTTGCCCGGCACAGGGTCGTGCCGGGGCACTAGCGGACGGTCTCCAGGACCTCGGCGGCGCCCAGCGCCTCCGCGATCTCGGCCATGGCGTCGGTCTCCAGGGCCAGCAGCTCCCCTTCCGACAGCCCGAGATCGACGAGGATCTCCTGGTCGCCGACGGGTCCCGCGGGCACGATCTCCCCGCTCGCCACCGGACTCTCTTCGTCCTCCTCGTCGTTCTCGTCCGGTTCGCCGTCCTCCGTACCGTCGAGGTCCAGCGTGTCCAGGTCGTCGGCGGGGTCGTCGTCGTCCCGGCCGATCAGTTCATCGATGAGAATCTCCCCGTACGAGGAGCGTGCGGCCGCGGCCGCGTCCGAGACGTAGATACGAGGGTCCTCCTCGCCCTCCACACGGACGATGCCGAACCAGGCGTCTTCCTGCTCGATGAAGACGAGGACCGTGTCCTCGTCCACCGAGACTTCGCGGGCCAGGTCGGTCAGATCCGACAGGGTCTCCACGTCGTCGAGCTCTGTGTCGCTCGCTTGCCACCCGTCTTCGGTGCGCGCGAGCAGTGCGGCGAAGTACACCGTGACTCTCCCACTGGTCAGAGGTGACGATCCGGCGGTGCGCTGCTCTGCCCCGCCCACTCGGAATCGTTGCAGAAACGAACGCGTCGCGAGAGGTCTTCCACCGTTGCGTCGTAAGGCCATTTTATTAGGCCCGCCCCCGTGGTGGGGCGCGGGATACCCCTTGGACGGCGCGGAAGTGTCCCAGGAGGGCGCCGGGGCGCCCGAGATGTGTGCCCGCAGGGCGCGTGGCGGCCGGGCGTGGCTCGGCGCGGCCGCCCCGCCGGCCACCGGCTCCTACCAGCGGAAGGTGCGCATCCGCATCTGCTGGCGCATCCGGGCGGCGCGGGCCCGGCGCGGCTTCACCCGCTCCTGGAGCGCCTTCGCCTCGTTCAGTTCCCGCAGGAACTGCGCGCGGCGGCGGCTGCGGGCCGCGTCCGTCGGGGCGCCGGCGTCGAGGGCGGGGAAGGGGTCGGAGAGGGGGTCGGGGTCGGGAGGGGGATCGGCCCGGGAGCTTCCTTGCGCCTCGGGAACGGGCGTCCGGCCGGCGGGTGCCCGGCCCGGCGCCCGGTCCGACATCCGGTCCGACGTCCGGTCCGGTTCGCCCTGGGGCCGTATGCCCAGGTCCGAGGCCTGCTGCTCGTCCGCTTGTCGCTGGTCCCTGTCCGGCACGGTCGCCTCACCATCCCGTTGATGGATGTGTCTCCCGACTCTTCATGACCTCCATCCACCTTCCCTCCCCGTCCCGGGTTGATGCCACCGGTTCGGCGGGGACGTTCGGAGGGGAGGTTCGGCAGGGAGGTTCTGCGGTCGGTGGCAGGCCGTAGTGCCGTGGCCTCCGGTTACTGTGGTCGCCATGCGGATTCTTGTTGTCGACCATCCCCTGGTGGCGCACAAACTCACCACGTTGCGCGACCTGCGCACCGACTCCCCGACCTTCCGGCGTCTCGCCGATGAGCTGGTCACCCTGCTCGCGTACGAGGCCACCCGGGACGTGCGTACCGAACAGGTCGACATCGAGACCCCGGTGACCGCCACGACCGGGGTGCGGCTCTCCCACCCCCGGCCGCTGGTCGTCCCGATCCTGCGGGCCGGTCTGGGCATGCTCGACGGCATGGTGCGGCTGCTGCCGACCGCCGAGGTGGGCTTCCTCGGGATGATCCGCAACGAGGAGACGCTCCAGGCGTCCACGTACGCGAGCCGAATGCCCGAGGACCTCTCGGGCCGGCAGGTGTACGTACTGGACCCGATGCTGGCCACCGGCGGCACGCTCGTCGCGGCGATCCGTGAGCTGATCAAGCGCGGCGCGGACGACGTGACGGCCGTCGTGCTCCTCGCGGCGCCCGAGGGTGTCGAGGTCATGGAGCGCGAGCTGGCGGGCGCGCCGGTCACCGTGGTCACCGCGGCCGTCGACGAGCGCCTCAACGAGAACGGCTACATCGTCCCGGGCCTGGGCGACGCGGGCGACCGGATGTACGGATTGGCCGGCTAGGGCCGGGGCAGTCCGGGCCTGTCGGGGCCTGCCTGACCCTGTCCGGGCCCGTCTCAGGGTCGGCCGGGCGACAGGCCGGCGGCCCGGTTCGCCGCCGGGCGGGGCGGTGGACGTGCCCCGCCCGGGGACGCGTGAGCGGGCGGTACGTACGGCGGTACGGCGGAGGGGTCAGCCCTTCCGCGGTGCGCGCGGCGTGTCGCAGGCCGGCTTCGGGACGGGCTTCGACAGGGTCGCGAGCGCCTGGTCGGCCTCGCGCTGGACGTTGAGCTTCTTGAACGCCGTGCCGAGGATCAGATCGACGTCCCGGGTCCTGCGGGTGTCGGTCTTCGGCGTGGCGCCCGTCAGCTGGGTGCCGAGAACGGTGAGGGGCCCGTCCGTGGCGGTGGGGGCGCCCAGCAGTATCCCGGCGCCCCGGACCTTCTTGTCGTACGCGGCGGGCGCGTTGCCCACCTTGCCGATGACGAAGCCCCGTTTCTTGAGCTCGTCGGCGGTGGTCTTGGCGAGACCGCCCCGCGGGGTCGCGTTGTAGACGTTGACCTTGATCTGGCCGGGCTTCGGCAGCACCTTGGCGGGCACCGCGGAGGGCTTGCAGTCCGGCGTCCTCGCGGCGGCGGTGGCCTTCTTGCCGTTGTCCGTGAAGACGTCGATGAGCTGCGAGGTTCCCCAGCCGGCCAGGCCGAGGGCAACAACGGACACGGCGGCCGCGAGCACGATCCTGTGGCGGCGCCGGGGGCGGCGCATGCGCGGGTACTTGTTCCCCGTGATGCGGTACTTTCCGCCCATGCCGGGGGGAGTGAGCATGCTCATGGGCGCAGCGTAGTGGGCGCCGGTGGTGATTCCTACTAAACGATCAACGGGTTGGGCGGTCGGGGTGAGGAATGGGCCCGAAAGGCTCAGTCCGTCACTCTCCCGGAACCGCCTCAGCCCAGATCGAGCTCCAGGACACGGGCGTGCAGCACCTGTCGCTGCTGGAGGGCGGCGCGGACGGCACGGTGCAGTCCGTCCTCCAGATAGAGATCGCCCTGCCACTTCACGACATGCGCGAACAGGTCTCCGTAGAAGGTGGAGTCCTCGGCGAGCAACGTCTCCAGGTCCAGCTGACCCTTCGTGGTCACGAGCTGATCGAGGCGGACCGGGCGCGGCGCGACATCCGCCCACTGCCGGGTGCTTTCCCGGCCGTGGTCGGGATACGGCCGCCCGTTACCGATGCGCTTGAAGATCACACGGAAAGCCTACCGGTCAAGAGGCTCCGGGCGCAGCCATGGCGCCCGAGTTCAAAAGTGGCATTAGATGGCAAAACAGGAGCGAAGCCTGAGCGGAGGCATCCCCTCCGGTGACCCGGGCGCCGGGATCGGCCTGGCCGGGACCCCGGAGACGGGCGGCGGCCGGGCCGGTCGCGGGCCAGGAGCAGGCCGGTGGCGGGCCATGAGCGGGCCGGTCGCGGGCCACGAGCGGGCCGGGGGCGGGTCGTGGGCGGGCCGTGGACGGGGAGTTCGCCGCCGCCCACGGCCCGCCGGTGTTCCCGTTACTCGGTGGCGGCGTGGCCGTCGGCGGTGCGGGCGGTGCCCGCGCCGGCTATGCGCGCGGCCGGCGTGGAGGCGGGCCGCTTCGGGAGCGCGCGCAGGTCGTGGGCGTAGGTGCCCACGGCGTCGGCGATGATGTCGACGTTGACGTCGAGGGCCTTCTTGTTGATGTTGGAGAGGTCGTCGCAGGCGGAGTGGTAGCAGGCGTCGAACGCGACGCCGGCCTGGCCGCCGTACTTCTGGGCCTGGGCCGCGGTCTTGATGCCCTCGGCGCCGGTGAAGGTGCCGCCGGACGGAATGCCCGCGTCGATGAAGGGGCCGTAGTCGGAGCGGCCGTCGAAGTCGGTGCCCTCGTGCGGGAGGCCGCGGCGGTCGAGGAAGCTGTTGATGCCCTTCTCCAGCTGCGCGGAGCCGTCCGGGCCCGGGCCGGCGCCGGTGGCGTCGGAGTCGTCGCCGTCGTAGACGAACTGGGCGAAGTTCTTCGAGCCGATCATGTCGAAGTTCAGGTAGAGGGCGATGTCGGCCTGCTGCTCGGGGGTGAGGCCGGCGACGTACGCCTCGGCGCCGAGCAGACCCAGCTCCTCCGCGGACCACCAGGCGAAGCGGACCTTGTTGGCGGGCTTGTCGTGCGTCTTGGCGAGGTCGAGGGCGACGTCGAGCAGGCCGGCCGAGCCGGAGCCGTTGTCGTTGATGCCCGGCCCCACTTCGACCGAGTCCAGGTGGGCGCCGAGCATGACCGTGCGGTCGGCGTCGCCCGCCTTGGTCTCCGCGACCACGTTGCGGGTGCTCCGCTGCTCCTGGAACTGGCGTATCTCCGCCGTGACCGTCACGGGCCCCTGCGCGACGTCGGCCGCGAGGGCCTCGCCGTCGGCCTGGGTGATGCCCCCGGTCGGGATCGCTCCGGCGTCCGGGTCGCCGAGCGTGCCGCTGATGACGCCCGTCGTGTTGTTGTAGATGATCGCCGCGACCGCGCCGGCGGCCGCCGCCTGCTGCTGCTTGACGGCGAAGGTGCAGCCGCCGCGCTGGATCAGCGCGATCTTGCCGGTGAAGGCCCCCGCCGCGTAGTCCTCGGGCTCGCAGCCCGTGGTCGCGTCGAGCGGGACGGCGGCCAGCTCGGCCGTGACGCCGCCGACCGGGGTCGACGGCGTGTACGACAGGGCGGAGATGGCCACGTCGCGCGGCGCCGGCGCGGTGACCCGGAGCGTCTCGGCGAGCGTCTCGATGTAGGTGATCTCGAAGGTCTGGTAGGAGACCCGGTAGCCGGCCTTCTTCAGCTCGTTGTACACGTACGCGGCCGACGCTTCGTGGCCCGCCGAACTCGCGGCTCTGTTGCCGCCGTTGGCATCCGCTATGGCCTGGAACTTCTTCAGGTGCCGGAGAACGTCCTGCGCGGAAGCCTCCCGGACGAGCTTCCGGGAGAGCTTCGCCGCGTCCTGGGCCGCGTGCGAGCCGTGGTGGTGGTGCGACCGCGTACTGCTGGCCGGGGAGGCCGCCAGGAGCAGCGGCGCGGCGAGGGCCGTGGCCGCCGCGATGGCCAGAACTCGGCGTGAGGCACGGGGTGTTGCGTTCACAGGAGGTCCTTCCGGTGCGAACAAATGTCAGGGAAAACTAGCGACCGGCGGGGCTTCTGGGAACCATGCCGGTGCCGTTCAGCCCTTTTTCGCCGCCTTCTGCGTCTTCCGTGGCTTGTCCCGCTTCTCCGGCTTCCCGTCCTTCTCGGCGGTCTTCTCCGTTTTCTTCTCCGCCTTCTGCTTCGCGGCTCGTTTCGCCTCTTGTTTGAAGGCCCTGACCCTGGCCAGGGTCTCCGGGCCCGTGATGTCGGCGGCCGAGCGGAATGCCCCCTCGTCCCCGTACGCCCCCGCCGCCTCGCGCCAGCCGCGCGGGCGGACCGCGAACTGTTTGCCCAGCAGCGCCAGGAAGATCTGGGACTTCTGTCGGCCGAAGCCCGGGAGCGCGTTCAGCCGCGTCAGCACTTCGGCGCCGGTGGGGACGTCGCGCCACAGGGCGCCGGGGTCCCCGTCGTAGTGCTCGACCAGGAACTGGCAGAGCTGCTGGACGCGCGTGGCCATGGAGCCCGGGTAGCGGTGCACGGCGGGCTTCGCGGAGAGGAGGGCCGCGAAGGCCTCGGGGTCGTACGCGGCGATCTCGCGGGCGTCGAGGTCGTCGCGTCCCATGCGGACGGCGATCGTGTACGGGCCCGAGAAGGCCCATTCCATCGGAATCTGCTGGTCCAGCAGCATGCCGACCAGGGCGGCCAGGGGGCTGCGGCCGAGCAGGTCATCGGCTTCCGGCTGCTGTGCCAGCTGGATCTTGGTGCTCATTTCCTCATGATCGCGCGGTATCCGGCGGGCCGCACGCAGGCTGTCCACAGGCCACCCCGTCGGTACGTTGATATGACTATTTTGTGGTGCGGATGGGGGCACCGGGCGAGGGGTAGGGCTGAGCCGACCGGGTGACAGGGAACGCTCCCGGACGCTTCGGGAAAGGCCACGCGTCAGTGACACAGCCCTTTGAACTGCCGGATTTCTACATGTCCTATCCGGCCCGGCTCAATCCGCATCTGGAGGAGGCGCGAGCACACACCAAGCAATGGGCCAGGGACATGGGGATGCTGGAGGGCTCCGGCGTCTGGGACGAGCACGATCTCGATTCCCACGACTACGCCCTGCTGTGCTCGTACACCCACCCGGACTGCACGGCCCCCCAGCTGTCGCTGGTCACCGACTGGTACGTGTGGGTCTTCTTCTTCGACGACCACTTCCTGGAGGTCTTCAAGAAGCCCCAGGACCGGGAGGGCGGCAAGGCGTATCTGGAGCGGCTGGCCGCCTTCATGCCGATGGACCTCGCCGACGGCTTCCCCGAGCCGACCAACCCCGTCGAGGCGGGCCTGGCCGACCTCTGGGCCCGTACCGTCCCCAGCATGTCGATGGCCTGGCGGGAGCGGTTCGCCGAGAGCACGGAGAACCTGCTCAACGAATCCGACTGGGAGCTCGCGAACATCAACGCGGAGCGGATCGCGAACCCGGTCGAGTACATCGAGATGCGCCGCAAGGTCGGCGGCGCGCCCTGGTCGGCGGGCCTCATCGAGTACGTGAGCGCGGAGATCCCGGCCGAGGTCGCCGCGTCCCGGCCGCTGCGGGTCCTCAAGGACACGTTCTCGGACGGGGTCCACCTGCGCAACGACCTGTTCTCGTACCAGCGGGAGATCGAGGAGGAGGGCGAGCTGAGCAACGGCGTCCTCGTCCTGGAGACGTTCCTCGGCTGTACGACACAGGAGGCGGCCGACGCCGTCAACGACCTGTTGACCTCACGCCTCCAGCAGTTCGAGAACACCACGCTGACGGAGCTGGGCCCCCTCTTCGCCGAGAAGGGCCTCGATCCGGCGGCCTGCGCCGACGTCCTCGCGTACGTGAAGGGCCTCCAGGACTGGCAGTCGGGCGGCCACGAGTGGCACATGCGCTCCAGCCGGTACATGAACGGCGCCGAGTCGGGCGCGGCCGGCGCGGTCGGTGTGGGGGGCGGCGGGGTCGGCGCGGGCGGACTCGGTCCCGGCCTCGGCTCCGGCCTCCGCTCCGGCTTCTCGATGACGCCGGTCGGGCTGGGGACGGCCGCGTCGGCCTACCTCAAGACGCTCACGGCCGGGTCCCCCGCGCGGATCCGCAGCTTCAGCCACGTCCCGTTCCAGCGGGTGGGCCCCTCCGTGCTGCCGGACTTCCAGGTCCCGTTCGAGCCCAAGCTCAGCCCGCACCTGGCCCACTCCCGCGAGCACGTGGTCGAGTGGTGCCACCGCATGGGCATCCTGGAGGCGCAGCCGGGCCGGCCGGGCTCCGACGTCTGGGACGAGAAGCGCCTGCGCCGCATCGACCTCCCCCTGTGCGCCGCCGGCATCCACCCGGACGCGACGCCGGAGGGCCTGGACCTGTCCTCGGACTGGCTGGCCTGGGGGACGTACGGCGACGATCTGTACCCGGTGATCTACGGCAGCGTCCGCGACCTGGCGGGCGCGAAGGCGTGCAACGAACGGCTGTTGCTCTTCATGCCGGTCGAGTCCGACGAGACACCTCCGGCGTACACCGGCCTGGAGAGGGGGCTCGCCGACCTGTGGGCCCGTACGGCGGGACCGATGGACCTCGACGGCCGCCGCGCCTTCCGCAAGTCCGTCGAGGACATGATCGACAGCTGGGTCTGGGAGATGAACAACCAGATCCTGAACCGCATCCCCGACCCGGTCGACTACATCGAGATGCGCCGCCGCACGTTCGGCTCGGACCTGACGATGAACCTGTGCCGCATCGGCCTCGGCGACGCCGTACCGCCCGAGATCTACCGGACCGGCCCCATGCAGTCCCTCCAGAACGCCGCCCAGGACTACGCGATGCTCCTGAACGACGTCTTCTCGTACCAGAAGGAGATCGAGTTCGAGGGCGAGATCCACAACGGGATCCTCGTGGTCCAGAACTTCTTCGACTGCGACTACGCGACCGGCCTCAGGATCATCGACGACCTGATGAACTCCCGCATGCGCCAGTTCCAGCACGTGGTCGCAAACGAACTCCCCACCTTGTACGACGACTTCGACCTGGACGACACGGCGCGGGACGCACTCGACGGTTACGTGAAGGAGCTGGAGAACTGGCTCTCGGGCATCCTCGTCTGGCACCGCGACTGCTTCCGCTACCGGGAGTCGGACCTGATCGAGGACCGCGCGGGCCTCACCCGCCGCCTCCCCCCACCCCCCTCGGGCCTCGGCACCTCGGCAACCCGCATCAGGTTCCCCCGCCCCGAACCGGTTCCCGGCGCGGCGAACTGACCGGCGGCCGGGGTTCCGCGGACCGCCCCTGGCTGCCGGGTGAGGTGACGGTGGGCTAAGGGGCGGATCACCGGGTGGTGGTGTGGGTGTACGTCCTGGCGCTCTTCACGAAGATTTCGTGGAGGGCGCGGGACGCCGTGGGGGTGGGGCCCGAGAGGGGGCGGTGGAGGACCAGGAGGACCGCCGTGTTCTCCGTGGCCAGGGGGCGGTGGGTGATCAGGCCGGAGCGTTCCAGGGGGTCGCCGGTGACGCTGAAGTCCGGGAGGATCGTCGTGCCCAGGCCCTCGGCGACCATCAGTTTGCCCATCTCCGCGCCGTCCGTGGAGTACGAGAACGTCGGGCTGCGGCCCGCCAGCAGGCGGTGTACGTAGCGGTGCATCACGTACCCCGGGCGCATCACGATGAGGGGCTGGGCCAGCAGGTCGGCCACCGAGACCGTGCGCCGGGCGGCCAGGGGGCTGTCGGTGCGGACGCACGCCACCGGGCGGCCGCGCAGCAGTTCGGTGGTGTGGAGGCCCGTGGGCTTGTCGTCGCCCTCCAGGTAGTTGACCAGGCCCAGGTCGAGGCCGCCCTCCAGCAGTTCGCGGTGGATGTCCGCCTGCTGGGCGCCGATGACCTCGATCTGGGTCTCCGGGTGGGCGGCGCGGAACTCCCGGATGGTCGGGACGAGCAGCGGGACCGTGGCCGCGTTGACCGTACCGAGGCGGAGCGTCCTGCTGGTCCGGTGCTGGTCGTCGGCGGCCCGGCGCAGCCGGTCGACCGCGTCGAGGACGCCGACGATGTGCGGCAGCAGCTCACGGCCCTCCGCGCTGATCTTCGCGCCGGAGCGGCGGCGGTCCAGGAGGTCGACGCCCAGTTCGCGTTCCAGATTGCGGACGGTCTCGCTGAGGGCCGGCTGGGAGATGTGCAGGGCTTCCGCCGCGCGGCGCAGGGAACCCAGCCGCGTCACCGCTTCGATGTATTCGAGCTGCTCTATTCGCATCGGCGATTTCGCCTTTCAGCCCCCACGGGAACCTTTCAGCCCCCACTGGAAGGTAAACCCTATCACCACGTCGTGGATACCGAATCGACCCGTGCGGGAGGGCACGAGTAGGCTCCTGTGCCATGGGTCTGTTGAATATGCTGCGAGGCGGTGACGTGCTGATGAGGGATCTGCGAGAGCTGACCCGGCGCCGTCATGTCGATCTCGTACGCGTCTCCAGTGCCCTCTGTCTGCGCACGGGCTGAGTGCTGGGAATTTCCCTCCCCCGTCTGTACGGCTATTGACGGTGCGCGCGCCGGTTTCCGGTGGCGCCCGGGGAGCGCGGATTTTCCTCCCTTTTCTGCTGTCCGCCCACAGCCGGCCGTTCTGTTTAACGAGATATTCATGAATCTCGTCCTCGCGCCCTCCCTTCCCGAGGTGAATCCCATGGCCACGATCCTCTCCGTCTCCGGCAGTCCGTCGCCCACGTCCCGTACCGCCCGGCTGCTCCGGCATCTGGACGGCCGTCTCACCGGCCAGGGCCACCACGTGGTGCCGCTCGACGTCCGTACGCTGCCCGCCGAGGCCCTGCTCGGCGCCGACTTCGGGCATCCGGCGATCGCCGGGGCCCGGCGGCTGTTCGAGGAGGCCGACGGGGTGGTCATCGGGACCCCCGTCTACAAGGCCGCGTACTCCGGCCTGCTGAAGACCCTGCTCGACCTGTTGCCGCAGTACGCCCTGACCGGCAAGACCGTCCTGCCGCTGGCGACCGGCGGCACCACCGCGCACGTGCTCGCCATCGACTACGCCCTGCGGCCCGTGCTGTCCTCCATGGGGGCCGCGCACATCGTCCAGGGCTGGTTCGTCCTCGACCGGCACATCACCGTGCTGGACGATGGGGGCGTGGTCGTGGATCCCGAGTCGCGGGAGGCGCTGGACCGGGTGGTGGACCAGTTCTCGCTCGCGTTGCGGCCGGGCCGGGGACGGTCCGGCGGCGCCCCGGCGGACGCCGTGCCGACGGGCATGGTGTCCGCGGAAGCCGCGCAGGCCGGGGCCGTGGTCGTGGCCGCGTGACGCCTTCCCCTCCTGACCACGGCCGCTCCGCCCGCCGTACCGATCCCCGTACCGATTCCCATACCGACTCCCGTTCTGCCCGCTGAACCGTTTCTCTCCCGGAGGCCGTACCGTGACCGCACCCCAACCCCCCTCGCCGGCGCACGTGATCACCGGCGAGGCCGAAGCCCTCGCCGTGGCCGCCGAGCTGGCCGACGCCTTCCGGGCCGGTGCCGGGCAGCGGGACGCGGACCGCACCCTGCCGTACGCCGAACTCGACCGGCTCTCCGCCTCCGGCCTCCTCGGCATCACCGTGCCCCGCGCCCACGGCGGCGCCGACGTGTCCGCCCGTACGCTCGCCGAGGTCTTCCGGCTGCTGGCCACGGGCGACGCGAGCCTCTCCCAGATCCCGCAGAACCACTTCGTGTACGTGAACGTCCTGCGCCGGCAGGGGACTTCGGAGCAGCAGAAGTTCTTCTTCGGCGAGGTGCTGGCCGGGCGGCGGTTCGGCAACGCGCAGTCCGAGCGCGGTACGAAGCACGTCCAGGACATCCGTACGAGACTGGTCCCCGAGGCCGACGGCTCGTACCGGCTCACCGGCGAGAAGCACTACTCCACCGGCGCGCTCTTCGCCGACTGGATCCCCGTCCTGGCGCGCGCCGAGGAGGACGCGCTGCACGTCGCGTACGTACCGAGGGACGCGCCCGGCGTGACGGTCGTCGACGACTGGGACGGGATGGGGCAGCGCACCACCGCGAGCGGGACGGTCCGCCTGGACGGGGTGGCGGTGCCGGCCGACCGGGTCGTACCGCACCACCTCACCTTCCAGGGGCCGCAACTGCACGGCGCCGTCGCGCAGTTGCTGCACGCGGCCATCGACGCGGGGATCGCGTCGGCCGCGCTGACGGAGTCGGCCGAGTTCGTCCGTACCAAGAGCAGGCCGTGGTTCGAGAGCGGATACGAGACGGCGGTCGAGGACCCGCTGCTGATCCAGCGGTTCGGTGAACTGTCGCTCCAGGTACGGGCGTCGGACGCGCTCCTCGCGGCGGCGGCCGGCGCGGTGGACACGGCCGCGGCCGACCTCACCGACGACACCGCCGCCGAGGCCTCGATCGCGGTGGCCGCGGCGAAGGTGCAGGCGGCGACGGCGGCGGTGGAGACGAGCAGCGCGCTCTTCGAGGTGGCGGGGACGCGGGCGGCGCTGGACAGCCTGAACCTGCACCGGTTCTGGCGCGACGCGCGCACGCACACGCTGCACGATCCGGTCCGCTGGAAGGTGCAGCACCTCGGCCGTTACGTCCTGAGCGGGACGCGGCCACCGCGCCACGGTCTGCTCTGAGGCGGGGGGACCCGCCGTTCCCGTCCCGTCCTGTTCGTCTCCGTCCTCGTCTTCGTCGCGTACTTCGTTTCCTGGAGAGTTCCGTGAGTCTCACCTTCCACTGGTTCCTGCCCACCTACGGCGACAGCCGCCACGTAGTCGGCGGCGGCCACGGCCTCCCCGCGGGCGCGGCGGGCGGGCAGCGGCCCGCCGATCTCGGCTACCTCACCCAGATCGGCCGCGCGGCCGAGCAGTTGGGGTTCGTCGGCGCGCTCACCCCCACCGGCGCGTGGTGCGAGGACGCCTGGCTCACCACGGCGATGCTGGCGAGCGAGACGGAGCGGCTGAAGTTCCTGGTCGCCTTCCGGCCGGGCTTCGTGGTGCCGACGCTGGCCGCGCAGATGGCCGCGACCTTCCAACGCCACGCGCCCGGGCGGCTGTTGCTCAACGTCGTCACCGGCGGGGAGAGCCATGAGCAGCGCGCGTACGGCGATTTCCTCGACAAGGACGCCCGTTACGCGCGTACGGGGGAGTTCCTGTCGATCGTCCGGGACCTCTGGCAGGGCGAGACGGTGACGTTCAAGGGCGAGCATCTCCAGGTGGAGGAGGCGAAGTTGGCGCGGGTGCCGGACCCGGTGCCGCCGGTGTACTTCGGCGGGTCTTCCCCGGCGGCCGGCCTGGTCGCCGCGCGCCACAGCGACGTCTACCTGACCTGGGGCGAGCCGCCCGCGCAGGTGGCCGAGAAGATCGAGTGGATCCGCGGTCTCGCGGCGAAGGAGGGCCGGACCGTGCGGTTCGGCATCCGGCTGCACGTGATCACGCGGGACACCGCCGACCAGGCGTGGGCCGAGGCGCGGCGGCTGCTGGACGGCTTCTCGCCGGACGCGATCAAGGCCGTACAGGCGGGTCTGGCGCGCAGCGAGTCCGAAGGGCAGCGGCGGATGCTGGCCCTGCACGGCGGCAGTACGGACGGGCTGGAGATCTCGCCGAACCTGTGGGCCGGGATCGGTCTGGTACGGGGCGGCGCGGGGACGGCGCTGGTCGGCAGCCACACCGAGGTGGCCGAACGCATCGAGGAATACAGCCGGTTGGGCATCGACGAGTTCATCATGTCCGGCCACCCGCACGTGGAGGAGGCGTACTGGTTCGGCGAGGGCGTGCTGCCCCGGCTGGCCGAGGCGGGACTGTGGACCCACCCGGCGGCGGGCGCGGGGGGTCCGGTGTCGGTTCCGTTCGCGGCGGAGGTGGGGCGCTGACGCGGGCCCCGTCGGCGGGGCGGTGCGGGGGCGGCTCCGGTGATACGTACGGTCGGAGCCGCCCCCGCCACGCTGGGCGCACGCTCAGCGCTGCGCTGCCGCCAGGGTCTCGGCCACCTCGGCCGCCGGCGCCGGGGCGGCCTCGCGCTGCATGAAGTTCACGTCACGCTCCTCCGCGTACGGCCTGCCGTACGAGTCCGTCCCCGGCCCGAACCGCCAACTCTCCGCGAGCGGACCCGCGTCCACCGCGTCAAAGCCCAGGGCGTCCAGCAACTCCGTTGCCCGCGCCTTCCCTTCCGCGTCGTCCCCGGCGATCGGCAGCGCGCTGCGGTCCGGTGCGCCCTTCGGCCGGGAGAGGACGGCGAGGTGCTTGAAGTAGATGTTGTTGAACACCTTCACGACCTGCGAACGCTCCAGGTGCGCCTGGAGCAGTTCGCCGCTTGTCGTCGTCCCCGCCTCCAGCTCGGGCAGGATCCCGTCGCGGTCCGCGTAGTAGTTGTTCGTGTCGAAGACGGTCTTCCCGACGAGCGGTTCGACCGGGACCTGTTGGTACGCCTTGAGCGGGATCGTCACCACGACCCAGTCCCCGGCGGCCGCCGCCTCCGCCGGAGTGCCGGCCGAGGCGCGCGGGCCCAGCTCCGCCACCAGGTCGGCGAGGGTCTCGGGGCCGCGCGAATTGCTGACCACGACGTCCAGTCCGTTCGCCACCGCGATGCGCGCCAGCGTGCTTCCGATGTGTCCGCTGCCAATGAGTCCAAGAGTTGCCATGTGTACGGCAACGGGCAGGTCAGCTGTTCTGTTCCAGCGGTTTCCGCGGGACCTGCGATTCCTGCGGTTCCTGCGGTTCCTGTGGTTTCCGCTGTTCTCCCTGCTCCCCCTGTTCCCGGCGCGGGCGCGGGATGGCGGCGTTCTCCTGCCGGCGCATGATGACGGTCCGTCCCGGTACGGGGATCTCGATGCCCTCGGCGCGGTAGCGCCCGTACAGAGCCTTGATGAACTCGTGTTTGATCAGGTACTGGTCGCCGAACTCCAACGCCCGCAGGATCACCGTGAAGCCGATGCCGGCCTCCGTGAACGTGTGGAAGCGGACGAGCGATTCGTGGTCGGGGACCCCGCCGGCCACCTCGGCCATGATTTTCCCGGCGACCTCCTTGGTCACCTGCTCGACCTGGTCGAGATCGCTGCCGTACCCGACCGCCACCTGGATGAGCAGCGACATCTGCTGCTCGGGGCGGTGGTAGTTGGTCATGATCGTGCCGGCCAGCTTGGAGTTGGGGATGATCACGAGGTTGTCGGAGAGCTGCCGTACCACCGTGTTGCGCCAGTTGATGTCGACGACATAGCCGTCCTCGCCGCTGCTGAGCCGTATGTAGTCGCCGGGCTGGACGGTCTTCGAGACCAGGATGTGCACCCCGGCGAACAGGTTGGCGAGGGTGTCCTGCATGGCGAGCGCGACGGCCAGGCCGCCCACGCCGAGGGCGGTGAGGAGGGGCGCTATGGAGATGCCCAGGGTCTGCAACAGGACCAGGACACCGATCGCCAGCACCGTGACGCGCGTGATGTTGACGAAGATGGTCGCGGAACCGGCCACCGCGGACCGGGACAGGGTCACGGACTGGACGAGGTCGGCGATGACCCGGGCCGCCGCGAGGGTGGCGGCCAGTATGAGCAGTGCGACCAGCACCTGGTTGACGTTGTGGCCGACGGTCGGGGTGAGCGGGAGGGCGGCGGCGCCGGCGGAGGCCGCCAGGGCGAACGCTCCCCAGGGCGCGAGCAGGCGCAGGGCGCCGACGATGATGTCGTCGCCGCCCCAGCGGGTCCGGGTCGCGCGCTCGCCGAGCCAGCGGAGGGCGAGGCGGAGGAGCAGTCCGGCGCCGAGTCCTATGGCGATGGCGGCGCCGGCGATGAGCAGGTCGTGCCAGGTGAGCGCACGGTTCACCGGTGGTCTCCCGGTGCCGGGCGGGTCGGGCAGGCCGGACGGACCGGACGGGTCCCGGGGCGGGGGGACGGGGGCATGCCGGAGGGGGGCATCGGTGCATCACCTGTTCGTTCAGTGGGGGTGAGGGGGTGAGGGGGTACGGGGGAGGAGTGGGGGCACGTCGGCGGGTGGAGCGGGGCGCCTCGGCGTGCGGTGCCATCCTGCCGTATCCGGTGTGATGTTCAGCCCGCAGATCCCTTTGTACGGGCGCCCCGGGCGGCGGGTGGCCGGGCGGGCACGGAGAGGTGTGCGCGAGTGCCGTGCGGGGCGTGCGCCGGGGTACGGAGAGGTGTCCGCGCCGCCGTGCGCGCGCCGCCGCCGTACCGTAGGACTACCGGCCGGAGGAAGGTTCGTGCGATGGCCTCGCAACGCAATACCAAGCTGCCCGTGGTGACGGAGGCGGAGCAGGCTGTCCGCGCGGCCGGGGGCCGGCGCGCCACGTTCCACCAGCGGCATGTCAGGCGGGGGAACTGGTTCGCCGACTGGGCCGGCAGACTCGGCGGCTCGGACGTCTACATCGGCATCACGGGCAAGGAACCGACCGCGCGGAAGGTACGGCTCCTCCTGGACGACTGGATCTTCGAGGACGTGTCCACGAAGGATCTGGGCGGGGTGCTCACGGAGATCTTCCACGCCGGGGCGGCCCGCGGCGGCCCCGCGCAGGGCGCGACGATCAGGGCCAAGCGCCTCTACCTGCTCTTTCCCGCGCAGGTGCTGAAGGTGCCCGTCGGCCGTTCCCGCTACTCCGCCACCAGGAAGCCGCCGCCGGACGCGGAACTGTCTCCCTGGGAGCGGGCCCTGCTGGTGGAGAGCGACGGGCCGGTGGACGGCGGCGCCTGAGGCCGGTGGGCCGGCGCGCGCCACGGTCACTTTGCGGGTCACCCCGCGGGCCTCCGCGCGCGGGCGGCTCCCGGACTGACTACCGTAAAAGTACGGACAAATTTCCTTTATCGCGCACATGCCGAACCCATGTCTCACCTCACTGAGGGGGTAAGGATCATGACCGAGTATCCGGAAGGCGCGCCGTGCTGGGTGGACGCCATGTTCACCGACCTGGAAGGCGCCAAACACTTCTACGGGGACGTACTGGGCTGGACCTTCGGGGAGAGCGCGTCCGAATACGGCGAGTACACGCAGGCCTACTCGGACGGGAAGGCCGTCGCGGCCGTGGTCCCGCCGATGCCGGGCTCCGAGGGAGAGTCGTACTGGTGCCTCTACCTGTCCTCGCCCGACGTCGTGGCGACGGCGGAGAAGGTGAGGGCGGCGGGCGGCGAGGTGCTGGCGGAGCCGATGCGGGTCGGCGACTTCGGGTCGATGACGCTCGCGAAGGAGCCGACCGGCGCGGTCTTCGGCGCCTGGCAGCCGGGGCAGCACAAGGGCTTCGAGAAGCAGGGTGAGCCGGGCGCGTACGCCTGGGCCGAGGTCTTCACACGGGACCCGGCCGGGACGGACGCGTTCCTGCCGCAGGTCTTCCCGTACGAGGCCCAGTCCATGGCCGACGAGCGGATGGACTTCAAGGTCTTCAGCGTCGACGGCAAGAAGCGGCCCGTCCTGGGCCGGATGAGGATGGGCGAGGACTTCCCGCCGGACATGACGTCGTACGTGAACGTCTACTTCGCGGTCGGCGACTGCGACGGCACGGTGAAGAAGGCCGTGGAGCACGGCGGGAAGCTCCAGTTCGGCCCGATGGACACGCCCTTCGGGCGCTTCGCGGCACTCACGGATCCGCAGGGCGCGAACTTCTCGGTGATCGACACGTCGCGGACGGAGGGCGAGATGCCGAAGCTGTCGGACGCGTAGCCGGACTGCCGTCCGGTCCACGTACGCTCGGTGAGGGACAGGGGCGAGGATCGGGCGGTGTGCGGTGCGGCGGACGTACGTGTTGTGGGCGACGGCGGCCGCCGGGCTCGCGGTGGACCAGAGCACGAAGGCGCTCGCGGCGGTGTTCGTGGAGGGCCACGAAGCGAGACGGGTGCTCGGTGGGGCGGTGACGTTCACGGCGTTCCGCAACTCGGGGGCGGCGGGTTCGTTCGCGCCGGACGCGACGCTCGTCTTCACGTTCCTGGCGATCGCGACGGTCGTCTTCATCGCCCGGGTGGCCCCTTCGGTACGGTCCACCGGCTGGGCGGTGGGCCTGGGGCTGGTGTTCGCGGGCGCGGGCGGCAACCTCGCGGATCGGCTGTTCCGGACGCCGGGGTTTGGGCGGGGGGCGGTTCTGGACTTCGTCCAGGTGGGGGGCTCGGGGATCTTCAATGTGGCGGATCAGTGTGTGACGTTGGGGGCGGCGCTGATCTTGGTCCAGACGTTCAGGGGGGTGCGCTTGCGGGGCGGTCTGGGGGTTCGGTGACGGGCCTGGGGCCGCGCTTTGTCCTCGCGCCGGACGGGCGTCTGCGCTGCGGTGGGGGGCGCGGCTTCCTTCTTTGTCCTCAATCGCCGGACGGGCTTGGTTTTGGCGTCTGCCCGGTGCGCGGGCGCGGCTTACTGATGTCCTCAAGCGCCGGACGGGCTTGATTTTGCCCGCTGCGGGCGGGTTGCGTATGCGCGGCTTGTCGCCGGGGGCCGGGCAGGGGTCGTGTCCTGCACTGCATGTTTTACGTCGCGTGCGCGCCCTCGTTATTGCGTAACGGTAGTCATGCGACACAAAACACGCTTTACGTTCCGGACACGACCCCTGCCCGTCCCCCTTCCAGGCCCGCGTACAAGCAACCGACGGCCCGTCGGGCGTGGGCGGGACAGGGGTGTCCCGCACCCGGGGGCAACCCGGGCCCGCAACCCGGAGACGCCTCCAGCCCGTCCCGACGCCCCCCCGACCAGCCCGGACGCCCCTCTCCAGCCCGTCCGGACGCCCCCTCAGCCCGTCCGGCGTTTGAGGACATCCTTGACCCGCACCGGCGCACCGCGCGGGGGCACACCCCAGCCCGTCCGGCGTTTGAGGACATCAGTGAGCCGCGCCCGTGTCCCGGGCGGCAGGGACCCCCGGTGCGGGGCGGGTCGTTGAGTTCACCCTCGGCGTGAGGGGGGTGGGGTCGGAGGAGGTGCGTGTGTCCGGACGTAAAGCGTGTTTTGTGGCGCATGGCTACCGTTAACGAAACAAGGGCTTGCACGCGCCGTAAAACATGCAGTCCGGACATACGTGCCTCCGGAGGCCCCGCCCCCCGTCACCACGACAAACCCAAGCCCGTCCGGCGATTGAGGACATCAGTAAGCCGCGCCCGCGCCCCGGGCAGACGCCACAACCCAGCCCGTCCGGCGCTTGAGGACAAGCAGTGGGCCGCGCCCACCACCGCGCCGCACACGCCCGTCCGGCGCGAGGACAAGCAACAAGCCGCCCCCCCCCCGCACCGCGCCGCGGCCCCGCACCGTGGAATAGGACTGGCGTCCTGGGGATGAACATCCCCGGTTCACGCCACGCCCCCGCCCCCGCCCCGGCAACCTGCTCGGTGTGGGAGAACCGCGCGGCGACAGCCAGGAGATCGTGAGTGACGGGTGAAGGACTCGGCGGCACCGCAGCCCGACCGGCAGCCCGACCGGCAGCCCAGCCGGCCGCCCGCCCGGCCCCCCGCCCCCCGCAGGCCGGCGCAAGACCCGTCCCCCGCCACGTCGCATGCGTCATGGACGGGAACGGCAGATGGGCCGAGCAGCGCTCCCTCCCGCGCACCTCCGGCCACCGCGCCGCCGAGACGACCGTCATCGACGTCATCGAGGCCGCACGGACGGCCGGCGTCGAGTGGCTGAGCCTCTACGCGTTCTCCACCGAGAACTGGCGGCGCCCCCACAGCGAGATCGACTACCTCATGCGACTCGTGCGGCGCGTCGTGCGCAAACACGCCCCGCTCCTCCACGCCCGCGGCATCCGCTGCCGTTTCCTCGGCGTGGCGGACCCGAGGATCCCCGCACCGCTCGCCCGGGACTTCGCCGACCTGATGACGCTGACCGACGCGAACCGTGGCATGACGCTCACCGTGGCGTTCGACCACGGCGGGCGCCGGGACATCGTGGAGGCGGCGCGGTCCCTCATCCGCAGCGGGGTGCCGGCCGAGGCCGTGGACGAGGAGTACTTCGCGGCCCATCTGCCCTTCCCCGACACGCCCGACGTGGACCTGGTCATCCGGACCTCCGGCGAACAGCGCATCTCCAACTTCATGCTCTGGCAGGTGGCCTACGCCGAGTGGATCTTTCCGCCCGCGCTCTGGCCCGACTTCCACGCGCCGCACTTCCTGGAGTGCCTGCGCTCCTACCAGCAACGCGAGCGCCGCTTCGGCGGCGTGACACCGTACGCGAACGGAGAACCCCACCCGTGACGGACACCGGCACACGCACCAGCGGCCCCCACGACGACGCCACCCGGCCGGCCCCGGAGTCGCTCTTCGGCCCCGACTCGCAGTTCCACCGCTTCTTCAACGACCCGCGCTGGGCGCTCGCCATGGTCAGGGCCACCGTCCTGGAGGCCGCGCACCCGCAGATCGGCGCGGCCCTCATCGACAACTCGACGTTCGTGGCGCATCCGTGGCGACGGCTGCGCAACACCCTCGTGAGCCTCCAGCGCATGTTCGGCGACGACGAGGACACGCGGCAGCGGGAGGCGGCGCGGCTGAACCGCCTGCACGGGCGGCTGAGCGGTACGGACGCGCGGAACCGGCCGTACGACGCGATGGACCCGGAGGTCCGCGCCTGGGTGGTCGCGACCCTCTTCGAGAGTTCCGTCACCATGTGCCGGCTGAGCGGGCAGCCGCTCGACCGGGCCACCATGGAGCAGCTCTACGCCGAATTCCAGGCGTTCCTGGGGGCGTTCGGGGACCGGGCGGGTCATCTGCCGCCCGCGTTGCCGGAGTTCTGGCAGTACTACGACCACATGGTCGAAGAGGTGCTGGAGAACACCGAGGCGCTGCGCATCATCCTCTACAAGCTCTTCGACCACCTGCCGGCCCCGCCGCTGCTGGACGGCCTGCCCACGGTGTGGGCGGCGGGCCGCGCGGTGGCCGGACCCGTCCTCGGTACGATCACGGTGGCGTCCCTCCCCGAACCCTTCCGCCGGCGCGCCGGACTGCCCGAGATCCCGGGCGCCCAGGCGCTGATGCAGAGCGCGTACCTGGCCGCGGGCCTCGCGCGCTTCCTGCCGGACCACTGGCTGCGGACCGACCAACTGACCAGCCTGCTCTACCTGTCGCCGGACAGCGACGATCCCGAGGCCGCGTCGCTCACGGCGTTGCGCGGGCGGATGCGGCGGGCGGGCGCGCTGTTCCGGCTGGTCACGCCCTTTCCCGTACAACATGGGCCGGTTGACGTATCGGGCGCGCAGAGCAAGGCCGGGGAGTTCTTCGCCGAGGTGCTGGACCAGACGGGCGACGGTTACCTGGACTGGCCCGATCTCGCCGCCATGGCACGGGAGTTGTCGTCCCGCCTGGACCTGGACGAACCGGAGGAGACCAAGCTCTACAACGCGTACGCGGAGTGGTGGCGGGAACTCCAGACCGCCCTCGACACCGACGGCGACGGCCGGGTGAGCCGGGAGGAGTACGCGGCCGCCGTCCCCTCGCTCGCGGGCCCCGCGCTGATCAGGGTTGCCGAGGTGCTCTTCACCGTCACGGACGCGGACGGCAACGGCTCCATCGACGCGACGGAGTACCGGGCCCTGTTCCGGACGGGCTTCCACCGTACGGTGACGGGCACGGCCGCGACGTACTCCCGCGCGGCCTTCGTGAAGGACTTCCTCTCCTTCATGTCGGGCCGCCAACGCTCCACGGCCTTCGACCCGTTGCTGGCGGGCGCGTAGGCGGGAGGCGACAGCTTCTTCGTCCTCACCTTCCGCCGTCGAAAAAGGGCAGGAGTGCGGGCGCCGAGTCGGTCGCGGTAGTGGTGTTCGCCACCGCCGAGGAGGGCGATCGCCACGACCGCGGAGATCACCGCTCTCACTATCGCCAGCGAGGACAGGGCGAGCGCGGTGACGGCCCCGCAGGCCGACGCGAGGGTGGCCCGCCCTCCCGCGACGAGGCCGTCGGCCTTCAGGTACCTGGTCCAGAGGCGGACGCCGAGTGCCACGAGCACGACCAGCAGGATCGCGGCGATCCCGGCTTTCGCCAGGTGGTGGCGGACCCAGTAGTCGACAAGGTTCTCCAGGCGCCGGGGAAACCACTGGTACAGGCCCCAGACGTGAAGCTGGCGCGTACCACGTACCCCACTCCCCCTCCGCGCAACGACGGGCCGTCAGTCCCGCCGGGCTCCCGGCCGGGCGTCCCCGGCCGGGTGCCCCTGGTCGGCTAGGCGAACTGGCCCGGCCGGTAGTCGCCCGCCGGCTGCTGGAGGATGACGTTTGCCCGGTTGAAGGCGTTGATCACGGCTATCCCGCCCACCAGCGCGGCCAGTTGCTCGTCGTCGTAGTGCTTGGCGGCGTTCGCCCAGACCTCGTCGGAGACCCCGCCGGCCGCGTCGGCGATGCGGGTGCCCTCCTCCGTCAGCTCCAGCGCGGCCCGTTCGGCCTCGGTGAAGACCGTGGCCTCGCGCCACACCGCGACCAGGTTGAGCCGTACCGACGTCTCCCCGGCGGCGGCCGCGTCCTTGGCGTGCATGTCGGTGCAGAAGCCGCACCCGTTGATCTGGCTGGCGCGGAGCTTCACCAGCTCCTGGGTCGCGGCGGGCAGTGTCGAACTCTGAAGCACCTTTCCCGCCGCGATGATGTGCTTGAAGACGTTGCCCAGGGTCGGGCTGCTGAAGACGTCGAGACGGGCACTCATGGTGATCTCCTCTGCCGTGGCCGGCGTCGGTGGACGGCGTCCGTTTGCCGGTGCCGTGCTTACACCCGTACGACGGAACGGCTCGATGAGATGTGACACGGACCGGCCCCTGCGTGAACAGACGGAAGAAGGCCCTGCTCCAGGTCGTCAAGTCCGCGCGCGATGTGTGCCGTAAACCTGTGCGTCATGCGGGAGTTCCAGCACCGGGCGCTGGAGGAGGTAGAGGTCCCCGCTGTCCGGGTCGCCTATGCGGACGAACAGCTTCGGGTGGGCCGGGGTGCCGAAGATCTCCCACGTGACCGTGGGGCAGGTGGCGGCGGACACCGCCACCTCCTGGGCCCATGGTCCGTCCCCCGGGTCGTACTCCCAGCTCCCCGTGCCGGTGCACTCGTGCGTCACGGGATCGATGAAGTCGTCCTCGAACGTCCGGACGCCGGTCGCCGTCGCCGTGCCGTCCGCCGTGAGGACGAGCGTGCCGCCGCTTCCGTCGGACCACGTCCCGGCGAGCTGTTCCGTGCTCAGCCGCGGGGGCTCGTACCCGAGCCCGGCGTACAGGCCGAGGCCGGCGAGCGTGACGGCGGTGACGACGGCGAGTGTTCCGTACAGCACCACCCGCCCGAACATCGCTCCGCCGGAGACCCGCGGGCGGTCCGGCAGCAGCAGCCGGCGGGCGACCAGGGCGGTGACGGAGAGCGCCGTCGTCATGCTGAGCCACAGGCCGAGGCGGGGCAGAAGACCGGCCTCCGCGAGCGCCGCAGGCAAGGCCAACACCGTGGCCGCCGTCGCCGGGACCCACCACCACGCCTCGCGCCCCGCGAGCCGGCGGCCGAGCCACGCGGCCATGACCAGCACCGGCATCACCAGGCCGACCGACAGCAGGGCACCGAGGACGGCCCCGGCGACCGCCAGGAGCGGCGCCGCCACGATCAGGAGCAGGACCGCCATCGGGTTGTACGGAAGCCCCGGGTTCTCGTACGTCTGCTCCCGTACGGCGAGCGCGATCGCCCCGATCACGGCCTCGACGGTGAACACCGACACCGAAGCCGCCAGCACGGCACCGAACCTGTCCCTCACGCGCACCTGTGGCCGGGCTTGTACCTGCTCCGGCTTTTTTGAACGCATTCAAATCCCCCTCCCGCCCCGCATCCTCCTCCATGCGAACGGGAGTCCCGCACCCGGGTCCTTCCCCAGGACTTCACCCGGCGCGCCCGGCGATGAGTTACCCCGGCCCGGACGGTCTCGTTACCGTTGTCGCCCGATCACAGGAGGAACACGTGACGCAGCTGCTGAGGGTCCAGAACTTCAATGTGTCGAGTGACGGGATCGGTGCCGGTGAGGACCAGACCCTGGAACGGCCGTTCGGGCATGTGGACCCGGGGAGGCTGTTCGCCTGGGCCGGGGCGACGGCGAGCTGGCCGATGCGTACCGAACCCGGGGGCACCCGGGGCCTGGACGACTACATCACGCGGGACTACGCGCGCAACATCGGCGCCGAGATCATGGGCCGCAACAAGTTCGGGCCCCAGCGCGGTCCCTGGGAGAACCACGAGTGGCAGGGCTGGTGGGGCGACGAGCCCCCCTTCCGGACGCCGGTGTTCGTCCTGACCCACCACCCGCGCCCCTCGCTCACGCTCTCCGACACCACGTTCCACTTCGTGGACGCCGACCCGGCCACGGTCCTCGGACAGGCCCGCGAGGCGGCGGGCGGCAAGGACGTCCGGCTCGGCGGCGGGGTGACCACCATCCGGGAGTTCCTGGACGCCGACCTCGTCGACACTCTGCACGTGGCGGTCTCCCCGCTGGAGTACGGCTCCGGACTACGGCTCTGGGAGTCCCCCGACGAACTGCTCGACCGCTTCCACCTGGAAGTCGTCCCCAGCCCGAGCGGGGTGAAGCACCACCTGTTCTGGCGGAAGTGACCCTGCCTCCGGACGGAACCGCCCCGCCCAGCCCCTCACCAGGTGACCGGCAGCGAGCGGAGGCCGCTGAAGAACTCCTTGTCCCGCCAGTGCAGTTCCTCTTCCGGGACGGCCAGGCGCAGGGACGGGAGGCGGGTGGTCACGCGGTGCAGGGTCGTTTGGAGTTCCAGGCGGGCCAGGTGGGCGCCCAGGCAGTAGTGGATGCCGTGGCCGAAGCTGATGTGCGGGGTGCCCGGGCGGTCCAGGACCAGGCGGTCGGGGGACGGGAAGGCGGCGGGGTCGTGGTTGGCCGCTGCCTGGGAGACCACGACCGGGTCGCCGGCCGGGATGAGGACGCCGCCCAGTTCCACGTCCTCGGCCGCGTAGCGGGGGAGGGTGAGGCCGTTGAGCAGGGGGACCAGGCGCAGCAGTTCCTCCACGGCGCGGGGGATCAGGTCGGGGCGGGCGCGCACGGCCTTCAGTACGTCCGCGCCGCCGGCCCCCGCCTCCCCCGGCAGCAGCAGGACCGCGAAGAAGTTGGCGATCTGGTTGGTGGTGGTGACGAAGCCGCCGATGAGGATCTCGTTGAGCAGCCCGGTCAGTTCCTCGCCCGTCAGGGCGCCGTCGTCGGAGGCCCGGACCAGGACCGTGATCAGGTCGTTCGCGGGGGTACGGCGCCGGGCCTCGACCCACTCGTCCATGCGGGCGAAGAAGTCCTTGGCGTGCTGCTGTACGACGTCCGGGGTCACGGCGCCGGAACACACCGCGTCCGCCCAGCTCCGTACCCCCGCGCGGTCGGCCTCGGGGACCCCCGTGAGTTCGCAGATGAGGGTCAGCGGGAGAGGGAACGCCAGGTCCTCGACCAGATCGGAGGGCGGCCCCGCCGCCACCATCCGGTCGAGCAGCCCGTCGACCACGTCACCGGCGTGGCCGCGGAGGCGCTCGATGCGGCGGGCGGTGAACTCCTTGGACAGCAGCGCGCGCAACTGGGTGTGGCGGGGGGCGTCGAGCGCGATGAGCCCCCCGCCGGTCCTGGGCATGGGGCCGATGCGGGGCTGGTCGCGGTGGACGGCCTCCGCGAGGCTGAACCGGGGGTCCGACAGGACGGCGCGCACGTCCTCGTAACTGGTGGCGAGCCAGGCGTCGTCCCCGTACGGCAGCCGGACCCGGACCGGGGGCCGGTCGCGCAACTGCCCGTAACCGCCGGGCAGTCCGAGGCCCCCGGTGGTCCAGAACGGGTACGCGAGGGGCTCCGGGGAGGTGTCCCGGACGATCGGGCAGACATCGGGGGGCACGGTCACGGATGTTCCTTTCTCAGTTCTCGGAGGGGGGAGCACGGCTCTCAAAGGGGGGAGAGCGCGGTCGCTCTCAGCGGTGCGGGCCCACCGGGATGTCCACATGCGTCGGCGGCGGCGCGCTCGTGTCGACCGACGCCGTGAAGTCGACGCCGTCGTCCCGGCAGATGAACTGCATGACCTGCCGCCCCGCCGCCGCCGCGCGGATCAGGCCGCCCGTGGTGGCCCACACCCCGGAGAGGTAGAAGTTCTCCAGACCGGGCAGGACGGGGCCGTTCTTCTTGACCAGCTCCTCCATCAGCTCGCCGCTCTCCACGAAGGGCTGCCAGCCGAGGAAGGTGCCCTCGAAGCTGTTGGTGTACCGGATCTGGGTGAGGGGCGTGCAGGTGTCCCGTACCGCGATCGAATCCTTCAGCCCCGGATACAGCTCGTCGAGGAAGTCCACGACGGCGTCCCTCGTCCGCCGCTTCGCCAGTGCGTACGCCTTGCCGCGCCGGACCGGGAGCGTGTGCAGCTCCGCCCCCCTGCGGGGACGGCTGAGCCGCTCCGGGCCCTCGGCGAGTTCTCGCCAGGCGGTGGTGTCGGAGAAGTACGTGGCGTAGATGACGGTGGTGTCCTCGGGCGACAGCTCGGGGTAGAAGCGGCTGCGGAACTGGACGTTGAGGCTGGGGTGCCGGATCCCGGTCAGCCGCGAGGCCGTCGCCTCGTCCAGCAGGTGCGTGGTGGTCGGATCGGCGTCCGGGAACGGCCGGCGCAGGCCGAGGAAGACGCTCGCGTACCCGGGGAAGACCATGCCGGGCCGGTGCAGGGTCTCGCGGTACAGGGTCGCGTACTCCCCCTCCAGATAGCGCCCGCCCAGCAGGTCGAGGAGGGTGCGCGGCCCGTCGCAGGCCGAGACGATGATGTCGGCGTAGTGCTCCTGGCCGTCGGAGAGCCGTACACCGACCGCCCGGTCGTCCCTGACCAGGATCTCCTCGACCATCGCGTTGTACGTGATCTCCCCGCCGAGGTTCAGGTACCGCTGCTCGATCGAGCGCGCCAGGCCCAGCGAGCCGCCCTCGGGCACCCCGGCCGACCGGTGCGCCTGGGCGGCCATCTGGAAGTAGAACGGCAGGACGGGGAAGCCCGGGTGCTTCTCGTACAGGATGTAGTTGAAGGCGTCCCGCAGCAGCGGGTCCTTGAAGCGGGTCGAGTACTCCGACATCAGCACGGACATCGACGTGCGGAAGAGGTTGAAGTACGGGAGGAAGCCGGCCAGCATCCGCCAGCGCTCCCGGCGGCTCATCAGCCCCACCGGTTTGAGGAAGGGGTACGACGGCAGGCAGGCGATGAACTTCCTCAGCCCCGCGCAGAACGACCGGATGGCGCGGGCGTCGGGCGGCGACAGCGACAGCAGATGGCGTTCCAGCCGGTCGGGGTCGCAGTAGAAGTAGACCGTGCGGCCGTCCCTGCCCCGGACGGTGTTGAAGACGTCGAAGTGGCGCATCTCCTTCCCCTGGAGCGCGCCGAGTTCGAGCCAGATCTGGTGCATCTCGTTGCCGGGGCCGTTGCCGAGGAGCCAGCTGACGCAGGCGTCGAAGGTGAACTCGCCGCGGCCCCAGCCGGTACAGCAGCCTCCCGGGATCTCGTGCATCTCGAAGACCTGGGTGCGGTAGCCGTTCATCCGGCCGTACGCGCCCGTCGAGAGGCCGCCCAGGCCGCCGCCGATGATGATCATGCTCTTCCGGCGGGGGGTCGCCCGGGTGGTGGCGGTCGTGGCTGTCGTGGTGGTCGGGTTGGTGGTGTTGGTCGTGTTGGTCGTCGTGGTCACTTCGGTTGTCACCGCACCCTGCGTGTTTCGAGCTGGGGCAGCCGCCCCAACTGGTCCGGATGCCAGGGCGTCGTACCGCCGCTCTCCCAGGCGTGGAAGTCCAGGCCGAGTTCCTTGCACAGGTACTGGGCGACGAACCGGCCGCCCGCGGCGGCGCGGATCAGGCTGCCGCCCGCGAACCACTGGCCCGCGAGGGAGAATCCGGCCAGGCCGGGCAGCCGCATCCGGTCCTTGTTGATCAGGCCCGTGATCACGTCGTCCGCCGCCGTGAAGGACTTCCAGCCGAGGATGCTGCCGCCCCGTACCCCCGTGTACCGCTCGGTGGTCGCCGGGGACGCCACGTCCACCACCTCGATGGCCTCGCCGATGCCGGGGTGGTGGCGCTCCAGGAAGCCCCGGACGAAGTCGGCCACCTCCTGCTTCCGGGCCCAGTACGCCTTGCGGTCGGTCGTCCGCAGCCGCTTCCAGGACGCGTAGTCGCTGAAGTACGTGCAGTGGACGACGGACTTGCCGGGCGGGGCGAATCCGTCGGAGTAACGCGAACGCATCTGCACGACCAGACTCTTCTGGAGGACGTCCGGCAGCGCCGCGCAGTCCTCGTCCGAGAGCAGGTACGTGGTGCTGTGCCGGGCGTCCGGGTCCAGTTCGCCGTCGATCCCGACGAACGCCGAGACCATGCCCGGGTAGAGCAGGTCGGGCCGCTCGGTCATCCCGAAGAGCTTGTCGACCCTCGGGCTCGAATACCGGCCGCCCAACAGCCCCTGGATGGTGGTGACTCCGTCGCAGGCCGACACGACGTGGTCGGCGAAGTGCCGTTCCCCGCCGCGCAGTTCCACTCCGATCGCGCGGTCGTTCTCCACCAGGATCCGCTCCACCCGGGACCGGTAGTCGACCCGCCCGCCGAGCGCCGTGTACCGGTCCTCCACCGAGCGGGCCAGGCCCAGCGAACCCCCCTGGGGGAAACCGGCGTTGAGGTGGTACGCGCTCGCCATGTTGAACAGGTACGGCAGCAGCGGGAAGACCTCGTGGTCCTGGAAGAAGATGAACGGGAACGCCCGGCGCAGCAACGGGTCCTCGAACCGGTCGCAGAAGCTCTCCATCCGGGTCACCGCCGTACGCCAGAACAGGGCGAAGGCGGGCAGCACCGTGCGCAGGGCGGCCAGCTTCTCGCGCGGGGACTGGAGGGGCGGCGGGGTCAGGAAGGGATAGTGGTTGACGCGGATGAAGCGCCGCAGGTCGCGGCAGAACGCCCGGATCGGGCGGGCGTCGGCCGGCGAGATCTCCAGGAGGTGCGCTTCGAGGCGGTCGGGGTCGTTGTAGAAGGTGACCGAGCGGCCGGTCTCGTCCGTGACGGTGTTGAACATCTCGAAGTTCGCGATGGACTTGCCGTCGAGCGCGCCGAGTTCGCGCCACAGGCGGTTGGCGTCGTTGCCGTGCCCCGTACCGGTGAGCCACTCGATGCAGTAGTCGAAGATGTAGTCCTCGCGCGCCCATGCCGTACAGCAGCCGCCGGGCAGGACGTGGCGCTCGAAGATACGGGTCTCGGCGCCGCTCATCTGCGCGTAGCAGCCGGCGGAGAGGCCGCCGATGCCCGCGCCGATGACGATCACGCGCGGCCGGTCCCCGGGGGTGCGGCCGGCTGCCGCCGCCCGGGGGCCCCGGGCCTCCCACACCGGCCTCTTCTCACGTGCCGTCGGGTTGTCACGCGCCATGGAGTTCCCTGTCTGTGGTGCCGTCGTCCACGGAAGCGGAACGCTGCCGGGGTGCGGTCGCGATGAGGTCGCCGAGCGCGGACAGCACCAGGGCCGCGTTCCGCTCGGCGGGCTTCTCGTCGAGCATCTCCGCGTGCAGGCCGGCGCCGCGCACCAGCCGGCTGGCGGTGGTGGAGGTGGTGTGCCAACTGCCGGGCCGCCCGGCCGCGTAGAACGGCGCCTTCGCCTCGTCGGAGATCACGGTGACCGTCGCGGCGACCGATCCGTGGTTCGGGGTGCGCCCGCAGTACTCCAGGTAGTCCCTGGCCTGTTCGAGGGTCTGCGCCGTGACGGTCTCGGAGTGGGTGTGGCGGCGCAGGTGGTCCCGCAGCTCGCGCTCGAACGCCTCCGTGTGCTCGGCGGAGATGCCGTACCGCTCCTCGATGCGGTACGAGTCCATGATCACGACATGCGCCACCTCGCGCCCCCGCTGTTCCAGCCGCTTGGCGACCTCGAAGGCGAGGTTGCCGCCCAGGGAGTAGCCGAGGAGGAGGCAGGGCCCTTCGGGGTGCAGCGAGTCCACGAGGTCGGCGTAGCGCGTGCTCTTGTCGCCGTCGACGTGGTTGAAGGCGATCAGCTCGTACGAGGGGAGGTGCGCGGCGAAGTGGCGGTAGACGAGCCCGTGGCCGCCGGCCGGCGGGAAGCAGAAGACGACCGGTCCCGCGCCCGTGTTGAAGGACAGGTGGGAGAGGTTGCCGGAGACCCGGCCGGTGACGATGTCCTCGACCGTACGGGCCATGCCGTGCAGCGTGGTCACCTTGAAGAGCAGGCCGACGGGGATCGCGATGCCGAACTCCTTCTGGAGGCGGTGGATCAGCTCGATGAGCGTGATGGAGCTGCCGCCGGATTCGAAGAAGTCGCTGTGCAGGCCGATCTGTTCGAGGCCGATCACCGCCTTCCAGTGGGCCGCGACCCGTTCCTCGTAGAGCGTCACGGGTGGCTCGTGGTGCTCCTGCGCGGACTCGGCGGCGGGCACGGGCAGCGCGTCCGGGTCCACCTTTCCGTTGGCGTTGAGGGGGAGGGCGTCCAGCGTGTGGAGGCGGGCCGGGATGAGGTACGTGGGCAGGTGGGCGGCGAGGTGGCGGCGCAGGGCGCGCGGGTCCGGGGCGGTGCCGGGGGCCCGTACCACGTAGGCGCAGAGGGCCGGTTCGCCGCCGTGGTCGGTCCTGACCATGGCGTAGGCGTCGGCGACCTCGGGGAGCGCCGTCAGCAGGGACTCGATCTCGCCCGGCTCGATGCGGTGGCCGCGCAGCTTGATCTGGGCGTCGGCGCGGCCGAGCAGGTGGATGCGGCCCCGGGCGTCCCTGCGGGCCAGGTCACCGGTGCGGTAGAGCCGTTCGGGGACGGCGTCGGGGCCCCGGTCCAGGGTGAGGGTGACGAACCGTTCGCCGGTCTGCTCCGGGTCTCCGGCGTACCCCTGGGCGAGGCCGGCCCCGCCCGCCCACAGCTCGCCGGTGACCCCCGCCGGTGCGGGCTGCCTGCGGGCGTCGAGGACGTGCAGGACGCAGTTGGGCAGCGGTCCGCCGATGGGGACCGTGCTGTTCGGGTCGAGGCCGTCGGTGGGTCCTTCGAAGCAGGCGCTGTCGACGGTGGCCTCGGTCAGGCCGTACGAGTTGAGCACCCGGGTGTCCGGGCCGCAGAGGCCGCGCAGCCGCTCGTACTCCGCGACCTTCCAGGTGTCGGAGCCGACGATCAGCAGCCGCATGAAGTCCAGCCGGTGGCCGCCCTCCTCGCAGTGGGTCATCAGGGCGCGGACCACGGCGGGGACGAACTCGGCGCAGGTGACGCGCTCGGTGATCATCGCCTCGTACAGCCGTGCCGTGTTGAGCAGCAGCTCGCGGTCGGCGAGGACGAGGCGGCCGCCGGAGCACAGGGCGCGGACCAGGTCGCCGGTGAAGACGTCGAAGGAGACGCCGGCCATCTGGAGGTGGACGCGGGGTGCGGAGTCCGGTCCCGGGTCCGTTTTCGGTCCTCGTGCCGCTTCCGGTGCCAGTCCGTACTCCTCGCGCCAGGCCGCGCCGAGGGCGGCGAGGGCGCCGTGGGAGACCCGTACGGCCTTGGGGCGGCCCGTCGATCCGGAGGTGTGGATGACGTACGCGAGGGTGTCGGGGCCGACGGGCGGGCCCGCGGGGGTGGGGGTGTCGGGGGCTTCGGTGGTGGGGGCCGGGGTGTCGGCTCCGGCTCCGGCCGCCGGGCTCTCGGGGTCCCCCGCCATGACGTCGGTGAGGAATTCCGCCCCGGGCACGTCCAGTTGCCCGGCGCACGCCGGGTCGGTGAGGACCAGGCGCGCGTCCGCGTTGCCCGCCATGAACGCGAGCCGTTCCGCCGGGTGATCGGGATCGAGGGGCAGGTAGGCGGCCCCCGCGCGCAGGACGCCCAGCAGCGCCACGATCAGCTCCGGGGACTTCGGCAGGCACACCGCGACGACCCCGCCGCTCGCCCCCCGCGCCCGCAGCCGCCCGGCCAGCGCGCCGGAGGCCCGCTCCAGCTCCGCGTACGTCAGGTGGCGGGCCAACCCGCCGGGACTCGCGGCGGGAACCGTGACCGCGACCGCGTCCGGGGTGCGTTCCGCCGCCCGTACGAACAGGTCGTGCACCAGTGGCTCCGGGGGCAGCACCCGGCCCCTGGCGGCAGGGCCGTGCAGGATCTCGTGACGCTCGTCCTCGCCGAGCATGTCGAGCTCCCCCGCCGGCCGGTCGCCGGGTGTACGGGTCAGCGCGTCCAGGAGATTGCGGTAGTGCCCGGCCAGCCGGCGGGCGGTCTCGGGCCGGAACAGGTCGGTGTTGTACTTCAGGACGCAGTGGAACCGGTGCTCGGCCTCGTCCTCGTACGCCGAGAGGGTCAGGTCGAACTGCCCCTCTTCCTCGGGGAGTTCGATGTAGTCGAGGTGATAGCCGTACTGCTGCGACGACACCTTGTGGGCGAGCAGGATGAACATCGCCTGGAAGACCGCCGAGCGGCTGGGGTCGTGTTGCAGGCCCAGCTTCTCGACCAGCAGGACGAAGGGGTACTCCTGGTGGTCGATGCCGCCGAGCACCGTCCCGCGGACCTGGGCGAGGAGGTCGGCGACGGTCGGGTCGCCGCCGAGATTCGCGTACAGGGGAAGCGGGTTGACGAAGTACCCGTACACGGACGACAGGTCCTCGTCCGTGCGCCCGGTCACCGGACTGCCGACGACGATGTCGTCCTGGCCGGAGTGGCGGTGCAGCAGCAGGTAGTAGGCGCACAGCAGCACCATGAAGACGGTCACGTCGTGCGCGCGGGCCAAGGCGTGCACGCGGGCACTGAGTTCGGGGTCGAGGACGAAGAACTCCGAGGCACCGTTGTGGGTTTGCACGGGCGGCCGGGGCGCGTCGGTGTGGAGGGTGAGCGGCGGGACCTCGGCGGGCAGCGCGCCGCGCCAGTACTCCAGCATGCGGTCGGCGTCCGGGGACGCCAGGAATCTGTTCTGCCGGTTGAGGAAGTCGACGTACCGGCCCCGGACGGGGGGCAGTTCGACCACCTGGCCGGTGCGCATGCCCTCGTACAGAGCGAGCAGTTCCTCGATGAAGGTGAACGTGGAGATCGCGTCGGAGACGATGTGGTGGACCGCCTTCATCAGCACCCAGCGGTCCGGGCCGCGCCGGAACAGCCGGAAGCGCATCAGGCGGTCACGCGCGAGGTCGTACGGTCTGCGGTACTCCTCGACGATCAGCTCGCGGATCCCCTCCCACTCCATGCCTTCGACGTCGAAGACCTCGAAGTCCGGCTCGACCGCGTCCGATACGGTCTGGAGCGGCCGGCCGTCCTCCATGACGAAGTTCGCCCGCAGGACGGGGTGCCGGGCCACCAGGGCGCGTACGGCGGCGGCCATCAGCCCGGGATCGATGGCGGTACGGACCTCGACGGCGCCGCCGATGTTGTACGCGAAGCCGTCCGGGTGGAGCTGCTTCAGGAACCACAGGGCTTTCTGATTCTGCGTCAGGGGATGGCGGGACGCGTCCTGGTGGACCTCCACCGCGGTGTCGTCGCCCGGGCCGCTTCCCGCCTGTGAGGCAAGTGCCACGGAACCGGCGAGGAGTTGGGCGGTCAGCTCGCGCAGGGGCGCCCCGCTGAGCAGCGCCACGACCGGGAGCGCGACGCCGGTCGCCGCCTGGACCCGGGCGCGCAGCTCCATGGCGAGGAGCGAGTCGATGCCGTACGTGCCCAGGCCCGTGTCCGGGTCGAGCTGGTCGGCGCTCATCCGCAGGACGGACGACGCGCAGCCGAGGAAGCGGTCCGCGACGAGCCGGGCACGCTCCTCGTCGCCGGCGGCGGCGCGGAACCGGTCCAGGTAGGCGCTCTGTTCGTCGGGCGCGCCGGCGCGGGTGGCGGTCTCGCCGGGGGTGGTGGGGGCCGCCGCCTCGGCCGCGAGCCGCCGGACCAGCGGGGGCGGGGAGGGATACCAGGCGAGGAAGGTCTTCCAGTCGACGACGGTGGCGATCAGGAGCTGGGCGCGGTCCTGGCCGAGGACCCGTTCCAGGACGGCCATGCCCGCGGAGGGGGAGAGGGAGCTCATGCCGCGGACGGTGCGGTAGTGCTCGACCAGGCTCAGCTCCTCGATCATGCCGGTCGCCCAGGGCCCCCAGTCCAGGCTGAGCGCGGGCAGGCCGCGCGCTCTGCGGTGGTGGGCCAGGGCGTCGAGGAAGGCGTTGCCGGCGGCGTAGTTGGCCTGGCCGGTGGTGGTGAGCAGGGACGCGACGGAGGCGAAGAGGACGAAGTGGTCGAGCGGTTCGTCGCGCAGGTGGTGGTGCAGCAGCCAGGCGCCCGCGGCCTTCGGGTCGAACGCGGAGTCGAACGCGGGCCGGTCCAGGCCGTGGACGGGCGTGTCCCGTACGTGCCCGGCGAGGTGGAAGACCCCGCGCACCGGGGGAGCGTCCCGGTCCCGGTACCCTGCCAGCCAGCGCGCGAGGGCGCGCTCGTCGGAGACGTCCAGAGCCGCGTGTACGGGGTGGGCGCCGAGGGCCTCCAACTCCTTGACGAAGCCCACCGCGTCGGCCGCCGGGGAACCGGGGTCGAGGCCGCGCCAGGTGGCGCGGTCGGGCAGCTCCGTACGCCCGACGAGGATCAGGTGCCGGGCCCCGCGCCGCACGAGATAGCGGCACAGCAGCCTGCCCAGCGCCCCGAACGCGCCGGTGACGAGGTACGCGCCGTCGGTCCGCAGCCGGGGAGGAAAGGGCCGCGTGAGCCCCGAGGCCCGGGAAAGCCCACTGACGAGCCGCCGCCGCCCGCGCAGGGCGACTTCGTCCTGGGGCCGGCCGGGTGCGGCCGGGGCGAGGATCTCCCGGAGGAGCGCGGCGGCGTCGGCCTGGGCGTGCGCGGTGGCTCGGGCTTCGGCGTCGGCCGGGCTGTTGGCGTCGCGCCACGCTTCGGTGTCGCTCCCCGCTTCGGTGGCAGCTTGGGCTGCGGTGTCGGCCCGGTCTCCCGTGCCGGCTTGCGCGCCGGCTTGCGCGCCGGCTTGCGCGTCGGCTTGAGCGCCGGTGTCGCCCTGGGTTTCGGCGTCGGCCCGAGCGGCGGCGTCGGTTCGCGCTTTGGTGTCGGTTCGCGCTCCGGTGTCGACCCCCGCTCCGGTGACGGCCTGGGCTCCCGTGCCGAGCCGGGCGTGGGCGCAGGCTTGCGTGCCGGTGCCCGCTCGTGCCCCTGGGGTGCCCCGCGTCTCGGCGTGGGCCTGTGCTCCCGCGTCGGCTTTCACTCCGTTGCCGGCCTGCGGTTCCGCGTCGGCGTTCGCCTCGGTGTCGGTCTCCGCCTCGGTGTCGGCGCGGGCTTCCGCGTCGCCCTCCGGCCCGATGCCTGCCTGGGCTTCCAGGTCGGCGCGGACTTTGGTGACGGAGCGGGTGTCGGTGTCGGTCTGTGCGCCGGTGTTGCTTCGGGCTTCCGCGTCGCCCTGGGCGCTGGTGCCGTACCGCACTTCGGGGTCGGTCTGCGTGCCTGTGTCAGTCCGCGCGCCGGTGTCGCCGTGCGTTCCGGTGCTGGCGTGGGCTTCCGCGTGCGGTCGGGCCTGGGCGTTGGCCTGTGTCCTGGTGTCGTGCGGGTGCTTCGCGCCGGCGTTGACTCGCTCCCGGGCGTTGCCCTGCGCTGCCGCGTCGGACCGCGTTCCCGTGGTGGCGTGGACCACGGCGTTGGCGGGTGTGCTGCCGTTGGCGGGCGTTCCGGCGTTGGCCGGTGTGTTGCCGTTGGCGGACGTTCCGGCCTCGGCCCGTGTTCCGGCCTCGACCGGCGTCCGGGTGGCGTCCCGCGCCCCGGTGTCGGGGTGGGGGCGCTGGGGGACGATGGCGGTTCGGGCCTCGGTGGTGCCGCGCGTCTCCGCGTCGGCCCGTGGCTCGCTGTCGGTGGCCTGTGCGGGCTCCCACCCGGGTCCGGTCAGGAGGAGGTCCGGCGAAGGGAGGGGCAGGTCGATCAGCTTTCCCCCGTGCGCGGTGAGTTCCTGGTGCCGCAGCACCCGGCCGATGCCCCAGACGGGTGCGCCCAGCGGTTCCACCCGGTCTCCCGGGACGGCCGCCTGGGCTCCCCGGGTCACCAGGTGCAGTGCGGCCGGCGCGGCCGACTGGCCCGGGGTGTCCTGGAGCGCCTGGGCCAGGGCCACCACGGAGTAGGCGCCCAGCGTGCTGTGCGCGTGGAGGTCGCCGCGCCCGGTGTCCTCCAGGGCCGGCAGATCCAGGTTCCACAGGTGGACGATGGTGTCGAGGGCCGGACGGTCGGCTTCGCCGGCCTCTGCGGCCTCGGCGTCGACGTCGGCGAGGTCGGCCAGCAGCCTGCGAAGGTCGTCCGCACTGTCCGGGACCACCCGGGACTCCCGGCCCTCCCGGTCGAACGCGTAGCCGTCACCCGGCCGTACGAGGTGGCAGCGCGCACCGCTCGCGCCCGCCAGCGCCGCGAGCCGGTCCGCCACCCCGCCGGGCCGGTCCGCGAACAGCAGCCAGGTGCCGGACGCCCGCGGGCTCCGGGCCGCTTCCGTGTCCGGGGCGCCCTCCCGTGGCGCATCGTCCGGGTCGTCCTCCAACGGCGCGTCCGTCCAGGTGAGTTCGGCGAGCCAGCTGTCGATGGTGGGAACGCCCACCGCCGCCGACGCCTGTTCCACGTCCGCGGCGCGGAAGCCGCGTACGTAACCCAGCGGTTCGCCGTCCTCCGTGTAGAGGGCGATGTCGCCGACGAGTTCGTCTCCCGCCCGCCGCGTGACGGTGGCGTGCGCCCACAGGGCCCGGTCGCCGACCGGGGCCGTACGGACCGCCTCGATGCCGAGCGGAAGCAGCATCCCGCCACCGGACGCGGCGTCCGCGTCCGCGAGCCCGGCCACCAGAAGCGCCTGGAAACAGGCGTCGAGCAACGCCGGATGCACATGATGTCCCCCGGCACCCCCGGCACCTGTGGCATCCCCGGCACCCTCCGCACGACCGGCCCCCGCGGGCGGCCGGATCAGCGCCAGCGCCTCGCCCCGCCTCCGCCAGACCTCCGCGATGCCCTGGAACGCGGGGCCGTACTCGTACCCGAAAGCGCCCAGCGTCTCGTAACACGCGGCGGAGTCCAGGCGCTCGTCCGCCCGGGCCCGGATCGCCGCCCCGTCCAACGCGGCGGTGCGGCCGGCCGGCACGCCCCCGCGCACCACGCCGCACGCGTGCACGGCGGGGGTGTCGCCGCCGGTCGCCACGGTGAAGGCGGAGGTCTGCGCGGAGAGCGACAACTGGACCGCGCGGGGGGCGTCGTCGGGCAGGAAGAGGGCCTTGCACAGTTCGACGTCCGCCAACTCGGCGTCCGTACCGCCGGTCAGGGCCCGTACCGCCTGATAAGCCATCTCCACGTACCCGGCCGCCGGGAACAACGTCCTTCCTTGGATGCGGTGATCGGCGAGGTACGGCGTGGTCTCCACGTCGAGCGCCACCTCCCACGCGGGCTCGGCGGTGGCGAGGCGCCGGCCCAGCAGCGGATGGTCGACCCGGCCCAGCCTGACCTGCGCCACGGGCGCGGGCTCGGTCCAGTACCGGTCCCGCTTCCACGGGTAGCGGGGCGGCGGCACCCACCGCCCGCCCGGGTGCAGCGCCTCCCAGTCGACGGCGCAGCCGAGGGTGTAGAGCGAGGCCAGGGACGTGGCGAAGCGCAGCGCCTCGCCCTCGGCGCGGCGGATCGACGGCAGCGCGGTCACGGTCTGGCGCGGCCCGCCGGCCCCGGACGTGCCCGAGCTCCCGGCCCCGGACGCGCCCGCGCCCCCCGCCCCGGAGGTGCCCGCCCCCGCCCCGGACGCGGCGTCGGTCAGGGGGGCGCCCTCGCGGGCCTCGCGCGCGGCGAAGCACTCCTTGATGGAGTGCCCGAGGACCGGATGGGGCCCGATCTCCAGGAACGTACGGTGCCCGTCGTCGAGCAGCGCGTCGACCGCGTCGCGGAACCGTACGGTGTCCCGGACGTTGTCCCACCAGTACCCGGCGTCGAGTTCGGGCCCCTCGGCCCGTCCCTTCCGGCCGGTGAGGTGGAGGGGCACCCGGGCGGGACGCGGGTCGATCCCGGCCAGCTCCGCCAGCAGTTCGGCCTTGATCTCCTCCATCGCGGCACTGTGGTACGGGACTTCGACGTCGAGGAACTTGGTGAAGACCCCCTCGGCCCGCAGCGGCTCCGCGTACGCGGCGAGCGCCTCCCGGTCCCCGGCCAGGGTCAGGGCGCCGGGGCTGTTGACGGCGGCGACGGACAGGCGGTCCCCGAAGGGCGCCGCGCGCCGCGCCGCCTCGGCCTCGGGCAGGCCGACGGCCAGCATCGTGCCCGCGCCGGCGAGCCGGTGCTGCAAGCGGCTGCGGTGCAGGACGATCCGTACGGCGTCCGGCAGGCTGTAGACCCCGGCCTCGTAGAACGCGGCGACCTCGCCGGTGCTGTGGCCGACGATCGCGCCGGGACGGACCCCTTGGGCGCGCCAGAGGGCGGCGAGGCCGATCTGGACGGCGAAGTTGGCGGGCTGGGCGAGCCAGGTCTGCGCCATCCGGGAGACGTCCTCGTCGGCGTTCAGTTCGGCGGTCAGCGACCAGCCGGCCTGCGCGGCGATCTCCCGGTCGACGGCCTCGACGGCCTCCCGGTAGACGGGCGAGGTCGTGAACAACTCCCGACCCATCGCCCACCACTGCGGCCCCATACCGGTGAACACCCAGGCGGGCGCCTCCTGTTGCCCTTCCCTGCGTCTGCCTCGCAGTACGCGGGGGTGCTCCTCACCCCGTACGTATGCCGCCAGCGCCCGGTCCAGATCGTCACGCGTCTCGTAGACCACGGACAGCCGGGCGTCGTGATGCTGCCTGCGGCAGGCGAGGGAGTGGGCGAGGTCGGTGAGGGCGGAGTCGGTGAGGGCGGGACCCTCGTGCGATCCCTGGGCCGTCACATCCGCTCGTACGGACTCGGCCAGCTCCGGCAGTACGGAGGCGTCGTGGGCGCTGAGCGGCAGCACGGCGAACGGCAGACCGCCGGCCGCGGGCGCCACCCCGGCCGTCGGCGGCGCCTCCGCGGCCGCCACCGGCGCCTCCTCCAGCAGCACATGAGCGTTGGTGCCCCCGAACCCGAAGGAGTTGACGCCCGCGCGGGCCGGCCCCTCGTGGGCGGGCCAGGGCGTGACCCGGTCCGGGATCTCGTACGGCGCGGCGTCCAGGTCGATCGCCGGATTGACGCGTTCCAGGTTGATGTGCGGCGGGATCAGCCGGTGTTCGAGGCTGAGCGCCGTCTTGATGAGCCCGGCGATCCCGGCCGCCGACTCCGTGTGCCCGATGTTCGTCTTGACGGAACCGACGTAGCACGCGGCGCCCGGCTCGCGGCCGACGGCGAGGGCGCGCGCCAGCGCGTTCGCCTCGATCGGGTCGCCGACCGGGGTGGACGTGCCGTGCGCCTCCACGTACTGGAGGCTCCCCGGGGTGATCCCGGCCCGCGCGCAGACCTGCTGGATCAGCGCGGTCTGGGCGTCGGCGCTGGGGACGGTGATGCCGTGGGTACGGCCGTCCTGGTTGACCCCGGTCTCGGTGATGACGGCATGGATGGGGTCGCCGTCGCGGACCGCGTCCGTAAGGAGTTTTAGGGCGACGATCCCCACGCCCTCCGCCCGTACGTAGCCGTTGGCTCCGGCGTCGAAGGTCCGGGAACGGCCTTCTGGCGAGAGGAAGCCGCCCTTGGTCTCGGCGATCGTGTACTGCGGCGCCAGGTGCAGCAGCGTGCCGCCGGCCAGGGCCAGCGCACTCTCCCCGCGCCGCAGGCTCTCGCAGGCGAGGTGCACCGCCACGAGCGACGAACTGCACGCGGAGTCGATGGAGAGGCTCGGGCCCCGGAAGTCGAAGCAGTGCGAGAGACGGTTCGAGACCATCGTCATCATCGTTCCGGTGGCCGTGTGGGCTTCGAGGGTGTCGAAACGGAGATCCGAGAACTGAAGGATCTTGTAGTCCAGGGTGAACGCCCCGACGAACACCCCGACGTCCCGCCCGGCCAGCTCGCCCGGCTTCTGCCCGCCGTCCTCCAGGGCCTCCCAGGCGACTTCGAGCAGCTTGCGCTGCTGCGGGTCCATGGCGTGCGCCTCGCGGGGGCTGATGCCGAAGAACGCCGGGTCGAACTCGTCGAACCCGTCGATGTAGCCGCCGCGCCCGCCGACGAGCCGGCCCGGTTTGGTCTTGTCCCTGCTGCCCAGGCCCGCCGCGTCGTACCGGTCGGCGGGCGTCGGCGTGATGCAGTCCTTGCCCGCGACCAGGTTGCGCCAGAAGGACCGGTGGTCATTGGCTCCGCCGGGGAAGCGGCAGCCGATGCCGATGACGGCGACCTTCTCGCGGGGCGCCACGGACACAGCGGGGGTGGCCGACGGGGACGCCGCGGGGGTGGCCGCCGCGGACGCCGCGGGAGTGGCCGGCGGGGACGTGCGAGCTTGTGCAGACATGATCGTTCCTTGGGTCGCCAAACAGGCGCACGCGAACGGGAGCGGCGCGCCGTACGAACGTGAACGGACAAGAAACAGAGGGGCGGAGGGGAGAGCCCGTCACCCGGCGGAGCGGCGCCAGGGGTGGACGAGTGTGGTGAGGATGCGACCGGTGTCCGGGAAGGTGCGGGGATCGGCCAGTCCGACCGCCGCCGGCTCACGACCGGGACGCCAGGTGAACGTACCGAAGAGCCGGTCCCACACGGACAGGTCGGAGCCGTAGTGGCCGGCTTCCGCCAGGTCGGTGCTGTGGTGCAGCCGGTGCTGCTCGGGGCCGGCGAGGACGTGGTTCAGGGGCCCGAGCCGCACGCGGACGTTGGCATGGACGAAGTACCCCTGCGCCACCACGAAGAGCCCCACCGCGAAGACCGCGCGCTCGGAGAATCCGACCAGCGCGAGGGCCAGTTGGACGAATCCCTGTGAAATGACGACGTCGGCCACGTGGTTGACGCTGTTGTTGCCGACGTTCACCTTGTCCGGCACATGGTGCACTCCGTGCAGCCGCCACAGCCACGCGTAGGTGTGCCCGGCCCGGTGCACCCCGTAACTCGCGAGGGAGCCGAGCAGCAGCGCCAGCGGGATCTCGCCCCACAGCGGAAGCACGGGATACGGATTCGCCACCGCGCCGACGGCCAGGAGCACCAGATTCTGCCCGAGCGCGCCCCCGGCGGCGGTGAGGACGTAGTACACGGCGTAGTGCCCCCACTCCCGCCGGACCGGCCGCCACGCGGGGTTGTACGGAATCACGAACTCCAGCACCAGGAGCAGCCCGAGCACGGCGAACTGGAAGAGGAAGGTGGCCACGCCCGGCTCCCATCCGCGCCACACGGTGGGGACGAAGACGGCGACGGCGGCGAGCAGCAGAAGGGGTTGGGCGGCCACAGCCAGTACTTCTCGCACCGTTAGCCGGGGCATGGCGCACTCCTCTTCAAGGTGACGGAGGGGACACGTATGAGAGCGCTCCCGGCACACGAAAAGCCAAAGAGGCGATTACAGTATGTAGTTTGATGAACACGGAAAGCAATGCCCACCACCCCGGCGCACGATGCCCCCAGCGCACATCCCGCACCCCACACGCCCCCGAGGCGCACACCCAAAACCCGTCCCAACCCGGCATAGTTCGCGACGCGTTGACATGCGCGGCTTCGCAGCCGGCCGTCCGTGACCTTCCTGTACGAATGCGTACTAATACGTACGAGCGCGTACGAGCGCTCACGCGGGGGACGGGCCGGTCACGTCCAGATCGGCGCGCATGGTCGCGCGCATCCGTGAAAGGTCCGCCCAGCACGTCTCGATCCCGGCTCGCGCGGCGGTCACGTCCTCGCCCTCGCGTGCCGTACCCCGCGTGACAGGCCAGGGCGCCGTAGACCGACCCCAGCCCGGCGTCGACCCGCCGCACATCGGCCAGCACCTCGGTCAGCACCGCGTCCGGCGCGAGCACACGGCCGCCAGCAGGCCCGCCACCGCCGAATCCATCATGGCCTCCCTCAGTGTCCCCGCCAGGAGAAGGCCGCCCACAGTTCCAGCGCCGCCGAATCGCCGTCGTGCAGGACGTCGGCCACTGTGCGCGGCATGTCCCCGGGGACCTCACGGTCCGGGTCCAGCAGCCACACTGCGCCCCGGCGAGGACGGCCGGGGGCCCTGCTCAAGCCGTCGTCGGACCCCTCGCTGGCGCTAACACCCCTGCGAACCGGTACTACTTGAACGACCTCCTCGCACCACTGCGCATCCGGGTCGAACACCCCCGCCGACGCGCGTGACCTGGGCTCCCTCGTGGCCGGGCCCGCCGGCGCCCGGCCGGCGGACCCTCGCGACGCAACTGCCGGGGATGCCGCGGACCCCCGCTGAACCGGCGCGCCGTCAGGGCGCGCAGGTGTCCCCGGAGCCCCCGGAGTCCCCGAGGCCCGTAAGAGCCGTGCAGCGATACGGCGCCGGATTGATCACCGTCGGCGGCCGGCGCAGCTTGGTGGCCTGCTCGTAGTCGTGGGCGTAGCCGACGAGCGTGGGCTCGCTCCACGCCTGGCCGAGGAACGAGATGCTGAACGGCCGCCTGTTGGCCGCCTGGTAGCCGGCCGGGACGCTGATCGAGGGGTATCCCGCCTTCGCGCCGATGCCCGCGCTCCCGCTGTTGGCGAAGAGCAGTGCCGTCAGGTCGTTGTCCTTCATGACGGCGTCGATACGGTCCTTGCTGTCGGCCAGGTCCTGGGCCCGGCTCGCCTTGTAGGCGGCCGTGTCGGCGCTGTCGGGGCCGAGGTCCTTGGCCTCCGAGTTGAGCGCGTTGACCTGCCCGAACTTCAACGCCGCCGGTGCGTGTGCGCTGTTGTACGCGATGATGTCGGCGAGGCTCTTCATGGGCGCGTTCCTCGGCAGCCGCGCCAGATACGCGTTCAGGTCGCGCTTGAACTCGTACGACAGGACCGTCGAGGAGCGGCCCGAGGTGTCCAGGCTGACATCGACGAGCGTCGCGCCCTGGTCCGTGAGAGCGGTGACGGCGGCGTCCCAGAGGGTCCGGTTGTCGGTTCCGGCGGCCGGGACCTGGCTCGCGACGACGCCGATACGGGCCCCGCGCAGCGCGGTGGTCGACAGGTCCTGGCCGAAGTCGTGCCCGACGAGCGGGTTGGCGGCGGTGGCGGGGTCCGCCGGATCCTTGCCGTCGAGCGCGGTGAGCGTGGCCGCGGCGTCGGCGACCGTACGGGTGAGCGGGCCGGCCGTGTCCTGGCTGGCGGCGATCGGCACGATGCCCGTACGGCTGACCAGCCCGACGGTCGGCTTGATGCCCACGACGGAGTTGGAGTACGCGGGACTGAGGATGGACCCGGAGGTCTCGGTCCCGACGGTGACGGCGGCGAACCCGATCGAGGCGGCGACACCCGACCCGGCGCTGGACCCGCTCGGGGTCTGGCTCGTGTCGTAGGCGTTGAGCACCTGCCCGCCGAGCGAGCTGTAGCCGCCGGGCATCCCGCTGGTCAGGTAGTTGGCGAACTCGGTGAGGTTGGCCTTGCCGAGGATGACCGCGCCGGCTTTACGGAACCGCGCGACGATCGGCGCGTCCTTGGCCGGGTACGAGTCGGCGAGCGCCACCGAACCGGCGGTGGTCGGCATGCCCGCGACATCGATGTTGTCCTTGACGATGACCGGGATGCCGAGCAGCGGGCTGTGCGGCCCCTTGCCGCGCAGCGCCTTGTCGGCGGCCGCGGCTTCCTTCAGCGCGTCGGGATTCACGGAACGTACGGCGTTGAGCGAGGGCCCCTGCGAGTTCAGGTCCCGTATGCGCTCCAGGTACGCCTTGGTGAGCGCGGCACTGGAGATCTTGCCGGAGCCGAGCAGCCCGCCCAACTGCGCCACGGTCGCCGTCTCGAGGTCGACGGACACGGGTCTCCCGGAGGGACGCCCGGTCGCACCGGCTCTGGACGTGGTCGCCGACGCCGTACCGGCGACCAACAACACGGCTACGGAAAGGGCTACGGCGTGGCGCCGGTCGAACCGTTCACGAGCCGAGAGGTAGTTCTTCACCGCAAGCTCCCATCGAGGCACGAATCTCTGGCCCCAGCATGCAAACGGCGATCCGCGTCCACCACGTATCCCCCCGATATCGATCAAGTTGCCATCCCCGCACGCGCGTCCGGCCCCCCCGGCCAACGTGGACGTGACGGCACCCGACTACGCGAAGTCGGGGGCGTGGCCGTCGGCGACGACCCGCTGAAACCTGCGCCCAGGACGAGGGAAGGGAAGGGCGGCCAGGTGGCACCGACCGCGTCGGCGGACCGCGACCGCGCGGTCGACCGCCGCGGTCGGCCTCGACAGTCGGCCGGAGGGCGGGCCCGGCCTGTCACCATGGACGGACCGGGCAACCGGTGGCGGTCGGGGCGGGAACCGGCGATATCGCGGTACGGCTTCAGCGGACAGACAGACTCACCCCCCACCACCCACGAAGGGCTTGGACCATGAGAGAGAAGACCTCCGGCGCCTCGGCCGAAGAGGTGGCTCACACCTCCCCGTCCGCCGTCGCGTCGAATGCTCCGGTCATCCTGAGCAACGAGCCCGGATCGTTCGCCTGGAGTGTGCTGGCCAAGCGCCACCCCGCGCTCATCCAGCAGGTACGGGACGCCTTCCCGTACGGCCCGCGCCAGCACGAGGCACTCGACGTCTTGCTGGAGGAGATCACCAACGGTGTCGTCCAACCACTTCCCCCCGAGGAACACGACCACGAGAGCTGGGCGGCTTGGGGGGAGGAGCACTTCGGCCGTTCCTGGTACGACGCTCCGTTTCTGTGGGCGGAGAGTTACTTCTACCGCAGACTCCTCGGCGCGGTCGGGTACTTCGGCACCGGCCCGTGGCAGGGAGTCGACCCGTTCGCTCCGTTCAAGAAGGCCGAACTGCGAGGCGACACGGTGGAAGAGGAACTGCGCGCCCTGGACGCGCTCGCGCACGTGCCGCCCCAGGAACGGGCCACGGCCCTGCTCCACGCCTCGCTCTGGGGCAACCGCGCGGACCTCGGCTTCCGCGTCACGTCGGCGGAGCCGGAGGCCGGGGACGCCGCCGCCCCCGCGCTGGTCGCCGACGACAGCGACCTGCTGTGGCAGCTCCTGCCGGTCGGAGCCGGCTCTACGGTCGCCGTGGTGGCGGACAACGCGGGTCGAGAGCTGCTCCCCGACCTGATCCTCATCGACCACCTCCTCGCAGAGCGGCACGCCGAACGGGTCGTGCTCCACGTCAAGCCGTACCCGTACTACGTCTCCGACGCGATGACGTCGGACGTCGCCGACTGCCTCCGCCGCCTCACCCACGCCCCCGGCGAAGCCGGCAGGGTCGGCGGCCGCCTGTGGGAGGCCATGGCGACGGGCCGCCTGGACGTCCGTACCCACTCGTTCTACTGCGCTCCGCTGCCGTACGAGGAGATGCCCGAGGACCTGCGCAAGGAGTTCGAGGCCGTCACGCTCACGATCCTGAAGGGCGACCTCAACCACCGCCGCCTCGTGGGCGACCGGATGTGGCACGCCACGACACCCTTCGCGGAGCGCACGGCATATTTCCCAGGACCGGTCGCGACACTCCGAACCCTGAAGTCCGACGTCGTCGTGGGCCTGAAACACAAAACGCTGGAGTCCCTCGACCAATCCAACACCCCCTGGCGCACGACCGGCACCCACGCACTGATCCTGGTCCGGCGGTAGACCCCACCCCCAAGAGCCCACGGCGGGAGGCACCGCCACCCACTTTCACGGGTCGGCCGGGCCCCTGTCGTGTGCAATGGGCCACTTCGCGGGGCGAACGAACACCGGTCTCGGTCGGGTGCAACCAAGTTGGCCCCGTGGGGAGTTGGCGCCTTCTCCCACCCCTTTGGGACTGACATACTCCTCACGCCATGATCGATAGCGCGGGGGTACGACAGTGACGCACGACCAGGAACTGGGCTGGCTCACGGAAGCCATATCGGCCTTCGGGGCATCATGCAAGGCCATGGTGAATGGTCCAGGCGACCCCGAGGCGTCCATCCGTCCACCTCTGCAGAACCTCTTGGAGGCAGTGGGCAGTCACGACGCCATGGACGGCGTCTTATGGCACTCCGAAACGCCTCTGCGTGATGTGGGCGTGCGCCCCGACTACGCGGTCGAGGTGCACGGTGACATCGTCGGCTACATCGAGGTCAAGCGCCCCGGTCACCCGGTCGATCCGGACAAGTTTACAGGGCGTAACAAGAAGCAGTGGGAACGGTTGCGTGACCTGCCGAACGTGCTCTACACCAACGGCACCGAATGGCGTCTCTTCCGCACCGGGGAATTAATCGGTTCCCCGGTCGTCTTCAACGGCGATCTGGCCAGTGCGGGACGCTTGTTGACCGCCCGCGAGCCTGCCGCGTTCCATAGCCTCCTGAAGACCTTCTTGCACTGGGTTCCCGAGCCGATCCGTCACGCCTCCGCTCTGGTCCGGCGCACCGCGCCGCTGTGCCGCCTGTTACGTGCGGCGGTACTGGAGCAGTTGGAGCGGGAGGGGCGGTACGCGGCAGAGGGCGCACGTCCCGAGGAACTGCGTTTCACCGGGCTCAAGAATGACTGGCGCAGGCTGCTCTTCCCAACGGCCGACGACGCCACCTTCGCCGACGGATACGCCCAGGCGGTGACCTTCGCGCTGCTGCTCGCGCGCACGGAGGGCATCTCCCTGAAGGGGGTGGGGCTGCACGAAGTCGGCCGACGCCTCGACGCCGGACACGCCTTGATGGGCAAGGCTCTTCAGCTCCTCACCGACAACATCACGGTGAGCTTCGAGGTCAGCCTCGACCTCCTCATCCAGGTGATCGACGCGGTCGACTGGGCGGCGATTCGCAAGGGCCGACGGGATGCGTACCTGCACCTGTACGAGTCGTTTCTGGAGGTGTACGACGAGAAGCTGCGGCAGAAGAGCGGCTCGTACTACACCCCACGCGAAGTGGTGGAGGAGATGGTGCGCCTCACCGAGGACGTGTTGCGTACCCGTCTGGGACGCGCGGACGGATACGCGGACGAGAGCGTACGCATCGTCGATCCGGCGATGGGGACGGGCACGTACCTTCACGCGGTCATCGAGCACGTCGCCGCCTGGGCGGCGGAGAACAACGGCCCTGGTGCGACGCCGGACGCGATAGGCGGCCTGGCGCAGCGCCTGATCGGGTTCGAGCTGCAGATGGGGCCCTTCGCCGTCGCCGAGTTGCGAACTTCCGATCTGCTCAAGCGGCATCACGCGGTCGCACCGCCGGACGGCATGAAGCTCTTCGTCACCGACACGTTGGACGACCCGTACCTGGCCGAGGAAACGCTCGCTTCGACGTACGGCGTGATCTCGGAGTCACGCAGGCGGGCGAACCAGGTGAAGGCCAGAACGCCGGTCACCGTCGCGATCGGCAACCCACCCTACGACGACAAGGCCAAGGGACGCGGTGGCTGGGTCGAGAAGGGAACCCCCGCGCGAGGCACCGCCCCCATCGAGGATTTCAAGTGGCCCGGCAACGGCCGCTACGAGCACGTGCTGAAGAACCTGTACGTCTACTTCTGGCGCTGGGCGGCATGGAAGGTCTTCGATGCCCACCCCCAGGACCAGCAGGGGGTCGTCTGCTTCATCACCCCCTCCGGCTTCACCACCGGACCCGGCGGGCGAGGCATGCGGAACTACCTGCGGCGCACCTGTGACGAGGGCTGGATCATCGACCTGTCACCGGAAGGGCACCGCCCGGACGTGGCCAGCCGAATCTTTCCCGGCGTCGCCCAGCCTCTGGCCATCTGCATCTTCGTCCGTAGCAAGGATCCTGATCCTGAGCGGCCGGCCCGTATCCACTACCGCGCTGTGCACGGTAAGCGAGTCGTCAAGTACCGCCAGCTCAAGGAGATTCAACTGGATGACGACGGCTGGCAGGACGCGCACTCCGACGCCATCCGTCCTTTCCGCCCTGTCACGGAGACGGGGTGGGAGGACTATCCGGCTCTCGATGATCTTTTCGTCTGGGGAAGTCCCGGAGCCAAGGCCAACCGTTCGTGGGTGAATGCCCCCAGCGAGCAAATTCTTCAGCGACGCTGGGCGCGTCTGATCCACGAGACCGATCCGGTGAAAAAGTCGGAGCTGTTCAAGGAGACGAGAGATCGCTCGCTGCACGACACCCGGGCCCCTCTGCCCGGGCAGCCGAATCACACCCAGGAGCTCGCGAACGAAACCGAGCTGGCGCCCGACCTGGTGCGCATTGCCATGCGCAGCTTCGACCGGCAGTGGCTGATCTCCGACAGCCGTGTCATCGACTTCGCCCGGCCCACGCTGTGGGAAGCCCTTCAGCCGGGCCAACTCTTCCTCAACCAGCAGTCCTCCCATGAGATCGAGACTGGGCCGGCGATCGTCGCCACCGCCCTGCTCCCCGATACTCACCACTTCAACGGTCGTGGCGGCAAGGTAATGCCGATCCTCCATCCGGACGGCACCCCCAACGTGCACCCGCGCCTCCTTGCCCACCTGGCGACCGAGCTGGGCCTCGACCACCGGATCACGGTGCACGACCTGGCCGCGTATGCGGCTGCCGTCGCCGGGCACGCCGGATTCACCGAGCGGTTCACGGAAGAACTGCTCACCCCTGGGGTACGGCTGCCGCTCACTCGCGACCCCGCCCTTTGGCGCGAGGCGGTGCAACTGGGCAAGCACGTGCTGTGGGCTTCGACGTACGGGGAAGCCTATGCCGATCCAGACGACGGCCGGCCGGCCGACGACATCCTCTTCCCGCAGGGCGACCCGCGTCGGCTCCGTTACGACCAGCACATCGGGACGGATGTCCCTGCCGAGATTCGCTACGCCGAGATGAACCGGACCCTGCACCTGGGTGCCGGATATGTCAGCCCGGTTCCCGCAGAGGTGTGGAACTACGACGTCGGCGGCATGCAGATCGTCAAGAAGTGGTTCGGTTACCGCAAGGCAAGCCCCAACAGCCGCAAGACCAGTCCCTTGGACGACCTGCACGTGGAGTCCTGGCCGGCCGGCTGGTCACGCGAGCTGATGGAACTGCTCTCCGTGCTGCGCCGGCTCGTCGACCTCGCTCCCGCGCAGCAGGATCTACTGGACCGGATCGTCGCGGCCCCCACGGTGACGGCAGCCAGCCTTGAGACGTCCGGCATCTTGCCGGTGTCCGTCAAGGCCCGCAAACCGCGGCGTCGAGTGGAGCTCCTCGCCGACGCCGACGATGAGTCGTAGAGGTGGCTCAGTGCTCCTTCGCTCGGCGGTCCACATATGCCGCTGCTTCCGTCACGCTCCACGCTCCCTCGGCGAGCTGACGGAGAGCGTGCATTTGCGCGTCGAGTGAGGGCGTACGGCGCTGCAGTTCGTCGGCGAAGACGCTCACCTCGACCAAACGTTCCGCAAGCGCGGCGCACTCGGCTTCGAAGTGCGCTGCCTTGCCGCGCGGCGTGATGGTCAGACGCGTACCCGTGACCTCCAGCAGGCCCATCCAGCTGAGAGTCCGCACGTCATCCGTGACGCTTGCCTCGTCGAGGTCCCGGACTGCCACCGCTGTCGCGTCGACGGATGGAATCTCCGCGGTCACGAGGTGGCGCAGGAGGTGAAGCTGCGAAGGGGAGAGAGCGGAGTGCACGGTTCCTGTTTAGCAGCAGTCGGGACCGTCCCGCGCATCAGGACTGATCTCGATCACATGACATCCTGATCGGATCGGTATCTCCGGCCTGCCCGGCGTCTGGCAGGGTCAGGGCCCACCGCGTCCGCCGCGTGCCAATGGGAAGCTGTTGGAGTTCTTGGCAGAGTCCAGGCTCATTACGGTCAGCACCTCAGCGGGGTCGATGGCCAACGCGAGCGAAGCCGGGTTTGCGGGACATCGTCGGGTAGCGACTCCCAGCGGCTTCGTTGACCGGACCGCGTGGTCGCCAGACCGCTACTGGGTCCTTGCCCGGCGTCGCGGACGTATGCGGCAGTGAAGTCGCCGCCGATCAGTCTGGATCTTCTTCGGTGGCTGCGAACAACAAGGCTGACCGCCCCGGAGTCACGAGGTCGTCCTTCACGTCGTGGGCGGGGCCGCCGAGGGGTGACTGCCCGTCGACGTGGCGCATGAGGCAGGCTCCTGGATGCTCATCGGCTCGGAGACCGCGGCCCGGTCCATCCTGGGCAACCGGGACCACCTGGGCGACGCACCCGTCTTCTGGACCAGGGAACAGCGTGGTGAAGAGGCCGCCACATGGCTGTTCTTCGGGCACAAGCGCCGCTACCTCGAACGAATGGCCCCCCGAACGACCGGGCGGCACCAGCGGCCGGGGATTCTGCGTCCCCGAGACGGCGATTGCCTCCTCGCCGGCATACGGACGCGTCTGCTGTTCCTCGCCATCGCGCTCATGGAGTCCTTCGGCATCCGCACCTGGGTGACCAACGGCTGAGGCTTCGCACACATTGACGGTTTCGCCTCTCCCCCGGGCGCCGGGCTGTCATCGCCTCTTGGGTACGGACCCAGGGAGCGTCCCAGCTCGCGGTCACCGCGCGGCCGGGAGCCCTGCGGACGTTCGCGGATGTGACGGGCCACGTCAGCCAGCACTCGGCCACGGCGGCCGAGCAAGCCGGACAGCACCTCGCGGCAACTGCGGAGTACCTCGGCCTCGACGGTTCCTGGCTCGGCCGCCGGTTCGCACAGTTGTCGGCCGTCGGCACGGAGGCGCTCGCCCGGCCACGCAGTCGGTTGCACGGCCTCGAAGGGCTGGAGGCGGCCTGCCGGTTCGTGGCCAAGCAGCTGGTGATCATTCCGCGTCCTGGACGGCGCTGACCCGATAGCTTGCGTGAACCACTCGTGAGACCGTGCTCGGCGGGGTCCGGACAGGGGAGCAGGGGATATGACGGAGTCGGTCAGGAACGTGGCGGTCTTCTCTCTCGGCGGCACGATCGCCATGACCACTGATCCCACCACCGGAGGTGTCGTACCCGCGCTCTCGGCCCCCGAACTCCTCGCTGCGGTACCCGCCCTGGCCACCAGCGGCATCGGCCTCAAGGTACGGGACTTCCGACGTCTGCCCGGCGCCTCCCTGAACTTCGAGGACCTCACCGCACTGTCGGTCGCGATCGCGGCGGAGCTGGAGACCGGAGACGTCGATGGCGTGGTCATCACCCAGGGCACCGACACCATCGAGGAGACCGCTTTCCTCCTGGACCTCTACCACGGCCACGAGCAGCCCCTCGTCGTCACCGGCGCGATGCGCAACCCCACTCTGCCCGGCGCCGACGGTCCGGGCAACCTCCACGCCGCCGTCCTGGCCGCCGCCGATCCCGGACTCAGCGGCGCCGGCTGCCTCGTCGTACTCGGCGACGAGATCCACTCGGCGCGGACCGTCCGCAAGTCCCACACCACCAGCCCCAGCATTCACTTCGCCGGCGAGTGGCCCGATCGCGCAGATCGCGGAGAACCGGGTGTGGATGGTGGGGGGCGGCCTGCCGTCCCGTGGCCCCCTGGTCGGTGCCCCCGACCGTGAGGCGCGCGTCGGGCTCTACACCGTCACCCTCGGCGACGACGGCACTCTGCTCGACCTGTGGGACGGCAACTGCGACGGACTCGTGGTCGCGGCCTTCGGCGTCGGCCACGTCCCGGACCGTCTCGCCGAAGGGCTCACCAAGCTCGCGTCCCGCATCCCCGTGGTCCTCGCCTCCCGCATCGGCAACGGGCCCGTCCTGTCCGACACATACGGCTTCCCCGGCTCCGAGAAGGACCTCCTCGGGCGAGGACTCATCGGCGCCGGAGACCTCAGCCCGTACCAGGCGCGGCTCCTCCTGCATGCTCTGCTCGCCCAGGGCGCCGACGGAGCGACGGTCCGCGAGACCTTCACCACCGCCTTCGCCCGCTGATCAGCTCGTCAGGAGACACCCGCACATGCGTGCTCACGAGCTGACCGTCGGCCGTACCTTCGGCGTCACCTTCGAACACGGGGAGGACTTCTTCGAGGCGCTGTCCACCTTCTGCCGGGACAACGGCGTACGGCAGGGCTACATCCCCTCGTTCATCGGAGCATTCGCGGAGGCCGAGATCGTGGGCGCCTGCGAGAAGCTCGCGGACCCGGACGCACCGGTCTGGGCGAAGACGTACGTCACCAATGTCGAGGCGTTCGGCGCTGACACCCTCGCCCACGACCCGGCCACCGGCGGGATACTCCCGCATATCCACGTCTCCGCCGGCCTGAAGGCCCAGTCGGCCGCCAGCAGGACGAGCCACCTCCTCAGCGCCAAGGTCCAGTTCCTCAGCGAACTGCTGATCGTGGAGGTCACGTCGCCCACGACGACCCGGCCCCGGAACCCTGACCTCTACGACGTTCCGCTGCTCACGTTCGGCTGACCGGCAGGAGCCGACGGAGCCAGGGATCATTGGGCGCGATCACCTTGATCGCGCCCGCAAGCCAAGCGCGTGCGGGAGCGTCGAGCAGCGGCAGTACCGCTTCGAAGTCTGTTCGTCCTTGTCCCGGGTTGCCTTTGCCTTGTAAAAGAGCTGCACTTCGGGCGCGAGATACGGGATGCCCTCCTTGCTCGTTCGCCCGAGCTGGTCGATCGGGAGCCGGACGACAGGGGCGCGCCGAGAGACCCACTGGGCGCCCTCGACGTCGTCCAGCATGAGCTGCACCGACCAAGGCGCTTTGGGCGTGCGGCGGCACCAGATGTCGTGCAGCGGCGGCCGAAGGACCTCACCAGGACGCCAAGGTCGCAACTCCCCCTGGCCGGGCGGATCCGCCACGTGCAGGTCCCAATCGGCCAGCGGTTCATGCACGAGTACCAGGTCACGCCAGGGGACGAGGACGTCGAGATCGTCGTGTGCGCGCAGCTCGCGGCCGACCACGAGTTCGATCGCGTAGCCACCGGCGATCCACCATGGGAAGTCCGCCTTGGCGAAGACCGCGGCCACATCCTCGGGGCGCTCCGTCACCCAGCGTCCCAGCACGTCAGCACTCACCCGCCCATACTCCCAGCGATCTAGACGGGCGGAGGCGAACCGACGGCGGGTCGGCGGTCTCGCTGAAGTGCCTTCCCGGGCTGGTCAGGATTAATCGTACCCACGGCTTCCGGATTTTACGCGGGCCTGCAACGAATTGGTTAGGGGCTGTCACCCAGACCCTAGACCAGGAATCAGAATAAGAATTCGATCATGCCCTCGCCGTACCCGAACGGCCATGCAGTAGTCGCGGAGACGGCCAGTCACCTTAGGGTGCCGCTCGACCTCTCACTCGGCCGTTCTTCACCTCGGGATCCGCGAAATGCATGGGGCGTGAAACAGTATAGCCGTGGAGCTACTCATCCGATCCGGGAATTATCTGATACCAGGCCAACTCATGACCCGGCTCGTCAGCGAACCACGCCCAAGTGCCGGTGGCCAAGTCTTTGAGGCGCTTCTTGGCTGGTGCTGCATTGCGGGATTGAAAGGCGCTCAGGAACGAACAGTCGTCGGCTTTAATGTTCTGCTGCGCGGCCCATTGCAACAGTGCCTTCTTGCGTTCGTTAGTCACCGGGCCATCAGACGACACCGCTTCAATGATCCAAAATTGGACTGGATCTGGATTGGTATCAGCCATCAGCACGTCAGGGAGGAGTTCTTTGGGATCAATTTTGATACCGAGCGCCTGCAGCGTCTTTTTGTCTCCAAGGTGCACTTTATCGCCCGGCTCCGAGATGGCGAGAAGGACCGGTTGCCCCAGACGTTGGTGTGACCACTCCTCGACAACGCCCTTGATGATCAGGGACGAAACGCCAGCCTCAAGGGTCCTTGTTGTGCCGTCAGGAAGATGAACGATGACAGCATGCTTAGCTGATTCCGTATCAAGCGCGCGGAGCGCTCTGAGTTTGGCGCCCGGAGTCATGTTCTTGTTCCGCCATTGATCAGCGGCTTCTGAAAAATCCTCATCGGTCATATCCGGGTCAAAAAGATCCGCGAAATCCGCCAATAGTGACCATCTGGGCCGACTGCTGTTGTTCGGGATTCCGGGCCGCTTGCGAATAGCGTTGTGCTGACGCCAGGACCGGAACGTCTCGTCGCGCAGCGTCTCGCGAGTGTTATCTTTGTACTTCGGGTGAAATGGGATATCCCATGAATCCTGAACCTCTGTCACCTGCTTACTGCCCTTGGCGGCAGCAGTGCGCCACGCGAGACGTTCGTCGACCGAGGTTCGGCTCAAGACAGTTTCGGACATCCATACGACGGTGGAAGGGCGTGCCCACTGGGCGCTCTCCGCATCATCAGTTACTTCGCATACGGCATCGACGTAGACCAGCGCTGCGACAGCCATGCCTGCAAGAGGTGATGAAAGCACAGGGTCGAAGGCGGCCCGAGGGAAGATAACTCGGAGTCTCCTCTCCGCTTCCTCCGGACTGATTGTCTTCCTCATCTCAACTGCCTTCCAGCCTGTATGCGGAGGCAACAGCGCCTTCGAGCGCTTCGCCTTCCAATTCGTTCCAGGTCCGCACAACATCGCGGTCTGGCAATGGAATTGACTCCAGCTCATAGGCGCTAAGCGCAACTGATCCTGAAATGCATCGGACGACGCGATCGAGCGTCTTAGTAGCCAATAGTCGCGTCATCGCCTCATGCGTGAGTTCGGGCTCAGGAACAGTAGGCCGCAGCACGTTGACGTGGTTCTCAACTGTGACGCGGCCGTTCCGCTCGTTCAGCGCCTCCTGGCTCAGGAGAGCTGCAACCAACCTCCGTGATTGCTCGGGTGCCGTCGTGCGCTGAACCAAGATCGCTGGCTTGTCCAATACCATGACCTTGGGATCCGAAGGCGCGGTAAGCGACATATAGCGCATCGAATCGCGGGCTGCGTCACGATGCAATATCCCACCGTCAAGGTCGGCTGCCCAGACGACATGCGAGCGGGTCGGCCCCCAGGCTGCGTGTAGGTCTGCGCTCCGACGATTCCAGACAAGCGGACCAGTAGACGCGCTCCAGCCAAACGAGGCGAGGGACTCGGTCATAGCTGAGGCTGCTGCGGCGATAACTGCATCATCAGACCGACGCGGCAGAACCCAGGGCTCGCCAGTCCGCTGCGCTTTCACGCTTGCGATCGTTGTCTCGGAGCTGCCCAGGCTGCTGATCCGCGTCTTCCTTCGCCTGCGTCGTTCGAAGGTGGCGAGGCAAGTCTCTTGAAGGACCGACGTGAATACGCCGCTGCGGTCTTCCACGAATGTGACTGCACTCATCCCAGCTTCTCGCCCCAAATAGGTGCGTAGCTTTGAGAAATAGCGTCCGCTCGTAAAGCTGGTAGGTACTAGTGCCGCCAGCACTCCCTGACTATCCAGGCTCGCGACGGCTGCCGCCATGAACAGGCCGTACAGATTTGCATGTCCGTACAGTACGTGCGCGTATTTATCGCGTTCGCTCGGTGAAAGTCGGACCCGGCCGTACGGCGGATTTAGTAGCACGACTCGACTTGGTTGCTGAGCGTCCGTAAGGCCATCGCCCACTCGAGCCAGTGCGGGTAGGGGTCTCCGTACTTTGTCGGGCACACGAGCGAGCGTAGGAAGCATTTCCGCAGCAAAAACAACGTTGGCCACCCACACGGCGGCCGGGTCTGTATCGACGCCTCGGACCAGGTTCGGAAGGCGGGCCAGCGTCAGGGCGGGGTCCACCTCGAAGGAAGCACGCAAATGCTCACGCAGCGCCGGCAGCAGCAGAGCCCCCGCTCCACAGGCTGGGTCGACTACCAGTCCAGGCAGCACCTGGTTCGTCGGAGGGAGGTCCAGGGACGTGCGGGCCAATCCCCACAGGCTGCTTGCTAGCTCTGGTGGCGTGTAGTGGCGGCCATGACGGGAGCGGGTGGAGGCGGAAAGAGCCTCTACGTAGGCAGCCCCGACTTGCTCTGGGATGAGTTCGCTCCAAGAGTCCCCCAGTGGGGGGTCGTTCGGGACATCGACGGGTGGGCGAGCCTGTAGTGCCGTCTCGATATCCAGCCAGCGGCCTTGGAGCCCGGCCGCGGTAGCTTGCGCTGCCCACCATGCTGGAATCTCGCTCAACACGGCCAAAGCTGTCGGCGTGAGCTCGGCAGGACCGCCGTCTGCAAGCTCGCCCCGTGAGCCTCTGGAACCAAGGGGACGTGCGGCCGAGGCGTTTTCCGCGGCCTCTGACAGTGCCGCGACAACGAGCAGGTCGGGCATCACGACAGCGTCCTCCGAAGATAGGAATCCGAGCCACACTATCCAACGGGATCATGGGATGTCTGCATCACGGAACGGGGAGACGAGGAGCATCTTCTCCGGGCTCAGATGACGTCATGGCGCCGAACGCCGAACCGCCAGGCACCGTCTGAAGGGCTGACCGCGACGCGACAGTCTCCGTGGGCAACATAGGTGCAGGTAGCGGGATGTGCGGGGGTGTCGAATGAGACCAGAACTGAGACCACACGCGTTGATGGCCCCCGCTGCGAGCAGCGGGGGCCATCAACGCGTGCCCGGTGAGGCACTGGCGGAGGATACGAGATTCGAACTCGTGAGGGGTTGCCCCCAACACGCTTTCCAAGCGTGCGCCCTAGGCCACTAGGCGAATCCTCCGCGACGAACCATACAAGATCCTGGGGTGTGCTCGCGAACTCGTATCGGGGGGTGGGGATCGGGTATTGTGTGCGGAGCCCCTCACGTGGCGCTATCTGACTGAACTCCCCCAGGGCCGGAAGGCAGCAAGGGTAGGTTGGCTCTGGCGGGTGCGTGGGGGGCGCTTGCGTGTGGGGGGTAGGGAGTGGGTGGGGGAGGACGTGGTGGGGGACACCGGGTGGGGATGTGGGGGGCGCTCGGCGGGGGCGTTGTCCTAGGGGGCCGATATCGTCGTAGGTGTGTCGTCCCTTGCGTTGTATCGCCGCTATCGCCCCGAGTCGTTCGCCGAGGTCATCGGGCAGGAGCATGTCACTGACCCGTTGCAGCAGGCGCTGCGGAACAACCGGGTCAATCACGCGTACCTGTTCAGTGGCCCCCGCGGCTGTGGGAAGACGACCAGCGCCCGGATCCTCGCCCGCTGTCTGAACTGCGAGCAGGGGCCCACGCCGACACCGTGCGGTGTGTGTCAGTCCTGCCGGGACCTGGCCAGGAACGGGCCGGGGTCGATCGACGTCATCGAGATCGACGCCGCGTCGCACGGTGGCGTGGACGACGCCCGTGACCTGCGCGAAAAGGCGTTCTTCGGGCCGGCGAGCAGTCGATACAAGATCTACATCATCGACGAGGCGCACATGGTCAGCCCGGCGGGCTTCAACGCCCTGCTGAAGGTCGTCGAGGAGCCCCCGGAGCATCTCAAGTTCATCTTCGCGACGACCGAGCCCGAGAAGGTCATCGGGACGATCCGTTCGCGTACGCACCACTATCCGTTCCGGCTGGTGCCTCCCGGGACGCTGCGCACCTACCTCGGCGAGGTCTGTGCCAAGGAGCAGATCCCGGTCGCCGACGGCGTGCTGCCGCTGGTCGTGCGGGCCGGCGGCGGTTCCGTACGTGACTCGATGTCCGTCATGGATCAGCTGCTCGCGGGCGCGGCCGAGGACGGTGTGACGTACGCCATGGCCACCGGCCTGCTCGGTTATACGGACGGGTCGCTGCTCGACGCGGTCGTGGACGCGTTCGCCTCCGGGGACGGGGCCGCCGCGTTCGAGGTGGTGGAGCAGGTCATCGAGGGCGGCAACGATCCGCGGCGCTTCGTCGCCGACCTGCTGGAGCGGCTGCGGGACCTGGTGATCCTCGCCGCAGTGCCGGACGCCGCAGAGAAGGGGCTCATCGAGGCGCCCGCCGACGTGGTCGAGCGGATGCAGGCCCAGGCGTCGGTGCTCGGTGCGTCCGAGCTGAGCCGGGCGGCCGATCTGGTCAACACCGGGTTGACGGAGATGCGTGGCGCGACCTCGCCACGGTTGCAGCTGGAGCTGATCTGCGCGCGCGTGCTGCTGCCCGCCGCCTTCGACGACGAGCGGTCCGTGCAGGCACGCCTCGACCGGCTGGAGCGGGGGGCCGCGAACGCGGTCTTCTCAGGTGGGCCGGGGGTTGGGGGCGGGGGTCCCGGGCCGGGAGGCGCGGGGGGTCCGGGGAGCGCGGGAGGCCCCGGTGGTGGGCTTTCCGTGGGGTACGTGCCTGGGCCCGAGGGGCATGCGCCTCCCGCGCCCCCGGTGCCGGCCGCGAATCCCGTACCGCCGACCCATTCCGTACCGCCCGCCCCTCCCGTACCTCCGGCTGCCGCCGAGCCTCAGCGGCCCGGGGCGTGGCCCGGTGCCGCCGCGCCCAGCCCTGGCGCGCCCGCGCCGTCCGAGGCCGCGCGCCGGCCCGGCGGCTGGCCCACGGCCTCCACGCCCGGGCAGGGGCCGGTGGCGCCGGCGCCGGCTTCGGGTCCGGCCGCTGCCTCCGGGGCCGGCGGGCAGCAGCCGTCCGGGTCCGCCGCCGCGCCCGCGCCCTCTCCCGCCATGGGGCAGGGCGCCCAGCAGGTACGGAACATGTGGCCGGACATCCTGGAGGCCGTGAAGAACCGCCGCCGCTTCACCTGGATCCTGCTCAGCCAGAACGCGCAGGTGGCGGGCTTCGACGGTACGACGCTCCAGATCGGCTTCATCAACGCCGGCGCCCGGGACAACTTCACCAGCAGCGGCAGCGAGGACGTGCTGAAGCAGGCGCTCTCCGAACAGTTCAACGTCCAGTGGAAGATCGAAGCCATCGTCGACCCGTCGGGTGGTACCGCCGGGCCGCCCCTCTCGGGCGGTGGCGGTGGCGGCAGTGGTGGGTACGGCGGAGGTGTCGGCGGCGGTACGGGCGCCGGGGGGTACGGCGGGAACGGTGGCGGGTACGGCGCCGGCGCGGCCACGGGCGCCGGGCCCGGCGCGGGGTCCGGCTCAAGTGGCGGTGCGGGTGCAGGTGTTGGCGGAGGTTCCGGAGGCGGTACGGGGGGGATGGGCGGCGGCGGATACGGTTCCCGGGCCACCGGCTCCGCCCAGGCCACCGCATCCGGCTCCACCGCCCCCGGTCCGTCGGGGGCGTCCGCGTCCTCGGGCGGGTACGGATCCCAGGCGTCTGCCCAGGGGCAGGGGCAGGGGCAGCGACAGGGCCAGGGTTACGGTCAGGGCCAGGGTCAGGGCCAAGGTCATGGCCCGGCGTCGTCCTCGTCCGGCGGTCCCGGCGGCCCGGGCCGTCCAGCCGCCGGGCCGGGTTTCTCCGCGCCCAACCCCGTCGCTCCCGAGGACGACACCCCCGAGGAGGACGACCCCGACCTGGTCGACTCAGCGCTCTCCGGCCACGACCTGATCGTGCGCGAGCTGGGCGCGACGATCGTGGAGGAATACTCGAACGAGTAGAAGGCCCTTGCTGGCGCCCCTGCCCCTGCCAGCGACCCGCCCCCCTGTGGGGATGGCCCCCTGGGACAACTCCACGCTGCGGGGGATCACCGGCTCCCGGCTCCCAGCACCTGCGGGGATGGACCCGCTGGGGTGGGCCACACTGCCGGCACGATCAACTGCTCCCCGCGCCTACGGGGGATGAACCCAGGTGCGACTGCCGGACGGTGGACTGCGGCCCAGCGCCCCGTCGGCCCCCCCGCCGGCCAGCGCTGCCCAGCGGTCACCCCCAGCACCTCCAGCGCCCCCACTACGGCCAGCGCGGCCCCCCACCCCCGCCATGGCCAACGCTCCCGCCCCTCGCCAGCCCGTCCCAGCCCGGGCCAGCGACCCCGCCCCGCCGCCGATGTCCTCGTCGCCCCCGACCTTGCCCCGCCAGCACCCTGCCGCGCCCCCGCCCGGGCCGCCGCCCCCCGCCAGCACCCGCCTCGCCAGCGCGCCCCCTCGCCGCCCCCGCCCCACCGACAACGTCCTTGCCACCATCGACCCCGAACCGCCCCGCCGCCAGCGTCCCCGCCCCGTCGCCGACGTCCTCGTCGCCCCGACCTCGCCGCGCCAGCGCCCCTCCGACGCCCCCGCGCCCGCCCGGGCCAGCGCGCCCCTTCCGGTGCCCCCCGCCAGGTTCAGCGCGCCCCGCCCAGCCGCCGCTGCCGCTTGCCCTCCCGCCCCGCCGACGATGTCCGCCCCGCCCCGCCCTCGCCGACGCCCCTGCCCCCACCGGGGCCAGCGCGCCCCGTCCCGGACGCCGCCCTTCCCGCCCCGCGCGGTCACCCTCGCCACGGCCAGCGCGCCCCCCGCCGCCGCCAACGTCTCCGCCCCTCGCCGGCGCCCCCACCCGGGCCAGCGCCTCCGCCCCACCACCCACCGACGCCCTCGCCCCGGCACCGCCCCACTGGCGCCCCCGGCACCTCCAGCGCCTCCGTCGACGACCTTGCTGCCGTCGCCCCGCCCCACCGACGACGTCCTCGTCGCCTCGACCTCGCCCCGCCCCGCCCCGCCGCCAGCGTCCCCGCCCCGCCGCCGACGTCCTCGCCGCCCCGCCCTCGCCGGCGCTCCTGCCCCCACCGGGGCCAGCGCGCCCCACCCCCGACACCGCCAAGGCCTCCGCCCCTCGCCAGCGCGCCCGCCCGCGCCAGCACCCCGCCGCGCCCCCGCCCGGGCCGCCGCTCCCGCCAGCACCCCCGCCGCGCCAGCGCGCCCCCTCGCGGCCCCCACCGACAACGTCCTCGCCGCCCTCGACCTCGCCCCACCGACGCTGCCGCCGGGCCCCCGCCACGGCCTGCACCCCCGCGCCGCCGATGCCCCTGCCAGGGCCAGCGCGCCCCGACACCGCCCCGCCGACGGCGTCCTCGCCGCCCCACCCCCGCCCGGGCCGGCGCCCCCCGCCCCGCCCGCCAGCGCCCCCTCCCGGGTCGACGCCCCCGCCAGCACCCCCGCCCCGCCCCCCGCCACCGCCAGCGCCCCCACGGCCAGCGTCCCTGCCGACGCCCCCGCCCCGCCGCGACACCCCCCCACCCCCCGCCCCGCTAGGCTGCCCCCGTGAAGGTCCTTGTCATTGGCGGCGGTGCCCGCGAACACGCCCTGTGCCGCTCTCTCTCCCTCGACCCCCAGGTCACCTCGCTCCACTGCGCGCCCGGCAACGCCGGAATCGCCGACGTGGCCGAGCTGCACCCGGTCGACGCCATGGACGGCGCGGCCGTCGCCCGCCTCGCCACCGAGCTGGAAGCCGGGCTCGTGGTCGTCGGCCCCGAGGCGCCCCTGGTCGCCGGGGTGGCCGACGCCGTACGGGACGCGGGCATCCCCTGCTTCGGCCCGTCCAGGGAAGCGGCCGAGCTGGAGGGCTCCAAGGCCTTCGCCAAGGACGTGATGGCCGCGGCGAACGTCCCGACCTCCCGTAGCTACGTCTGCACCACCCCCGAACAGATCGACGACGCCCTCGACGCGTTCGGAGCCCCGTACGTCGTCAAGGACGACGGTCTCGCCGCCGGCAAGGGCGTGGTCGTCACCGACGACCTCGCCGTGGCCCGCGCGCACGCCCTCGCCTGTGACCGGGTGGTCATCGAGGAGTTCCTCGACGGCCCCGAGGTCTCCCTCTTCGCCGTCACCGACGGCGTCACCGTCCTCCCCCTCCAGCCCGCGCAGGACTTCAAACGCGCCCTGGACGGCGACAAGGGCCCCAACACCGGTGGCATGGGCGCGTATTCACCGCTCCCGTGGGCGGACCCCAAGCTGGTCGGCGAAGTCCTCGAGACGGTCCTCCAGCCGACCGTGGACGAACTGCGCCGCCGCGGAACGCCGTTCTCCGGACTGCTGTACGCGGGCCTCGCGATCACCAGCCGCGGCGTACGGGTGATCGAGTTCAACGCCCGCTTCGGCGACCCCGAGACGCAGGTGGTCCTGGCCAGGCTCAAGACCCCGCTGGCGGCGGTCCTGCTCGGCGCGGCGGAGGGCACGCTCGCCGACCTGCCGTCACTGACCTGGCGCGACGACGCGGCCGTCACCGTCGTGGTCGCCTCGCACAACTACCCGGACACCCCCCGCACCGGCGACCCCATCGGCGGCCTGGACGAGATCGCGGAGCAGGACGCGCCCGAGGCGTACGTACTGCACGCCGGGACCCGCCTGGACGACAACGGCACGATCGTGACCGCGGGTGGCCGGGTGCTCTCCGTGACGGCGACGGGCAAGGACCTGGCGCAGGCGCGGGAGCGCGCGTACCAGGCGCTGGGCCGCATCCGCCTGGACGGCGCGCAGCACCGTACGGACATCGCGCGGGCGGCGGCGGAGGAGGCGTAGGGCCTCAGTGGCGGGCACCAGCCAGGAACAGTAAGCCAGCAGGAACAGCAGAGGTACGGGCGGCTCGGTCAACCGGGTCGCCCTTCGCCGTCCACCCCGTCGTTTCCCCGCTCCGCCGGCCCCGGCGAAAACGCTGCTGTCCGGCCGTGTCAGCAGCTCTGACCAAAGCCATTCCATCGAGTGACGAGTAGGCCATCCGGATGACGGTCGGCACAGCGCCAACTAGGGTGCGGCGCAAGCATTCCGGCACTTGGCCCACCGGCATTGCGATGTCAGTGGCGGGTGCCACAGTGGGGGAGTGAGCAATCCCAGCGCGGGGCGGAGGGGGTGAGGTCCGGCCATGTCAGGTTCGGTTGTCGGTGAGGAGATCGGCATGCGGGGCGCCCGTTCCCGGGCCCTCGCCGTGCTGCGCGTCCGCGGCAGAGCGCTGGGGATCGCCGTCCTGCCCGCGGCCGTCGCCGTCGTGCTGCTCGCCGCCGGTGCGTCGGGTCATCTGGTCGGCGGGGGATGGGACACGGCCCGCTGGGCGGTGACCGCGCTCGCGGTCCTCGTGCTGGTGCTCGCGGCCGCCGTGGGCTTGGTGATCGCCCACGCCAGGCCGGCCCTCAGCCCCACCGTCCCGGTCACGGAGCGTGCCGCGCCCGACCTCTACCGGCTGGTCCGGGACCTCGCCGACCGGCTCGACGTCCCCATGCCCTCCGCCATAGCGCTCACCCCGGACTGCGACAGCTGGCTGGAGGACCGTACGCATCCGGCACACGCCCGCCTCCTCTCCGGCGGCGCCCGCCGGCGCCGCGTCCCCGCCGCGCCCGTCCTGGTCATCGGATCGCCCTTCCTGTGGTGGATGCGCGTCGCGGAGCTGCGGGCGGTGCTGGCTCCCGTGGTCGCGGGTACGGGGCCGTCGGCGCATCCGGACATAGCCGCCGCCCGCCGGTTCGTACGGGGGCTGGACGCGGCGGTGGCCGTGGCGACCCGCCCCGGTCGGAGTGCGGTACGGCGCGTGCCGCTCGTTCTCGTCGGCCTGGTGGCCCGGCTGCTGCTGCGCGCCTGCGGCGAGCACGCCGCGCTGATGGAGCGGGGGGTCGCGGCGGCGGCGTCCGAGCGAGCGCAGGGGGTCGACTACGGGCTGCGGATCCAGGCGCAGGAACAGGTCGGCCTCGCCTACGCCGGCTGGGACCGGCTGCTGACCCGGGTCGCGCTGCCCGCGTGGCGCATGGGCCGGTGGCCCTCCCGGCTGGACGCGGGCGTGGTTTCCGCGCTGACGGAGCTGTCCCGCCGCGACCGCCTCGCCGAGGGCTTCACGTCGCGGCTCGGCGAGCGTCCCGCCTGCGACCTGCTCGAAGAGCCCGGTCTGGTGGACGAGGCCACGTCGCTGCTGGCCGCCCGCCTCTTCCACGGCGGGCCGGCGGAGGCGGGTCCCGACTGGTCGCCGGTGGACTGGCAGCAGTATCCGGAGGAGGTCGTGGACCGCAAGTGGCGGGCGGAGGCGGCGCGGCTGCACCGGGTGCTGGACGGGATGGGGGTACGGCGGTCGCCGGGCCAGCCGGGGCCGACGCTGGACCGCGTGATGGATCACCTGTCGGAGGCGGGGGCCCTGGGGGGTGCGGGCTCGGATGCACGCGCAGGCGAGGGTACGGAGCGTGCGGGGCACGCGGCCGGTGACGAGGCCCGGGTCCCGCACCTGGGTCAGGACGGCATGTCCGCGGCCGCCAGCGCGTCGTCCGGCCCGTCCGGCCCGTCCGGCCTGAGCGAAGACGAAGGCGACGACAACGCGGGTGACGCGGACGGTGACGGTGACGTTGAGCCTGGTGGTTCCCCCCGGGGTGACGCCCTCGCCGCTGGGATCAGCGCGGAGGTGGCCCGGGAGGAGGCCGCGACGCCGCCGGTGCCCGCGGAGGCGGTGGGCGAGGTGCTGGTGCCGTGGGGGACGGACCCGTTGCCGCTGTTCCCGCTCCAGCCGCCCCGTACCGGCCGTGAACTGCTCGCCGACCACGTCACCGCGATGGTCTGCTGCTCCGCCGTCGACACGGCGGGCGCCGCGCCCGGTCTGGACTGGCTCGACGGCCCGACCCTCCTGATCGGCGGCGAACGCCGGGTGGACCTGGCGGGTCCGGTGCTCAGCCTGGTGGAGGACGGCGACGCGGGGCCGCTCCGCTCCTGGCTGACGGCGGTGGGCGTACGAGCGGAGAAGCCGGTCCGCCTCGTCTAGGGCGTGTCCGCGAAGCGGTGTCCGGCTCGCGGAGTCTGGCATACGCGCTCGCGGCGTTGCCGGACGGAGCGAGTACGTCCCGCACGCGCTCGGCCCTCCGCCTTGCGCTCGCACGCACCAGACACCGCGAGCCCCCCCTCCGGGCGAACGACCCCACTTCGCGGACACCCCCTAGGGCGCTCCCCGCTCTTTGCGCGTGACGCCGGGTGCTTGGGGCAGGGCTGCGTGGAGGGCGGGTTGTGCGGCGGCGCCCAGGATTTGGCGCTCCGAGGTGCCCGGGAGGACCGGCAGTTCGGCCCAGTGGGTGACCTGCTCGGGCGTCGAACCGCCGTACGGCAGGCGCACGACCCTGTCCGAGTCCACGAAGCAGTTGTGGAACAGCGTTCCGGTGCGCTCGTCGGTGTGACGGGAGTGGAAGTAGGTGGGGAGGACCAGCCAATACTCCTCGCCCGCCCGCGAGTCGGCGTCCTCCCCTTCGGGATCGCCGGGATAGCGGCCGGTGATCGCCCCCATCACACAATCGCTGTCCTTGGGCAGCCGGTCGAGAGCACTGACCCATTCCACTTCCACGGTGTGCACCGCGCCGCCCCTTCTCCGCTACCGTCGAAACGGCGTATCGCCGAATCGCCGTACCACTCGCCGAGTTGACCACCGTCGCACCGACGGGACCGTGCCCAGGATGCCACCGCGCCCTAGCCCTGTCCGACGAATATCGCCCGCCGCGCGACGCCTGGCACGCGCGTTCGCCACGGTGTGGGAGCCGTCCGCGTATGTCCGGTACGAGCACGGTCCTCCGGGCGGAGGCGGTGACGGCCGAGGCCTGGTCGCTCACGCCGAGACGCCTGTCCGGCGCGACGCCGGTCGGTCCTGAGGCACCAGCGCGACACTTTGGCCGCCCCTGCCTCGCGCTGTTCGCGGACGACCTCAATCCCCGGCTGCGGCACGTCGCTTGGACGACCCGGAACCCCCCACGAGCCGCCGTCGCCGCCGGCGGACGATCCGGATGCCGGGGACGGGGGCGGTACGGGACCCGAGGCTTCGGTTCCGGCCGGCGCGTTCGCCGTTGCGGCGAATCCGGCGTTGCTGAACGGACTGCCCCGTCGCTGGGGACATTCGGCGCCGGCAAGCATGGCCATCTCGGTCCGGAGCTGCTCCTGCGGGGAATCCCGCCGATCCGGACGCCTCACGGAACCGCATGCCGTCGCGGCCCTGATCAGGGCCTGAGCCGGTCCGGTTGCCCCCGAAGCAGACCCGCCCCATCGACCAGGGCGGATACGTCCTCCGCAACCTCGGTCACGTCCCAGAACGCCCCCTGAGGACCCCTCCCCGACGCCCACGGCCGATCCGGCACTCGAACGCGACGCGCGGGGACGCCGTCCCCCGCGGTACGAACTCGCGGCTCCATCCCCCCACCCCCGGCGCGCCCGTCCCCAACGCCCACCCCCGCGCGCCCCCGGCGCCCCCCACCCCACCCCCCGCCCCCTCCCGCTCCAACGCGCCCCCCACCTCCCTCGGCACCTTCGACCGCGCCTCCGCCCCTGCCCCCGACCTCCTCAACGGCCCCCCATCTCCTCCGCCGAGTCCGCCCCACACCACGCCCCGCCCTCGCCTTCCCGGCCCCTCCGTCCCCCGCCGCCCAGGCGGGGCCCTCCGGTCGCGGTCCAGCGAAGAAGCGCGGTGGACGGCCACCAGAAGCGCCACCAGAAGCGCCACCAGAAAGGCTGCCAACAGGGCCGCTACAAGGCCCGGAAGCGGCAGGGAAGGCGCCGGGAGGGCCCCTGGAGCGGGCCCGGGAACGGCGCGGAAGCGGGCCGAAAGCGGCCCGGAAGGGCGCAGAAAGGCCCGCCAAGGGCGCCGCCAACGGCCAAACCATCCGCGGGCCCAGGAGCCAGACACACCGCCCCCTCCCCCGCCCACCCCCGCCACCCCTCACCCCCCACCGCCAACTCCCCCCGCCCCCGCCCGCATCCGGACCCGGGGCTTCCACTCTCGGCAATTCGCGACGAACGGTGACGGAGCGAGTGCGTTATGTGATGTGCTGGGGACCGGCGCTGACAGTCGACCGCAGAACCGGCCGGGCACCGGCCGCCTTCACCTGAGCCCCGGCGGTCGAACCAGCGGTCCCATTCACCAGTTATCACCAGTTGTCTCGGGGGCTCGGGGGCTCGAAAGAGGGGCGCACCATGGTGGCGGAGCAGATCCGGCGATGGGAATCGGGCGCTCTCGCCCATGCGGTCAGCGACCCCTTCGGACAGGGCCCGTTACCGTGGCTGCGCGGCAGTGAGAACTACTTCGACGACACCGGCCAGGTCGTCCCCTGGTACGCCGCCCCCACCCTCGGCCGCGAGCGCAGCCCCGGCCCCCGTACCGCCGACGACGTAAAGCGCCAGATCAAGGGCTTCGCGTCCACCGGCGCCGCCGCCCCCGGCGAGTCCATCGACTTCCACATCACGGTCGACCCGCCCCAGCAGTTCTCCGTCGACATCTACCGGATCGGGCACTACAGCGGCGACGGCGCCTCCAAGATAACCACCAGCCCCCGGCTCTCCGGGATCGTCCAGCCCCCGCCCCTGGCCGCGGACCGTACGGTCTCCTGCCATCACTGGTGGCTCTCCTGGCGGCTCCAGATCCCCTCGTACTGGGCGCTCGGCGCCTACGTCGCCGTCCTCACCACCATCGACGGCTACCGCTCCCACATCCCCTTCACCATCCGCGACAACCGCCCCGCCGACCTCCTCCTGCTCCTCCCCGACATCACCTGGCAGGCGTACAACCTCTACCCCGAGGACGGCCACACCGGCGCCAGCCTCTACCACGCCTGGGACGACCAGGGCCGCCTCCTCGGCGAGGAGGACGCCGCCACGACCGTCTCCTTCGACCGCCCGTACGCGGGTGCGGGCCTGCCCCTGCACGTCGGGCACGCGTACGACTTCATCCGCTGGGCCGAGCGGTACGGATACGACCTCGCGTACGCCGACGCCCGCGACCTGCACGCCGGCCGCGTCGACCCCACGCGCTACCGGGGCCTGGTCTTCCCCGGCCACGACGAGTACTGGTCCGTCCCCATGCGCCGTACGGTCGAGCAGGCGCGCGACCACGGCACCTCGCTCGTCTTCCTCTCCGCCAACACCATGTACTGGCAGGTGGAGCTGGGCCCCTCCGCCTCCGGCGTCCCCGACCGCCTCCTCACCTGCCTCAAACGGCGCGGCCCCGGCCGGTCCGCCCTCTGGCGGGACGTCGACCGGCCGGAGCAGAAGCTGCTCGGCATCCAGTACGCGGGCCGCGTCCCGGAGCCCCACCCCCTGGTCGTACGGAACGCCGGGCACTGGCTCTGGGAGGCCACCGGCGCCGCCGAGGGCGACGAGATCGAGGGGCTGGTGGCGGGGGAGGCCGACCGGTACTACCCCCGGATCTCCCTCCCCGAGCACGAGGACCGCATCCTCCTCGCGCACTCCCCGTACCGCGACAGCGAGAACGCCCGCCGCCACCAGGAGACTTCGCTCTACCGCGCCCCCTCCGGCGCCCTCGTCTTCGCCTCGGGCACCTTCGCCTGGTCGCCGAAACTGGACCGGCCCGGCCACGTCGACCCCCGCGTGCAGCGCGCCACCGCCAACCTCCTGGACCGCATCTGCAAACGGGACTGAGGGGCGAGAGGATGGGAAGGGGAGGGGGTTCCGGCCCCCATGGCGGCGGGGTTCCCGCCGTCCCTGGACGAGGGTTCCCGCCCGCGCGCGGCGGGGGTTCCCGCCCCCGTGGACGCCGCGACTTCCGGTGTACGGGAGAATCGAGGCGATCTTGAAGACCCACCCCTCGGAGGAACCGTGTCCGGATTCGTGGAAAAGCCCGAGCCCCTGGAGGTTCCGGGCCTCGTGCATCTGCACACCGGCAAAGTGCGCGACCTGTACCGGAACGAGGCCGGCGACCTTGTGATGGTCGCCGGCGACCGCATCTCCGCGTACGACTGGGTCCTGCCCACCGAGATCCCCGACAAGGGCCGGGTCCTCACCCAGCTCTCGCTCTGGTGGTTCGACAAACTCGCGGACCTCGTCCCGAACCACGTGATCTCCACAGACCTCCCGCCGGGCGCCCCCGGCGACTGGGCGGGCCGCACTCTCGTCTGCAAGGCCCTGGACATGGTCCCGGTGGAAGCGGTCGCCCGCGGCTATCTGACCGGCTCCGGACTCGTCGAATACCGGGAGAGCCGTACGGTCTGCGGGCTCGCGCTCCCCGAAGGTCTCGAGGACGGCTCCGAGCTGCCCGCGCCGATCTTCACCCCCGCCACGAAGGCCGCGGTCGGCGAGCACGACGAGAACGTGTCGTACGAGGAAGTCGCCCGCCAGGTCGGCGCGGAGACCGCCGCGCTGCTGCGCAGGACCACGCTCGACGTGTACGGGCGGGCCCGCGACATCGCCAGGGAACGCGGGATCGTCCTGGCCGACACGAAGTTCGAGTTCGGCTACGAGGGCGAGCAACTGATCCTCGCGGACGAGGTGTTGACCCCCGACTCCTCCCGCTTCTGGCCGGCCGACACCTGGGAGCCGGGGCACGCCCAGCCGTCGTACGACAAGCAGTTCGTCCGCGACTGGCTGACCTCGCCCGCCTCGGGCTGGGACCGCGCGAGCGAACAGCCGCCCCCGCCGCTCCCCCAGGAGATCGTGGACGCCACCCGCGCGAAGTACGTGGAGGCGTACGAACGTCTCACCGGCCTCAGCTGGACGTAGCCGGAGACGGAGGAGGGCGGCAGGCACGAGAAAACCCCCGGTCGGACGACCGGGGGTTTCCCCTTCTTGAGCGGACGACCAGGTTCGAACTGGCGACCTCAACCTTGGCAAGGTTGCGCTCTACCAACTGAGCTACGTCCGCAAGCGCCTCGGCGCGAGAACTACTATACCCAACCTCGCTCCCGTGCGAGACGCACTGCCGTATGCCGGTTCTCCGCCCCCAGTTTGGAGGCCGCCGAGGACAGGTAGTTCCGTACCGTTCCCTGGGACAGCGAGGCGCGCTGCGCGATCTCCGCGATCGGCGCCCCGTCAGCCGCCAGCTCCAGCACCTCCGCCTCCCGCGCGGTCAGCGGCGAGTCCCCCGCGGAGATCGCGTCGGCCGCCAAATCCGGGTCCACGTAGCGGTTTCCGGCGTGGACGGTACGGATGATCTCGGCGAGCCCGCGCGCGCTGACCGTCTTCGGGACGAAGGCCCGCACCCCCGCCGCCAGCGCCCGTTTCAGGTGGCCGGGGCGGCCGTGGCTGGTCACGATCATCGTCCGGCAGCCGGGCAGTTCGGTACGGAGAGATGTGGCGACCCTCACACCGTCGGCGCCCGGCATCTGGAGATCCAGGACGGCCACGTCCGGCCGGTGGGCCCTCGCCATGGCCAGCGCCTCGGGGCCCGAGGCGGCCTCGGCGACCACGACCAGGTCGTCCTCCAGCGCGAGCAGCGCGGCGAACGCGCCCCGGATCAGATGCTCGTCGTCGGCGAGCAGTACCCGTACGCGCCCGTCCGTGTCGTCCGTGTCGTGCCTGTCGTCCGTCATGCCGTCGCCTCTCCTCCGAGCGTGACGGACTCGGCTCCGGACGCCGGTACGGGCCCCGGCCCCGGCAGCGCCAACGGCAACGGCAGCGGCACCCGCGCCGTCAGGCGGAACAGGCCGCCCTCCACCCGCCCCGCGTCCAGCGTCCCGTCCACCACCGCCAGCCGCTCCCGCAGCCCGTCGAGACCGGAGCCCTTCCGCACCTGGCCCCGCCCGCCGCCCGCCGAGCCCCCGGCCCCGGTCCCCGCCTTCCCGCCGGCACCCTCCGCCGCCCCGTCGTTCTCCACCACCAGAACCGCCGCCGGCGCGTCCCCGTAACCGGCGTCCCCGTCCCCGTACCCCTCCGTCAGCCGTACGGTGCACCGCCGCGCGTCCCCGTGCCGCAGCACGTTCGTCGTCGCCTCCCGGACCACCCACGCCAGCGCCGACTGCACCCCCGGCGACAGCCCGCCCCCGTCGTCCCCCTCGATCCGGCAGTCGATGCCCGCCGCCTTCAACACCCCGCGCGCCCCTTCCATCTCGGTGTGCAGATCCGCCTCGCGGTATCCGCGCACCACGTCCCGTACCTCCCGCTGCGACTCCCGGGCGATCCGCTGCACCTCGGCCATCTGCACCACCGCCTCCGGCCGCCCGCGCTTGGCGAGCTGCACGGCCAGCTCGCTCTTCAGCGCGATCACCGCCAGGTTGCGGCCCATCACGTCGTGCAGATCACGCCCAAAGCGCAGCCGCTCCTCCGCGACCGCGAGCCGGGACTGGAGTTCGCGGGCCGCGTCCAGCTCCCAGACGGTGTTGAGCAGCCACACCGAGAGGATGTACGTGACGACGATCGCCGCGCCCGCGGACAGGACGGCGAGCACCAGCCCCAGGACGTGGGACGGGGGCAGCCGCAGCGCCGTCGCCGCGACCCCGGTTCCGGCGATCGTGGCCAGCAGCGCGTACGCCATGTGCCGGGAGGTCCGCAGCGTCAGCGACATCGCCCCGAGGCCGTAGGTGGCGAACGCGACCAGCAGCACCGCGGCCGACCCGTCGTCGGCGACGGCACCGGCCTTGATCAGGACGAGCACCACCAGAGCGCTCACCACCGTCACGGCCGCCGTCGCCAGACCGAGCCGTACGGGCCGCTCGCGCCTCCCGCGCCGCCAGTCCAGCGCCCGGCCCTGGAGGACGACGCACATCCCGGCGTGCAGGCCCGACAGCAGGACCAGCCAGCCCTGGAGCGGGTCGACGCTCCAGACCAGGCTGACCTCGACCAGGCCGAAGGTGTGGAACGTCCACCGGGTGTAGCTCTCGACCTTGCCCGGCTTGCTCTTCCGGTGCCATCGGTCCGTCAGCCGGGACATCGCGTCCTTTCCGCCTCATTCTCGTCGTTCCGGACCCCGCCCCATTCTCGTCGTTCCGGGCGCCCGTCTCAGCCTCGTCGGCCCCGGCCCCCGCCTCAGCGGCGCGGCTCCCAGCGGAACCAGCGCCGCACGGCGTACGCCGCGAGCACCGTCCAGGCCACGGCGCTGATACCGGCGCCGAGCAGATCCGCCCCGTCCACCCCGCCTATCCAGCCTGCCCTGACCAGCGTCATCACGCCGGTCATCGGCAGCAGCTCGCACACGGACGCCACCCGGTCGGGCAGCGTGTCCAGCGGCACGAACAGGCCGGAGCCGAGCAGCGAGACCAGGAACATCGGCATCGTCGTGATCTGCGCGCTCTCCACGGTACGGGTGAGGACGGACGTCGTGGCCGCCAGCGCCGTGAGCAGCACGATCGCGGCCAGCAGCCCGGCGGCGAGCAGATCGGGCCGCCGGACCCCGCCCACGTCGAGGAACAGGCTGCCGGCCGCCACCAGGACCACGCACTGCACGAGCGCCAGCGCGGCGGCGGGCAGCGCGGTCCCGGCGAGGATCTCGCGGTCGGCGGTCTCTCCCGTGCGGAGCCGCTTGAGCACCAGCTCCTCGCGCCGGGAGGTGTACGCGGAGACGAGGTTCGCGTACACGACCATCAGCAGCACCGTCCCGACGCCCCCGGTCAGGGCCGCCTCGGCGACGGTCACCCCGGCGCCGCCCAGGTCGGTGCCTTCCAGCGAGACCTTGATCGACCCCATCATCGCGATGGGCACGAACAGCGCGGTGAACAGCGCCGTCCTGTTCCGCACGAGCAGCGTCAGCTCGGCGCGCCCGAGGGCGGCGAGCCGCCCGGCGGACGTGGTGAGCCCACCCGTACCGCCCTCGGTCCCTGCCTTTTCCGCCGTCCCCGCCATCACTGTCTGCGCCGTCTTCATCGTGCACCCGCCGTTTCCGCGCTGCGCGCCGCGATGTCGAGGAAAGCGTCTTCGAGCGAGGCGGACCGCGCGTCCAGCTCCGCCAGCTGTACGTCCGACTCCCGCGCCCACCGCAGGAGTTCGTGCAGATCCTCCTGGAGCCGTCGGGTACGGATCTCGATCCGCCGCCCCTCCGCGCCGGCCCGCAGCGACAGGGGCAGCCGTTCGGGCAGAACGTCGTGGGGCAGGACGAACCGGATCGTGGCCGGCCGCTCCTCGGTCACCTCGGCCGGTGTGCCGGTGGTCACGATGCGCCCCTGGTGCATGATCGCCAGCCGGTCGGCCAGGGCCTCGGCCTCCTCCAGGTAGTGCGTGGTCAGGAGGACGGTCGTGCCCTCGTCCCGCAGCTCCCGGACCAACTCCCAGGTGTCGCGGCGCCCTTCGGCGTCCAGCCCGGTCGTCGGCTCGTCCAGGAAGAGCACTTCGGGGCGGCCCAGCAGCGCCAGCGCCAGATCCAGGCGCCGCCGCTCGCCGCCCGACAGCTGCTTGACCCGGACCCGGGCCCGCGCGGTGAGCCCGACCAGGCCCAGCGCCTCGTCCGTCGGCCGCGCGCCGCTGGTGCAGCCGGCGCACATCCGTACCGTCTCCGCGACGGTCAGGTCGGAGGGGAAGCCGCCCTCCTGGAGCATCACGCCGATCCGGGGGCGGACGGCGGCGCGCTCCGCGTACGGGTCGCGGCCGAGGATCCGTACGCGTCCGCCGCTCGGGCGGGCGAGGCCTTCCAGCACCTCCACGGTGGAGGTCTTGCCCGCGCCGTTCGTGCCGAGCAGGGCGAACAGCTCGCCGCGTCCGACGGCGAAGGAGACGCCGTCCACGGCGGTGAAGCCGCCGCTGTACGTACGGCGCAGCTCGTCGGTCTCGATGACAGGGTCGTCGGGAGGGGAAGTCGGTGTCATGTCTTCCAGGCTTCCGCCCGACCGGACCACCCGACAGTGCGCGCTGTCATCGCCGCCGATGACATTTGTCATCGCGTACAGCACTCATGCCCACACCCACGAAGAAGCCCCCGGTCGAATGACCGGGGGCTTCCCCTTCTTGAGCGGACGACCAGGTTCGAACTGGCGACCTCAACCTTGGCAAGGTTGCGCTCTACCAACTGAGCTACGTCCGCACGGCACCGAGATCGAGCAATCGATGCGTACTTCGCATCACCCTACCCGATCCACCGGAGTGGACCGAAGATCGAGCGATGCAGAGCGGGTGACAGGAATTGCACACTGCGCCTCCCCCTTGGAAAGGGGGCGTTCTACTACTGAACTACACCCGCACGCTGCTTGGGGTCCGGCCCTTCGGCCTTGCCCTTCGGCGTGCTCCAGACTCTAGCCGATCAGCGAGGGTGGTTCCAACTCGGTTCGCCGCCGCGTCGCCCGGCCGTCACGTGGCGCCGCCCGCGGGTGCCGGCGACCACCTCCGGCCCGGCACCCGGGCGGCGCCCCGGGCATCAACTCGCTTCTCTGAAAGCCTCGTAGACGCGCTTGGGGATCCGGCCCCTGGCCGGTACCGCCATCTTGTGGGAGAGCGCCCACGCCCGGACGGCCGCCGGATCGGGGGCCAGGGCGGTGTGCCGGTAGGTGACGCGGTTCTTGCCGTTCTTGGCGGCGTTCGTCTGCCTGCGGCCCGCGGCCAGGTAGGGAGCCAGGGCCTTGCGCAGTTTCTTCGCGTTGGCGGGATTGAGGTCGATGACGTACGACTTCCCGTCCAGGCCGAACGCGACCGTTTCCGCCGCTTCTCCGCCGTCGAGATCGTCGGAGAGTGTGACCACTACGCGCTGCGCCACGGATATCGGTCCTTTCTTGCGGTATCGCCTCGCCCGGGGCCGTCCGGAAACACGGCTGACGTGCGGTGATACCGGCCTTCCGGCTGTTAAGGGACAATGCGGCTTTCCGCTGTATTCCTTTGTACAGCGGTCGGCCCGGCATTGTGAAGCCCAGCCAATTGCATCAGCGTGTCTCGCGGCAATGGGGGAACCCGACTTTTTCCCGGGATTTTCCCTGGCGTACCGCCCTCCGGAAATCATGGCCTGATCTGCGGCGGGGCTTCGGGGGCAGCGTATCCCTGTTCATATCTACTCGCGTAGATTTTCCGGCCGGGTACGCTGAGGGGAGCTCGGGGGGCCGAGGGGGATTCCCCTGGAGAACACGGCAGAACACGGCAGAACACAGCAGAACGCGGCGGAACACAGCCGCACCACACCACCGGGAGTGCCCGTGGCACGCGTCGTAGTCGACGTCATGCTCAAGCCGGAGATCCTCGACCCGCAGGGCCAGGCGGTGCAGCGCGCGCTGCCCCGGCTGGGCTTCGAGGGGATCGCCGACGTCCGTCAGGGAAAGCGCTTCGAACTGGAGGTGGCGGGGCCGGTCGACGAGGCCGCCCTCGCCCGTATCCACGAGATGGCCGAGACCTTCCTCGCCAACACCGTCATCGAGGACTTCGTCGTGAAGGTCGAGGAGTCGAAGTGACCGCTCGTATCGGAGTCGTCACCTTCCCCGGCACGCTCGACGACCGGGACAGCCTGCGGGCCGTCCGGATCGCCGGCGCGGAGCCCGTCGCGCTCTGGCACCGTGACAAGGACCTCCACCAGGTCGACGCGGTCGTCCTGGCCGGCGGTTTCAGTTACGGCGACTATCTGCGGGCCGGGGCCATCTCCCGGTTCTCGCCGGTCATGGCCACGGTGATCGAGCAGGCCAAGGCCGGTATGCCGGTCCTCGGAATCTGCAACGGCTTCCAGATCCTCACCGAGTCGCATCTGCTGCCGGGCGCCATGCTGCGCAACAATCACCTGCACTTCATCTGCCGCGATCAGAAACTGCGGGTGGAGCGCGCCGACACCGCCTGGACCGCCGACTATTCCGCGGGCCAGGAAATCTCCGTCCCCCTCAAGAACATCGACGGCCGGTACGTCGCCGACGAGCGCACGCTCGACGAGCTGGAGGCCGAGGGCCGGGTCGCGTTCCGCTACCTGGACGGCAACCCGAACGGGTCGCTCCGCGACATCGCCGGCGTCTCGAACGCGGCCGGCAACGTCGTCGGCCTGATGCCGCACCCCGAGCACGCCGTGGAGCCGCTGATCGGTACGGGCCGTACCGACGGCCTGGGATTCTTCACCTCGATCCTGAAGAAGCTGGTAAGCGCCTGATGACCCTGGATACCGGAACAGCCGAGGGAGCGACTGACCGCTCCGAACTGCATCAGCTGGACCACTGGACGCGAAGGAGCGACCGAGCGTGACCCTCGACACCGTCAAGCACGCGAGCGGCACGCCCGACGTCGAACTGCCCTGGAAGGAGCTCGGCCTCAAGGAGGACGAGTACCTCCGGGTCCGCGAGATCCTCGGCCGCAGGCCGACCGGCGCCGAGCTGGCCATGTACTCCGTCATGTGGTCGGAGCACTGCTCGTACAAGAGCAGCAAGGTCCACCTCAAGCAGTTCGGCGACAAGGTCCCCGCCAACGACGCCATGCTCGTCGGCATCGGCGAGAACGCGGGCGTCGTGGACGTCGGCCAGGGGTACGCGGTCACCTTCAAGGTCGAGTCCCACAACCACCCGTCGTACGTCGAGCCCTACCAGGGCGCGGCCACCGGCGTCGGCGGCATCGTCCGCGACATCATCGCGATGGGCGCCCGCCCGGTCGCGGTCGTGGACCCGCTGCGGATGGGCGCGGCCGACCACCCCGACACGCGGCGGGTCCTGCCCGGCGTGGTGGCGGGCATCGGCGGGTACGGCAACTGCCTCGGTCTGCCGAACATCGGCGGCGAGCTGGTCTTCGACGCCTGCTACCAGGGAAACCCGCTGGTCAACGCCGGTGCCATCGGCGTCATGCGGCACGAGGACATCCACCTCGCCAAGGCCTCTGGCCCCGGCAACAAGGTGATCCTGTACGGCGCCCGCACCGGCGGCGACGGCATCGGTGGCGCCTCCATCCTGGCCTCCGAGACCTTCGACGACACGAAGCCGTCGAAGCGTCCCGCCGTCCAGGTCGGCGACCCCTTCCAGGAGAAGCTCCTCATCGAGTGCACGCTGGAGGCCTTCGCCGAGAAGCTCGTCGTCGGCATCCAGGACCTCGGCGCGGCCGGCCTGTCCTGCGCGACGAGCGAGCTGGCGTCGAACGGCTCCGGCGGCATGCGCGTCGAGCTGGACGACGTACCGCTGCGCGACTCCACGCTCTCGCCCGAGGAAATCCTCATGAGCGAGTCGCAGGAACGCATGTGCGCGGTGGTCGAGCCCGACAAGGTCGACCGGTTCCTCGCGATCTGCGAGAAGTGGGACGTCATCGCCACCGTCGTCGGCGAGGTCACGGACGGCGACCGGCTGGAGATCTTCTGGCACGGCGAGAAGATCGTGGACGTCGACCCCCGTACGGTCGCGCACGACGGTCCCGTCTACCACCGCCCGTACGCCCGCCCGTCCTGGCAGGACGCCCTCCAGGCCGACGACGCGAACAAGCTGCCGCGGCCCGCGACCTCCGCCGAGCTGCGGGAGCAGGTCCTCCGGCTCCTCTCCTCGCCGAACCAGGCGTCGAAGGCGTGGGTCACGGACCAGTACGACCGGTTCGTGCAGGGCAACACTGTGCTCGCCCAGCCCGAGGACGCGGGCATGATCCGCGTCAACGAGGAGACGGGCCTGGGCGTGGCCATCGCCACGGACGGCAACGGCCGTTTCACGAAGCTCGACCCGTACACCGGCGCGCAGCTCGCGCTGGCGGAGTCGTACCGCAATGTCGCCGCCTCCGGCGCCAAGCCCCTCGCGATCTCCGACTGCCTGAACTTCGGCTCCCCCGAGGACCCGGACGTCATGTGGCAGTTCGCCGAGGCGATCCGCGGTCTCGCGGACGGCTGTCTCCAGCTGGGCACGCCCGTCACCGGCGGCAACGTCTCGCTCTACAACCAGACGGGCGACGCGGCCATCCACCCGACGCCGGTCGTCGCCGTCCTCGGCGTGATCGACGACGTGGCGCGCCGTACGCCGATCGCCTTCAAGGAAGAGGGCCAGCTCCTCTACCTGCTCGGTGACACCCACGAGGAGTTCGGCGGCTCGGCCTGGTCGCAGGTCGTCCACGACCACCTCGGCGGTCTGCCGCCCAAGGTGGACCTGGAGCGTGAGCGGCTGCTCGGGGACATCCTGATCTCGGCGTCCCGCGACGGCATGATCGACGCGGCGCACGACCTGAGTGACGGTGGCCTGATCCAGTCGGTCACCGAGTCCTGCCTGCGCGGCGGGAACGGCGCCCGGCTGGTCGTGCCGGACGGCCTCGACGCCTTCACCTTCCTGTTCAGCGAGTCGGCCGGCCGCGCGGTCGTGTCCGTCCCGCGCAGCGAGGAACTCCGCTTCACCGACATGTGCGGGGCGCGCGGTCTGCCCGCGACGCGCATCGGTGTGGTGGACGGCGAGGAGATCGAGGTCCAGGGCGAGTTCGGCATCCCGCTGAGCGAGGTCGCCGAGGCGCACCGGAGCACGATCCCCGCGCTCTTCGGCTGAATCCGGCCGTGGTTGGCTGGGCGCGCACGTGTTCGGACGTGCGTACGCGTCCCGCCGTGCGCACGGGACACGCAGGACCGAGGGATGGACCGCATGGCGTTCGAGTACAAGGTCGTGACGTTCCGGGAATCGCTCATCGGCGACGCCCTGGACAGCGACAAGCTGGAGAAGACGCTCAACAAGCACGCCGAGGACGGGTGGGCCCTCAAGGCCATCACGGCGGCGGACGTCAAGGGCCGCCTGGGCCCCGGCGCCGTCGAGGGCCTGCTGCTGACGCTGGAGCGCCCGCGCCAGGCGTGAGACCGATGTGGTGAAAAGGCCCTGAGCCTCCGCCCGGACCCACCGGCCGGAGGCTCAGGGCCTTTCCGCCCCCGTCCGCCCCTCCGTTAGCCTCGCGGTCATGCCCCCGGCCAAGAAGCGCACGCGCAAGTACGACTCCGAGAAGATCCGGGCCGCCGTCCTGGCGCAGTTCGCGGCGGTACGGGAAGCCGTCGCCGGGCTCTCCGACGAGCGGCTGGCGCTGCCGGCCACCGGGCTCGACGGCTGGACGGTACGGGACCTGGCCGCGCACCTCGCGATGGTCGTCGAGTCGGTCACCCGCGCCGCGGAAGGGCCGGAGGTGGCGCCGGGTGGACCGGTGGTCGGGCTGGACGAGTGGCCGTTCGCGACGGCGGCGTACGCGGACAGCATCAGCGAGGACGTACGGGCGCTCGCCGCGTCCGGGCCGGTCGAGGAGGTGTTCGCGCGGGCCGCGGACCGGGTGGCGGCGGCGCTTTCCGGTGCGGCGGACGAGCGGTTGGTGCCGGTACGGGTCGGGACGATGCGGCTGGCGGACTTCCTGGTCACCCGGACCGTCGAGCTGGTCGTCCACACCGACGACCTGAACCGCGCGACCGGCCTGACCGTCCCGTACGACCGCCAGGCCCTCGCGGCCTGTACGCGACTGCTCGCCGACGGCCTCGCGGCGAAGGCGCCGGGCGCGTCGACGGAGGTGCGGATCCCGCCGTACGCGGTGGTCCAGTGCGTGGCGGGCCCTCGCCACACCCGCGGCACCCCACCGAACGTGGTGGAGACGGACCCGCTCACCTGGATCCGGCTGGCGACGGGCCGCACGACGTGGGCGGCGGAGGTGGACGCGGCGCGCGTCAGCGCGAGCGGGGAGCGCGCGGACCTGTCGGGCCTGCTGCCGCTGATGGGCTGATCGGCCAACCCTGCGGCGGCCGGTCCCGGGCGTTCCGATCCGACAGGCCCTTAGCGCAGGTCCGTCTCCGCCGCGAGGGCGACCAGGCCGGTCCACGCGGCGGGGGTCAGCATGAGGACCGGGCCCGTCGGCATCTTGCTGTCCCGGACGGGGATCAGTCCGGTGGTGGTGAGGGCGGCGGGGGCGAACTCGACGCAGTTGCCGCCGTCGGTGTTGCTGTAGCTCGACTTGATCCACTCCACGTGGGACGTCTCCTGCGAAATGCTCATGTGGGAAGTGCCTCCATGGCGGATGCGATGAGGGCGCCGGTCTCGCGGGGAGACAGCGCGCATCGTTCGGGATCGCGGACAGATAGGGTCGAGCCGCTCCTTACGGCAGGTTAATCGGCCGACTTAGCGGCGGCCGTCCCGGGCGTTCCGATCCGAGAGGCCCTTAGCGCAGGTCCGTTTCCGTCGCGAGGGTGACGAGGGCGGTCCACGCGGCGGGGGTCAGCATGAGCACCGGGCCCGTCGGCATCTTGCTGTCCCGGACGGGGATCAGTCCGGTGGCGGAGAGGGCGGCGGGGGCGAACTCGACGCAGTTGCCGCCGTCAGTGTTGCTGTAGCTCGACTTGACCCACGTCGCGCAGGAGAGATCCGGTGTCGTGGTCATGTGGACAGTTCCTCCATGGTGATTCGGATGAGGTCAGCTGTCTGAACGATGCCTCTGGGGCTGTCCGCGAGCCGGAGCAGCGCTTCCAGCTGTGCCCGTATCACCACAGGTGCGCCGATGGTCCGTCGCAGGACAGCTTCGTCCAGGATCACGGACAGGTAGGGCGCCGGAACGGCCCCAAGCAGTGTCTGCCTTCCCATGCGGGCCGCGACCCTCTCCTCGACCTCCTCCGGGGTCAGTTCCGGGTCCCCGAGTCGGAACACCGCGCGGGCGTAGTCCTCCGTCTGGACGAGGCCCGGCACCAGATGCCCGGCGTACTCGTCAATGGTCCGCGCCCGCGCCTCCAACTCCATGCGCCGCCGGTACTTGTCCGGATGGACCTCGTTGCGCGCCATGGCATACAGCTTCACGATTCTCTGTGGGCCCTTCGAGACGTCTGAGACGTCGGTCACTCAGGATCGTAGGCAGGGGCGCCGCCCTATTTCATACGGATGGTGATTCTCTGGTCACGGAGAGGTCCGGGCCCCGGGTGCCCGACCGTACGGAACCGACCGCGCGCGTGATCCGTCCCACCCCCATGCAGAAACAGCAGAGCACCGCAGTCACCGCGATCACCGCACTCGCGCTGCTCACCCTGGCGGCGTGCGGGACCGAGACCAGTTCGACCACGACCACGGGAGCGTCGGGGGACGACGCCTCCGTGCGGGAGTCGGCGCTCACCGGGGTGCGCTGGAGCGTGGAGAGCGTGACGGTCGGCGGGAGAAGGACCGCCGGGGTGGCGGGGACCTCGCTGGAGTTCGGGGACACCACGCAGGCGACGCTGGCCACGGGCTGTGACGAGTACGAGGTGGACGTGTCCGTCGCGGACGACACCGTGACCGTCGGCAAGAAGCGCATGACGGCGACCGCCGACTGTGTGCTGAACCTCGACGCGCTGAACAAGGCGCTCGACGCGGCCTTCACCGGGAAGCTCACGTCGAAGGTGACCGGTGATCGGCTCACTCTCACGTCATCCGACGGGGATTCCATGGCTCTGACCAGCGGGCCTCCCGCGCCCCTGACCGGCACGAAGTGGACCGTGAACGCCCTCGCCTCCGACGGGAGCGCCGCCCGTCTGCCGGCCGGGACGGACGGCTCGGCGTCCTTCACGCTGGCCGCCGACGGTTCCGTACAGGGCAATCTGGGGTGCAACGGATTCGGTGGCAGGGCGAAGGTCTCCGGCGACACCATCACGTTCAGCCGGGTGATCTCGACAAAAATGGCCTGTACCGGCCCTCGGGCGGCGGTCGAGAAGCACCTGCTGAAGGTCCTGCGCGGCAAGGTCACGTATGAGGTCAACCACGGCGGGCTGTGGCTGACCGGGGCGGACGGCGGACTCGCCGCCCTGCCCGCCACGACGGCCTAGGCGCCACCCGCCGGGCTTCCGCACCGGCCCGCACGGGTGGCCGATACCCGCCGGCACCCGTGCGCCGATGCACCCGACCGGCTACGCAACGGAGTAGGAGAGGAACGGAGCGTACGGTCCGGAGGGGCGATATCCGGCCACGTCCCATCCCCAATTCGGACCCGTGGTCGATCTCGCCTACACTCGATGGCGTGCCTCGTGGTGATGGACGACTCAACCACGACCTGCTCCCCGGCGAGAAAGGCCCCCAGGACGCGTGTGGCGTCTTCGGAGTCTGGGCCCCGGGCGAAGAGGTCGCCAAGCTCACCTATTTCGGACTGTATGCCCTACAGCACCGTGGACAGGAGTCCGCGGGCATCGCAGTGAGCAACGGGTCCCAAATCCTGGTTTTCAAGGACATGGGCCTTGTCTCGCAGGTCTTCGACGAAACCTCCCTCGGCTCCCTCCTCGGTCATATCGCGGTGGGCCATGCCCGCTACTCCACCACCGGAGCCTCGGTGTGGGAGAACGCGCAGCCGACCTTCCGGGCCACGGCCCACGGCTCGATAGCGCTCGGCCACAACGGGAACCTGGTCAACACCGCCCAGCTCGCCGAGATGGTCGCCGACCTCCCCAAGGAGAACGGCCGGCCCACGCGCGTGGCCGCCACCAACGACACCGACCTGGTCACGGCGCTCCTCGCCGGCCAGACGGACGACGACGGCAAGCCCCTCACGGTCGAGGAAGCCGCCGCCAAGATCCTGCCCGACGTGCAGGGCGCCTTCTCGCTCGTCTTCATGGACGAGCACACCCTCTACGCCGCCCGTGACCCGCAGGGCATCCGCCCGCTCGTCCTCGGCCGGCTGGAGCGCGGCTGGGTCGTCGCCTCCGAGGGCGCCGCCCTCGACATCTGCGGCGCCTCCTTCGTCCGCGAGATCGAGCCCGGCGAGCTGATCGCCATCGACGAGAACGGTCTGCGGACCCAGCGATTCGCGGAAGCGAAGCCCAAGGGCTGTGTCTTCGAGTACGTCTACCTGGCGCGTCCCGACACGGACATCGCCGGTCGGAACGTGTATCTGTCCCGCGTGGAAATGGGCCGGAAACTCGCGAAAGAAGCGCCCGTCGAGGCCGATCTGGTCATAGCGACCCCGGAGTCCGGCACCCCGGCCGCCATCGGCTACGCCGAGGCGAGCGGGATCCCGTACGGCTCGGGCCTCGTCAAGAACGCCTATGTCGGCCGGACCTTCATCCAGCCGTCCCAGACCATCCGCCAGCTGGGCATCCGGCTGAAGCTCAACCCCCTCAAGGAAGTCATCCGGGGCAAGCGCCTGGTGGTCGTGGACGACTCGATCGTCCGCGGCAACACCCAGCGCGCGCTGGTCAAGATGCTCCGCGAGGCGGGCGCCGCCGAGGTCCACATCCGGATCTCGTCCCCGCCGGTCAAGTGGCCCTGCTTCTTCGGCATCGACTTCGCGACCCGCGCCGAGCTGATCGCCAACGGCATGACGATCGACGAGATCGGCGTCTCGCTGGGCGCCGACTCCCTCTCGTACATCTCCCTGGACGGGATGATCGAGGCGACCACCATCGCCAAGCCGAACCTCTGCCGTGCCTGCTTCGACGGCGAGTACCCGATGGACCTCCCCGATCCCGAGCTGCTCGGCAAGCAGCTGCTGGAGACCGAGCTGGCCGCGGGACCGGCCAACGCGGCGGCCGAGGCGCTCCGCCGCCCGTAGTTCCGCATCCGCCGCAGGTCCGCGTCCGTTTGCCGACCACGACGACCGAACGACGACAGCATGACGACAGGAAAGTACTCAGCCATGTCCGATACGACCACTGGTGCCAGCTACGCCGCCGCGGGCGTCGACATCGAAGCCGGTGACCGCGCGGTCGAGCTGATGAAGGAGTGGGTGAGGAAGACGAGGCGCCCCGAGGTCCTCGGCGGCCTCGGCGGCTTCGCCGGCCTCTTCGACGCCTCCGCCCTCAAGCGCTACGAGCGGCCGCTCCTCGCCTCCGCCACCGACGGCGTCGGTACGAAGGTCGACCTGGCGCGCAAGATGGGCGTGTACGACACGATCGGTCACGATCTGGTCGGCATGGTCGTGGACGACCTGGTCGTCTGCGGCGCCGAGCCGCTCTTCATGACTGACTACATCTGTGTCGGCAAGGTCCACCCCGAGCGGGTCGCCGCCATCGTCAAGGGCATCGCGGAAGGCTGCGTCCTGGCCGGCTGCGCGCTGGTCGGCGGCGAGACCGCCGAGCACCCGGGGCTGCTCGGCGAGGACGACTTCGACGTCGCCGGCGCCGGTACGGGGGTGGTCGAGGCGGACCAGCTGCTGGGGCCGGATCGTATCCGTACGGGTGACGCGGTGATCGCGATGGCGTCCTCCGGTCTTCACTCCAACGGGTACTCACTGGTCCGGCACGTGGTCTTCGACCGGGCCGGCTGGTCCCTGGACCGCGAGGTCCCGGAGTTCGGCCGCACGCTCGGCGAGGAACTGCTCGAACCCACGAAGATCTACTCGCTCGACTGCCTGGCGCTCACCAGGACCACCGAGGTGCACGCGTTCAGCCACGTCACCGGCGGCGGTCTCGCGGCCAACCTCGCCCGGGTCGTCCCGGACGCCCTGCACGCCCGGGTGGACCGCTCGACCTGGACCCCCGACGCGGTCTTCGACGTCGTCGGCCGCGCCGGGAACGTCGAGCGGCTCGAACTGGAGAAGACGCTCAACATGGGCGTCGGCATGATCGCCGTCGTCCCCGGGGAGTCCGTCGACACGGCCCTGACCACCCTCGCCGACCGGGGCGTGCACGCCTGGGTCGCCGGCGAGATCACCGAACGCGGCGGCCACGCGACGGGCGCGGCGCTGTCCGGTGACTACGCGAGCTGAGTTCCGGGGGCCTGCGCGAGCTGAGGCCGGGTGGCCGGTCCCGTACCGGCCGCTTCACCGGCCCGTACCGGCCACCGCACCGGCCGGTACGGCACCGGGCAGCACAGAACCCGGTCCGGGACCGAAGTCCTGGACCGGGTCGGTGTGAGAACCGCCGGAGAGATCCGGAGATACGCGGACGTCGGAGGTACGGACGTCAAGCGGGTACGGACGTCAAGCGCCGCGGCGCTGCGCCGAGGGCCCGGACTCGTCGTCCTCGTCCTCGTCGTCGTTGTACCGATCCGCATACTGTGCGTACGGGTCATCTTCCTCGTCGTCATCCTCGAACGGCTCCGCGTTCGGTGGCTGACTCGTAGGTGATGCGCCCAGCTCGTTGGCCAGACGCGACAGATCTGTCCCGCCGCTGTTGTACTTCAGCTGGCGGGCGACCTTCGTCTGCTTGGCCTTGGCCCGGCCGCGCCCCATGGCTCGACCCCCTCGGTGACGGGGCTCGACGGCCCCAGAGTCTTGACACGCGTTCATAATTCAGAACGAGCTCTCCGCGGAGAGACCCGTCCGTAGGCTTCAACGGTACCTGCTTCCGCGGCCATACGGTACGCCGCCCGCAGGACGCGCCTCGGCTCCGGACCTGCGAAGCGCGCCGTCCTCGCTGGTCAGCTGCGATTTTAACCTCTTATTGAGGGGCGACCCGCCGACCGGGGGTGAGTCTCGTCTCCCCGCGGGGGTGCGGCCGCCCCTCCACGCTCACCGGGGGCGGGCTTCGGCCATCCGGTGCTCGGCGATCCGGTCGGCCGCGGCGGCCGGCGGAATCCCGTCCTTCTTCGCACGTGCGAAGATGGAAAGAGTGGTGTCGAAGATCTTCGCGGCCTTCGCGCGGCACCGCTCGAAGTCGAATCCGTTCAGCTCGTCGGCGACCTGGATGACGCCGCCCGCGTTCACCACGTAGTCGGGCGCGTAGAGGATCCCGCGGTCGGCGAGGTCCTTCTCCACCCCCGGGTGGGCGAGCTGGTTGTTGGCCGCCCCGCACACCACCGTCGCGGTGAGGGCGGGCACGGTCACGTCGTCCAGCACGCCGCCGAGCGCGCAGGGCGCGTAGATGTCCAGGCCTTCGGTACGGACCAGCGTGTCGGTGTCCGCGACCACGCCGACCTCCGGGTAGAGGTCCGTGAGGCGCCGTACGGACTCCTCCCGCACGTCCGTGACCACCACCCGCGCGCCGTCCTGGAGCAGGTGCCCCACCAGGTGGTGCCCGACCTTGCCGACGCCCGCGACCCCCACGGTCCTGCCGCGCAGCGACGGGTCGCCCCACTGGTGCTCGGCGCTCGCCCGCATGCCCTGGAAGACCCCGAAGGCCGTCAGCACGGACGAGTCGCCGGCGCCGCCGTTCTCCGGGGAGCGGCCGGTGGTCCAGCGGCACTCGCGCGCCACCACGTCCATGTCCGCCACGTACGTGCCGACGTCGCAGGCGGTCACGTACCGGCCGCCGAGCGAGGCCACGAACCGCCCGTACGCGAGGAGCAGTTCCTCCGTCTTGATCTGCTCGGGGTCGCCGATGATCACGGCCTTGCCGCCGCCGTGGTCGAGCCCGGCCAGGGCGTTCTTGTACGACATGCCCCGGGAGAGGTTCAGCGCGTCGGCGACGGCCTCCTCGTCGGAGGCGTACGGGTAGAAGCGGGTGCCGCCCAGGCCGGGGCCGAGGGCGGTCGAGTGGAGGGCGATGACGGCCTTGAGGCCGCTGCGGCGGTCCTGGCAGAGCACGACCTGCTCATGGCCACCCTGCTCCGATCGGAACAGGGTGTGCAGGACGCCGTCGGTCACATCGGTCACGGTGGTGACTCCCAAGGTACGAAGCGGCGGAAAGCCCCTCCGGCGGGTGGGGAGGGACCAGTTGGGCACGAGGGTAAGTCCCCCGGGGGGCGTGGTTCGGCCGCAGTGCCCAGGATCACCCTCCCGGGGGGTGCGGGCATGGGACGATCCCGTCATGCCGGCGGTGTCTTCTGTACTTGTCCCTTACGCGTCCTACCTGCGGGTGTACGAGCCGCTGGCCGCCTTTCCCGAGCCCGAACGGAGCCACTGGGCGCGATATGCCCGGCGGGACCGTACGCCGACCGCACAGGACGAACTACGGCGTTCCCTGGCCGACTTGCTGCCCACACCCCCGGTCCCCGTGCCGGTCCACGAGAGCGGCGACGCCTTCGTGACGGAGGTCGACGGGGTGGTGTGCGTCTGCCCGTGGCGGACCCGGCTGCGCGGCTGGCTGGCGCTGGAGGAGCTGGGGGACGTCCTGCCGCTGCCGCTGCTGGACGCGGTGCTGCCGCCGGTGGTGCGCGGGCAGGCGGCGGCGGACTACGAGCGCTGGCGGGACCGGAACCCGGACGCGCGGCCGTGGATCAGGACGGCGGTCTGGCAGGTGCCGGTGCGGTGGTTCACGCTGTTCTCGGACGCCGAGCGGCTGTACGAGGCGGCCGGCGACGGCGCGCCCGTGATGCGCTACCGGACCGAGATGGTCCAGGCGCGGCGGCGGCTGGCCCGCGCGCTGAAGACGCTGCGGGAGTCGGTCGACGACGGGCCGCTGATCGACGGGCTGGTGGACGTCGGGCGGTGGCTGGAGGAGTTCCACCCGCGCTCGCTGGTCGAGCTGGACTACGGCGGTCTCGTGTACGTCCTGTCGGAGGCGCAGCTGGCGGGCGACCGCTCGGCGGCCGACGTGGCGGCCGGGATCGCGGCGTTGCGGGACGGGGACGGGGCGGGCGCGGGGGAGGCGTACGGGCGGCTCACCGAGCGCTGGAAGGCGATCCGGGACATGCAGTTCGCGAACTGACGCGCCCGGCGGACCTCGGGCGCCTCTCACGCGCCGCGCGGAAAGGTCGCGCGGAAGGGTCGCGCGGAACGGGGCGCGCTCCTTGGTTCAGACAGGTGTGAGCATGTCTGAACCTGTCCAGGCCGGAGGTCCCGATCCGGGCCTATACCCCTCAAGCGTGACGGACCGCACTAACGGGGCTCTTGCGCCGATCACCCCTCCTCGTGTCAAAATAGGACAAGGAGTCCGGGGAGGGCTCCTTCCGTCCAAGTGGGGGCGGAATACTCAGCATTGCACGCTATGCGGGGGGTGTTGGTGACTCCCGATGACTCTGTGACTGATCGTCACTGGGGCATGACTGTCCGCTATGGCATGGTCCATCGGCTTCCGCCGCTGATGAACACCTCAGAGGGCAATTCCATCGGTTTGGCCGACGTGGCTGGACGGATGGTGTAGTTGTAGTGCCGAGGACAAGCCGTTCGTCCTATAACCGACTCGGCCCGCGTCTGCCATTTCGGGCAACGTGGGTCAAGGTGCAGAATTTAGAGGAAAGAACCGAGATGGTTCGGTTCTCCCGAGGAGGCCGCTCATGACCGCTCGCACCCCTGACGCCGAGCCGCTGCTGACCCCGGCTGAGGTTGCCACGATGTTCCGTGTGGACCCGAAGACGGTCACACGCTGGGCAAAGGCCGGCAAGCTCACGTCCATCCGCACGCTCGGTGGGCATCGCCGGTATCGCGAGGCAGAGGTTCGCGCACTGCTTGCGGGCATTCCGCAGCAGCGCAGCGAGGCCTGACCGACCGATCAGGGCTCAACCGCCTGACCTCACCGTCAGGTATCGACCAACCAGGGAACAGCCGGGCCCCCAACTCGGTCTCCCGCCCCCTTAGCTCCACACGACGGGCGCCTGCCCCAACAGGCCCCATGCCCTCGCCATTTGGGCAAGTCGTCGGCCGCGCTGGACTCCGCCGAGTTCAGCGCGGTCTTTTTTGTGCCCCCGGGAGAGGGCTGTCCGGACCCTGTCAGCGCGCTGTGTGGAGGGTGGGACTGGTGCTTCTGGAGGGGTTCGGGGGAGGGTGCAATTGCACATATTAAATTGCCGGATTGTAGGGCGGGCGTAAGTGACCCTCTGGTAGAAAATGGTTCGGTGACTCCCGTCACACTTCTCGGGCCTTGCCAACGACGGTTCGGCTCCTGCCCCGATCACCATGATTCAGTCCTGAAGTCACTCTTCCGTGTCTGTGGCCGTGTCCATAACGGTCGCGGACGCCGGTTCCATGGCGAGCCGTTGGAGGCGGTGGCAGATCGCACAGCGCCGTGTGAGGTGCCGGTGGCCCGACGCGGCCGCCAGATGGGCGCGCAGCAGTGCGCCCGTCTCATGTCTCGGCTGTCTGGTCGTCGGTGCCGCCATGCCCACCACCCCCGGTGCGGTCCCCGGCTGCGGAGGGGGCCCTCATCTGTAGGTACCCCCGCCGGAAGACGTCGTCAAGGCGGCTCGGAGCCCCGGCGGCGGATTTGGACCTTCCGTGACTGCGGCGTTGACGGGCCTTTTCCCGTACGAGAGAACCGCTTGCCCACCCCGTGAGGACCGGCCGGGAAGCGCGGACCGAAGCGCGCGCACGAAGAAGGCCCCGCGTCCACGACGCGGGGCCTTCTCGATACTGCGGTCCTGACGGGATTTGAACCCGCGGCCTCCACCTTGACAGGGTGGCGAGCACTCCAAACTGCTCCACAGGACCAGATTCGCGGCCGGTTCACCCGGCTGCGAAACGAGACTCTACAGCAGCTCGGAGGGTGCGGTCGAACTGACCGGCGGCCCGGCCCCGGTCATGGGGCCGCCGCGTCGATCGCCTTCACGATGCGCTTGTCCGAGACGGGCTGCGACGTCCCCAGCGCGTGCGCGAAGTAGCTCACCCGCAGCTCCTCGATCATCCAGCGGATGTCCAGGACCTCCCGGGGCACCGGCCTCCCGCGCGGCAGCTGTTCGAGCAGCCACGCGTACTCGTCCTGCATCTCGTGGACCTTCTCCATGCGCGTCGTGTCGCGCTGGACGTTGGTCGGCATCTGCTGCAGGCGCCGGTCCACCGCGACCAGGTAGCGCATCAGGTCGGGCAGCCGGCGCAGTCCCGTACGCGTGACGAAGCCGGCCGGCACGAGGGCCGCCAGCTGGTCCCTGACGTCCTGCACGTTGTTGATCAGGACCAGGCTGTTCGTGGCCTTCAGACGGCGCTCACAGGCCTGCCAGGCCGCCAGGATCTGCTGCACCTGGCCGACCGTCCGTACCGTCGCGTCCACGAGGTCGGCGCGGACCCTGTCGTACAGCTTCCGGAACGATTCCTCGTCCCAGGCCGGGCCGCCGTGGTCGGCGATCAGCTTGTCCGCCGCTGCCGTGGCGCAGTCCTCGAACAGCGCTTGCACGGAGCCGTGCGGATTGCGGGACAGTGCCAGCTTGGCCTGGTTGGTCAGCTTGTCCGAGGCGAACTTGGCCGGGTTCACCGGGATGTTGAGGAGGATCAGCCGCCGGGTCCCGGCCCACATCGCCTGCTGCTGCTCGGCCTCCGTGTCGAAGAGCCGTACGGACACGGACGCGCCCTGGTCGACCAGCGCCGGATACGCCTTGACCGGCTGGCCGGCCCTGCGCGTCTCGAAGATCCGTACCAGCGAACCGATCGTCCAGTCCGTCAGCCCCGACCGCTCGATGGCCTCCCCGCCGTCCCGCTCCGCCGTGGCCGCGGCGGCCTTCGAGAGGGCCTGGCGGGCCTTGGGGCGCAGCTGGAGCTTGAGCGCGTCCAGATCCTTGTCCTCGGCGATCCGCCTGCGCCGCTCGTCCACGATGCGGAACGTGATCTTGAGGTGGTCCGGGATCCGCGAGAGGTCGAAGTCCTCGCCCCGCACGGGCACCCCGACCATCCGCTGGAGCTCCCGGGCCAGCGTGACCGGCAGCGGCTCCTGAAGGGGCACCGCGCGCTCCAGGAAGGCCTTCGCGTAGTTCGGGGCCGGTACGTAGTGCCGGCGGATCGCCTTGGGCAGCGAGCGGATCAGCTCCACCACGACCTCCTCGCGCAGGCCCGGGATCTGCCAGTCGAAGCCCTCCGAGGTGACCTGGTTGAGCACCTGGAGCGGTACGTGCACGGTGACGCCGTCCGCGTCCGCGCCGGGCTCGAACTGGTACGTCACCCGGAACTTGAGGGCGCCCTGCGCCCACGAGTCCGGATAGTCGTCCTTGGTGACGGACCCGGCGGCCTTCTCCCGGATGAGCATCGACCGCTCGAAGTCGAGCAGCTCCGGCTCGTCCCGCCGCTTCGCCTTCCACCACGCGTCGAAGTGCGCCCCCGAGACGACGTCGTCCGGCACGCGCTCGTCGTAGAAGTCGTACAGCGTCTCGTCGTCCACGAGGATGTCGCGGCGCCGCGCGCGGTGCTCCAACTCCTCGACCTCGCCCAGGAGTTTGCGATTGTCATGGAAGAACTGGTGGTGCGTGCGCCAGTCGCCCTCCACCAGCGCGTTGCGGATGAACAGCTCGCGCGAGACCTCCGCGTCGATCCGGCCGAAGTTGACCTTCCGCTGGGCGACGATCGGCACGCCGTACAGCGTGACCTTCTCGTACGCCATCACGGCCGCCATGTCCTTCTCCCAGTGCGGCTCGCTGTACGTCCGTTTGAGGAGGTGGCCGGCGAGCGGCTCGATCCACTCCGGCTCGACCTTGGCGTTGACCCGGGCCCACAGGCGCGAGGTCTCCACCAGCTCGGCGGACATGATGAACCGGGGCGGCTTCTTGAAGAGCGCAGAGCCGGGGAAGATCGCGAACTTGGCGTTGCGGGCGCCCAGATACTCGTTCTTCACCGAGGCGCCCTTGCCCGTCTCGCGCCCGGCCTCCTTCACGTCCTTCATGCCGATGTGCGACAACAGGCCCGCCAGCAGCGAGACATGGACGGCCTGGTCGGGCGCGTTCGTGTCGTCGTCGCTCAGCCGCAGGCCCATCTGCTTGGCGACCGTGCGCAGTTGGGAGTAGATGTCCTGCCACTCCCTGATCCGCAGGAAGTTCAGGAACTCCGACTTGCACATCCGGCGGAACGCGGAGGACGACAGGGCCTTCTGCTGCTCGCGTACGTACCGCCACAGGTTGAGGAAGGCCAGGAAGTCGGACGTCTCGTCGCGGAAGCGGGCGTGGTGCTGGTCGGCCTGGGTCTGCTTCTCGGCGGGGCGCTCGCGCGGATCCTGGATGGAGAGCGCGGCGGCGATCACCATCACTTCCCGTACGCATCCGTTGCGGTCGGCCTCGATGACCATCCGCGCCAGGCGCGGGTCGACGGGGAGCTGCGAGAGCTTGCGCCCGAGGGGCGTCAGCTTCTTTTTGGCGTCCTTATGCTCCGGGTCGAAGGCGCCCAGCTCCTGCAACAGCTGCACGCCGTCCCGGATGTTGCGGTGGTCCGGCGGGTCCAGGAAGGGGAACTTCTCGATCTCGCCGAGCCCGGCGGCGGTCATCTGGAGGATGACGGAGGCCAGGTTCGTACGGAGGATCTCGGCGTCCGTGAACTCGGGGCGCGCGTCGAAGTCGTCCTCCGAGTACAGCCGGATACAGATGCCGTCGGACGTACGGCCGCAGCGGCCCTTGCGCTGGTTGGCGCTGGCCTGCGAGATCCGCTCGATGGGCAGCCGCTGGACCTTGGTGCGGTGGCTGTAGCGGGAGATGCGGGCGGTGCCCGGGTCGATGACGTACTTGATGCCGGGGACGGTCAGCGAGGTCTCGGCGACGTTGGTCGCCAGCACGATCCGGCGGCCGCTGTGGCGCTGGAAGACGCGGTGCTGCTCGGCGTGCGAGAGCCGGGCGTAGAGGGGGAGCACTTCCGTACCGCGCAGCTTGCGCTTCTCCAGGGCGTCGGCGGTGTCGCGGATCTCACGCTCGCCGGAGAGGAAGACCAGGATGTCGCCGGGGCCGGCCGCCTGGAGTTCGTCCACGGCCTCGGAGATCGCGGTGATCTGGTCGCGGTCGCCGTCGTCGCCCTCCTCCTCCAGGAGCGGGCGGTAGCGGACCTCCACGGGGTACGTACGGCCCGAGACCTCCACGATGGGCGCGTCGCCGAAGTGGCGCGAGAAGCGCTCGGGGTCGATCGTCGCCGACGTGATGACGACCTTGAGGTCGGGGCGCCGGGGCAGCAGCTGGGCCAGGTACCCCAGCAGGAAGTCGATGTTGAGGCTCCGCTCGTGGGCCTCGTCGATGATGATCGTGTCGTACGCCAGCAGGTCGCGGTCCGTCTGGATCTCCGCGAGCAGGATGCCGTCCGTCATCAGCTTCACGAACGTCGCGTCCTGGTTCACCTGGTCGGTGAAGCGCACCTTCCAGCCGACGGCCTCGCCCAGCGGGGTGTCCAGCTCCTCGGCCACCCGTTCGGCGACCGTACGGGCCGCGATCCGGCGGGGCTGGGTGTGGCCGATCATCCCGCGGACGCCACGGCCCAGTTCCAGACAGATCTTGGGGATCTGCGTCGTCTTCCCCGACCCGGTCTCGCCCGCGACGATCACGACCTGGTGGTCGCGTATCGCCTCCAGGATGGTGTCCTTCTTCTGGCTGACGGGCAGCTGCTCGGGGTACGAGACCGCGGGCACGCGCGCACCGCGTGCCCGCGTCCGCCCGGCGGCCTTCTCGGCCTCGCGGGCGATCTCGTCGAGCACGGCCTGCCGCGCCTCGGGCTTGCGGATGCGCCGGGAGCCTTCGAGCCGGCGGCCGAGCCGCTGCGCGTCGCGCAGCGAGACCTCGTCCAGCAGGGTCGACAGGTCGGCGAAGGAAGTAGACATACCGAGCCCAGGATCTCACCCCGCGCCGGAAGTCGGCGAATGTGTTTCTCCGTCGTTCTCCGTCGTTCTCCGCCGGGGGCAGGGGGGTGGCCGGGGCCGGGGCCGGGGCGGCGGGCTCTCGTCCTCCGGGGGATCGCTCCCTGTTGGCGGCCCGCTACTCTCCGGTGTCCGTACCGCGTGGGGGGTCTGTGGGGGACAGCGGACCGGGCGGCCGTCCCCGGTGGAGCGGGGGTGGCCGCCCGGCGCCGGGCGGTGGGGAGGCGGCCCGCTACGCGGGTGCGGCGGCTCCTTCCAGGATGTGGTGCAGGGCCGCCGCGACGGCCTCCACCTGGGGGGACTTGAGGACGGTGTAGTGGTCACCGGGGACGGTGACGACCTCGAAGGCGCCCCGGCACAGGACACGCCAGCTGTCGGCCGTCTCGGGGGTGGCGCCGGACTCGGCCCGCAGGAAGTGGACCGGTCCTTCGTACGCGGCGGGGCGGTAGCCGTAGAGCGCCCGCGCGTTGCCCGTGAACCGGGCGACGAGGTCGTCGAAGTCGCGCCGCGCGACCTCGGTGGGCAGGATGCCGCGGGAGCGCAGCGTCGCGAACAGCTCGGCCGGGGAGAGGGCGGAGCCGGTGGGTGTCCGGCCGTCCGGGGCGCCGGTCCCGTCCTGCCAGGAGTTTCCCGTCAGGCCGGCCAGGTCGCGGCCCAGCCAGTGGAGCAGCTGCGCCTCGCCGACCGGCCTGCGCAGCCCCTCCGGGGTCTCGATGACGTCGATCGCGGTCACGAGGTCGACGGTGCGGCCGAGGGCGGTGAGTTCGCGGGCCGTCTCCAGGGCGAGGAGGCCGCCCATGGACCAGCCGCCGAGCCGGAAGCGCTCTCCGGGCACCTCGCGCACGATCGCCCTGGCGTAGTCGGCGGCGAGTTCCCGGAGGGTGGGCTCGTCGCCGGTCCCGCCCGGCGACTGCAACGCGTAGAACGGCTGGTCGTCGCCGAGGAGCCGGGCCAGCTCGGCGTAGCAGAGCACGTCGCCGCCGATGGGGTGGGCGAAGACGAGCGGGACGGCCGTGCCCGTGGTCCGGACGGGGACGAGCGGGGTGCGTCCGGCGCTCCGGCCCCCGGCCTCGCGGTGGTCCCTGAGTTCCCGCGCGAGGGCGCGGATCGTCGGGGCACCGAACAGGGTGGACACGGGTATCTCCTCCCCCGTCTCGGCGCGCAGGACGGAGACGAGGCGGACGGCCAGCAGTGAATCGCCGCCCAGCTCGAAGAAGTTGTCCGTGACCGAGAGGGAGGGCACGTCGAAGAACGTGCTCCAGAGGGACAGGAGGAGTTCTTCCTCGGCGTCCGACGGCCGCTCGTTCCCGGTCGGCGACGCGGACTCCGTGCGCCGGGTGGCGGCCAGGGCCGCGCGGTCCACCTTTCCGTTGCTCGTGAGCGGGAAGGCGTCCCGTACGGAGACGACCGCGGGCACCATGGAGCGGGGGAGGGCCTCCGCGGCGAGCCGCTTGAGCCCCGGTTCGGTGAGGCGCGCGCCCGGTGCGGGCAGGACGTGTGCGACCAGGCGGGTCCTGCCCCGGTCGCCCTCGGCGGCGACCACGGCGCCCGCGACGCCGGGGCAGCCGAGCAACGCGGCCTCCACGTCGCCCAGTTCGATGCGGTGGCCGCCGATCTTGACCTGCGTGTCCTCGCGGCCCAGGAACTCGATCTCGCCGCTTGGCAGGAGCCGGCCCAGGTCGCCCGTACGGTAGACGCGTTCGCCACCAGGACCGGTGACAAAGCTCTTCGCGGTGCGCTCCTCGTCGCCGAGGTAGCCGCGGGCGACACCGGCGCCCGCGATGCAGATCTCGCCGGGCACCCAGCACGGCCGGGGCCGCAGCAGGCCGTCGGCCACGAAGACCCGCTGGCCGCGCATGGCCGTGCCGTACGGGATCGAGGTCAGCGCGGCGTCCGCCGGCGTGATGCGGTGCCAGATGGACCAGATGGAGGCCTCGGTGGCGCCGCCGAGGCCCCACAGCGCCGCGTCCGGGAAGTGCTGCCGGATCTCCTCCGGCAGCGCCACCGGAATCCAGTCGCCGCTCATCAGCACGGCGCGCAGCGGGGGCAGGCCGGAGGCCCCCGCGCCGGACGCCAGATGGGCGCAGAGCATGGACATGAGCGCCGGGACGCTGTTCCAGACCGTGACGTCGTGGCCGGCCATGAGGCGCAGCCACTCGGCGGGTTCGCGGGCGTCGGCGGGCGCGGGAAGGACCACGCACGCGCCGACCGAGAGCGGGCCGAAGACGTCGTACACGGACAGGTCGAAGTGCAGCGCGGAGAGCGCCAGCACGCGGTCCTTCCCGGTGAGCGCCAGCTCGTTGTTCACGTCGAGGACGGTGTTGACGGCCGGCCCGTGCTCGATCATCACGCCCTTGGGGACGCCGGTGGACCCGGAGGTGTAGATGACGTACGCGAGGTCGCGCGGCGACACCGGTACCCGTGGGGGCGCCGGGGTGTCCGCCGTACCCCCGGTCGAGCCGTCGACGTCGAGGACCGTCACCGCGGCGGGCCAGTCGATCCTCCCGCGCAGCCGGGGCTGCGTCAGCACCGCCGTGACGCCCGCCGAGGTGAGCACGGCGGACAGCCGCTTGGCGGGCCAGGCCGGGTCGACGGGGACGTACGCCGCCCCGGCGCGCAGCACGCCGAGGCAGGCGACGACCTGCTCCCAGCCCTTCTCCATGACCACGCCGACGAGAGCGCCCCGGGCCACGCCCGCGTCCGCGAGCAGGCACGCGGCGTGCGCCGACTCGGCGTCGAGTTCCGCGTAGGTGAGCGAGCGGGCCGGGCTCACGACGGCGGCGGAGTGCGGGGTGCGCGCCGCCTGCTCCTCGAACCTGTGGTGCAGCAGGAAGTCCTCGCCGAACGTCCCGTCGAATGTTCCATCGGATCCGGTGCGTGACGCGGCGGTGGGGTCGGGGTGGTGGGACCACGCGGGGGCCAACCAGGCGGAATCAACAACAGAGTTCACGAATCAGCCCTTCATACGCCGCGAACATGGCGTCCACGACACCCGCCGGGAAGACTTCCTCCACCACGTCCCAGTTCAGGATCAGACCGTCGTTCTCCTCGAACGCCGTGTGGTCCAGGATCACTTGGGGGGTACGTACACCGCTCCAGACCGGCGTGCCGCCCTCGCCCATGCGGCACAGGGCGCCGACCGGGCCCGCCGCCGCCGCGCCCCTGGCCGGCGCGCCGGTGATCGTGCTGTTGAAGACGACGGGCATGCGCGCCCGTCCCGCGCCCGCGTCCAGGCGGCCGAGGTCGCGCAGCACGTCGAGCCCCGTGTACGCGGTGTGCTCCATGTCGAGGATGAGCTGCCGCTGGATGCGCGCGGCGACGTCCTTGAACGCCGCCGTCTCGTCCACGTGCACTTCGAGGAGGCTCGTGGAGGAGAAGTTGCCCACGGTCCTCGACATGTCCTCGCCGGTGAGGCCCGAGCGGTGGGAGACGAGCACGTTGACCGTGAAGTCGGGGGACTTGGACCAGCGGGCGAGCACCTGGCAGTAGGCCGTGAGGATCGCGCCCGACGCGGTCACCCCGGCCGCCGCGGCATGGCGCTTGAACCGTTCCCACTCCGGGGGCTCGACGCGCGTGAAGCGGTTGGCGAAGACCGGGGTGGCCACCTCGCCGAGCCGTACCGCGAGCGGCAGTTCGGGCGCGGGCGGCAGCGAGGCCGCCCGGGAGCGCCAGTACTCCCGGCTCGGCTCGATCTCCTCGGACTCGCCGAAGGCGCGCATCGCGAGGACGTGGTCCTTGAAGGACCCGCCCGGCCCTTCGAGGGCGCGGGACGGGTCGTGGTACAGGTCGGCCCACTCCTGGAACAGCAGGGCGCTGCTCCCGCCGTCGGAGATCAGCACGTCGATGCCCAGGTGGAGCCGGGTGACGGTCTCGTCGACGCGGGTGGCCCGCACGATGAAGAGCGGCCAGGACGCGGTGTCGAAGGTCTGCGCCCTCAGCTCCTCCCGCACGGCGGCGAGCCGCTGTTCCCGCTCCCCGGCGGTGAGACGGCGCAGGTCCTCCACCGGGATGGTGTACTCCGGGACCCGGGAGAGGACGCGCTGGCCGCCCGCCGGGTCGAACACGGCGCGCAGCATTTCGTGCCGCTCGACGAGCCGCCGCAGGGCGCGTTCCGCGGCGCGCACGTCGAAACGGACGAGGTCGACCTCGACATAGAGGTACGTGGACACGTTGCCGAGCTCGAAGTCGCTCCCGCGGCCCGCCAGATAGGCCTCTTGCAGCTTGGTCAGCGGGAACGGCTCGGAGGCGACGGCGTCCCACGCGGGCGCGGAGCCGGGGCCGCCGCGCGGGGTCGACCGAGGGCCGGTGACGGCGGCGGTGCCGGTGTCCTTGCCCGTGACGGCGGCCGGTGTCGCCGGGGCCGCGGACGCGGGGGCGGCCGTCGCCCCGGTGGCCGGCGGAGCGGGCTCCACGGCCGTGGGCGCCGTCTCCGCCGTCTCCGCCGCCTTCTCGCGGGCCGGCGCGAACTGCTCCACGACGTGCCCCGCCAGTGACTCGGGCGTCGGGAAGTCGAAGACCACGGTGGCGCCGAGGCGCGTGCCGAGCCTGCGGCCGAGCCGTACCCGCAGCTCCATCGACGTGAGCGAGTCGAAGCCCATCTCGTAGAAGGACCGCTGGGCGTCGACCTTGCCGGGCGCCAGGCCCAGGAGCCCGCCCACGCACTCCTTCACCAGGGCCAGCAGCCCGGCGATCCGCTGGTCGTCCGAGGCGTCCGCCGACTTCAGCAGAGCGAGGACGTCGGCGGCCTCCGTGGTGTCGCCTCCCGCCGGGGCCGGGGTGGCGGGGGCGGGGTTCAGGTGCTCCGAAGGGGGCCCGGTCCGGGGCGTGTTGGGCCCCTGCGGCGCCCTCGGTCCCTTCGGCGCGCTCAGGCGGCGCGCCGGGGTGACCGGCGCGGCCGTTCCCGTACCCCGCAGGGCGGCGAGCCCGCCGAGCAGGAACGGTCCCTCGTACGTGCCGTCGGGCCCCGAGGCCTCCGGCACCGCCAGGCGCGCGCCGACCAGCGCCGCCGGGCCGTCCGCGAGCGCCCCGTCGAAGAGCGCGAGCCCCTCGGCGACCTCGAACGGGGCCACGCCGTTGCGGCGCAGGCGCAGCAGGTCGCCCTCGCCGAGGTGGCCGGTCATGCCCGTCGCCTGCGCCCACAGGCCCCAGGCGACCGCGTTGGCGGGACGCCCCCGGGAGCGCCGCCAGTGCGCGAACTGGTCCAGGAAGGTGTTGGCGCCCGCGTAGTTGGCCTGGCCGGGGCCGCCGAGCACGCCGTACAGGGAAGAGAACAGCGTGAAGAAGCGCAGTTCGTCCCCGGCCGTCGCGGCGTCCAGGTTCAGGGCCGAGTCGACCTTGCTGCGCAGCACCCCGTGGAGCTGGTCCGGTGTCATGTTCGAGACGAGGGAGTCGTCGAGCACACCGGCGGCGTGCACCACACCCACGATCGGGCGCTCGGAGCGCACCTGGGCCAGGGCCGCGCCGACGTCCCGCGCGTCCGAGACGTCGGCGCGGACGACCCGCACCTCGGCGCCGAGGGCGGTCAACTCCCCGCGCAGCGCCTCGATGCCGGGCGCCCCGCCGCCGCTGCGGCTCAGCAGCGCCAGGGAGCGCGCGCCCCACCGGGTCACCAGATGCCGCGCCAGTTCGCGGCCGATGGTGCCGGTGCCGCCCGTGATCACGACGGTGCCGTCGCCCAGTTCCGGCAGGGCGGGGCCGGCCGCCGGGTGCGGGGCGAGCCGGGGCCGCAGGATCCGGCAGGACCGGACGGCGAGCTGTGCGTCCGTACGTTTCAAGGCGGCCGCGAGCACGTCGGGTCGGGAGAGGCCGGCGGCGCCGACGTCGACGATCCTGAACTGCCCCGGGTGCTCGGTCTGGGCGGAGCGGACCATGCCCCACAGCACGCTGGAGCCGAGGTCGAACGTGTCGTCGCCGGGGACCGCGACCGCGTCCCGCGTGACGCAGGTCAGCAGCACGCGGCCCTCCAAGTCGGGCGCGCCCAGCCAGCGTTGGACCGTCCTCAGGGCCCACGAGGCGGAGGCGTGGACCTGCTCGTCCACGCCCTCCGGCACGGCGGGGGCCGCGAGCACGACCTGCCAGCTGCCGGGCAGCCCCTTCACCACCATGATCGCCTCGTCGAGCGTCGCGACGGCGATGCCTCCGCGCGCGGTCTCGCGCAGCGCGGCCGAGAGCGGGCCGTCGTCACCCGCGACCACGCACAGGCGGTGCCCCTCGCCGTCCGCGCCGGGGACCTCGTCCCACGCCATCGCGTACAGCGCGGCCGCGTCGAGGTCCGGCGCCGTACCGGGCAGGGCCAGGCCGCGGACCACCATGCGGTCGACGGACAGCAGGACGCGGCCGTCGTCGTCGGTCAGCGTGAGGGTGATCGCGTCCGGGGCGACCCGGCGTGCCACGGCGTAGCACGCGTCGGCGGCCGCCGCGTCCGGGTCGTCGGTGCGCGCGCCCACGCGTACGCCGCTGAAGACGAACGGTACGGAGACGCTCCCGGCGGCCGCCTCGCCCAGCAGGCCGCAGCGCACCGCGGCGTGCAGCGCGGCGTCGGCCAGCGCCGGGTGGACCGCGAAGCCGCGGTGGTTGACGCGGGCCGCCTCGGGGAGCACGACGCGGGAGCGGACCCGGTCCCCGTGGTACGTACCGGAGCACACGCCCTGGAACGCCTCTCCGTACCCGTACCCGAGGCCCCGCAGGTCCTCGTACAGGCCGTCGGCGTCGAGTTCGGCGGCGTCGGGCGCGACGGACAGGTCGTCCTGGAGCGGGGTGGCGGCGGTGCGCGGGCCGGCCAGGAGGCCGTCCGCGTTGCGCAGCCACGAGTCCCCGCCCACCGGGCGGGAGAAGACCGCCGCCGGTCGCGAGGCTCCCTCGCCCCCTTCGGGAGGCTCGACGGACACCTGGATGTCGACGGCAGAGCCGTCCAGGGGCAGTAACAGCGGGTCGCGCAGCAGCATTTCGTCCAGGCCGTCGCAGCCCAGCTCGCGGCTCGCGGACAACAGCAGCTCCGCGAAGGCGGTGCCGGGCAGCAGCACCGTGTCCCCGACCCGGTGGTCCATGAGCCAGGGATGGCCGCGCAGCGAGAGGCGGCCGCTCATCAGGACCGTGCCGTCGGCGGCCTCGACGACGGAGGAAATCCACGGGTGCCCGCCGTCGGCGAGCGGGACCACGGGCCTGCGGGCGGCGCGGTCACCCTGCGGGGAGGGCTTGGTGCTCATGCCGTCCGTCTGCGACGGCAGCCAGAACCTGACTCCCTCGAAGGGGTACGTGGGCAGGTCGGCCGGGGCCGTACGGGCCGGGGCGTGGGCGGCGCGCAGCACGTTCCAGTCGACGGAGTGGCCCTGGACGTACGCCTCGGCGGCGGCCGTCATGAACCTCTCGTACCCTCCCTGGTCGCGTTTGAGGGTGGCGCAGACCGGGGCGTCCGTGTCGGTCCCGCGCAAGATCGACTCCAGCGAGCCGAGCAGGACGGGGTGCGGGCTGATCTCCACGAAGGCGTCGTAGCCGTGCGACGTCAGCTCCGTGATGGTCTCCGCGAAGCGGACCTGGCCGCGCAGGTTCCGGTACCAGTACGCGGCGGTCATGTCCTCGCCGCGGAACGGGCGGGCCTCGACCGTCGAGAACACCGGTATCGCCCCGGCCGAGGGCGTGATCCCGTCCAGACCGGCCATGATCCGGTCCTGGAGCTCGGCCATGACGGGGGAGTGCGAGGCGCACTTGGCGGGCACCCGGCGCGCGTACACGCCCCGGTCCTCGCAGAGGTCGAGCAGCCGCCGGATGCCGGGCTCGTCGTCGCCGGACAGGATGACGAACTCGGGCCCGTTGGTGGCCGCGACGACCAGATCGGCGGCGGCCTCGGCGGCGAGCAGCAGGGCCTTCTCCCGGGAGGCGGCGACGGCGGCCATGCCGCCGCGCCCCGACTCCTCCAGGATCCGGCTGCGAACGGCCACCACGCGGGCCGCGTCCGCCAGGTCCAGGGTCCCGGCCAGGGCGGCGGCCGCGACCTCACCCTGCGAGTGGCCGACCACCGCGGCGGGCTCGACGCCGGCCGACCGCCACAGCTCGGCGAGCCCGAGCATCATGGTGAAGATCAGCGGCTGGACGACGTCGGTGCGCTCCAGGTCGGTCTCCTGGTCGGCGCCGGACAGGACCGCCTGGAGGTCGTAGTCGAGGTGCGGCGCGAACGCCGCGCGGCACTCCTCGACGCGTCGGCGGAAGACCTCGGACTCGTCCAGGAGGCGCGCGGCCATGCCCGGCCACTGCGAGCCCTGCCCGGGAAAGACGAAGACCGGGCGCCGGACGCGCCGCGCCTCGCCCCGGACGACGGCGGGGTCCTCCTCCTGCGCGGCGAGTGCCCGCAGTCCGCCGAGGAGTTGGCCGAGGCCGGAGCCGGCCACGACGGCGCGGTGGTCGAAGTCCTCGCGCGCGGTGGCGAGGGCGTGGGCGACGTTCGGCACGGGGTCGGCACCGGACGCCAGCTTCTCGGCGACGGCCGTGGCGTAGGCGCGCAGGGCGGACGGGGTCTTGGCGGAGATCTTCAGGAGATCGGTGCCGGAGGAGTCGGAGGGGGCGGAGGCGGAGTCGGAGGTGGCGGGGGCGGAGTCGGATGAGGCGGCGGCCCCCGTCCGTGGCTCCCGGGGTTTGGCGTCCCACCCCTCCAATATGACGTGGGAGTTGGTCCCGCTCACGCCGAACGAGGAGACGGCGCACCGCCGCACCCCGTCCCGGGTCGTGGGCCAGGGGCGGGCCTCACGGAGCACGTCCACGGAAGTCGACCAGTCCACGTGGGAGTTGAGCGCGCCCTCGACATGGAGCGTCTTGGGCATGGTGGCCGCCCTCATCGCCGTCAGGCACTTGATGACGCCGCCGACCCCGGCCGCCGCCATGGAGTGGCCGACGCTGGACTTGAACGAGCCGATCCAGACCGGCTCTTCGCGCTCGCCCCGGCCGTACGTCGCCTGGATGGCGTTGGCCTCGATGGGGTCGCCGAGCTTGGTGGCGGTGCCGTGCGCCTCGACGAGCTGGATGTCGCCCGGGCGCAGCCGCGCGTCGGCGAGGGCCTGATTGATCACCTTGACCTGGGCGCGGCCGCTGGGCGCCGTCAGGCCGTTGCTCGCGCCGTCCTGGTTGACGGCGGTCCCTTTGATCACGCCGTGGATGCGGCGCCCCAGGCGCTTCGCCTTCGCCAGCGGCTCCAGGACGAGGACGCCCGCGCCCTCGGCCCACACGGTGCCGTTGGCGGTGTCCGCGAAGGTCCGGCAGCGCCCGTCCGGCGACAGGGCGCCCTTCCTCGCGTAGTCGACGAACATGCCGGGCCCCGCGAGCACGGTGCAGCCGCCCGCCAGCGCGAGGTCGGTCTCGCCGGTGCGCAGCGAGCGGACGGCCTGGTGGATCGCGACGCCCGAGGAGGAGCAGGCCGTGTCGATGGTGATGGCCGGGCCTTCGAGGCCGAGCAGGTACGAGATGCGCCCGGACGCGACGCTCGGCGAGGTGCCGGTGCCCATGAAGCCCGCGGTCTCGTCCTGCCACCGCCACAGCGGCTGCCCGTACTCGTTCGGCATCACGCCGACGAAGACGCCGGTGGACGAGCCCTTCAGGCTCGACGGGAGGATCCCGGCCCGCTCGATCGACTCCCAGGCCACTTCGAGGAGGATCCGCTGCTGCGGGTCCATCGCGATCGCCTCGGCCGGCCTGATGCCGAAGAACGCCGCGTCGAAGGTGTCCGCGTCGTGCAGGAACCCGCCCTGGCGGACGAAGCTCGGGTCGTACAGCTCCTCGGTGTGCCAGTCGCGGTTGCCGGGGAACTCCCCGACGCCGTCCCGGCCTTCGGACACCAGTTCCCAGAGCCGGTCGGGGCTGTCCACACCGCCGGGGTAGCGGCAGGCCATCCCGATGACCGCGATGTCGTCCCGTCCGGTGCCGTCGATCATGTCGTCCTCAGCCACGCCGCGTCTCCGTCCTCTCCATCAGGGTGTTCAGGTGTGTCGCCAGTTCGTTGATCGTCGGGTGGTCGAAGAGCACCGTTCCCGGGAGGTCGAGCGCGGTCGCGTCGGTGATCCGGTCGAGGAACTCCAGCTGGGTCATCGAGTCGACGCCCGTGTCCTGGAACGTGCGGTCCGGGTCCGGCCGGGTGGCCGATCCGCCCAGGACCGTGAGGAGTTCGTCCTCGAGGAGGGTGCGGGTCAGCCAGAGGCGGTCGGTGGGGCCGGGGGCGGCGGTCCACCGGTCGGTGAAGGCGGGGGGCGGGGTGGCCGCGGGAGCCTGGGTGGTCGGCGGAGCTGGGCGTACCTGAGAGGTCTGAGAGGTCTGAGGGCCCTGAGAGGTCTGGGAGGCGCGCGAGGTGTGGGAGGTCCCGGGCGAGGTCTCCCAGGCGAACGTCTCGCGCGCGAAGGGTGTCGCCGGCAGTGCCGGGACCCTGCGCTGCCCGAAGCCCAGCGCCTCGCGGATCTTGGTCAGTTCGCCCGTGTACGCGTACTCCGCGGCGAGCGCCACCAGTGACGCGCGGTCGGGTCCCGCCTCCTCCAGCCAGGACTCGGGAACGGCGAGTCCCTGCCCGGCGGCCGCCTTCTCCAGGCCCCGCCTGATGTCCGCCCAGTCGCCGCCGAGCACGGCGGCGCGGTGTTCGCCCTGGGCGCGGTGGGCCAGCGTCCACCCGATGTCGGCCACGGAGTGCCGCCCGGCGGGGAAGGGGTGGTCGAGCAGGGCGCGGGCCAGGCCCTGGACCACCTCCCGCGACCGTCCCGACAGGCACCAGACGGTGTCCTCGCGGCCGCCCACGGCGGCCCCTGCCGGGCCGGCGGCCGCCGTGGGCGACACGCCGAGGACCACATGGACGTTGGTGCCGCCCATGCCGAGCGAGCTGACGCCCACGGCGTCCGCCCGCGTGAAGGAGCGCTCCTCGCCCTCCGTGACGACCCGGAGGTTCAGCTCGTCCAGCGGCGTCCCGGCCGGGCTCCGTACGAAGTTGAGGCTCGGGGGCAGGTGTCCGTGGTGGAGGACCAGGCAGGCCTTGAGGAACCCGGCGATCCCGGCGGCCGACTCCAGGTGCCCCAGGTTCGTCTTCACCGATCCGACCCGCAGGGGGTCGCCCGGCGGGCGCCCGCCGCCCACCGCCGCGCCGAGCGCCCGCGCCTCGACGGGGTCGCCCACGGGCGTGCCGGTCCCGTGCAGTTCGACGTACGCGACGTCGGCGGCGCGCACGCCCGCGGCCGCGTGGGCCGCCGCGATCACCTCCTGGTGGGCCTCCTGCGAGGGGACCCCGGGGCCGGACCGGCCGCCGTCGTTGTTGGTGGCGCTGCCGCGGACGACGCAGTAGACCGGGTCGTTGTCGCGGATCGCCGCGTCCAGGGGCTTCAGTACGACGCAGCCGCCGCCCTCGCCGCGTACGTAACCGTTGGCCGCCTCGTCGAAGGTGTGGCACCGGCCGTCCGGCGACAGGCCGCCCCACAGCTGGATCTGGTCGGTCACCCGCCCCAGGAGGTTGAGGTGGATGCCGCCGACCAGCGCCGCCTCGCACTCGCCGAGCCGGATTCCGGACAGGGCGCGGTGCAGGGCGGCCAGGGACGAGGACTGGCCGGTGTCGATCACTTCGCTCGGTCCGCGCAGGCCGAGGACGTGCGAGACACGGTTCGCCAGCAGGGCGCGGCTGGTGCCCAGGTGGCCGGAGCGGTCCAGGTTCCCGGCGGCGAAGTAGCTCATCCGGAAGTCGTCGGCGGAGGCCCCGACGAAGACGCCCCAGCGCGAGCCGCTCAGCTCGGCGGCGTCCAGGGACGCGTCCTCGACGGCCTCCCAGGCGAGTTCCAGGAGGACGCGCGCCTGCGGGTCCATGTGCCGGGCCTCGCGGCGCGAGATGCCGAAGAAGCCGGCGTCGAAGTCCATGACGCCGTCGACGAACCCGCCGGCGGTGACGCGTCGTCCGGCGGAGGGCCCGTAGGACGGCCCGTAGGACGGCCCGTCGGAGGGCTCACCGGCGGCCTCGTCCGGGAGGTCGGTCCACCGGTCCGCCGGGACCGGACCCACCGACGACGTACCGGACCTGAGGTTCTCCCAGAACGCGGCCGGGTGGGCGGCGCCGGGGAAGCGGCAGGACATGCCGATGACGGCCACGGGTGGGGCGGGGCGTAACGCGTCCGCCGTCATCGTGCCGCCGCCCCGGTCTCCGCGCGCCGCGGTACGGGGCCGGGCCCGACCGTGAGGCGCTTCAGGCCGCGGAAGGTCGGGCTGGCCTTCCACTCCCTCTCCGCCGCGGGGGTCAGGGACGCCAGGTCGGGGCAGCGCTCGATGAGGACGTCGAAGGCCTCCTCGGCCTCCAGCCGGGCGAGGTGCTTGCCGATGCAGTTGTGGATGCCGCCGCCGAAGGCCAGGTGCTCGCGGCGCGGCTCCGCGAGGGTGAAGTCGTCGGGCCGCTCGAAGCGTTCGTCGTCGCGGTTGGCCGCGGCGAACGCGAGGAACACGATCGAACCGGCGGGTATCTCCACGCCGTTGACCTCCGCCGTCTCGGTGACGTACCGGTAGAGCGAGAGGTTGAACGGCGACTGGTGGCGCAGCATCTCCTCGACGGCGCCCGGTACGAGGGAGCGGTCCTTCCACAGCTTCTCGCGCTGGAGCGGGTTGGCCTCCAGGGTGAGGAAGCCCGTCACGATGAGGTTCGCCGTCGTCTCGTACCCCGCCGCGAGCAGCGCGTACGCCTGGGCGACGGCCTCGGGGCCGTCGAGCGAGCGCGCGAGCAGGGACAGCACGTCGTCGTCACCGGCGGTGCGCTTGCGCCCGATCAGGTCGCTCAAGTAGCCCACCATCAGCCCGGCGTCGCGCTTGAGGACCTCCGGTGCGGCGTCGCTCGTGATGGTCTGCACCCAGGAGTCGAAGGTGCCCCGGTCCTCCTCGGGCACCCCGAGGGTGGCGCAGATCACCGCGATGGAGAAGGGGAACGCGAAGTCCCGGACGAGGTCGAAGGTGTCCCGGCCCGCCACCGCGTCGAGGGTCTCCTCGGCGAGCGCGCGTATTCCGGCCCGCTTGGTGGCGACGGCCCGGGCGGTGAAGGCGCCGTTGACCGGCTTGCGGAGCGCGGTGTGCTTCGGCGGGTCGTTGTTGGCCATGTTGTCGTAGAGCAGGGACGAGCGCGCCGTCGTGTCGCCCCCGCCCGGGGCGTTCGCCGCGAACAGCGGCATGGCCTCGTTGATGCTCTTGCGGAACCTCGGGTCGCGCAGGACGAATTCGACGTCCGCGTACGACGTGATGAGCCAGGCCTTCAGGTTCGGCGGTATGTAGGCCATGCCCGTTTCGAGCACGATCTCGGTGGGTTTGTTCCCGGCTCGCTTGATGTCCCGGTACACGGGCTGCGGGTCCCGGTAGAAGTCGTAGCCAAGACTCAGGGGACACGAAGCCGCCCCGGTGGAGTGCGCTGTCATCTCAGCCTTTCGTGAGGTGCGTCTGTGAGAGCGGTGCGGGCGCGCTGATCCGTCCGGGGGGTGGGGCGTACGGGAGTGGTGGCGTGGCGCGGTCGCGGCTCAGGCGCGACCGAAGACCAGCGAGACGTTGTGGCCGCCGAAGCCGAAGGAGTTCGAGAGCGCGCTCCGCCACTGGCCGGGGCGCGCCGAACCGGCGACCACGTCGAGGGCGACCTCGGGGTCCTGCTCGGTGAGGTTGCGGGTCGGCGGGACGCTTCCGTCGCGCAGGGCCAGGACGGAGGCGATGGCGCCGAGCGCGCCGGACGCGCCCAGCAGGTGGCCCGTCATGGACTTCGTCGCCGTCACCACGGGGTGGGCGCCGACGGCCTGGGTGATGGCCTGGGCCTCCGCCACGTCGCCCTGCGGGGTCGACGTGGCGTGGGCGTGCACCAGCTCCACGTCCGCCCCGCTCATACCGGCGTCGCGCAGCGACTGGGACATCGCCCGGACCTGGCCCGCCACGTCGGAGGCGGTGATGTGGAGGGCACTTGAGCTGATGCCCGCGCCCAGGAGGGTGCCGTGCGCGCGGGCGCCCCGGGCCCGGGCGTGGTCGGCGCGCTCCAGGACGACGACGGCGCCGCCCTCGCCGAGGACAAATCCGTCGCGGTCCTTGTCGAAGGGGCGGGACGCGAGTTCCGGGGTGTCGTTGTGGGTGGACAGCGCCATCATCTGGGCGAAGGCGGCCAGGGGGAGCGCGTGCACGCTGGCCTCGACGCCGCCCGCCACGACGACGTCCACGCGGCCGGCCCTGATGAGGTCGAGGCCGAGCGCGATGGCCTCCGCGCCCGAGGCGCAGGCGCTGACCGGGGCGTGGGCGCCGCCCTGCGCGTTGAGGTCCATGCTGACCCACGCGGCGGGGCCGTTGGCCATCAGCATCGGCACCGTGTGCGGGGAGACGCGGCGCGGCCCGGACGTCTCCAGGATGTGATTCTGGCCCAGCAGTGAGGTGACCCCGCCGATGCCCGTGCCCAGGACGACCGCGACCCGTTCGGGCTCGATCTCGGGGGTCCCGGCGTCGGCCCAGGCCTCCCGCGCGGTGACGAGCGCGATCTGTTCGGACCTGTCGAGCTTGCGGGCCTCGGTCCGCTTCAGCGAATCGGCGGGATTCACGGTCAGTTGACCGGCGATACGGACCGGAAGTGCCTCGGCCCAGCTCTCTTTGAGTACGCCAATTCCGTTCTCGCCGCTCCGCATTGCGGCCCAGGTGTCATTCGCGTCGGCACCCAGCGGTGTCATCGCGCCAAGGCCGGTTACCCACACATCCACTGCGTTCCACATAGCGCCACACGCTAGCCAACGGTTCAGTTGGGCCGCAAGTAACCATGGTCCGGGTCGATTCAGAGTTAGGGGTTATCCCGGGTTCTCCCTCCCCTATTCGCGGCGGCCGCCGGCGGCGGACGTAGGGGGGTGCGAATTGCGCATCCGTTAATGAAGGGGAATGGCCGGCGAGGATATGCGCGGCGGCTGGAATGACCGGTGTCCAGGCGTTCCGTGCCGCGAAGTCGCGCACCGTGAAGTCCCTGGCCGAGATCCGTCTTCCGCGCCGCCGTGAACACGAACGCATCCCGCGAACGGACCCGGCGAATCCCCCGAACGCCTCCGCGAACCGGCCCCGCGAGCGGCGTTCCGGCGCCCGCCACACCTCCTCGTACCGCGCCGAACGTGCCCTGACCGACCGCGCGTTCCGCCCCGCGAATGGGCTTACGCCGACCCCTGACTTCCGGACAGGAACGGCGTGACGTATTCCCGGGGCGGCCGGCCGCCCACCTACAATCACGAGTGCGGACACACCGCGCCGCAAGACACCCCCTAGGGGGGCGGCCAGTCCTGTCAAGATTGACTAGGGGTCCTCCCCGGGGTCCGTCCCCGGCTCGTACGCGCGCTGGTCCACCCGACAGGTTCCGGCCCCGGGCGGGCTTTGATCTACCTGGCCCACACGCAGGGGCTGGCTGGAAGTCGACTGCCTGGCGAGGAGTGGCGATGGACATGCTGGAGCGATGTCGGGCGAGACACGGTATCGAGGGCCTGTTCTCGCGGGTACGGGAGGGCGCGGGCCGCGCCGCACTCGTGACGGGGGCGCCCGGAATGGGCAAGACCTCACTGATCCGCCACGCCCAGGAGCTGGCCGACGAGGCCGGAGCGGTCGTCCTGACCGCGGTCGCCTCCGCGGCGGAGCGCGACCTTCCCCTCGGCGTCGTCAGCCAACTCCTCGCGGCCGCCCCGCTCCCGCCCGGCCGGGCCGAGGCGCTCACCGAGCCCGCCGAGGGCCCCGCCCCGGTCACGGCCACGCCGGCCGACACCCTCTACCGCCACCTCGCCCACCTCGCCCAGCGGGCGCCCGTGGTCCTCACCGTCGACGACGCGCACGACATCGACGAGCCCTCGCTCCAGTGTCTCCAGCACCTGATACGCCGGGTGGGCGCGCTGCCCGTCCTCGTCGTCCTCGGCGAGCGCGCGGTCGGCGGCCGGCAGGGCAGCTCCGCCCTGACCGCCGAATGCCTGCGCAACCCCGAGTGCACCCTGATCCGCCTCTCCCCGCTGTGCGCGGACTGCACCGTGAGCCTGGTCGCCGAGCACCTCGGCGACGACCGCGCCGCGCGGGTGGCCCCCGCCCTGCGGCGTGCCTCGGGGGGCAGTCCGCTGTTCCTCCAGGCGCTGCTGTGGGACTCCTCCGCCGACCGGCTCACCGGGACCGGGACCCCGGCCGGCGGCGAGCTCTTCCGCGTGGCCGTCCAGTACGTGCTCGACCAGCTCGGCCCCGAGGAGCTGCGGGTCGCCTCCGCTCTCGCCGTACTCGGTGCGTCGGCCACGCACGACTGCCTGGACCGGGTCCTCCAACTCCGCGCGGGCCCCGCGATGTCCGCGCTCGACGCCGTCGGCCTCACCGAGGGCGGGCGGTACCGTACCGAGGCGGCGCGTACCACCGTCCTGGAGCGAACGGCGCCCGGGGAACGCGCCGCCCTGCACCGCGCGGCGGCCCGGGTGCTGCACGAGAGCGGCGCCTCGGCGGCCCAGGTGGCCCAGCACCTCGTCAGCGCCGACCCCTGCGAGGACCCCTGGACCCTCCCGGTGCTGCGCGAGGCCGCCGCCCAGGCGCTCGCCGACCACGACGTGAAGCGGGCCGTCACCTGCCTCCGGCGGGCGTACGACACGAGTACGAGCGCGCGGCAGCGGGCCGCGATCCGCGTCGAACTCGCCCGTGCCGAGTGGGAGACCGACCCCGGCGCGGTCCGGCGCCATCTCGGTGAGCTCCTGGACGACCACGCCCACGGCCACCTGAGCCGCGGGCAGAGCATGACGCTGATCACCTACCTCCTCTGGCTCGGCCGCCCGGAGGAGGCGGCCGCCCTCTTCGCCGATCTGGACGGTGTACGGGACGAGTTGTCCGGCGGACTCCGGGTGCGGCTGGACACCATGCACGTCTGGTTCGCGTACTTCTACCCGGCGCTCGGCGCCCACGAGCACGCGGCGGTGCCCGCCGGGGGATCCGGTCCCGGCGTCGGCGTCATGGCCGTGGACCCGCACCTGGACGGCGCCCTCGTGCTGTCGTCGCTGCTCTCCGAGGGGCCGACCGGCGGGGCGCTCGACGCCGCCGAGCGACTTCTCGAAGGGGTGGTCCTGCACGATCCGCCGGTGGCCCCCGCCATGGCCGCGCTGGTCTCCCTCATCCGGGCCGCCCGGCTCGACCGGGCCGCCGAGTGGTGCGAACTGCTCGTACGCGGAGCCCGTACCCGTACCCCGCAGGTCCGGGCGGTCTTCGCGGCGGCCAGCGCCACCGTCGAGAGCTGGCTGGGCAACTTCGAGGTCGCGCGGCGGCGGGCGGACGAGGCACTGACGCTGATCCCGCCCCAGGCGTGGGGTGTCGCGCTCGGCCTGCCGCTGTCCGCCAAGGTCCTGGCGTGCGCCGAACTCGGCGACATCGACGCCTCGGCCGAGTGCTTCCGCGTCCCCGTGCCCTCCGTGATGTTCCAGACCCTGCCCGGCCTGCACTACCTCCAGGCGCGGGGCCGCCACCACCTGTCCGTCGGCCGGTACCAGGCGGCGCTCGGGGACTTCTACGCCTGCCGCGACCTGATGGCCGCCTGGAAGCTCGACGTCTCCGTGTTCACGGCCTGGCGGGTGTACGCGGCCGAGGCACTGATCAAGGTCGACAGCCCCGGCCGGGCCCGTGAGCTTCTCGCGGCGGAGCTGGCCCAGCCGGACCCGGGCAGCGGCTGGCTGCGCACGCGCGCGCTGACGCTCTTCGCGGAGGTCGACTCCCCGGCCCGGGGCGCGGCGCCGGCTCCGGCCCGGGCCCTCGGACGGCCCGTGAGCCCGTCGCCCGTACGGCCCCCCGAGCCCGCGCCCCCGTTCGCCGAAGGGCTCACCCGCGCCGAACACCGGGTCGCCCTGATGGCCTCGGACGGGCTGACCAACCGCGACATCGCCGAGCGGCTGTTCATCACGCCCAGCACGGTCGAGCAGCATCTCACGCACATCTACCAGAAGTTGGGCGTGCGGGGGCGACGGGCCCTGCCCCAGGCGCTCGCGGACCGGACCGGCCTCCGGCACTGAGCGCCCGGCGTCAAGGACCGGGCGGTCGGTCGGTCGGGAGCAGGGTCCGGGCGGCCGGCGTCAAGGACCGGGCGGCCGGGTGAAGCCGGCACCGGTCTTGCGGCCGAGGCAGCCCTGCGCCACCAACTGCTCCAGTGCCACCGGCGGTTCACAGCCGTTCTCCGGGAACTCCAGGTGCAGCCTCCGCAGGATGGCGAGCGAGACGTCCAGGCCGATGCCGTCGAGCAGCGTGAAGGGCCCCAGGGGGAAGCCGAAGCCACGCCGTACCGCCGCGTCGATCTCCTCGATGCCGGCGTCCGCCCGGTCCAACAGCCGTACGGCGTCGGCGAGATAGGGGAACAGCAGGTGGTTCACGATGAAGCCCGCGCGGTCCCCGCATTCCACCACCATCTTGCCCAGCCGGTCGCAGAAGGCACGGGCGACCGCCATGCTGTGATCGCTCGTCGCCGGGGTACGGACCAGCTCGACCAGCCTCATGACCTGAGCCGGGTTGAAGAAGTGCAGGCCCAGGGCGTCGCCGGCGCGCCCGGACACCTGGGTGCAGTGCTCCACCGACAGGCTGGACGTGGTGGTGGCGAGCAGGGTGCCGGGACGGCACACCGAGCCGAGCGAGGCGAAGAGGGACCGTTTGACCACAAGATCCTCGGTGGCCGCCTCGATCACCAGGTCGCAGTCGCCCAACGCCGCGGTGACGTGCGTGCTTTCGAGTAACGAGAGGGCGCGCGCCTTGTCGTCGGCGTGGATCCTGCCCCGGCGTACGGACCTGGTGAGCGAGGCCTCGACGGCGGCCATGGCGAGCCGCGCCTTCTCCGGGGAGCGGGCCACCAGGACGGTGGACACCCCGGCCAGCGCGGCGCACTCGGCGATGCCCCGGGCCATGGTCCCGGATCCGAACAGGCCCACCCGCCCGACGGCCACGCCCGGTTCGGCCGCCGCGGTCCCGCCGTCCTGGCCGGTCCCGCCGGTCCCGCCGGTCCCCGTACCCGCTGCAAGGCGGCCGCCCTCCTTGTCGTACGGGTAGAAGCCCTGCCCGCTCTTACGGCCGAGGGCGCCGCCCCGCACCATCGAGGTGATCAGCGGCGCGGGCAGGAACCTGGCGTCTCCGGTACGGGAGTGCAGGTCGGACAGGACCGCGTGCGCGGTGTCCAGGCCGATGTCGTCGAGCAGTTCCAGCGGCCCCACGGGCAGGCCGCAGCCCAGGCGCATGGCGGTGTCGACCGCTTCCCGCCCGGCGTACCCCTGCGCGACCATGGCGACGGCACGGTTGAGGAACGCGTACACGAGGTCGGTCGCCGCACGGCCCGCCGCCCCGCCCAGGGAGCCCGGCGTGAGGCCGGCCGTCGCCAGCAGCTCCGCCAGGACGGCCAGGGCGTCGCTCTCGCTCATGGAGGTCGGCACCGCCTCGACGGCCGCACCGGCGCGCACGGGCCGCAGCATCCGCAGCCCGAGGGTCCGGCCCGGGCGCCCCGAGGCGATGGCGAGGCGGGCCAGCGGCAGCGAGGCGGTGACGCTGACCAGGACCGTGGCGTCCGGGCAGACGCTGTTGAGGCGGCGCAGTACGTGGGACTTGACCGCCAGGTCCTCGGACACGGCCTCGATCACCAGGTCGGCGGAACCGAGAGCCGCGGTGTCATTGGTCAGCCGGTACGCGCCCGGACGGTCCGCGACCTCCGGTCCGCCCGAACCGTTTGAGCCGCCGGGGCCGCCCGATCCATCCGAACCGCCCGGGCCGTCCGCCTTCATGCGCTGGTCCACCGCCGCCACCACGTCGAGTTCGCGGTCCACGCCGACGACGTCGTACCCCGCCCTGTTCAGCAGGCGGAGCAGGGGTTCCCCCACGGAGCCGAGACCGACGACTCCCACCACGGATGTCTTCCGGGCCATGTTCGTGCTCTTTTCAGTTCGCCGCGACGCGGAAGCGGTTGATGGCGTCGAGGTGCTGGGCGCGCTTGTCGTGGTCGCGGACGCCGAGGCCTTCGGCGGGGGCGAGGGCGAGGACGCCGACCTTGCCCTGGTGGAGGTTGCGGTGGACGTCGTAGGCGGCCTGGCCGGTCTCTTCGAGGGGATAGACCTTGGAGAGGGTGGGGTGGATCTTGCCCTTGGCGACGAGGCGGTTGGCCTCCCAGGCTTCGCGGTAGTTGGCGAAGTGGGAGCCGATGATGCGCTTCAGGGACATCCACAGGTAGCGGTTGTCGTACTCGTGGGTGTAGCCGGAGGTGGAGGCGCAGGTGACGATGGTGCCGCCCTTGCGGGTGACGTACACGCTCGCGCCGAAGGTCTCGCGGCCGGGGTGTTCGAAGACGATGTCGACGTCCTCGCCGCCGGTGAGTTCGCGGATGCGCTTGCCGAACCGCTTCCACTCGCGCGGGTCCTGGTGGTGCTCGTCCTTCCAGAACGCGTAGTCCTCGGCGGTGCGGTCGATGATCGCCTCGGCGCCCATCCGGCGGCAGATCTCCGCCTTCTGAGGGCTGGAGACGACACAGACGGGGTGGGCGCCGCCGGCGAGGGCGAGCTGGGTGGCGTACGAGCCGAGTCCGCCGCTCGCCCCCCAGATCAGGACGTTGTCGCCCTGCTTCATCGCCGCGCCGTTGCGCGAGACGAGCTGGCGGTACGCGGTGGAGTTGACGAGTCCGGGGGCCGCCGCCTCCTCCCAGCTGAGGTGCTGGGGTTTGGGCATCAGCTGGTTGGACTTGACCAGGGCGATCTCGGCGAGTCCGCCGAAGTTGGTCTCGAAGCCCCAGATCCGCTGTTCGGGGTCGAGCATGGTGTCGTTGTGGCCGTCGCTCGACTCCAGTTCGACGCTCAGACAGTGCGCGACGACCTCGTCCCCGGGGTGCCAGGCGTTCACGCCGGGTCCGGTGCGCAGCACGACACCCGCCAGGTCCGAGCCGATCACGTGGTACGGCAGGTCGTGGCGCTTCGTCAGGTCGCTCAACCTGCCGTACCGCTCCAGGAATCCGAAGGTCGGCAGCGGCTCGAAGATCGAGCTCCACACCGAGTTGTAGTTCACCGACGACGCCATGACGGCCACCAGGGCCTCGCCGGGGCCGAGTTCGGGAACCGGGACCTCTTCGACGTGCAGTGACTTCCGCGGGTCCTTGTCCGCGGACCGCATGCCGTCGAACATCCCCGTGTCTCCTTTGCGGATGACGACGCCCCGATAGCTCTCCGGAACCCTCAGGTTCGCGAAATCGCCGGACGTCGCCTCGCGGGAAAGGACGGCGCTCACTATGTCTTTCACGTGGGATACCTCAAGGAAGGAGGAAGGAAGAGGAGTGGGCCGGGGAATCGCGCGGGTATCTGTCCATCACCTTGGAGCCCGCCACCCAGGACCCTAGGCCCCGCCAAGGAGCCGTAATACCCCTAAATTCCGGCTCCCCGTTCCGTACCCCCTACAGGTTTTCCCCGTGCCGAAGCGCCCGGGGAAATAGGGGGTTGCCGGTGGGCCGCGCGCTCCCGCAGTGTCGTCGCGCGGCCGCGCGGCCGCGCGCCGTACGGACCGTACGGCGCCACCGGAATCAGGCGGGGCGGGAATGACCGACACCAAGAATGACGGCGCGGCGTGGATACGACGGTTCCATCCATCTCCCGCCGCCGACGCGCGACTGATGTGTTTCCCGCACGCGGGCGGCTCGGCGAGTTTCTTCTTCCCGGTGTCGAAGGGCCTGGCGCCCCGCGTGGAGGTGCTGGCGACGCAGTACCCCGGGCGCCAGGACCGCCGGGCGGAGCCGAACGTCCCCGACATGGGCCAACTGGCCGACAGGGCGGCCGAGTCGCTGCTTCCCTGGACCGACAAGCCGTACGCGCTGTTCGGGCACAGCATGGGGGCCACGCTCGCCTACGAGGTCGCGCGCAGGCTCCAGGACGCCGGGCGGCCCGCCCGGGCGCTCTTCGTGTCCGGCCGGCGGGCGCCGCACCGCAATCGGGACGACGGGCTGCACCTGCTCTCCGACGAGGAGATCGTCGCCGACATCGGGGCCCTGGACGGCACGGGCGACCAGGTGTTCGGTGACGCGGAGCTGATGGGCCTGCTGCTGCCCGCGATCCGCAGTGACTACCGGGCGGCGGAGACCTACCGGTACGCCCCCGGGCCGGTCCTGACCAGCCCCGTGCACGCCCTGACGGGGTTCTCCGACGCGCGGGTCGACGTGGGGGAGCTGCACCACTGGAAGGAGCACACCGAGGCCGGGTTCGAACTGACGGTGTTCTCCGGCGGCCACTTCTACTTGGTCGAGCGGCACGAGGAGATCCTGGAACTGGTCCGCGCCCGCCTCTTCGAGGGCGCCGTCACGTGACCGCGTACACGCTTCCCGCGGCCCCCGCCGGCGACACCGGGAACGAGAACGCCCCGGACGGCGTGCCGTCCGGGGCGTTCCTGTCTCTGGTGGCTGGGGCCGGGATCGAACCGGCGACCTATCGCTTTTCAGGCGATCGCTCGTACCAACTGAGCTACCCAGCCACGCGGCCTCACGGCCGCAGCGGTCCTGACGGGATTTGAACCCGCGGCCTCCACCTTGACAGGGTGGCGAGCACTCCAAACTGCTCCACAGGACCAAGCAATGTGCGAGAACGAGTCTCGCACACGGTGACACGTACCCCCAACGGGATTCGAACCCGTGCTACCGCCGTGAAAGGGCGGCGTCCTGGGCCACTAGACGATGGGGGCTAATGGGCCCGCCTGGGCGCTTCGGCAGCGCGTCGGGGACGTGAGAAGCATATGGGATCGCGGAGATATCGCCAAAACGTATTAGGGGGAGGGGGTGGGGGGCCGTGAGGGGGCGGCGGGCGAGGGGGTCCCGGTGCTCGCCGGCGCGCTCGGGGACGGGCCTCCGCCCGGGGGGCCCGCCTCCTGGGGGAGGTGGCGGCTCACCTCCGCCGTCGTCAGGCCCAGCCCGCCCAGCGTGATCTCGTCCCAGGCCTGGAGCCGCTTGGTCGTCCGGTCCAGGTAGAGGATCGAGGCCCGTACCTTCTCCGGCTTGTCGTTCTGTACGGCGCGCAGCCCGCCGCCGCCCGTCGACCCCTCGATCTTCAGGCGCGTACCGAGCGGCATGATCTCGGTCTCGCGGTGGTGGACGTGCCCCGCCAGGACGAGCGGGACCAGGCCGTCCGTCTCCCGCGCCGCCACCGGTTCGTGCGCGACCGCGATGTCCACGGGCGTGCCGGCCTGCCGCTGGTCGCGGAGGGCCGAGGCGAAGCGGATGCCCGCCATGCGCTCCGCCGGGTCGCCCTGCGCCTTCACCGAGCGGTCGGGGGTGAACTGCGGGTCGCCCGTGCCCGCGATGCGGACCCCGCCGACGGTCACGGCCCGGCCCTCGTCCAGCACCCGGACGTTCTTCATGCGCTGGAGGTAGCGCTGGGTGGTCAGGGAGTCGTGGTTCCCGCGGACCCAGACATAGGGGACACCGAGGTCCGCGATCGGGTCCAGGAAGCCGTTCTCGGCGGCGGAACCGTGGTCCATCGTGTCGCCGGAGTCGATGACGACGTCGATCCCGTACTGCTCCACGAGCGACCCGATGATGTGCCAGGCGGCCGGGTTGAGATGGATGTCGGAGACGTGCAGGACGCGCAGGGTGGTGGGGTCCGGGGCGTACGCGGGGAGGGTGGCGGTCGCGTCGTACAGCTTCGTCACATTGGTGACCAGCCGCGCCAGCTCCTTCTGGTAGACGTCGAAGTCGGTGACGATCGAGCGCGCGCTGCCGACGACCTGCGGGGCGGAGGAGAGCAGGCCGGAGAACCTGGGCTCCAGGACCGATTTCGGGTTCCAGGTGGCGTACGCGCCCGCGGCGGACGCCACCAGCAGCGTGAACGCGAGGCCGCCGGCGGCCAGGGCGCGGCGGGGACGGCGGTAGACGGCGAGCGCGAGGGCGGTCGCGCCGGAGACGACGGCGACACCGGACCGTACGGCCAGCTCCGTCGCCCCGGCCCCGACGTCGTGCGCGACCTCCTCCTGGAGGCCCGAGAGGCGCTCGGGGTGGTCGACGAGGGCCTGGGAGCGGACGGGGTCGAGGCGGTCGACGTCGACGTCGAGGCGCAGGGGCGCGTGGTGCGAGGCGAGTTCCAGTGAGCCGAGGGGCGAGACGTTGATCTTGGTGCCGCCGGTCAGGGACGGCCGGAGGGCCATCTTGGTGTCCATCGGGCCGATGGGCGTCCTGACGCCGCCGACCGCGAGCAGGCCGAGCCAGGCGCCGAGGAGGACGACGGCGAGGAGGGCGACGGAGCGGGTGAAGGGGTGGGGGGCTGGGAGGAGGGTGTGGGCGGGAGTGGGGCGGCCGGGCTCGGGGCGGGTCGGGACGAGGCGTGCGAGCCGGGCCCGGAGGCCGGTGGGCGTGGCGCGGACGGGGGAACGGTCTGCATCACGGGCCATTGGGCGCGTATGCCCAAGGCCGGGTCGCGCCATGCGCGGCGGGTGGGGGCGTGCGGCGCGGGTGGGGTCGGCGGGGCCCGTGGGAGGCGCGGCGCTACCCCCAGCCGAGCTCGTGGAGGCGTTCGTCGTCGATGCCGAAGTGGTGGGCGATCTCGTGGACCACGGTCACGGCCACTTCGTGCACCACGTCCTCCGTGGTCTCGCAGTAGCGGAGGGTCGGGCCCATGTAGATGGAGATGCGGTCGGGCAGGACCCCCGCGTACCACTCGCCGCGGTCGGTCAGGGGGGTGCCCTCGTAGAGGCCGAGGAGTTCGGGGTCGTCGGCGGCGGGTTCGTCCTCGACGAAGACGGCCACGTTGTCCATCACCCGGGTCAGCTCCGGCGGGATCCGGTCCAGGGCCTGGCTCACCAGTTCTTCGAACGCGTCGCGCGTCATCTCCAGCACCCGGCCATTGTCCGTGAAGATCGCGTGTCGTGGGGGGCCGGGACGAGCGGGATGTGGGCGAGCACAATGAGCGTCATGGCCGTACGTCCCCCGACCTCGCCCGCCGCGGGGCCCGCATGAGCCCGCCCGCTTCGGGACCGGCGGGTCCGGAGCCGCCCGATCCGGAGCCGCCCGATCCGGAGCCGCCCGATCCGGAGTCGTCTGTTCCGGATCCGCCGGGGGAGCGCCCGGGCCCGATGGACCCGGACGTCGACCTGCGCCTGCCCGCCCACCGCGCCGAGACCCGCGCGGGCCGGCGGGGCCCGGTGCTCGCCGTCATCTCGGTGGGCGGCGCCGCCGGGGCCTCCGCGCGGTACGGCGCCGACGTGCTCTGGCCCACCGCCCCCGGCGCCTTCCCCTGGACCACCTTCGGGATCAACGTGCTCGGCTGCGCGCTGATCGGCGTCCTGATGGTCCTGATCACCGAGGACGGCCGGTCGGCGCATCCGCTCGTACGGCCGTTCCTCGGGGTGGGCGTGCTGGGCGGCTTCACGACCTTCTCCACGTACTCCCTGGACTTCCACGACCTGCTGAGACGTCACGAGGACGCCAGGGCCGCGGCGTACGCGGCCGGGACCCTCGCCGGAGCGATGACGGCGGTCTGGGCGGCGGCGCTGGTGACCCGGTGGGCGGTACGGCGCGGGGGCGGCGGCTCGCCCGGGCCCGGGGGCGGTACGGCCCGGCCCGGCGGCGGTTCGCCCCGATCCGGCGGCGGTTCGCCCCGATCCGGCGGCGGGGTGGCCCGGCCCGGCGGCGGGGCGGTCCGGTGAACTGGCTGCTGGTGATCGCGGGCGCCATGGTGGGCGCGCCCCTGCGGTACCTGACGGACCGTACGGTCCAGGCGCGGTGGACCGGCCGCGAGGACTTCCCCTGGGGCACCTTCACGGTGAACGCCGGCGGGAGTCTGGTCCTCGGCTTCGTGTCCGGCGCGGCGGTCTCGTCCGGGACGTTCGCGCTGATCGGTACGGGCTTCTGCGGCGCGCTGACGACGTACTCGACCTTCTCGTACGAGACGCTGCGGCTGGTCGAACTCGGCCGCGGGTTCCTCGCCGCGGTGAACGTGGCCCTGTCGGTCCTCGCCGGACTCGGCGCGGTGCTCCTCGGCGTCGAGCTGGCGCGGAGCTGGGTGGGATAGGCGCCTCCGCGCGCGCCGGTCGCGCCCGCACGCCCGGGTCGGCGCCGGTCGCGTCCTCACGGCCGTGTCCCTCGCGGCGCAAAGGGAGTTGGACGGGAAAAGCAGTGAACCCTTCCCTCCGCCGTCGGCGGGGGGCTCCGTCCCGTGTCCCGGAGGTGCCTCTCGTGCGCCAGTTGTCCGCCCCAGGCCGTCTCGTCGTCGGCCTCGTCACCTCCCTGGCGGTCGCGTCCTCCACGGGATGCATGAGCGTCGGCGCCGACGCGGGGAAACCGGCCCCCTCGCGCTCGGCGGGGAGGCACGGCGCCGCGGTCGCACCGGACGGTGGTACGGGCGAGGCGCCCGGCGGCTCCGGCGGAGAACCGGGGCGTACGGAACCGGGCGGCGGCGACCGGGTCCACGCGGACCGGGAGGGCACGGCCAAGGAGGTCTCGCCGACGCCCAGTTCCTCGCACCGGCCGGCCTCGCCCGCGCCGTCGAAGGGCGTACCGCCGCAGCCGGGGAAGCCGACCCCGCCGCCGTGGAACGAGCCGCAGCCGACGAAGGAGCCCACCCGCCCGGCCCCGCCGCCGTCCGACCCGCCCCCGCCGCCGCCGCCGAGCCCCGAGCCCCAGCCGGAGCCCGATCCGGAACCGACCGTACTGCCGTCGGCGTCTCCCGCCGCCAACCTGCGGGCGGTCGAGCTGTTCCCGGGAGACGGAACCGGAATGCGGAAGATGCCAACGGCGTCCCCACAGGTGGGGCCGGTGTGACGGGAGGCCCGGACCAGCCCGCCTGCCTGCTGGTTTGCCTAAGTGGGGGGAAGGTGCGTATGGTAGTAGATCGTTTGATCATTGCCTGGCGCCGACACAGAAGAGCGCCGCGTGGCGCGTACTCTCCCTTGCCGTGGCTGACCGCATTGAGGCGGTCGATTTGCGAATCACGGAGTTTGGGCGCGTGCCGAGACTCCGGAAGGTTTCGCATTTCGCATGTCCATTTCCAGTACTGACCACACCGTCATGCCCGAGAACGAGTCCACCGGGACCGTCGCGGGAAGCACCACCGAGATGTCCGCCGAGATCACCGCGATCGTGGAGATCGTGGAGGACGACGCGGAGACGGCGGTCGCCGAAGAGGCGGCCGACTCCGACTCCACCGAGACCGTCACCGACGCCTCGGACACCACCGACCTCGGCGAATTCTCCGACGACGACCCTGAGCTTCCCGAGGTCCCCGCCGGCCCGCCCGGCGTCACCTTCGGCGACCTCGGCCTCCCCGAGGGCATCGTCCGCAAGCTCGGACAGAACGGTGTCACCGCGCCCTTCCCGATCCAGGAAGCGACCATCCCGGACGCCCTGGCCGGCAAGGACATCCTGGGCCGCGGACGTACCGGCTCCGGCAAGACCCTCTCCTTCGGCCTGCCGCTGCTGGCCACGCTGGCCGGCGGCCACACCGAGAAGCGCAAGCCGCGCGGCATCATCCTCACCCCGACCCGTGAGCTGGCGATGCAGGTCGCGGACGCGCTCCAGCCGTACGGCGACGTGCTCGGCCTGAAGATGAAGGTCGTCTGCGGCGGTACGTCCATGCAGAACCAGATCTACGCGCTGGAGCGCGGGGTCGACGTCCTCGTCGCCACCCCGGGCCGGCTGCGCGACATCATCAACCGCGGCGCGTGCTCGCTGGACCAGGTCCAGATCGCGATCCTCGACGAGGCCGACCAGATGTCGGACCTGGGCTTCCTGCCCGAGGTCACCGAGCTGCTCGACCTGGTGCCGAGCGGCGGCCAGCGGATGCTCTTCTCCGCCACCATGGAGAACGAGATCAGCACGCTGGTCAAGCGCTACCTGACCAACCCCGTGCACCACGAGGTCGACAGCGCCCAGGGCAACGTCACGACCATGACCCACCACGTGCTCGTGGTGAAGCCGAAGGACAAGGCGCCGGTCACGGCCGCGATCGCCGCCCGCAAGGGCCGCACGATCATCTTCGTACGGACGCAGCTCGGCGCCGACCGTATCGCCGAGCAGCTCAGCGACTCGGGCGTGAAGGCCGACGCGCTGCACGGCGGGATGACGCAGGGTGCCCGTACCCGCGTGCTGGAGGACTTCAAGAAGGGGTACGTCAACGCGCTCGTCGCGACCGACGTGGCCGCGCGCGGCATCCACGTGGACGGCATCGACCTGGTGCTGAACGTGGACCCGGCCGGGGACCACAAGGACTATCTCCACCGCTCGGGCCGTACGGCGCGCGCCGGCAAGTCCGGTGTCGTCGTCTCGCTGGCGCTGCCGCACCAGCGGCGCCAGATCTTCCGGATGATGGAGGACGCGGGCGTCGACGCCTCGCGCCACATCGTCGCGGGGGCCGGCGTGTTCGAGCCGGAGGTCGCCGAGATCACCGGCGCCCGTTCGCTCACCGAGGTCCAGGCGGACTCCGCGAACAACGCGGCCAAGCAGGCCGAGCGCGAGGCCGTCGACCTGACCAAGCAGCTGGAGCGCGTCCAGCGCCGTGCCGTCGAACTCCGCGAGGAGGCCGACCGCCTGGTCGCCCGCGCGGCGCGCGAGCGGGGCGACGACCCGGAGGCGGCGGTGGCCGAGGTGGCCGCCGAGGCCGAGCGCGCGGTGGCGGAGGCCGCCGCGGCGGCCGCGGCCGTACCGGCGCAGCGCGAGGAGCGCCGCGAGAGCCGCGACGACCGGGGCAACTTCGGCCGTCGTGACGACCGGGGCGGCGACCGCAGGGACGACCGCGGCGACCGCCGGGACGACCGGGGCGAGCGCAGCGGCCGGGGCGGCGCGCGGGGCTACACGCCGCGTGACGGCGGCGGCAGGGAAGGCGGCTTCAACCGCGACCGTACGAACAGCGACCGTCCGAGCGGTGGTTTCCAGCGTCGCGAGGACCGCCCGAGCGGCGGCTTCCAGCGCCGTGACGACCGCCCGGCGGGCGGCGGCTTCAACCGCGACCGTACGAACAGCGACCGTCCGAGCGGTGGCTTCCAGCGTCGCGAGGACCGTCCGAGCGGCGGCTTCCAGCGCCGTGACGACCGCCCGGCCGGCGGCGGCTACAACCGCGACCGTACGAACGACCGCCCCGGCGGCGACCGTCCGGGCGCGGACCGCCGCGACGACCGTGGCGGCCGCCCCTTCGAGCGCCGCGAGCACCGCCCCACGGGTGACCGCCCGGTCAACCGCGACCGCCGCGACGACCGCCCGACGACCGGCTTCCGCGCCGCCGCGTCCCACGACCGCCCGACGGGCCGCCGTGACGACCACCGGGGCGGCACGACGGGCACCGGCACCGGCTCCTTCGGCCGCCGCGACGACAAGCCCCGCTGGAAGCGCGGCAACTGACCCGCACCCCGCACCACCCCGCTGAGTGAGCAGGGCCGGCCGGACACCCCCTCCCAGGGGCACCCGCCCGGCCCTGCCCCACCTCCGCACAAGAACGCGACGCCCCCACACCCGATACCCGATCGGCTCCCGCCGCCGGGCGGGCTATGCTCGTGGGTGTCGCGCCGAGGGCCGTTAGCTCAATTGGCAGAGCAGCGGACTTTTAATCCGTTGGTTGTGGGTTCAAGTCCCACACGGCCTACTACGTCAGGCGCCGCCTCAGGGCGCCCTTGACCGGCGATTTGAGTGCCCCGGCCGTCTGCGGACAGCCGGGGCACAGTGCTGCCGGGGCTGCGGCTCGTAGCGGGGGATCACTCGCCCGTACGGACGCCATCGCCTCCTCGCGCGGCCCCTCCGGAGCAGAACGCGGAAGTCGCCGTGAGGCCGGGGAAGTCCGGCGATGATGAGGGGCATGACGAATGGGCAGCGGCTGGCGCTCGGGGCGACCGGGCTGGCGATGGGACTGCTGGCGGGAGGGTTCTCCTTCCTCAGCTGGGAACGTGCCGATCAGCTCGCGGGCGTGATCTCCGCGCTGGTGACCGTGGCCGCGCTCGGGGTCAGCGTGTGGGCGGCCCTCGCCGGACCCGGCGGGTCCTCGATCCGGGTGTCGAACACGGGGACGGCGAGCGCGACCGGGGGCGGGAGGGCGAACAGCGGAGCCATCACGTCGGTCCCTCCCGGCACGGTGACGGTCGAGGGGACCGGTGAAGCGCGGGCCGACGGCGGATCGGCCAACACAGGGTACGAACAGCGGTAGTCGACCAAAACCGTGGGGCAGGACGGGTGGCGGGGGTAGAACGGTTGCGAGTGGCGCGCACCGGTCGGGCGGATGCTTCGGGTCTGCTCGCGCTGGCGAACAGCGGAGTGATGGGCGATGTCACGTTGAGCCCTCCGAAGGTTCCCCGTTCGGGTTATCTGTTGCAGGTCGAGGCCATCTCCGCCGCTGCATTCGCCGACCGCGGCGACGAGTTGGAGGACATGGCCGCCTTCTGCGCGGCGGAGGACATCCCGGGATCCGAGGATCCCGCCCTCTCCTACTGGCGGTGGCTCGCTCCGGCCTGGGCGGGGAAGTCCGCCCTGATGGCCCACTTCGTCCTGCACCCACCGCCGGACATCGACATCGTGTCCTTCTTCATCACCGCTCGGCTGGCACGGCAGAACGACCGTGCGGCGTTCTGCGAGGTCGTCCAGCGTCAGCTGTACGCGCTGATCGGCGAGGAAGAACCCATGGCCACCGCGTACGGCGGTGACGAGCAGCTCCGCCTCGCCCTGGACCGCGCGGCGCGGGTCTCCATGGAACACCGAAGCCGAACTGGACGGCTACCGCGACCGTCTGCACACCTGGGCCGAGTCGTGGCACCGGCGTGGCTGGCCCGAGCGATCGCCTGAGTATCTTCTCCGGGGTTAACGCAGCGCGATGGGACCGCATGGTGGCGGCCGTCGGCCACCTCGCACCCCAGAACCTGACGACGTTCGCCGACCGGTTGATGCAAGCCGGGCGCTGAGGCCGCGTGAGCGGACGTGCGGACACGGCCGACTCAGCGCGCGCGTCCCGTCGCCAGGGCCGCCAGGGCCTCTGGGGCGCCCGGTTGGTTTCTTATGCCGGGGAACGCGTTGATGTCCACGATCAGCGGGGTGCCCGTGGGGGTGGTGATCAGGTCTACTCCGTAGACCTCCAGGGCGAAGACCTTGCCGACCGTACGGACCAGGGTGAGCCAGGCCGGGGGGAGCGTGGTGGGGGTCAGCGGGGGTGGAGGAGGGGGCGTGGGGGTGGTGGCCAGTTCTGAGCGGCGGTGGGTGGCGAAGATCTGGTCGGCTATCACCCAGAGTTTGTGGTCCCAGCCGCTGTTCGGGGTGAACTGCTGGATCACCACGGGTTCTTCCGGCCACCGGGTCGCCAGGGCCCGGAGCTGGGTGGGGGTGTCCGCCCTGGTCACCAGGTCCTCCCGGCGGCTGTGGCGGCTCTTCACCATCAGGGGGAAGGGGAGGGCGAGCGTCGGCCGGGACGTCAGGTCGGTCAGGGTGCCCGGGGTGTGGGTCCGGGCGAAGGGGAGGCCCGCCCGCAGGGCCAGGTCCGCCATCGCCGTGCGGTCCTGGCACAGTTCCGTCGCCGCCGCCGAGTTGAGCACCCTCGCGCCGCGTTCCTCGAACGAGCGCGCCAGGGCCAGCGCCCGGGGCGTTCTGGACTTCAGCAGGTAGACGTCCGCCAGGGGCGTGGTGGGGTGCGGGGGACGGGGATCTGCCGGGTTCTGGTGCGTCACCTTGTGGGTCGGTTCGAGGAGGGTTTCCGTTGCCGCCAGCAGGGGGTGGTCCGGGCGGGGGGTCAGAAAGCAGATTCTCATCGGCGGTCGCTCATCTGCCGTCCCCCGCCACCGCGGGGACCGGAGTCTGGTGCGGTGGGAGGGCCGGGAGAGGCGGGGGTACGGACTCGCTTCCCCCGCGCGCCAGGTTCAGGATCGCCCTGCCCACCCTCGCCGCCGCGTCCGGCACCTGGCGGAAGCTGGGGAAGTCGTTCACGTCGACCACCACCGGGCCGTCCGGGCCCAGGAGGACGTCCACGCCGTACAGGTCCAGTCCGTACACCGCCCCGACCTCGGTGACGATTCCGGCCACTTCCGAGGAGAGCGGCACGCGCCGCTCCCGGGTCGCGCGGTCCGGGTGGAGCGGGGAGTCGCGCTCGGTGGCGTACAACTCGCCCCCGACGCAGTACACCTTGAGGTCCGTTCCCGAGTTCGGTACGTACGGCTGCGCTATCAGCATGCCCTCGGCGGCCAACTCCCCCCGTATCTCGGCCATCCGCTCCGGCGACGCCACCAGCCGTACCGCCCGGCCCGAACTCCCGTCGGCCGGCTTGACCACCAACGGGTAGGCGGAGGAAGGGATGTCGGCGAACGCGTCCGGGTGCGACGCCGCGTACGTCATCGGCAGCGGAAGGCCCCGGTCGTGGCCGATCGCCGCCGCCACCGCCTTGTCCCTGACCCCCCGTATCGCCCTCGCGTCGTTGACCGTTGTCAGGCCGGCGCGGGCCGCCGCCTCCAGCAGCGACAGGCCGGGACCACCCGAGACCGTTTTCAGCACCCAGGCGTCGTGACTGCCCGCCCGTACGACGTCGGACAGCGGCAGCAGCGCGCTCCCGGGACGCAGGACGTCCACCCGGTGCCCCCACGCGACGAGTTGGGCGATCACCTCGACGGGCATGCCGTCGTAGCGGTACTGCTCCTCCACCAGAAAGCAGAGTCTCATCGAGCTTCCCCGTAACCCCGGACGACCGAGACGACCGAGCATCGTGGCCGAAAACGCTGTGACACTACAGAGGTCATGATCCGCCTCGCGGTTCCCCGCCCACGCACCAGCCCCGCCGCGGAGGGTGGTCGGGGAGGTTCGGTGGGCCCGGGGAACGCGGGAGGAATCCTCCTCGGGGAAGGCGAGGCGTCGAGGCGGTGAGGGGTCGCCCGCCGGACAATCGGCCTGAGCCGGATGTCGTCCGGACGCCCGTCGACCGCAAGGAGCGCAGTTCGTGAAAATCGGTATCGGACTCCCGAACCAGACCCGTGACGTGCGATCCACCGTCATCCCCGAGTGGGCCCGGCGGGCCGAGGAGGCCGGGTTCTCGACGCTGGGCAGCGTCGGCCGGATCGCCTACCCGGGGGTGATGGACACGGTGGCGCTGGCCGTCGCCGCAGGGGCCACGCGCCGTATCGGTCTCCTCAGCACCCTCCTGCTCGGCCCGGTGTGGCCCCCGGTCCTGCTGGCGAAGGAGGCGGCGAGCATCGACGGCGTCTCGGGCGGCCGGCTCACCCTCGGGCTGGGCCTCGGGGGGCGCCCGGACGACTTCGTCGTCGACGGTCTCGGCGCGCGCGGCACCGGCAAGCGGCTCGACCGGGACGTCGAGACGTACAAGAGCGTCTGGCGCGGCGAGGTGCCGGACGGCTGTGACAACCCGCTGGTGCCGGCGGGCACCCGTGAGGTGCCGCTGCTCTTCGGCGGCGGCGTACCGGCGTCCTTCGCGCGCGCCGCCCGGTCCGGTCAGGGGTACATCGGCGCTTCGCTGCCGCCCGCCATGATCGGTCCGGCTTTCGACGGGGTACGCGCGGCCTGGCGGCAGGCCGGCCGCCAGGGGTCGCCGTACCTGGTCGCCATCGCCTACTTCGCCGTCGCGGACGCGGAGGCGGGCACGCACAGCGTCCGTGACTACTACACGACGGCCGGTCCCGAGGCCGCCGAACTCCTGGCCTCCACCGTGCGGGGAGGGGCCGCGGCGATCAAGGAGGTGGTGCGGGCCTTCGAGGACCTCGGCGCCGACGAACTCATTCTCAATCCGACCAGTGATGACCTGGATGAAGTGGCGCGCCTGGCCGACATCGTCCTCTAGGGCGTGTCCGCGAAGGGGGGTCGCCCTGGGCCGGCCTCGTCGGCTGGCGCCCCGCCTGTGCCCCCGCCTCCGCCGGCGGGTGGGCGCCGACGGGGCGCCCGGTGGGCGGCGGGTGGGCGGCGCTCGGTGAGCGGTCGGTGAACGGTCGGGAGTAGCGGCCGGGAATGGCGGCCGGGAGTGGCGGTCGGGGTGGGTTTGTCCGGGGCGGGGGGCCGGGCCGGCAAAGAAGTGGGCCCCAGATGCTGCGGTCGGGGCGAGATCGTCGCACTCTTGGCCGTATGAATGACATACCGATCGTCGTACACCGGGCGTCCGGGACAGGCGGCCGTCGGGTCACCGTCCGCGGGCGCATCATGGGGCTCGCCCACTCGGACGACCACCTGGTCGAGTTCCTGCGCCTGGCCGGCCTGCCCGACGCGTGGGATCTCCTCGACGATCCCACCTGGGTGGAGTGGCAGGGCGGTCAGGCGCACGAGTACGCGGCGGGGTGAGGCGGCCCGTCCGGGGCGACCCGTCCGAGGTGACCCGTCCGAGGTGACCCGTCCCTCGCGGGCGTGAGCCGAGGCGGCCCGTCCCTCGTGGGCGTGAGCCCGTCCCTCTCCCCTCACCCCTTCTCGCGCGCCGCCCGCACGATCGGCGTCAGCTGCGTCAGGTTGTCGACCCGCCAGTCCGCCGCCGCGACCACCTCCGGGTCGTCCGCCCACCGGTAGCCCCACGGGCCGCGCCGCAGATGGGCCGTGCGCAGGCCGGCGAGCTGGGCGGGGAACAGGTCGTACGCGGGATGGTCCCCCACGTACAGCGTCCGCTCGGGCGGTGCCTGGGCCGCGTCCACGACCCGGGCGAAGAACTCCCGGGTCGGTTTGGCGACCTCCCAGTCGCCCGAACCGGTGACGAGGTCGGTCGGGAGGTCTAGGCGGCGCAGCAGCTCCAGGGCCCGTACGGTCTGGTTCCCGGCCAGGACGACCCGGACGCCGAGCGCCCGTAACGAGGCCAGAGCGGGCCGTACGTCCGGGTAGAGGTCCGACTCGTCGAGGTGTTCGCCGCGTCCCGCGCTCTCCCTGGCGCGGTACGCCTCGCCGATGTCCATGCCGGGTTTGATCAGCCGCAGGGCGTCGTCGCCGTCCCTGTTCTGCGCCGTCACGACACCGACCAGGGCGGAGATCGTGTGCCGGGGGACGCCGAGCCAGTCGGCCCAGGAGGCCCACTGCCGGTCGTCGCGTACGAGGGTCTCGCCGACGTCGAACACGATGGTTTCAATCACCGGTGCCACCCTAGGGGCTGACGGGTGGCGGTCAGGGGGACACGCTCTGCCGATTGTCAGTGGCCCCCCGTAGCCTTACCTCCATGTCCGCTTCATCGTTCGACTCGTCCGCGTCCTCCGGTACCGGCACCCCCGCCGGCGCTCCCGTGCGTTCCGCCGCCGTCGTCAATGTGGAGATCCGCGCCCTCTGGACGCGCGCCGGCGGCGCGCTGTCGGCCGCCGAGCAGGAGCGCTACCAGCGGCTTCTCGTGGAATGGGCCGCCGCCGTGCGGGCCGATGTGGTGGAAGCGGCGTAGGGCCAGTTCGGCAGGGGGAGGCGGGGCCCGGCGGCCCGGGGCACCCGTAAATGGGAATGATCTTGGTCTGGATGGCGTAGAGTCAGGTTTACCGACGCGGGGTGGAGCAGCTCGGTAGCTCGCTGGGCTCATAACCCAGAGGTCGTAGGTTCAAATCCTGCCCCCGCTACTCAGTAGGACCGAAGGCCCGGATCCCGGTGGATCCGGGCCTTCGGCGTTCGGGGCCTCCGCGCTCCCGGCGTCCGACGCTCCCGGCGTCCCCGCTCTCGGCGTCCCCGCTCTCGGCGTCCCCGCTCCCGGCGTCCCGCTCCCCGCGTTCCCGCGCGCGGTGACGCCTCCGCGCGGGCCGCCGCGTACGGTGAAGGGGCAGAGGTGGAGCGATCGGGCCGTAGCCCACTCGGTCGATGGCGACTCGCCGCCCGGCGCGGCGGCGACCAGCCTGAGACGAGCGCGGTACCGTCCGCGGCCGAAGCCGGACCGGGCAGGAGACCACAGGTGGGGAAGCTGAGGAAACCGGGGCTGAGAAGGCCGGGGAAGGGCAGCGGTGGCGCGGGCTCCGGCTCGGGCGGTACGCGCCCCGCCACCGGTACGCCCCGGCCGCCCGGCCCCGCCACCGGTGGTCCCGCCACCGGCCCCGCCGGCAGCTTCGGCACCCGCTTCGAAGGCGGCTTCGACCCCTCCGGCGGTACCGGCAGCACCCCGGTCGCGGCCACCGGCGGCCGGATCCCGGACGGCGGCTTCATCGACCGGGGCGTGACCGCCGAGCCCGGCCGTATCGGACGCAGGGTCGTCCGCTACCTGCCCGCGCTGGTGATCGTCGTCGGAGTGATCTTCGACTCGGCGACCCCCACCCGCTTCACCGCGTCGCCCTTCTTCTGCTCCGCGCCCCTGGTCGCGGCCCCGTTCTTCACCCCGCTGGGCACCCTGCTCACCGGCGTCGCCGCCCTCTGCACCGAACTGGTCCTGCGCCTCGTCGACGGTACGGTCGGCAGCGCCGACGCCATCACCGAGCTGCTGACGGTCCTCACCGTCTCCGTCCTCGCGCTCGGCATCAACCGGGTCGTGCGCCTGAGCGGCGAGCGCCTCGCGTCCGCCCGCATCATCGCCGAGACGGCCCAGCGCGCCGTGCTGCCCAGACCCGCCGACCGGATCGGCGGACTGCACATCGCGGCGCGGTACGAGGCGGCGCAGGAGGGGGCGTTCATCGGCGGGGACCTGTTCGCCGTCCAGGACACGCCGTACGGGGTGCGTCTGGTGGTCGGGGACGTACGGGGGAAGGGCCTGGAGGCGGTCGAGACGGTGGCGGTGGTCATCGGGGCGTTCCGGGAGGCGGCCGAACAGGAGGGGTCGCTGGAGGGGGTCGCGCAGCGGCTGGAGCGTGCCCTCAGACGGGAGGGGACGCGGCGGGACGGGGTCGACGTCTTCGAGGGCTTCACCACCGCCGTACTCGCCGAGATCCCGAACGGCGAGGCGGTGGTACGGCTGGTCAACCGCGGCCACCCCGAGCCGCTGCTGACCCACGCGGACGGCGCGGTGGTGATGCTGGCGCCCGGCGACCACGCGCTGCCGCTCGGGATGAGCGAACTGGGCGCGTGGCCGGACCGCGCGGACGAGGAGCCGTTCCCGCCGGGGGCGACCCTGCTCTTCTACACGGACGGCCTGTCCGAGGCGCGCAACGCGCTGGGCGTCTTCTACGACGCGCGGGAGCGGCTGTCCGGCCGGATCTTCCCGGGGCCCGACGAGATGCTGGACGCGCTCATCGGGGACGTACGCGTGCACACGGGCGGCGGCAACACGGACGACATGGCGCTGCTGGCGGTCAGCCGGCCCGTCCAGGGGCAGCCGGAACGGCGCAGGACGATGCCGGTCGTGCCCTAGGCATCCCTTCGTCCGCGCCGTCTTCGGGACGCTCCGTGATCGCCGCGTACCGCTCCGCACAACGTCTGACCGGCCGTCAGAAACCTCTGACCCCCCGGGTGGCCACCGGAGACGAGCAACTCGCCCGCTTGCGCCTCGATGTGTCCCGGTACGTCCGTTGCGGATTCGTTAACGATCATCCGGAACAGCTTGGAATAAAGCCCATGTCTCTATTAACGTTCGATAACGCAGCGCGGTCGTCCCAGCCGTCGTAAGGACGGCGCCGTGCCGCACGCGCCGAATCCCGCGAGGGAACCGGGGAACCACCAATTGGGGTGAATCGGGAGCTTCTTGCTGCCTTGTGCCGCGAGAGCACCCGTAGGAGACCTTCCTGCTCCGAACCCGTCAGCTAACCCGGTAGGCGAGAAGGAAGGAAAGGAGCGCGCCCCCGTGGCGTCCAACAAGCCTGCCCTCGAAGCCCCCTTCGAAACCGAAACCTTCGAACCGCCCGCCTTCGGCGCCGAAGCGGACCGGACCTGGGGCGAGTGGAATCCCACCGAGGACTCCCTGCTTCCCCCCGTACGAGGCAGGCACCGCGTCGCCAAGCAGCGCGGCCTCGCCCGCAGTTCCACGGTCCTCGGCGTCGGCGTCCTCGCCGCCGTCGGTGCGGGCGGCATCGCCACCGCGCAGGACAAGCCCGCCGTCTCCATATCCCTGCCCGATGCCATCACGGACAACCTTCCCGCGGCCAAGTCGTTGCCGGGCGTGGGTTCCCTGGGTACGGAAGAGGCCAAGCCGAGCGCCCTCGCCACGGACCCGCTGACCACGGCGGGCATGACCACCGCGGACTTCCAGTCGGGCGCCACCGACGCCGGCGAGGCGCTGCGCGCCCGGATCCTCCAGCAGGCCGAGTCGCAGCAGGCCGAGGCCGACGCCACGGCCAAGGCGGCCGAGCAGGCGGCGGCGGCCGAGAAGGCCGCGGCGGACGCGGCGAAGCGCCAGACCGAGGCCGAGAAGAAGATCCAGGCCGCGAAGGACAAGGCGGAGGCCGAGGCCAAGGCCAAGGCGGCCGCCAAGGCCGAGAAGGAGCGCCTGGCCAAGCTGGCCGAGAGCTACACCCTCCCCGTCGTCTCGTACACGATCACCTCCACCTTCGGCCAGGCCGGCTCCATGTGGTCCTCCGGCTACCACACCGGGCTGGACTTCGCGGCCCCGACCGGTACGCCGATCAAGGCGGTCCACAGCGGCACGGTCCAGTCGGCCGGCTGGTCGGGCTCGTACGGCTACCGGACGGTGCTGGAGCTGGACGACGGTACGGAACTGTGGTTCTGCCACCAGTCCTCGATGACCGTTACCGCCGGCCAGAAGGTCTCCACGGGCGAGGTCATCGGCCGCGTCGGCGCGACCGGCAACGTGACGGGCCCGCACCTGCACCTGGAGGTCCACGCCCCGGGCGGCACGGACATCGACCCGATGGGCTGGCTCCAGAGCAAGGGCCTCAACCCGTAGCAAGGGCCTCAACCCGCAGCGTTGTTGACGGGGGGCCGGAATGACGGGGGCCGGAATAGCGTCCGGCCCCCGCGTCGTTGGGGCAGTTCATGACAGATCTCCGTACCCTCGGCTCCTCCGACCTCCGGGTCTTCCCCCTCTCCCTCGGCGGCAACGTCTTCGGCTGGACCTCCGACGAGGCCGAATCCTTCGCCGTCCTGGACGGATACGCCGCCGTCGGCGGCAACTTCGTGGACACCGCCGACACGTACTCCTCCTGGGCCCCGGGCCACGAGGGCGGCGAGTCGGAGACCGTCCTCGGGAACTGGATCGCCGCGCGCGGCAACCGCTCCGAGGTGGTCGTCGCGACCAAGGTCGGCTCCCACCCCCGGTTCAAGGGCCTGCGGGCGGCCACGATCAAGGGGGCGGCCGAGGAGTCGCTGCGCCGGCTGCGTACGGACTACATCGACCTCTACTACACGCACTTCGACGACCCCGAGGTGCCGGTCGAGGAGATCATCACCGCGCTGGACCAGCTGGTGAAGGACGGCAAGGTCCGGGCGATAGCCGCCTCCAACCTCAGTACGGAACGGCTCGCCGCGTCCCTCGCCTTCTCCGAGAGCGAGGGGCTGGCCCGGTACGAAGTCCTCCAGCCGCGCTACAACCTGGTCTCCCGCGACACGTACGAGGGCCCGCTCCAGGACCTCGTGGCCGAGCATGGCCTGTCCACCGTGCCGTACTCCTCGCTCGCGGCGGGCTTCCTCACCGGCAAGTACCGCCCCGGGACGACGGTCGACAGCCCGCGCGCGGCGGGGGCGGGCGCGCACCTGGAGACCGAGCGCGGCCGGGCCGTGCTCGCCGCGCTGGACCGGGTCGCCGGGGCCCGCGGCGTCGAGGTCGGCACCGTAGCGCTGGCGTGGCTGGCGGCGCAGCCCACCGTGGTGGCGCCCCTGGCGTCCGCGCGGACCGTCGAGCAGCTGCCCGTACTGCTGGCGGCGACCGGACTGGAGCTGACGGCTGAGGAGTTGGCGGACCTGACCGCCGCGTCTGCTTAGCCTGTACGGGAGTTGTCAGTCGCGGTACGGGTTGTAGCCGTCGTAGTCGATGTACGGCGGCGGCACCCGTACCCGGCCCGTGGCCCGCGCCGCGTACGTGAGCGCGGGCCCCGCGATTCCTCTGCGCTGCCACAGGTGGTGCAGCAACTCCCGTTCCCGCTCGGCGAAGTCGGGCGCGCCGGCCTCCCGCTCGGCCCGGTGCCGCAGGAAGGCCAGGGACGTCGCGAACGCCTCGTACTCCCCGACGGCCCTGGCCGCCCGCGCCCCGTACGTACGGCCCGCGAAGTCCCGTGCCATCGTGCGCGCCCGCATCGAGGAGAGCGCGAGCGGCGCGGCGGGGACCAGCCAGCCGGCGGCGGAGTACGCGGGCAACTCGGCGGAGATCGTGCGCAGTTCGCGCTGCCTGCTCCAGATCGCCAGCCAGGTGACCAGACCGAGGACCGGGACCATGAACGCGGCGTACACCAGGTAGAAGCCGTACGGGCCGAAGAGCGACGTCGAGCCGTTCCACAGCGCGTGCAGGCCCATCGCCAGCACCAGGCCCAGCGCCGGCAACACCCCTCTGCGCAGCCTGCGGTGACGGGGTGTCACCGCCGCCAGCCCGAAGCCGATGCCCGTCAGCACGGTGAAGAGCGGGTGGGCGAAGGGCGACAGCACGATCCGTACGACGAAGGTGGCGACGGTCATCGAGGTGAGGCCGGAGCCGCCGGTGTACTGGTCCTCACCGAAGGCGTTGCCGAGATAGAGGATGTTCTCGGTGAACGCGAAGCCAGTGGCGGAGAAGCCCGCGACCACCACGCCGTCCACCAGCCCGGTGAACTCCCGTCTGCGGAACAGGAAGATCAGCAGGATCGCGCCGGCCTTCGCGCTCTCCTCCACGACCGGCGCTATCACCGTGGCGCCGAGGGACTCCGCGCCCCGTGGGTCGGCCGTCGCGCTGGCGATCCAGCGGGTGGCCAGGGAGTTGGCGAGGATCGCCACCAGGGCGGCGGCGCAGGCGCCCCAGGCGAACGAGAACAGCAGGTTGCGCCACGGGCCCGGCTCGACCCGGTCCAGCCAGCGGAAGACCGTCATGAGCAGCGGTACGGGCAGGACGGCGAGGCCGAGGCCGACGAGGAAGCCCTCGGTGCCGGTCTGGTCGCGGACGAGCAGGAGGATCACCAGCCCGCACAGCGCGAGCGTGGTGATCACCGCCGTCGCCCTGACCGCCCGGTGGGCCCAGAACGTACGGCGGCGCCAGAACACGCGGCGCGGCAGGGCGGGCCCGCCGTCGGGCGCGGGGGACTGCGGGGGCGGTGCTGACACCTGTCGACCCTAACCAGCGGCACCGGCGTCTGGCGACGGCGCCTGATCGACTACTCCGCGTCACCCGGGGGCAGTTGGGCCGCCGGGGTGGGGCGCGGGGCCGACGTGGGCGGGGGCGTGGACGCGGGCGCGGGCGTGGGCGCCCGGCGGAACAGCACGTCGTGCACCGCGTGCCCCTTGTCGAGCCCCTGGCCCTCGAACCGGGTCAGCGGCCGGTACGCGGGGCGCGGCGCGTAACCGCCGTCCTCCTGGGTGTTCTCGAAGCCGGGGTGGGCCGTGAGGAGTTCCAGCATCTGTTCCGCGTACGGCTCCCAGTCGGTCGCGCAGTGCAGTACGGCCCCGGGCCGCAGCCGGTCCGCGGCGAGGTCGAGGAACTCCGGCTGGATCAGCCGCCGCTTGTGGTGCCGGGTCTTGGGCCAGGGGTCGGGGAAGTAGACGCGCAGCCCGTCGAGGGAGGCGGCCGGCAGCATCTCCCTGAGCAGGATGATCGCGTCCCCGTTGGCGACCCGGATGTTGGACAGCCCGTTCCGCTCCGCGAGACGGATCAGGTTGCCCTGCCCGGGGGTGTGCACGTCCACGGCGAGGATCCCGGTGCCCGGGTCGGCGGCGGCCATCTGCGCGGTCGCCTCGCCCATCCCGAAGCCGATCTCCAGGACGACGGGCAGCCCGCCGAACAGCGCGGCCGGGTCGACGGCGCGCTGCCCGTCGACGTCGAGCCCCCAGGAGGGCCACTTGCGGCGCAGCGCGTCGGCCTGCCCGGCGGTCACCCGGCTACGGCGCGGCTGGAAGCTGCGGATACGCCGCTCGAAGTGCGACCCGGCCGGGTCGGCGGCGGGTCCGGTGCCGTTGGGGAACATCCGGCTCATGACCGTGCCGTGGTGGGCGGCGATCCGCTTGGCGGTGTTGTCCGTGGAGCGGGCGTCGTCGGCGGCGGCGCCGCTCGCGGGTGTCTCGGCGGTCTGGGTCATCTCGGTCTTCTCGGGCTCGGCCACAATGCTCCAATCCTACGGAGTCCCGGACCCCACCCATCCGGTGAGCCCACCGGCCCCGAGGCGACCCCCGGCGCCCGAGCTTCCGACGCCCCGGCGCGTCGGGCCCCGACGCCCCGACGCCGCAGGTCCTGGTGCCCCGCGCCTCACCCCGGCGTCCCGCGCCTCTGCTCCCAGCGTCGGGCGTCGGACGCCCAGGCGTTCCGTACCTCAGGTCCTGGCATCCCCGTACCTGAGGCCTTGGCGCCCGGCGCCTCCGGTACGGGCGTCGCGCGCCTTGTCCGGGCGTTCCGTGTCTCCGGTACGGGCGTCGCGCAACCGACCCCGGCGTCCCGCGTCTCAGGTACCGGCGCCCCGCGTCGCACGCCCGGGCGTTCCGTACCTCAGGTCCCGGCAGCCCCGCACGTGAGGGCCCGGCGCCCCCCGCCCCGGCGTCCCGCGCCTCGCTCCGGCGCCCCGAGCCCCCGCCCCGGCGCCCCTGGGCGCCCCCGCGCCCCCGCGCCCCCCTCACCTCTCCGCCAGCACCTCCAGCACCCTCGCCGCCACCTCGCGGCCGATCGGGAGTGCCGCCGTCGCCGCCGGGGACGGGGCGTTCAGCACGTGGACCGTACGAGCCCCCCGGCGGATCAGGAAGTCGTCCGCCAGCGTGCCGTCCCGCAGGACCGCCTGGGCCCGTACCCCGGCCGGCGCCGGGCGCAGGTCCGCGTCCGTCACCGCGGGGAGCAGCCGCCGTACCGCCGTGGCGAACGCCCGCTTCGACAGCGAGCGGTGCAGCTCGCCCGCTCCGTACCGCCAGTGTTTCCGGGCCGTACGCCAGGAGCCGGGCCAGCCGAGCGTGCCCGCCAGCTCCCCGGGGCGTACGTCCGACCACCGGTAGCCCTCCCGGGCCAGCGCGGGCACCGCGTTCGGCCCCACGTGCACCCCGCCGTCCACGGACCGCGTCAGATGCACGCCGAGGAACGGGAACGCCGGGTCGGGCACCGGATAGACCAGCCCCCGGACCAGGCCGGGCCGCGCCAGCTCGAAGTACTCGCCCCGGAACGGCACGATCCGCATCCCCGGGTCGTCGCCCGTGAGCCGCGCCACCCGGTCGCACTGGAGCCCCGCGCAGTTCACCAGCGCCCGCGCCCGCACCACGGCCCCCGCGTCCCGCGCGCCCGTCCCGTCCCGCGCGCCCGTCCCGTCCCGCGCGCCTGCCCCGTCCCCCGCGCCCGTACGGACCGCGACCCCCCACGCGCGGCGGTCGACGACCGTCACCTCCGCGCCGTACCGCACCTCCGCGCCCGCCGCCCGCACCGACTCCGCGAGCTGCTCCGCGACCGCCGTGAAGTCGCACACCCCCGTCGTCCCGACGTGGATCGCGGCCAGGCCCCGTACCTGCGGTTCGTACTCCATGATCTGCGCCGGGCCCAGCTCCCGCACCGGAATCCCGTTCTCCCGGCCCCGCTGGACCAGCGCGTGCAGCCGCGGCAGCTCGTCGCGCCGCGTCGCCACGATCAGCTTGCCGGTGACCTCGTGCGCGATGCCGTACTCCGCGCAGAACTTCACCATCTCGGCCGAACCCCGCACCGCGTACCGCGCCTTGAGCGACCCCGGGCGGTAATAGATCCCGCTGTGGATCACCCCGCTGTTGTGGCCCGTCTGGTGCCGCGCGGGCCCCGCTTCCTTCTCCAGCACGACCACACGGGTGCCCGGAGCGGCGCGCGTGATCGCGTACGCCGCCGACAGGCCGACGATCCCGCCGCCGATCACCAGCACGTCGCAGTCGAAGCCCGCGCGTCCGTCCATCGTGTGCCACCTCCCACCCCGATAGTGCACTGGCCCGCTGACAACGCCGCCAAACCACGTGCGGGCGGGCAGGAGCGGCGGAAGCGTTCCGGGGGCGTACGACCGCGCCCGCCTCCGGACCGGCCCGGAGGGGGCAGGGAGGGAGGGGGCAGGGACGGACGGGGCAGGGACGACTGCGGGCGGACACAGCGGACACGGCGGGCGCGCACCGGGGCCAAGGCCCCCGCCGGGACGCGCACCAGCGCCCGCCCCCGCGCCAAAACGCGGCCCGGCGCTACGCCGGCGACACCAGCAGCGGCCTCGCACGCTCCCGCAGCTCCACCACACGCGGCTCGTCGCCGTACGGCTCCAGGCGGTGCAGCAGATCCCGTACGTACTCCGTCGTCCTCGCCGACGAGATACGCCCCGCCACCTCCACCGCCCGGGTGCCCGCCGCGCACGCCGCGTCGAGATTCCCCGACTCCAGCTCCGCCACCGCGCTCACCACGAGACGTAAACCGTGCGACCGTACGAACTCCTCCGTCGGCCGGGACAGCGCCTGCTCCGTGAACCGCCGCACCTGGCGCGGCGCCTTCAGATCGCGGTAGCACTCGGCGGCGTCGGCCGCGAACCGGTCGTACGAGTAGAAGCCCAGCCACGCCGGATCCGCGTCGCCGTCGCGCGACCGCTCCAGCCACCCCTCCGCCGCCTTGAGCGCCGCCCCGGCCGCCACCGCGTCGCCCGCCTTGGCGTGCGCCCGCGCCTCCACCAGCCGGAAGAAGCTCATCGTGCGCGCCGTCGCGAGCCCCCGGTTGCGCTCCAGCGCCGCCTGCGCCAGGTCCACGCCCTCGTCGGCGAAGCCCCGGTAGGTCGCCTGGAGCGACATCGACGCCAGTACGTACCCCCCGAGCGGCACGTCGGCCGCCGCGCGCGCCAGCCGCAGCGCCTGGATGTAGTAGCGCTGCGCCGCCTCCTGCTGCCCGGTGTCGAAGGCCATCCAGCCGGCCAGCCTGGTCAGTTCGGCCGTCGCGCCGAAGAGGCCGCGGCCCACCTCGTCGCTGTACGCCCCCAGGAGCAGCGGCGCCGCGTCCACCCGCAGGCACTCGGGCACCATGGAGGAACGCCAGTCCCCGCCCCCGTACTTGGAGTCCCAGCGCCGGGCGTCGGACGCCGCCTCCCGGAGCTTGGCCACATCGCTGTGACCCACCCGCAACGGTGAGATCTCTCCCGCGGAGTCGCCGCCGGACCCGCCGCCGGACCCGCCGCCGGGCGAGCCGGCGGACCCGCCCTGACCGGCCGACACGCCGTGCGCGCCAGGGCCGTTGTGCGCCCCTTGCGCGGCCCGCGCGACCGTCGGATCCCGTGCCACGGACGAGTCCGCGGGTGTTATCAGCCACCGCGACGCGGGCGTCGCGTAAGCGCTCACTGCGAAGGATCCGGCCAGCGACTGCCAGATGCCTCCGCTGCCCGCCCTGCGGCCCGCCAGGTCCAGCCGGTACAACTCCGTGGCGGAGCGCACCGCCTCGCCCACGTCGCGCGGGAAGGCGAGCCCGACCTCGGGGGCCGGATCCGCGTCGGCCAGGCCGATCTCGTGGAGTGGGACGGGGCGTCCCAGTTTCGCGCCGATGGCGGCGGCGATGAGATGGGGCGCGGCACCCTGCGGCACCATCCCCTTCGACACCCACCGCGCCACGGAGGTCTTGTCGTAGCGAAGGGTCAGCCCGCGCTGCGCCCCCAGGTCGTTGACCCGCCGGGCGAGGCCGGCGTTGCTGATTCCCGCGAGGGCGAGAACGGTTCCGAGCTTTTCGTTCGGCCCGCGTAGCTCCCTGGACATGCGCCACCCCTCGACACACAGACGGCCGCCACGTCGCGGCATAGGCGCGCGGCATTCGTAAACCCAGCGTAGTTCGCCACATCCCGACCGTTAAGGGGCGGACTTCCCTATGGCGGGATTGTTGTCCGTGCGGGAGTCCGCGCGTAAGACCCCGTCATGATGTTCGTGCTCCGGGTGTGTGGCCGTGCGCCCGGCCGTGCGCTCTTGGCCCCGGAGGAGCGGGAGCGCTTCCATGAGTCCTGCGTGGGTCGGCCCACTGCGTACTGGAACCAGTGGGCTGGGGGACACCGCCGCCCCAATCCCCGCGGGCGGTGGATCAGTCCGGGAGGCGGAAAACGCCTCCCGGACTGAACGTATGACGGCGTTTCGGAGCCGTGTCGAGCCCGGAGATTGGCTGAATGCTGCCTGTCTGCCGAGGGCTGTTTCCTGGCCATCCGGCCCATGCCAATGGCGCATTCGCATGTTCGCGCCTGTCGCGCGTCCGCCCCCCGGGGGCTACCCGCGGCCCCTCCTGTGTGCTGTTGTCGTGGCAGCATGTCCCCGAACGGCTCGGATCGGGCTTCGGATCGGGCTAAGGTCCACGCTTCGGACCGAGCTGCCGGGACGGCCCTCGATGTGACTTGTCCACAGGCTGTGGAGGCGGCGATGCGCTGGTTGGTGGGGTGGAGCAGTATCGCCGCGCGGTTCGGAACGGCGGGCACGGCGGGGAGCGTCGGCGGGTCCGTGGCCGGCGCGGTCGGCGGGCACGCGGGCGGCAACGGCACGGCGGGAGCCGTCGGGTTCGCCGACGGCGACGTCTTGGGGGGCGGTACGGGAGGCGGTACGGGGGGCGGTACGGTCCACCCGGTCGGCTCCCAACTCCTGTGGGGCGACCCCGATCCGCTCTGGGCGGTCGGCGACTGGCGCCCCGACGAAGTACGGGTCGTCAGCATCGACGCCGTCAACCGCCTCGCGATCCTGGGCTGTTGCGGCGCCACCGACGAACAACTCCGCGTCGGCCTCTTCGCCGCGCGCGGCGGGGCGCTGCGCCATCTCACGGCCTGGCCCGGGAGTTACACCGCCGTCGCGCAGATCGGCCGCCGCATCACCGTCGTCGGCGACCTGGCCGGCGCCCGGCCCGTCTTCTACACGCCCTGGGCGGCCGGCACCGCGTACGCCACCGCCGCCCTGCCCCTCGCCGACCTCATCGAGGCACAGCTCGACATCGGCTACCTGGCGGCGCTCCTCGCCTGCCCGGAGAGCCCGGAGGCGCTGCGCGACGCCACGCCGTACGACGGGGTCAAACGCATCCCGCCCGGGCACGCCCTGATCCTGCGCGAGGGGTCCCGCGAGATCACCGGGTACGAACAGGTCGCGTCGCTCGCCGTCGCCGCGCCCCAACTCGACCCCGACCGGGCCGTCGAAGGCGTCCGGGACGCGCTCGTGGAAGCCGTACGGGCGCGGCTCACGGCCCCGCGCCACGCCCCCGAGACCCTGCCGCCGGACCCCGGGCCCGTCCCCGGCATGGGGCCCGCCGAACGGCGCGCCGCCCGCGGGGCGCCGGTCCCCGGCATCGGCGCCGACCTGTCGGGCGGCAGCGCGTCCGGGACCCTCGCGCTGCTCGCCGCCGGGCTGCCCGGCGCGCCCGGCACGATCCTCGGGCACGGCACCGGCGCGGGGGAGCGGCTGCTCGCCGTCACCTTCAACGACCTGGCCACCGGCGGGCGCGACGAGGCGGAGCTGGAGCGGGCCCGGTCCATCGCCGCGAACCCCCGGCTGCACCACGTCGTCGTCGCGGCGGGCGAAGAGGCCCTGCCGTACGCGGAGTTGGAGGGCCCGCTCACCGACGAGCCGGGCCCCTCCCTCGTCCTGGCCGAACGCAACCGGCGCAGACTCGCGGCGGGCAGCGCCGACCACTTCACCGGGGCCGGCGCGCGCGAGGTCCTGGACGCGCACCCCGCCCGCCTCGCCGACCTGCTCCTCGACCGGCGCAGACGCCACCTCCTGTCGCCCGTCGCGGCCGTCGCGAAGGCCGAAGGCGCCTCGCCCGCCTCGCTGTTCGTCCCGCTCACCGTCTACCGGGCGGCCCGCCGCCTGGCCCGTACGCCGTACCGCACCGGCCTCGAAGCCGCCGCGGCCCGCCTGCCCGAGGCCAACCGCTCGCCGCTCGCCCCCGCCGCGGACGGCCCGCTGGGCGCGTCGCTCGCGGCGCTCACCTGGTCCCGGCCCGGTCCGGCCGCCCGCTGGCTCACGGGCGAGGCACTCGCCGAAGTATCGGTTCGCCTGTCGACCGCGGCGGCCCGCCCCACGTCCGTACCGCGCCCCGGCGAGGCCCGTGCGCGGGCGGCGCTCGCCCGGTACGCCGCGGACCACCGCGTGCTGGAACAGGCCGCCGAGATCCGCAGCCAGCGCCTCCACGCCCCCTTCCTCGACAACCAGGTCGTCCGGGCCTGCCGCCTGCTGCCGGAGGCGCTGCGCGTCCAGCCGGGCGCCCGCGCGGACGTCCTGCGCACGGTCCTCGCGGGCGCCGGCATCCACGACCTGCCGCCCGGCTGGGGCGCGACGTCCCGGGCCGGCACGGCGGCGGCCACCCGGGCGGGCCTGCGCCTGGCCATCGGCGACCTGCTGGCCCTCTTCGACGCGCCGCTCCTGGCGGACGCGGGCCTGATCGAGGCCCGCGTCGTCCGCAAGGCGCTGCGCGCGGCGGCGGAGGGCGAGCCGGTCCCCCTGGACGGCCTGGCGGACCTGGTCTCCACGGAGCTCTGGCTACGCCGCCTGCTGTCGCGCCGGGGCACGTGCTGGACGGGCACGGCGGCGCCGCGACGCCGAGCGGTGGGGGTGGTGGCGCGGCCGACGCTGCGAGCGTGACGCTTGACGCGCGGCCCGGTTTTTGGCTGAGCTCCTTGCTTGTCCTCGCGCCGGACGGGCGTCTGCGGCCCGGTGGTGGGCGCGCCTTACAGATGTCCTCAATCGCCGGACGGGCTTGGGTGTGCCGTGGTGCCGGGGGGCGGGGCCTGCGGAGGCACGTATGTCCGGACTGCATGTTTTACGGCGCGTGCACGAACTCGTTTCGTTAACGGTAGTCATGCGCCACAAAACACGCTTTACGTCCGGACACACGCACCTCCTCCGACCCCACCCCCCTCACGCCGCCGGGAAAGGTGAACGCCCCCCCCCGCCGCAGGGTCCCCGCCTCTCCAAGCCCGTAAGGCGATTGAGGACATCCCTGACCCGCACCAGCGCACCGGCTGGGGGTGCGTCGGGATGGGCGGGAGGTGCCTCCGGGAGGGCCCGGGTTGCCCCCGGTGCGGGTCACCGGTTCCGCCCACGCCCGACGGGAGCGGGTTGTCTTGTGCGCGGGCCTGGAAGGGGGACGGGCAGGGGTCGTGTCCGGAACGTAAAGCGTGTTTTGTGTCGCATGGCTACCGTTACGCAAAACAAGGGCCCGCACGCGACGTAAAACATGCAGTGCAGGACACGACCCCTGACCGGCCCCCGGCGACAAGCCGCGCCCGGGGCACCGGCCCGCAGCGGGCACCACCAAGCCCGTCCGGCGATTGAGGACATCAGTAAGCCGCACCCGGCCACCGAGCAGAGGCCAAACGGAGCCCGTCCGGCGCTTGAGGACAATCAGTGAGCCGCGCCCGCGCACCGCGCAGACGCCACAAACCAGCCCGTCCGGCGCTTGAGGACGCAGTAAGCCGCACCCGGCACCGGACGCGCGGGCAAAATCAAGCCCGTCCGGCGCTTGAGGACATCAGTAAGTCGCGCCGCCTACCGGGCCGCAGACGCCTGTCCGGCGCGAGGACAAACAGAAAGCCGCGCCCACCACCGCCGCGCACACGCCCGTCCGGCGCGAGGACAAAGCCCGGCCGCCAGGCCGTTCAACGACACGCGATACGAGACCGCGCCCAATCCCCCAACGCCACCCCACCCACCGCCCCCTCAGGATCCACCACCAGCCGAATCGTCCGCTGCCCCCCGATCCCCACGAACACCCGCACCGCCGCCCCACCCCCCTTCAGCACCGGCGACCGCCACAACCGCCCCCCGTCCCCGTACACGGAGAAGCGGACGGAACCGAGCCCGAGGGTCATGTCGTCCACCCCCACCATCGCCTCGTACGAGGAACAGCTCCGGTTGAGGTCGATCGTCACGGAGGATCCGGCGTGCATCGTCACGCCGTATGCGTAGCGGGTGCCGCCGATCGAGACGCCCGACCGCTGCCACAGCCAGCCGCTCCCGCCGAGCCGCACCTCGGGCGCGGTGCCGTCCCCGAGGACGCCGTACTCCAGCTGGTTCACCTGGTACACGGCAGGCGGAGGCGCAGGCACCGGAACGGGCTTCGCCGGCTTGGGCGTAGGCCCAGGAGCAGGCCGCACCGAAGGCCGCCGAGTCACCCCCGCAGGCGCGGACGACGCCGCCCGCCCCGGCGCGGCCCGCCGCTCGGGCGCGGGCGTACGCGAAGGAGGGGCCGGAGGCGAGGGCCTAGACACCCGCGGCGCGGGCGCGTCCGGCTTCGCCGGGGACGAGGACGGCACCGGACCACCGGGAAGCACCGGCTGCGCCGCCGGCGGCTTCGCGTCCGGCCGGGCCGCGTGCTCCGGGCTGCCCGCCAGCGCCCACACCAGACCGGCCGTCGCGACGACGACCAGCCCCGCGATACCGGCCTTCACCGGCGCCCCGAGCCCCTCGGAAGCCGCAGCCCCTCCGGCGGCCCCGGAGGCGGAACCGGCGGCCGCCCCACCGGAGGCACCACCCGCAGCACCCCCGGCCGCGCCACCCGCCGCCGCAGCGGCCCCCGCGGCGCCCGCCGCCCCCGCGGCCCCGCCGCCCGCGATGATCGCCGCCGCCTTGAGCGAGTAGCCCGCCGCGAACCAGCCGATGACCGCGATCGGGACGAGCGCCGGGATCCCGGAGTTGACGTACGCCAACTCCCCCGCCGCGACCCGGCACTTCCCGCACGACTCCAAGTGCTTGCGCAGCCCCCGCTCGGCCCGCATCCGCAGCCCGCCGCGCGCGTACGCGCCGAGCCGGTCGGCGTAACGGGCGCAGTCGCCGCCCGAGGTGAGCGCGGTGCTCACATGGGCCTGGAGGTACGCCTGTTTGAGACCCTCGCGTGCCCGCCCGGCCAGCACGGCCGTGGCGTTGGCGGTCAGCCCGAAGAGCGGCGCGACCTCGCTGGGCGACTCGTCCTCGACCGTGGTGTGCCAGAGCACCGCCTGCCAGCGCTCGGGAAGGCTGCGGAACGCCTGCATGGCGAGGGACTGCTCGGCGTCGTGCATGGCCCGTACGTCCGCGCCCAGATCGAGCGTGTCGACGTCGGAGACCTCCGCGATGCGCGCGGCCTGCGCGGCGAACAGCGCGAAGTCGTCGACCAGTTGCTCGCGCTTCGCGGACTTCGTCCAGGACGCGGCGACGCGCCGTACGGTCGTCAGCAGGTAGGCGCGGACCGCCTGCTCGGGCCCGGCCCCGCCGCGTACGGCCTGGAGCGTACGGGCGAACACCTCGGCCGTCAGGTCGTCGGCGGTGTGCGCGTCACGGCAGCAGGTACGGGCGTAGCGCCGCACCGCGTCCGAGTGCCGGCGGAACAGCTCCTCGTACGCGCTGTCGTCGCCGTCCCGCATCCGCTGGACCAGGTTGGCGTCCGACCGGGACAGCGCGGCGGCGGGCAATTCCAGCGTCGGTACGTCGACGTCCTCACCGAACCAGGGATCGTCCTCGCTCCCCCGCTCCCGCTGCGCCGGCACGCAACCGTCCCCATCCCCCCCAGCCGAACGCCCCCCACTACGGCCCCCGGACACCCCCCCACCCCCGAAGAACCCACGCCCCCCACCCTGCCCCGGCACACCCGCGCCGCGGCGCCCGCCGCGCCCCGCCAAACCCGCGTCACCACCCCCACCCTGCTCCGGCACCCCGGGCACCCCGGGCACCCCCGGCACCCCGCGCACCCCGGGCACCTCCGGCACCCCGGGACCACCCGGCGCACCCGGCGCACCCGGACCACCCGACACACCCGGACCACCCGACAAGCCCGCGCTGTCCGAAGCACCAAGACCACCAGGCCCGTACGAGCCACCAGAATTGCCGGGACCACCAGCCCCACGAGGCCCCCCCAGCCATCCAGCACCACCAAGTCGCCCCGACCCACTGAAACGACCACGCCCACCAGACCCCTCGCCCCGAGGAGGCCCTTCCACACCACCAGAACGCCCAAGGCCCCCTGGCGACCGCCCAGGCCCACCAGGCCCACCCGTCAGACCAGGACTTCCCGGTCCCCGTGGGCCACCGGGCCCACCAGAGGCCCCTGACTCACCCTGTCGACCAGGGTGTTCCGGCCCGCTGGGACGACGGCGCCCACCAGGCCCCTCGTGCCGAGGGGGGCTCTTCGGTCCCTCCGGCAGCCCAGGGCCGCCCGTAGCTCCTGGCCTGCCGGGACCACCAATGGTCCCCGGTTCACCTGGCCGGCCAGGGTTCCCCGGCCCGCTGGGACGGCTGTGCCCGCCGGAACCCTCGTGCCGACCGGCGCTTTCCGGGCCTCCTGGCCCACCAGACCTGCCAGCGCCGCCAGGCCCTCGAGAGGTGTCCGGCCCACCAGGCCCACCGGCGCCCCCGTGCCCTCCGTGGATGTCCGGCCCACCGGGCCCGCCTGCGCCTCCGGGACCACGAGGGGCCCGTAGTTCGCCTGGTCGACCGGGGCCTCCCGGTCCGCTGGGAGGGTTGGGCCTGTCAGGACCCTCGTGTCGAGGGGGGCCTTCCGGACCACCCGGGCGACCAAGGTCTCCTGAGCGACTGGGACGGTCAGGCTCGCCGGGACCACCCGGCAGGCCAGGACTTTCCGGGCCCCCAGGGCCAGCAGAGGCCTCAGGCTCACCTGGTCGGCCGGGTTCCCCCGGCCCGTTGGGACGGCTGGGCCGGCCAGGACCCTCGTGTCGAAGGGGGGTGTCCAGACCACCAAGGCCTCCTGGCCCACTGGGACGACCAGGCTCGCCAGGACCCCTGTGCCGACCCGGACTTACCGGTCCCTCGGGGCCACCGGGTCCACCCGCGTCCCCGGGCCCATCAGAGGCCCCCGGTCCACCCGGCCGAACAGGGCCTCCCGGTCCACCAGCCCGAACAGGGCCACCGGGACGACCAACGCCACCGGGCTCACCAGAGGCACCCGGCTCACCCGGTCCACCAGAGCTTCCAAGCCCACCGGAACCATCGGGCCCACCAAGGCCTCCCGGCCCGCCGGGACGGTCGGCCCCACCGGGACCTCGGTGCCGACCGGAGGCTTCCGGACCGCCCAGGCCGCCGGGCCCAACAGCGCCTCCCGGCGTGGACGGCTCTCCACGCCTGCCGGGTCGACCCGGGCTTTCAGGTGGACCGGAACTATCAGGCTGGCCAGGCATCCCCCGAACGTCTCCTGGGGTCGATGGCTCTCCGCGCCTGCCGGGTCGGCCCGGGCTTCCAGGTTCATCGGAACCGTTGGGTCGGCCAGGCGTCTCCGGAACGCCTCCCGGTGCGGATGGCTCTCCGTGATTGCCGGATCGGCCCGGGCTTCCAGGTCCACTGGAACCATCGGGTCGGCCAGGCGTCCTCGGAACGCCTCCCGGCGTGGACGGCTTTCCGCGACTGTCAGGTCGGCCCGGGCTACCAAGTTCACCGGAACCGTCGGGCCGGCCAGGCACTGCCGGAACGTCGGGGCCACTCGGGGCGACCCCCGGAACACCAGGAACCCCAGGACCACCCGCGCCTCCCGGCGCGGACGGCTCTCTGGGGCCGGCCTGGTTCGGTACCTGCCGGGACGTCGGGCCGTCAGACTCCGTGCCCCCCTCGGCGTCGCCACCACGTGGCTCGTCCCGTCCATCACCGCTCATCGCGGAAGCCCCCGCACGCACTGTCCGACCCAAACACCCGGTCAGCGTGCCACAGCGCGCCGCGCCCAAGCCGTCTCCAGCTCCGCAACCACTCGTCCGGGGTCGTTTCCCGGGCCGGAGCCCCACACTTCACCCGTTCGGGGAAGCCTCAACAGGCCCTGGAAGTACGCCAGTTCGAGCCGAAGTCAGGCGACGAAGGCCACCCGGCGCCGACCGCCGAAGGCACCCGCTCCGGACCGGTGAGGCCGCCCGGCACAGGTCGGAAAAGGGTTCCCGTGCGAAGACCCGTAGGCCCCGCAAGGTCCCCGTAGAGCCCCGGCCTCGGCCGCCGAGCGCACCCCGCCTCGGCCGCAGGCCACACCTCGGCCACCGAACGCCGAAAGCCGAAACGCCTGCCGTCGGCCGCCAGCCGCACCCCGCGTCGGCCACCGAACCCCGAACGCCAAAGGCCGAGCGCCGAAACCCCACCCCCCGCGCCGCCCGCCCAACGCACCGACCCACCCACGAGCCCCCGCGCACCCCCACGAGCCCCGCGCACACCCCGCCCCGCTGTCCGCTCCCCGCGCACCCCCACGAGCCCCCGCCGCCCACGCCCACCTCACACCGGGCGCGACCGCAGCCCCTCCAGCAAGATGTCCAGCAGCCGCGCCGAAGCCGCCGCCTGTTGTGCCGCGTCCGGCAGGGACGGGGCCGCCGTCGCGATCACCAGGAGGACGTCCGCCACCGTCACATCGACCCGCAGCTCGCCCGCCTCGCGCGCCCGCTCCACCAGCTGGCCCACGACCTCCAGCAGCTCCACCGCCCCCGGATCGTCCAGGTCGTCCACCGACAGGCGCGGTTCGACCACCCGTAGGTCGGGCTGGCCCGCCTGCCGTTGCTGGGGCACCCGGCCCTCGGGCGCCTGACCGCGCGCCCCCGCCGGGTCGTCACCGTCCACGCCCACCCGTAACACCTGGGGAGGCAGCAGCCGCCCGGCGCCCGACGCCACCGACGTACGGAGGAAACAGGAGAGGGCCGACCAGGGCTCCTCCTCCTGCCCCAGCGCCGTACGCGCCTGGTCGGTCAGCCGGGAGGTCTCCTCCTCGGCTATCCGCCGCACCAGCACGTCCTTGCTCGGGAACCGCCGGTAGACCGTACCGACACCCACCCGGGCCCGGCGCGCCACGTCCTCCATCGGCGCCCCGTACCCCAACTCGCCGAACACTTCGCGAGCCGCTCGCAGTACATGCTCCAGATTGCGCTGTGCGTCCACGCGGAGCGGAGCCGATCGCCCGCCCGCGCCCAACCGGCCTTCCCCGTCCGAGACGACGGCAGCCTGCCAATGCGAATCCTGAATGTGCATAAGCGTTCCCCCGGTAATGATGTCTCCCCCCGGAGACTCCCCGCTTGACAGTCGACGATGTGAGCCTGTCCCGTCACAGGCCGTACACCCCGACGAGGTACGAACATAGTTGAGCCCGGGTCAATTCAGAAGGGGGTAGTTCCGCACGGAGCATGCCCCGATCGGAGCAAGGACCGGAAGATGAGTGATTCAACCATCTCCCTCACCCCCCTCCACCCGCTCTGACCTGGCTTCCTCCGGCATTACCGGCGCATTTGCGCACCCCGCTCCGCCGACCGGCTCCGGTCACACAATTTGTCGGGGCTGTGGACAAAGCCCTGAGGGCGTTGCGTCATGGGGGAGTGATGGCTGAGATCTCCCGGGGGACGACCCCCGCACCCCCGCCCGCCGCGCCTCCCGCGCGCATTCTCGTCGTCGGTGGCGGCTACGTCGGCATGTACACCGCGCTGCGCCTCCAGCGGAAGCTCAGAAGCGGCGAGGCCGAGGTCACCGTCGTCACCCCCGAGCCCTATATGACGTATCAGCCGTTCCTCCCGGAAGCCGCGGCCGGGAACATCTCCCCCCGCCACGTCGTCGTCCCGCTCCGGCGCGTGCTGTCCGGATGCAGGATCGTCCTCGGCGAGGCCGTCTCCATCGACCACGCCCGGCGCACCGCCACCCTCAGGACCCTCGGCGCCGAGGAGGAGGGCGACGGCACCGTCGACGTCACCTACGACGAACTCGTCCTCGCCCCCGGCTCCGTCTCGCGCACCCTCCCCGTCCCCGGCCTCGCCGAACACGGCATCGGCTTCAAGACCGTCGAGGAGGCCATCGGCCTGCGCAACCACGTCATCGAGCAGATGGACATCGCCTCCTCCACCCGCGACCCCGCCCTCCGCGACGCCGCCCTCACCTTCGTCTTCGTCGGCGGCGGCTACGCGGGCGTCGAGGCCCTCGCCGAACTGGAGGACATGGCCCGCTACGCCACGCGGTACTACCACAACCTCAAGGCCGGGGACCTGAAATGGATCCTCGTCGAGGCGACCGGCCGGATCCTCCCCGAGGTCGGTGAGGAGATGGGCCGCTACGCCGTCCGCGAGCTGCGCGCCCGCAACATCGACGTACGGCTCGACACCCGCCTCGACTCCTGCGAGGACCGCGTCGCCGTCCTCAGCGACGGCACCCGCTTCCCCACCCGCACCCTCGTCTGGACGGCCGGCGTCAAACCGCACCCCGTCCTCGCCGCCACCGACCTCCCCCTCGACAAACGCGGCCGCCTCACCTGCACCCCCCAGCTCGGCGTCGAGGGCGCCGAGCACGCGTGGGCCGCCGGCGACGCCGCCGCCGTACCCGACCTGACCGCCGCCGAACCGGGCACGGACTGCGCGCCCAACGCCCAGCACGCCGTCCGCCAGGCCAAGATCCTTGCCGGGAACCTCCTCGCCTCCCTGCGCGGCGAACCCCTCCAGGACTACCGTCACAAGTACGCGGGCTCCGTGGCGTCCCTCGGCCTCCACAAGGGCGTGGCGCACGTCTACGGCCGCAAGCTCAAGGGCTATCCGGCCTGGCTGATGCACCGCGTGTACCACCTCAGCCGCGTCCCCACCTTCAACCGCAAGGCCCGGGTCCTCGCGGAATGGACCCTCTCGGGGCTCTTCAAGCGGGAGATCGTCTCCCTCGGCTCACTGGAACACCCGCGCGCCGAATTCGAACTCGCCGCGGGAGGCCGCAGGACCGACGCCGCGGGGGGCTGGAAGACCAACACGGCGGAGGGCTGGAACACCGGGGACACGCGCAAGGACACGCCGGGCGACCCGTCCTAGGACGGTGTACGCCGGCGCCGGCGGACGGGTCGCGCCACCGGCTGCATCACCGGTGATCCCGGCGCCCGGCACTCCGCCGGTGCCCGCCGCCCGTCCGGTCGGCGACACTGGAGCCGTGACCCGCGTGTGACCATAGGTGGGCTCACCTCCGCACAGAGTGAACCGGTGCACCGACTGATCCGGCACGCTCGGCTCGGCTCGGCTCCGCTCGGCCAAGACGAACAGCAACACGACCCCATGAGGCCTGAACAGACGTGAATTTCACGCGTTGGAGCGCCCGGCTCCCCGGTACGCAGCGCCGCGCCGCCGCGCGGACCGACCGCGGCTCCGTGCCCGCGGCCCGTGGTGAGTACGAGCGGCAGCCCGACCCCGCGCCGGACGGCGTCCCCTCCTTGGAGGACCTCTCCGTACGGGAGATCCTGGGCGAACTACCCGCCCTGGTGGCCCTGGTGTACGGCCCCGAGCACCGCCTCGCGTACGTCAACGACGCCTACGCGGCCGCCTTTGGCCCCCGTACCGCCGGCATGCCCGCGGCGGACAGCTGCCCCGAACTCGCCGAGCTGGGCCTCCTGCCGCTCCTCGACCAGGTGCTGCGCAGCGGCAAGCCCCGTACGGTCAGGTCCCGCAAGGTCCACGTACGCGGCCGGTCCGACCGCCACCAGGACGGCCCCGACCGCCAGGACCGCCAGGACGGCCCCGACCGCCACGACGGACCCGACAAGCCCGACAGGCCCGAGACCGGCGAAGGCTCCTACACGGTCACCTGCACCCCCGTACGCTGCGCCGGCTCCGGCGGCGTCCTCATCTTCGCCGCCGACGTCACCGACCACGCCGAGGCCGCCGAACGGCTCCGCACCAGCGAGCGCAGACACCGGCAGACCGCCGTCACCCTCCAGCGCTCCCTCCTGCCCCAGGAGTTGGAGCAGCCCGACGACCTGCGCGTCGCCGCCACGTACCAGCCGGGCGGCAAGGACGCCGCGGTCGGCGGCGACTGGTACGACGTCATCACCCTCGGCGCCGGCCGTACGGCCCTGGTCATCGGCGACGTCATGGGCCGGGGCGTCCGCGCCGCCGCCGTCATGGGCCAACTCCGCACCGCCGTACGCGCCTACGCGCGCCTCGACCTGCCCCCGCACGAGGTGCTGCAACTCCTCGACGGACTCGCCGCGGAGATCGACGCCAGCCAGATCGCCACCTGCGTCTACGCCGTCCACGACCCGGACGAGGGCCGCCTCGTCTACGCCTCCGCCGGCCACCTGCCGATCCTCGTACGCGACGAGGACGGCGCGGTCGAACGGGCGGCGGACCCCACGGGCCCCCCGCTCGGCACCGGCGGCTGGCAGCACACCTCCGGCAGCATCGCGCTCCCGCCCGGCTCCACCGCCGTCCTCTACACCGACGGCCTCGTCGAACGCCGGGGCGAGGACATCGACGAGGGCATCGAATCCCTGGAGCGCGCCCTCGCGGGCGCCAAGGGCTCACCCCAGGTCGTCTGCGACCGGCTGATCCGCTCCCTCGGCGTCACGGCCGACCACGATGACGACGTGGCCGTCCTCGTCCTCCAGTACCCGGCGCGTACGGGCCCGGACGCCGAGCTGTTCCACAACGCGGCGCTCGACCTCCTGGGCGGCGTCGAGGCCGCCCCGCGCGCCCGCGCCTTCGCCTCCGGAGTGCTCTCCTCCTGGCGGTTCCCGGTCGAACTGCGCGACCTGGGCGTGCTCGCCACCAGTGAACTGGTGGCCAACTCCCTCCAGCACGGCACCCCGCCCATGCGCCTCAGACTCCGCCGCACCGACCGCCGGCTGATCATCGAGGTGACGGACGGCGACGACCACCTGCCACGCCGCCGCCGCGCCGAACCGGCGGACGAGGCGGGCCGCGGCATCTCCATCGTCGCGACGATCGCCTCGTCCTGGGGATCACGCCGCACCCTGGGCGGCGGCAAGGCCGTCTGGTGCGAGTTCGCCCTACCGCGCTGACGGGCCGCCGTTCCCGGCTGTCACCCCACCCGCTCCGGTACGGGTTCCCTCGCCGCGGGCTCGGCCGTCTCCGCGCCCTCCGGCAGCCGCCGCGCGACCACCCGCGAGACCGACACGACCGAAGGCCGGTCCTGCGCGGGTGTGAGCCGCCGGCCGAGCCGCAGCGCCAGCACGGTGATCCCCAGCGAGAACAGTACGAACGTCACGATGTACGGCCCGTGCAGCGACGCCCCCATCGGACCGCCCACCGCCGGACCGACCGCCAGCGCCAGTTGCTTGACCAGCGCGAAGGCCGAGTTGTACTGCCCGACCATCGATGTCGGCGCCAGATCGGCCACCAGCGGCGCGACGGTCGGCGCGAGCATCGCCTCACCGAGCCCGAAGAGCGCGTACGTGGAGATGAACGCGGCCGTCGCCATCGTCGTACTCCCGTGCCCGAGCCCCGCGTACCCCGCGACGATCCAGGCCACGGTCCAGATCAGCCCGACCGCCGCGATCACCCGGGTACGACTCCGCCGCTCGACCAGCCGCAACACCACGAACTGCGCGATCACGATCACCGCCGTGTTGGCGGCCAGCGCGACCCCGAGCGTCGACGGGTCGATCCCCGCGGCCTCGGTGCCGTACGCGGCGAGCCCCGACTCGAACTGCCCGTAACAGGCGAAGAACACCACGAAGCCCAGCCCGAGAAGCCGCACCATCGCCCGGTGACGCAGCAGCGCCCGCAGCCCGCCCCCGGCGGAACCCTTGTCCTCCTTGGACAGCGCGCTCACGGCGAGGGCGGCCGGACGGGGCAGCCGTACCGAGGCGGCCATGCCCGCCAGGACGAGGAACATCACGGCCTCGACGGCGAAGAGCAGCGTGAAGCTGCCCGGCCGGTCCTGGTCGACGATCTGACCGCCGACCAGCCCGCCGACCCCGAGCCCGAGGTTCGCGAGGAAGAACTGGGTCGCGAAGGCCCGCGTCCGGGTCGCCGCCGTCGAACACCACACGATCATCGTGGCCAGCGCCGGCTGCATCACGGCCGTGCCGGCACCGAGCAGCGCCGCCGACATCACCGCCGCCGGCACGCTCCCCGAGAACCCCATGGCGAGCGCCCCCGCCGAGGCCAGCACCGCCCCGCTCACCAGCACGGGCAGCGGACCGCGCCGGTCGATGATCCGGCCGGTGAAGGGGAGGACGACCAGCGCGGCCATGGCGAAGACGGCCAGCACCACACCGGCGGTACCGGCCCCCAGGTCCCGCACCTGAGCCACGTACACATAGAGGTACGGAACCGTGAACCCCAGCCCGAACGCGCTCAGCGCGTTGCCCGCCTGGATCCTGCGCATGGCCGCGCCCCACTCCCTGGTCACACTCACCCACCTAAGAACTGACGTCCGAAGACTTAGAAGCTAAAGTTAAGACCTCAACAATACACATCGAAGGACTTAGAAGCCAACGCGCACCCGTGCGATACTTCCCCGATGTCCGACACCCCGGCCAAGCCCGCCCGACAGGGCCTCCAGGAGCCGAGCCTCGACGAGCAGATCGCCGCCTACCAGCGCGAATTCCGCGACCTCGACCCGCAGGTCGAGAAGATCGTCTCGGCGCTGGGCCGCCTGAACCGCCGCATGAACGTCGCGTACGGCCGGCAGGTCGCCGACCTCGGCATCAGCAACGCCGAGTGGGAGGTCCTCAAGACCCTCGTGGTCTCCGGAGCCCCCTACCGCCTGGGCCCCGGCGAACTCGCCAAGCGCCTCGGCCTCACCCCGGCCGCCATGACCCACCGCATCGACCGCATGGCGGGCGACGGCCTGGTCACCCGCGACCGCGACGAGAACAACCGCGTACGGGTGATCGTGGAGCTGACCGACGTGGGCCGTACGAAGTGGCTCGCGGCCATGCGCATGGCCTCGGACTTCGAGGAGGAGTTGCTCCAGGACCTCTCGGGCGACGAGCGCGGGGTGCTGGGCGAGATGCTGATCCGCCTGCTGCGCAGGGTGGAACACGCCCAGCCGGACGCGGGCGGACGGCTGACGGATCTGGACTGAACGGGGGGCTTGACAGCCCCCTGCCGGATCCGTAGGGTTCTTCGAGTTGTCACGGGGCCGGTACGGCCCGGCGGCAGCCACTCCCGCCGCAGATGCGGCACCCAAACTCAGCACGATCTCCCAGCCGGGATGTGTTTTCGCATGCCGAAATACATTTCGAACTCCCGATCTCTCGATTATGAGTCGCCTGGGGAATCCGCTAGTGTTCGGGACGTCGGAACGGCCGAAGGGCCAGGACGACAACCCCCCTCTGACTGGGAATCAGGCCCGAAAGGTTCTGGTAGAGTCGGAATCGCTGGAAAGGGAAACGCGAAAGCGGAAACCTGGAAGGCGAGCCCCGCCGGCCGGGGAAATCGGATACGAAAGCATCTGATAGAGTCGGGAACACGAAATACCGAAGGGAAGCGCCCGGAG